>NZ_JAKGCY010000009.1:0-164637 GCF_021852965.1 Vibrio floridensis | reverse complement strand
TCGTTTTTAGCTTTATTGCCAAGAGCACCAGAAAACTTTTTGATGTGTAATGGGTTAGCGATGACATAAGGCAGATTGGCATTTTCACACGCTAAGATGAATGGCATTTCCAATCGACCGGTTGCTTCAATAACAATCCTTTCTGGATGATATTTAGCAATAGTGCGAATGGCTTGTTTGATGCCTTTTTCGTCATTTGTGACGTTAAAATAGATATCGAGAGGGCGGATATAGATATCAAGTTGTGTCTTACCCGTATCAACGCCGACATTAATGTTTTGAAGTGTATTTGTATTCATAATAAGCTAACTCTTGCTTGCGAAATGCGGGCTCGAGACCCAGAAGACTATTCGAGTGTGATGCTTGGAGTTCTATCTGATGTTCGTTCTTGTTATCGGTCTCTCAATAGAGGAGCCAGCGTTCAATCGAACTATCAGATAGAGAACTTTAGTTGCAGCTAAAGTCTGGGTCTCACCTTACCCTGATTCGTTAGTTATTATCCATACAAGGCGTTCAAGAGGGATTCATGCCGCGTGGCATTTTTGGTATGCGGTGAGTTTTGGTGGTGAAGTGGTCTGCGGAAAGCTGGTTTAAGCCGCATTCACCCCTTAACGCAGCGTTATAGCGCTATATGAGTCGCAATCCTGACAGATCAATTAATCTCTAAATATTCATGCGTAGTATGGTTTGCTTGGTTTTATTATGTATAGGTCAATTTGATGAAAAATAAACTAATTTTATGCTCTGTACTTTTGTTGGGGTTATCAGGTTGTGCGTCTGTGCCTACAGCTGATAGTTCAATATCTAATCAGGCAAAAGCATTTGAAGCACCCACAACAGGTAATGCAGGCATTTATATTTATCGTGAAGATACATTAGTTGGTGCGGCACTAAAGAAATATGTTTACGTAGATGATGAATGTATTGGTGAAACGGCCCCAGGTGTTTTCTTTTACCATGAAGTTGAGGGCAATAAAGAACACAAGATAAGTACTGAATCTGAGTTTTCTGAAAATGATTTGACTATCTATACAGAGGAAGGACGAAACTATTTTATTAATCAATTTATTAAAATAGGCGTTTTTGTAGGTGGAGCAGGGTTAGAGCAAGTGGATGAAAACAAGGGTAAAGCAGAGGTTCTTAAAGTTGATATGGCACAAAAAGGAAACTGTACTGTCAAGTGATTATGTGGCAGCGCAATAACAAACGCCTCAAGAGGGACTGTCAAAGCGTGGCGTTTACAGTCCCATTTAGACGCAGTGGTTACCGTTATTGTTTTGCGTTTTTGGTCATGCGTTACCAGCCCCTTAAGGGGGCGTTGTGAGCATCCGCTAGTTTCTAGATAAGGAGTCAATTTTGTTTAAACTCTACTATTATCCGAACAATGCGAGCCTAGCTCCTCATTTCTTGCTTCACCACCTAAATGCAAGTTATGAGTTAGTGTTGGTCGATAGAAAATTGAACTCACAGAATTCGGCAGATTATCTTAGGCTCAATCCAGCAGGTCGCATACCTACGTTAGTTATCAATGACCAGCCAATTTTTGAAAGCCCTGCGATTTGTATTCATATCTGTGAATTGCACCCAGACTCAACGTTAATGCCCTCTGTTGGTGACGCAAAGCGACCTTTGTTTTATCAATGGTTAGCTTTTCTTAATAATACGCTGCAAGCAGAACTCATGGTTCGCTATTATCCACACCGACATACCAACGATGAAGCTAGCATCCCCAATGTTGTGTCTGCGCAAGATGACAGGATTGCTGATGCATTATCAATTATCGACAACCAACTAGCGCACCAAGAGTATTTACTTGGCGATACGCTCACAGCATGTGATTACTTCTTATTTATGCTCGCTCTTTGGTCGTTACCAATAGAAAGGTCACCACTGACTTTCAAGCACCTAGCGGCGTACTTGAAGCGACTTTGCTTAAATCCAACGATTCAGGCGGTTTGTGACATTGAAGGTATAGATATTACCCCTTTTAAATCATACTCATAACTAGGCGGTTGTTATGAAATTAGTTAACATACTTATTTTGGTCATTCTACTTTCAGGTTGCTCTTCAATTGTAGCACGCAGTAATGGCGGTGAGTTTGGTCACCCTTTTTCAGGTCCAATACAATCAATTCTCCTTCAACCGTGTGGGTTTGTAGCTTCTGGTGCTGGATGGTTTATTCCATATCCATTGGTTTTAGCCGATATACCGATATCACTAGTGACTGATGTGGTTCTACTTCCTATTGATTTGGTTATGATGTCAAGCGCTGGACCCGCATATAGTAATATCCAGTATTACCCTGCATCGGACTGTATGTTTGGCGGCCAATAAACATAATTGAAGCCAGCTTTTTTCATTTTCAGCTATCTACGCCCCAGAACTCATCCTATAATTAGCGTGCATATGGAGGATGTTTAATATTTAAACATCCTCTATTTTTTGAAACCGCCAACATGGAGTCGATTCGTTTGTGAGTCGATGTTGTTAAATGCTTACCGGGAAGGTGATTTAAATTACAACCGAGGTTCTTAAGATGACTATTAATAAGTACTTTGTATTTGTTCCACAAGCAGTTGAACAAACTCAGGAAAAGGAAAATAAAGTGGTAACAGATAAGGAAACTCAACGTCAGGCATTAGTAAAGCAAGCTCAGCAGGAAGGCGGGCTATAACGGCTAGGTTTCATAACGAGAGAGCACCCATCGAGGTGCTCTTTTTTTGTCTGTCGCGTGCGAAGAGTGCGTTGGATCTTGCCGCTAAAAAGCAAATTTTACCGCGGTTTGCCCATTAAACTGTTCAGAATCTCGGTAGGTATTGTAACCGGCAGAAACTTCAAGAGAGAAGGTTGAGCCAAACATAAACTGTCCAGTAAGTTTGTAGTCATTCATCACATCTTGGTCAAGATAAGAAATTCGATATCTTGGCGTGAGAGCAAAGAATGGGGCGAGCTGAAAGCTGACGCCAAGATCGGCAGCCGGGCCAAACTCTCGAAACCTCGCAGAACCTTCACGGGAGCTGTATTCACGCTCTACGTCGTATTTACTGACACCAAGTGTGTAGAAAAGCGAAGTGGTATTGAAATTATTGTAACCGCCTAAGCCAGCAAACGAGCTGGAGATGTCGGTATTTCCTGATGTGGTACCTTCAAACTCGTATTTGACATAAGCATCCATGGTAACGGGTGAATAGCTACCAGTGAAGTTAACACCAAAAAGATCTCTTGAGCCTTTACCATCGAACTCAGAGCCTAGAAATGATCCTAGACTGTCATTTTTCTGCTCGCTGTATTGCAGACCGACACCGATGTAAGAGTATTTGCCAAAAGAGTTTGCGTGTGCAGCTGCGCTAAGGGTCAGTAGCAGTGCTACTGTGGTCAATGTTTTTCTTTTCATTGTACTTTCTATGAAGATGGTGAATCGAGAAGGCGACCTTAACAATTAATAAAACAATGTTCAATTGCAATGTTTATAGCGAGCGTAATTGTTCTAAGCAGCGCTTTGTTGATGGTTATATTAGTTTAAGTGAATGTATGAATGTAATAGGCGGGATGCTCATTATTAAGACGTCGAAAACTGGCAATTAGGTCCTCATCGACTAGTGTTATGGCGAACATAACAACGTGTAGGAGGCAAAATGGATAAGAATCCCATCGGTTGGTTTGAGATTTATGTTGATGATGTAGAGAGAGCCAAACATTTTTATCAATCGGTTTTTCAAGTCACTTTTGAACAAATGCTGGATCCGACAGGAACAGATATAGAAATGTGGTTCTTCCCATCGGATATGGAAAGCTATGGCGCAAGTGGAGCATTAGTGAAAATGGACGGTATTAGCGCCGGAGCAGGCGGTACGCTGGTGTACTTTTCTTGTGAAGACTGTGCGGTTGAACAGGAGAGAGCAACGCAACACGGTGGCGTTGTCGTTCAAGCGAAAATGGCCATCGGCGAGTACGGCTTTATCTCGCTAGTGCAGGATTCGGAAGGCAATATGATCGGCTTACATTCTATGCAGTAGTGGAATTGTTTTGCGTTCTCTTTAAATAGAAAAGGCATCTAACAAGATGCCTTTTTGTCTTTGTGATTCGTTTATTGACGAATAAAGCGTCGCTTAAACACCTGCACGTTTAAGTAGGCCTGCCATAAGCGCAGAGCTTGAGCGCGCTTGTTTGCCTTTGCCTTGTAGGGATTTTGCAAGTGAGACGTTATCAATGCTCTTAGCAATGTACGCCATTGAGTTGTACAAATCCGTCGCAGATTTGATCTTTGACTTGTCATTCATAGGCGCAAGCAGTTGCACCATCTGAGTACCACTCATTTGTTTCTCTGTTGCGTATTCCTCAACGGCATCTAAAAGAAGATCAAGGTCGACCATGGCTTCTGCGCTTTCGATACCTTGTTTTTTCATCTCTTTTTGGTTGCGTCGACGCATTTGCTTGATGATGAAAGCAGGCTTGTTGAGCTTTTTGAAGCCGAAATAGCCGATCAGCGCGACAACCGCGATACCGCCAATCACATAACCCCAAACTGAACCTGTAGATTCAACGACAGGTTGAACAGTTTCTACTGCGTATTCAACGGTAGTAGGTGCATCAGACATAAAATTTACCTTTGAAAATGGCTTCTAAAATGAAGCGTAATACTAAATCTGGCTAGCGAAGCACCGCATTGCGGTGAATCAAAAATCGTTGGATAAGCTACTTTTACTCAAGTAGACAATGCATTTGTTTTATCTCGCTTGCACATGTTATTGGGGCCACATACTGAAATACAAGGCATGAGGAGACGCTATCTTTTAAAGTGCAGCCATTGATCACACTTTTATTGAGCATTGAGACAGTATTTGAGCAATGGCTTAGTTCGAACTGGTGGATGAAAAAGACGTGGTGCCAAAATTGAACGATACTTTAGTGAGGTTTTGCAATTGAGGTGGAGCGCATATGGAAGAGCGACGATTCGATAATCCATGCATTCGGCACTGTTGTTTGAATGAGGAAGATGTCTGTTTAGGTTGCGGTCGACACCTAAACGAGATCTTAGGCTGGACGCAATCGAACGCAGCACAACAGCAGGAAATATTGGCGCGCAGCCAAGCGCGTTTAGCCGCACTGAAGGCGCGCGTTTATCTCCATCACCCCAAATGAACTTCACAGCGGTACGCTCTCTGCTTGTTAACGAGAATACCGCGACAAAAACTGATAATATGTCCGCCTTATGCTTTATTTCTACTCTCTGTATCTCTAGTCGCTATGTCTCAACAAGCCAAATTGACACTCATTCGCGGATTACCTGGTTCTGGTAAAAGTACGCTGGCGCAACAACTCGCGAAGCAAACGCACGCCGTTCATCTCGAGACAGACATGTATTTTGTCGATCAGCTAGGCCGCTATCAATTTGACCCAACGCGCTTAGAGCAAGCCCATCGTTGGTGTTTAAACAAAGTGTGCCAATACCTCAAACAGGGCAGAGCGGTGATTGTGAGCAATACCTTTGTTCAGCACTGGGAAATGAAGCCCTACTTGCGTTTTGCAGAGCGTCATGGATTCAGCGTGGCGATTCTTGTCTGTACGGGTGAATATGGCTCGATTCATGATGTGCCAGCACAGACGATAGAAAAGATGCGTCAGCGCTGGCAAAACTAGCTCAACGACCTCGTCCATCCACCATCACAATGATGGTTTTGACGATAATGGCTATGTCTGTTTGCAGCCAGTTAGAGAAGGAATTGAGGCTCAACGCATAGCTATGATCAAACCCCACTTTTCGGCGAACATCTTCGATGCTGGTGTCGTAGCCTTGATTGATTTGGGCAAGCCCTGTTATTCCGGGTAAGACCCCATAGGTGCGATCGGCAAAATAGGGGATCTCTTGTTCAAGGCGCTGATAAAAATCGGGTCTCTCAGGTCTTGGGCCAATCAGAGACATTTCACCTTTTAAAACATTAAACAGCTGGGGCAATTCATCTAGGCGCGTTTTGCGTAAAAATCGCCCCACTGGGGTAATTCTTGGGTCGTTTTCTGTTGCCCACACTGCGCCAGAGCGTGACTCTGCATCGCAGTACATGGTGCGAAACTTCATGATCTCGAACAGTTCCATTTTCTCGGGGGTCGAGCGTCCGACACGCAACTGTTTATAGATGATGTTGCCTTTCGAGGTGATTTTAATAGCCATCGCGATCAGCGGGAAGAGCGGAAGCGTGATGAGCAGTGCCAATAACGCGAAGAGGATGTCAAACAGACGTTTTGCTCGGAAGATATTTGATTCAAACAAGCCATAGTGTTTCATAACTGTTCTCCATTTTGATTGATGCGTGACCACTGGCCATTTTCCTTGCCAAGCAAATAACGAAGACCACCGGTGAGGTTGGCAAAATGGCCAACGACAAGATAGTGAATCAGGTTTACCGGTTTAAGTTGCTTGCTTTTTGGCCAATAGTAACCAATAAGCGCAGTACCATAGAGTGCCCATTGAGCAGTAAGCATCAGCGCAAAGAAAAAGTAGTGGCTAAGCAGCAGTGAGCTTAACAGGCACAAAAGCATTAGATACGGTGTCAGCAGTCGCAGCCCTTTCCCTGAAAACAAGGTGAAAGCCGTCCCACCAAATTTAGGGTTCAATAGTGAGGCAAGTTGAATCAACTGCTGCATGTTTCCCGCAGAAATGCGCAGACGGCGAGCAAAGTCTTGTTGAGTGGAACTTGCTTCGAGCTCAATCGCAACCATCCTTGTTTCATAGTCTGCCTTGTGTCCTTTCTTAACAATTAACATTGGTAGGACAAAGTCATCATTAATGGTATTGAGTGCAAGTGGCGTAAACAGTGCGGTTCTGAACAGGTAGAAAGCACCATGCGAGCCGATGCTGGAGCCGATTGATGCTTCAGTGGCTTTGATTTGAGTTTGGTAACGCCAATACGCTTCTTCCGATGATCCACCGTTACACAACATGCGGTAGCAAGCATTTACCACACCGGTTTTAGGGTCATCAAAATGTGCTGCCGCGAGCAAGAGGGAATCCACTGATATCAAAGCCGAAACATCACTGATCGCCGTAATGTCGCTACAAATTGACGCCATTTCATGATTAATGACCGCAACCTTTCCTCGGTTAATCGGGTGGTCGTGAATCTCAAACAGAACTTCAGAACAGATGGCTTCTTGGATCGTATCTTGCGCAATCTCTACGGTATTATCACAGCATCCGTCGCACGCGATCACCACTTTCAGTTTATCTGTAGGGTAATCTAACGCGGCAAGATTGCGTATTTTTTCAGCTATCCATGCGGCTTCATTGTAAGCGGGCACTAAAACGGTAATAGTGGGCAAATCAGCATCACCCAGCTGATCTCGATAGTGTCGCTGGCTTTTGGATTCAATGTGAGCGCTAAACCCCGTCGATTGCTGTTGTTGGCGTTTTGCCAGCCATTTGAGCAAGAGCGGGTAACCGGCATGGTGATAAACAATCAGCACCGAGGAGATGACAAAGGTGAGTAGCAAAGTTAACTCCATCGTGTTCATCGAACCAACCAACGCAACGTTCATAATAAAACCCCCAATGTCAGTTGATGATATTGTTCAACCACATGACGAATATTGTGATGACGTACCACGTAGTCACGCAGTGAGTTGGGATACAAGCTCTTGTCCAGTTGCAGAAGTTCACGGAGTTCTAAAGCCAATGCGTGTTCATCTCTAGGTGGGCAGAGCCGGCTCAAGTGAGGACACAAAGTTTCATGTGTTCCTCCTACGCTGGTTGCAAGAACCGGAATGTTGCATGCTTGCGCTTCTAAAGTTGAGAGTGGAAAACCTTCATTGAGAGAAGGGAGACAAAATAGATCCAGTGATTGGTAAAATTGAGGCATGTGGTTGCACAAACCCAAGAAGGTGACGCGCTTGGTCAGTTTAAGCGTAAACACTAAAGACTCTAAACTCTGTCGATGAGAGCCATTACCCGCGATGACCAAATGAACATCTTCGGGAAGGTGAGGCATTGCACGAATCAACCACTCTTGCCCCTTAACGTACTCTAATCGTCCAGCGCAGCCTACGATGCGCCTGTCGAGGGGTAGACCGAGTTGCTCACGAGCGGTGTGCATGTTACCTGGAACAAAGTAGTCGCAGTCGATACCATTTTTAATGGTCACGATGTTTTCTCTATGAAGATGTCGCTGGATGCTCATTTTCACTTCGGTTGCATCGGCAACCAAAATGGGATTGATCACGTTCAATGCCGCTGCTTGAAGCCATGCATTTTTCTGTTGAGAGAGGTGCCAGCCGTCGTGCTCAGTGTGAATGCGACATCGAACCCCCGCAAAACGTGCAGCCAAGCCCGCGTAAAGTAAGGGACCAATATGATGTGTGTGGACGACATCCGGTTTGAACTGTTTAAACAGGCGTACCAAGTGGACGAGAGCGTGCCAATCCGTGCCATCTTCCTTTTTATCGAGGAAAACACATTGTCTGGCGTATTTTCTCAGCTTGGGCCAGCGCATCACGGCCTCCTGTTTATTTCCTTCCAAACTCACGATGTACACCTCGTGTTCAGCGGAGCAAACCTTCACCATATCCAGCACTAATGTTTCTAACCCACCAGGAGCAAGGTGTTGTACAACATGGAACAGCGTTTTTCTCTTCTTCTCTGTACTCATTTTCTTATCTCGCTACTGTGATGGTCTAAAATCCACCATTTGGCTACCACATACCCATACATCATGGACGAATGGACCTCTTTGAATGAGATAAAGCAGAAGCCGTGCCAAATAAATAATTACTTTAAATCAATGTCTTGAGAGTGCTTTTGTTCTGGTCAGGTCCGATTCTCAATATGAGAATCGGATTGAATCCCAAGCGTGAACCACAAAAAGAAAGCCCATTTTTTATACGGAAAAATGGGCTTTTCGGTTTTCAACAGTTGGAGCGTTGCCTGAGCGAGGTAAAAAGTTGTTCAACCTCACTTAACATGAGAGGCACACCTCTTAGGGCTCTTTGATCCTAGGAATCACGGTCAGTACAGGGGTGTTGAGTAACGTCCTTAACTGTTGTTGACTGCGAATGGTCGAGTCAAATATTTCAAAGAACATCGCTAATCCGGCCCCCAATGCAACGCCAGCAACAATCCCAACCAAAATGAAAAGGATCACAGGCAAGTTGGAGGGGGCTGAGGGAGTGAACGGCACGTCAATCACTTTTACGCGTTTGTTTTGTTCAAAGATGCCGAGTGAACCCGTCAGTTGCGCCATTTCGTAGCGTTGAACGAGCTCTTCGTAGAGTTGACGTTTTACTTTGACTTCACGCTCTAAGCGATTGATGTCTTTCGCCGTGTTGCCAAATTGATTGGCTTTTTGTTCTAACGCATCAATCATGGTTTTTAAGCTCACGGTTTCTTCATTCAATGCCTCATAGCGGCCGCGAATGACTTGCAACTGTTGCAGTTGGGTAACGAGTAGCGGCTGGTTGTCACTGCTGTCACCTAATGTGCTACTGCTAGCGATATCCCAAAGTTGATCAGTGTTTAATGTGGTTGTGCGATTGCTTAGCAAACTGTGTCGTTCTTGTTCTAAACGAGAGAGTTCACGTACTTTGGCTTGTACAGCGCTGTGCTGCTCAGTGTACTTAGCACTCAAAAGTGCCAGTTCGCTGCGTATGGAGATGATTTGTTCTTCTATTTTGCCGATCACAGGGTTGGTTTTGGAAAGCTGTTGATCAAGCGAACCAAGCGTTTTTTCCACCCCAGCTAATTCAGCCTCTTTTTCCGCTAAGCTTTGTTTGAGTGATGCAAGACGAGTGAGATTTTGAGCTTGCATCGCGGGCGTGTCGGCTGAAAATTCATTTTGAAAATCGGCCAGTGCTTGCTCAGCGACAAACAGTTCTTGGCGTCGTTTCTCGATATGCACAGTTAAGAACTCACTGGAGTCACGGATCGATGAGCGCTCTGGTGCGAGCAGTTGTTCAATAAACTGATCGCTCACTGCTGACAACAAGGATGCCATTCCTTTTGGTGAGCTTGCAACAAGTTCGATTTGAATGAAATCTTTGCCAAGTTGCTGGACGTTGAGTTTGCCAGCCAGTTGATGGATGACGCGATCTTGCTCAGCCACGCTCATTTCATCGGTGATCAAGCCTTCCTGTTTACCGACCGAGTAGAGCACATGACGACTTTTTAGCAGGGTACTAAGGGCGCTTAAGCGATCTTTGAGCATGGTGGAAACGGCAATGTCTTCGAGGAAGGGATTCATTTTCGCCGTTTCTTGGATCAGCATACTGGTGTGAGAGCGATAGACAGGCGTTGCGCTCATGCCAATCAAAGCGCCGACAACCGGCAGAACCAAAATCGGAACAACGATGACATAACGTCTACGCCACGCTGCGACAAGAATCGAGTAAAGCCTCAGTTTCAAACCCATCATAATCGTTCCACCAATTGTTCAACGTAATCGGCACGAGCATCCCAACTTTGCTGCGAAAGATCAGGCGCCTCCAATCTGCTAATCGTGGAAAAATTTTGCAGTTGATCAATCATCTGTTGCGAGTTTTCTGCAATCAAAACGTTTGAATGAAATTGTTCCAAAGCCGGAAAACGTTTGGTTAACACGGGACGACCCGTCGCTAGGTATTCAAGCAACTTGAGCGGATTACAAAATTCAATTTGTTGATTGTTGACAAACGGCAACCAGCTCACCGACCAGTGCTGTGAATAACTAGGCAACTGAGCATGTGGCCTTTTACCCAGATAGAACACATTGCTAAGTTTGGGTAGTGGATTACGGTCAAACTCACACGGCCCAATAAAGACGAACGCCCATTGCGTCAACTGTCGCGCTACGGTTTCAATCATCTGGTAATCGAGCCAATGAGAAAGTGACCCGTAGAAGCCACAAACGTACTGGTAATCATTCGGTAGATCGGGCGCTCTTGAACAGGGTTGGGAGAAGAGTTCAAGATCAACCCCGTGGGGTACAAAATGTGTTTTTTCGGCAGGAAACTTATCCATTAACCGCTCGCTTGCGACCAAAACACAGTCAGCTTGTTGAACCAGCTTGGTTTCATGGGCTGTAACCGTTTGATGATCAACACCGGCTAGGGAAGAGAAATCGTCGCCACAGTAATAAACCGAACGCCAAAGCGGGAAGCTGTCGAGCAGATCCGCTGTGGTTGGCAGTGAGCTCCACAACACGGGGTCATGCATACCTAGCTCCCCAATTTTTCTTTTGAGCTGCAGAGAGAGCATTTGTTTAGCCAACCAGCGAGCGAAACGGCTTGAAGGCGCAGGAATAGTCAGCAGTGTGGTGATGTAGATGTTAGCTGATGTTTTGTCGCTATCTGGCAATTCAAATTGAGTGACAACGTGACGTTTACTAGTCAGACACAGTAGTTTGCTGAGCAGGCGTTTCGCATCTTTAAGCGTCCATCTTGGTTGACGCAAGCCAATGGAGTTGACCCATAAAATACGATGTCGCTTAGCCATACGGCGAATAAGATGTTGAGTTGATGAAGGCAGCCCGCCAAAGTCCTCTGCAAATACGATCAGGTCACTCATCGCGTTCTCCTTTCTTGTTATGAATCTCTTGCTCTTCAGCTGTTTTTAGCGTTGAGAAACGAGATTGAGCATTGGCCGAGATTGAACGAATCACGCGAGCGGGATTCCCCCCTGCAATCACCCCTTCGGGTATGGTTTGGGTGACCACACTGCCTGCGGCAATCACACTGCCTTCACCTATGGTGACGCCAGCCATGATGGTGACGTTGCTGCCGATCCAGCAGCCTCTTTTTAACGTGATCGGGCGAATTTGTGCGGGGTCGTCCCCTTCGCCTGCCGCTCGTCTCTTCGGGTCGAGTGGGTGCCCAGAGTAACCAAAGAACATGCATCGACCAGCAATCGCGACGTCATCTTCAATCGAAACGAGGTCACCAACGGCGATGGTCGTTTGCCAACCGATGGAAACGCGACTCCCAATGTTTAAGGTTGGATTTCGCACTGAGCTACAGCCGGTGATGGTGGATTGACCGGAAATATTGCAAGCGTCTCCAATGCAAATCGCGACATTATCGGTGACTAGGGGCAAACCGCCGTATAGATAGAGTTGGTTGCCACAATGTTTCACCCGACCTTTGAAGGCTGGCGTAGTAACAAAGGTTCGCAGCAAAAATTCGCCTAAGTTACGCAAACCGACAACGAAGCGGTAAAGGAGTAAATTGAACCAGTAAGGAGTCGGAAGGTTGGCGCTTCGTGCACGTTTCAAAAACTGGAAAAGCCCTCTTAAAGCGGGATGGCGGTGATGTTTTAGCCAAGACTTTAAATCGTTTCGAGCAAGGTACCGATTGCTTTTTAGCTCCGTTCGATTCTTTACCAACATAACGCCTCCAAATTCTAATATCCAAGAGAGATTGTCTGAACTTTATGGCTCACGGGTCGCCCTATCGATAAGTAATCAACATGCGTGCCACGTTAAAAAGTCACAAAAATCATTGCATTAGAGAAATTATTACGAAATTAAGAAGTGGTTTTCTCATTTTGAGAATCAGATTTAATGATATGGCTGATGGCGATAGTCAGCGCCGTGAGGATGTAAATAGGCCAGGTAAAACCTTGTGTCAAAAAGGTTCCCGAGACAATCGTACCCAGTAGACCCGCAAACACCGCGTTGGCAGCGATGTCGATGGCGACAGGCATGTCAGGGCGAATTGCAGCAATAGAGCGCAACGACGTTTTGATTAAACAGACGATAAGCGTGACAAACACCGTCAAACCAAGAAAGCCAGTTTCCGCCAGCACGCCGAACCAAGTGCTATGAACCGCATGATTGAGGCCATCCCAGTGAGGGCTATAGAAGAAATAGTTGTAGTAATAGTTTTGTAAGCCAACCCCCAGTAGAGGGTGGTCCAGCGCCATTTTAAACGCCGCTTCCCACGCGTAAAGCCGCCCCATCGCAGAGGCATCGATACCTTCTTCACCAGCACCGCCAGATGCGCGATCAGAAATCCCAGCGACCGCATACAGAAGCAGACTGCCTACTAGGCCAAGCAGCATAAGTAGCGCCTTGTTGCGAATTGTCTTGTTGGCAAAATAGCCAAGCACAGCCATGGAACCTAATAAGCCACCGCGGCTTTGCGTCTCTAATAAGGCGAGAAACAGCACCAAGCAAGTGACGATGGCAACAGTGCGTGCAACAAAACGACTTTGACGGTGGAAGCTGATACTGACACTAAATGCGAATGGGAACATCAGTACCAACGCAAGATCGTTTGGATCACCCAGCATAGAGCCTAACTCTCGTCCAATGGTGACGCGAGAACCTTCAACAAGTCCGATACCTTGAGCTGCATTGCTCAGTGCCACGGTGCCAATGAGTAAACCAGCCAATGTGATCACCATGGAAATGGCATTGAGATGTCTTGCCGTGGTGACAAGCCAGGCGATGGCCAAGGTCATCACCATGATTTTCCAGTAAACCCCTTTAAACGCGTCAAAGGCAACGCCTCGGTTTCCGGCAAAGAATAGGCCGATAAAAACGATCGCCCAAAACAGCGTCAGCCATTTCATTGCCGGGTGCCAGTAAGGTTGAATTTGCTTGGTGATCACCAAATGCCAACTCAAAGCGGCCAATGCACCAAAGGAGAGTAACAATGGAATTTTAAGTGAATAGAGTTGCGGTATCGCTTCATGAATACGGAAAAAAGAGAACACCACAAACAGAAGCACCAACCAAAACGTTTGGTTGAGGACATAAAGAATCGCGATGGGGAGAAAACACAGAACCAATATGACCAGCGGATTGGGCTGAAAATACCAAACCACGCTCAACACCATGCATGCGCTGGCGATAAAAACGAGGTGAGGGTATTTCGCTGTGGTGTTCACGCGATTTCTCCTTGTATTTCAGTTTTGCGCGATGACGAGCTCCAATTCAACATCGGGTATGCTAACCAAGTCATGACCATCAGCGTGATTAAGGTAAGAAATAGAGAGGCGAACTCGTTCGCGTTAGCATCCTGTCTGGTAAGGAGATATTGCCCAGCGATCCCCAATAAAGCCGTAGCATAGACAGCAACGAGTCGTCGGTGTTGCCACACTAATGGCAACGCTTGCTGGCTAAAATAGCTGACGAACGAAAGTCTCGCGGCTTGGGTAAGGGCTAGGGCCAAACAAATCCCCATCACGCCAATGGGTGACAAGAGGGCAAACAGCGAAAGAGCGATAACAGCGCTCAATAGGTTGATCTTGAACAGCAATGCGGTTTGTTGGCGAAATAAAACCCCGAGATTGAGCAGTTCGTAGCACTCTTTAAACATGGCAGCTGGGATGAGCAGAGCGAGGAAATGGATTGCAGGGGAAAAGCTTTCTGGCAAAGCATGAAGAACAAACACTTTGCCCAATGCAAAGACGATAACGCCAAGGAAAGCGATGTAAACAAGGCCAATTTGAGAAATTTGTGCGGCCTCGCGGTATCGCTGGCTCTGCAAATATTCAAAGCGTTTCGGCATCCACCACATACCAAAAGGTTGCACCAGAATACACATCGCTAAAGCGAACTTGGCGGCAATAGCGTAGATCCCCAATTGTGTGAGCGATGTGTAGCCACCAATAAACCAACGTTCTGCGCCATTTAAGCTAAACGCTAATACACCCGAGAACATCAGCGGAGCGGCATAGTGAAGCCAGCTTTTGAGCTGAAGCCACGAAAGTGTCATCCACTGATAGCGATGTATGACGTGAAGGGCCAGGCACTGGTAAAGCGCACTAATTAGACTGCAAGCAATAATCGCCTCAACTGCCGGGAAAAAGCGCAACACGATCATCACCGCACTGAGTTGTAGCACTAAAGCACTGACGCTCACTTTTACCAAGGTTTTTGCTTTGTCTTCTTGCATCCTTAGCCAAGCAGTGCCAATGGCAATCAGGCACTCTAGGCAAACACAAATAAAAAGCAGCAACAGGGAAACCCTTGTTACCGCTCCATCCAATGCTCGTAACGGTAGGGGCAAGTACATCACGGCTAAGATGCAAAGCATTAGCGACATGCTGGCAATCAATAGAGCAAAACTGTAGATCTGATTGACGATCTGCTTTTTGCCATCACTTGTGGTGTATTGCGCGGCAAAGCGATAAAGCACTTCGTGCAACGAGAAGGAGATCAGGAGAGCACTGAAAGTACCGATAGAGGCGAGCAGTTCTAAAGAGCCCATTTGCTCTGCAGTGAGATGATGCGCCATGATAGGTAACATGATCAAGGCCGCACCTTTTTGCAGTAACAAAGCAACACCAAACAAAGAGATATTTTGGACAGATTTTGCTCGTAGAGCGCTCGGCCATTTGATGTTCATAAGGCACCTTTTTCACTCGTTTTGACGCGGTGTATTTCTTTTGAGGCTGATGCTTTTATTGGGTTGGTTTGGCTTAGCGATTCAACGATGGCTTTGTAACACAGTTCCGAACGATAAAGGCGTGCGAGATTTTTTGCGTTTTGAGATAAACGCTTCCGAGTTGCCGGGGAAGCGAGTAAACGTTCTATTTTGAGTCGTAAATCGCGTGCGCTGTTGGGTTGGTACTTAAGGCAATGTTCACCGTCGACCAATTTTTCAGCCCAAAACGCGCCGTCGTCAGGGATGATCACCGCCATGCCCGCGGCTAAAGCTTCCAGGATGGACAAGCCGAAAGGCTCATTGTGACTGGTAGAAACAAAAATTGAGCAGCGCGCACGAATCTCATCAAGATTACTCGGCTGTTGATACCAATGAGAATAAGGCAGCGAACGGTCCGGCTCACTGACTGGAAGTTGCGTTTGTTGTGGCTGAATGTAACAGATGTGGGCATGTAAATCTTGCGGCTGAATTTTCAGCGCTTCAACAAAAAGATCCAAACCCTTCCATTTCAAAAGCGAAGCTGCCCAAAACAGTTTGCTACCATTGGGATTACAAGGTGTGGGCCATTTTTCTTGGCTGAGTCCGTTGGTAAAAGCAATGAAGTTGTGTCGCTCGAACAGTGCTTGCGCCATCTCGCTATTTGAACGGATGTTTGGCTGTTTTTCGTAGTAACGACACAAAGCACCGAACAGGCTTTTTTTGGTACAGGGTAAGTAAAACACCTTCTCTGCAATGGACAGACAGTAGCCGATCGAACGAGAGCGGGCGACGTTGCCGTGAATCACCTGAACGATAGGTGTATCGAACAGTGATTTGTACAGATATAAGGGCATATCAACCCCTGGGCCAGAAATGCCCATCAACTGATGGATCTTTGGCAAGCGTAGGGCAATGATCATCAACATGAGTAAGTAGAAACCTTGCATGGCCCAATATTTCCAACCTTGCTCAGAGATAAGAAAAGCCATGGTGGGAAGATTGAAAATGGTGCAGTTGTTTCCTTGTTCGCGCCAATTGTCTGGATTCGCACTGATGATATAGAAATGCATCGGCTGGTTTTGCCCAACTTGAAGCATCTCCAATGTCGCGATTTTTGACCCGCCCATGTAACCAATGGGATCGAAGATAAGAATATTACGTTTCATAACCAGACCTCCGTGCGGCGGACAAGTTGCAGCAGTGGCTTAAGCGCGAAGCTCCATGAAGGGCTAGGATGGCGCTTTAGTAGCAAACTGTCGTATTCGGCCTGCAGAGCTTGAGTATTGGATTGGATCGTCAAGTAGCGCTGTGCGTCTTGCTCTCCCTGTCTGGCGAGTTGGCGCGCTAGGGATTCGCAATTCATCATGCTTTCCATTGCTTTAAGGAGGGAGAAAAATGCATTGGATTTGTAGAGAAGGCCGTTGTTGCCGTGGTTAACGAATTCTGGAATACCGCCGAGATTGGGCGCGATAACGGGCAAACCCGCCATCATTGCTTCCGCTATCACTAGGCCAAACGCTTCTTGATATGCGCCACTGACAAACGCATCACCATTAGAGGCTAGCCACGAGGTCGCATCGCTGCGTTCTCCCAGAAAATGCACGCGATGCTCAAGATTGAGCTTTCGGCATAGCGTTGCTAGCGGCATGCGCATGGGGCCATCACCAATGATCACCAAATGCGCCGGCGTTTGACTGTTGCGTAGAAAATAGAGTGCTTTTAGCAGCCGATCGATGCCTTTGCGTTGAATCAGTGAACCAACGGTGACAAAGGTAAAGTGATCGTTGGGAATATTAAGGGCCTGCTTGAGTGATACCGTCAGTTGAACATGTGACAACGCAACACCGTTGTGGACAACACTGAGCTGGTTGGATTGCAACCGGTCTTTTTTTAACTCACGGCTGATGGCCTCGCTGACGCAAACAATTTTGTCGGCAAGATGAAACCCCATTAAGAAGCGCTCGCGCAATGGGTAGTCACCGTGCAACTGTAACAACAGTGGCACTTTTGTCAATCGAGAGGCTAAGCTCATCCATTGGCACGGGGCGCCACTATTCACGTGGATCAGTTTTATTTGATGCTGCTTGATGAGTTGTACGGCGCGAGAGACAAGGGATAAAAATGGCACAATGCGCCACTTGTGCTGCCCAAGCACAGCGAACACCGAAAAAACATCACAGTAGGTCGTGACCCCTTGCTCAGTCAATTTCGCATTCAATGGTTCACAATTGGACCATACAATTGGTCGGTAGCGACGCTTATCAAGGGTTTCGATGAGTTGAAACAGCGTGGTTTCACTACCACGAATCCAATTATCGCCATAGTGTACAAAGAGAATCGGTGTCGTTGTTGTCATCTGCAATCCCTACCCACGAGTGTTTGAATGGTAAGGATTGCAATGGAAATGCCAGAGTGAATATGTTTCTAACCAATTGAAATTAAAGCACTCTTGCTTTTGTTAATGGTGAGGCGTCAAATTGATTCCCAAATTGAGAATTTTTCTATCGATATGATAAGCCGATAGCAGTTGCGGTAATACAGCCTGAGGAGAGTAGTTGAGGGCTATGGTCTCTCGAGCTGTAGCAAGCAGCGCTTGGCGCTGGTGGTTGTTCATGCCGAGCCAACGATTCAGTGCTTCAGCGAGCTGCTGCTCGTTATTGGCGAGAAAGCCATTGCTTCCATCGTCAATTAAACGACCTAAATCGCCCACTTGCATTGCAATGACCGCGACACCATTCGCCATTGCCTCCAGCGCGGCCATGGGGAGGCCTTCAAATCGAGAGGAAATCACCAACACTGACAGCGTTGGCCAAACAGACCTCATGTCAGAAGTAAAACCATGAAAGTGCACATTGTCGTTGGCGAGTGTTTCGAGTGCTTCCCGTTCCGGCCCATCGCCAAACAAATGGAAGTGTTGTGAAGGAAAATGCTCCGCCAGCTCAACAAAACGATCCGGCGCTTTTTCATAACTGAGCCGGCCAACGAAACCAATCTTCTCTTGTATTTTTGGTAGCGCTTCACTGACCGAAACGAAATTGTTGGTTTGCTCTCCAGCAAAAGGGAGGGTAGACAGTATTTCTTGGCTAACGGCAAAACGATGATCACTAATAAAACTGGAGTAGCGGTCCAACAGATCATAGAGCCACAGTTTACCCGACTTTTTCTCTCCAGCGTGGTAGGTACTCACCAAGCGCAAATTGGGGAAACTCATCATTCGAGCTAACCGTGCGTAGATATTTGCTTTGTAACCGTGGGTGTGTAGAACGAGTGGTTTGTAACGCTTTAACGCTACAGCCAATTGCATGACGGGCATTGGATGGTTGCCAGACAGTTGAGAGACGTAATTGATTTGAACACCAGCATGACGCAAGTTCTTCATAATGTCGGGGCGTCGTTTGTACTTGTTGGTAAGCAGTACACGCACCGCGATATGTTGTGCTTTTAACGCACGAGCCAACTGCTCCACGTGACTTTCAATTCCACCGTAAACCAATGAATCGAGCAACAGCCAAACCTCTTTCCGTTGGCGAGCTTTCTCCACTTTATTCGCCTTTGTCGAAGGAGATGGACGGGGTTGAACAATAGGGCACTCAGACATTTTCCTCTGTCTCCCACGCCTGTTTTTTACGATAAACCGTAGAAGGACTCAGCTCTAACATCACAGCAGCGCTAATCACATTCCCATCACAAAAGGCAATGGCGTTTTGGATCGCTTCGCGCTCAATTTGCCACATGGGGCGAATTGAGCCATCACTGTTGTGAAAGGCATTTCTGTTAAGTGATTGACCATGGCCATCATTCGATCCCGTTACGTTGACGGGGTGGGTTGGAGAGTGATCATGCATTGTGGCATTGGTGGCAAGCGGAATCGAAACGGAGGGGTTGGAAGTGGCAACTTGTGCTCGACTTTGTTCCACTTTGTTGCTCTGTTTAGCCGTCAATTGCGCAGGAAGTAGCTCTGGAGTGAGTTGAGTTTCATTATTCAGCACCACAATGTTGCGGATGATGTTTTGCAACTGCCTCACGTTACCGGGCCAGTGGTATTTTTTTAAAATCGATTGTGCCTCTCTGCTGATCGAACTGAATTTTTTGTTGTCTTCCTTGGCATAACTTTTTAGAAAATGGCTGGCCAGCTCCACAATGTCGTTACCTCGTTCACGTAGAGGGGGCATTTCAATTGGCACAACATGTACACGATAGTAGAGATCTTCACGAAAACGGCCTTCTTCTACTTCCACTAACGGATCCCGGTTTGTCGCACAGATGATCCGAACGTCGACCTTCAATTCTTTGCTTCCGCCAAGGGGGGTAAAGGTACCGGTTTGCAAGAAACGAAGGAGTTTTTTCTGCATTTCCAACTCCATTTCGCACAACTCATCCAAAAAGAGTGTGCCACCGTTAGCCAGCATTGCAGCACCTTTTCTATCGGTCGTTGCTCCGGTAAATGCCCCTTTGAGGTGGCCAAAAATCTCGCTTTCCATTAGATCACGTGGAATAGCGCCACAATTGATGGCGATAAAGGGCTGATCTTTGCGCAAGCTCTGTTTGTGAATGGCTTCTGCACACACTTCTTTACCAGTACCACTTTCGCCACAAATGAACACACTGGCGGTTGTCGGCGCAACCGAGTCAATGATTTTGTATACCGCTTGCATCGGCAAGCAAGAGCCAAGGAAACCATGATAGCCGGGGCGATCAAATTTCTGCTGCATATCTTCAACGAGATGTTCTAGTTTGGCTCGTTTGAGATGAACGGCAATGGAGGTTTTTAAACGATCGGCTTTTATCGGTTTTTCGAGAAAATCTTCGGCGCCTTTGTTCATCAGGCTGACGGCGATATCAACAGAGCCATGTGCTGTCGCTATGATGACGTTAGTTGGAATGTCGTTTTGATTAATCCAATCGAGTACTTCTTCACCCGACATATCGGGCAGTTTGAGGTCAAGAATGACCAGTTGAGGCACGTTTCTTTCAATGAAACGCATCGCTTCTCTACCCGTTTCGACGTGGAAAATGTCGTAAGGCTCATCTTTGACATACTGCTTGTACAAGATGGCAAGAGAGGTGGAATCTTCAACTAACAACACTTTTGCTCGCATGGCATCTCCTTGCCGTTCCTATTCTTCTGGTTTCTTATATAGGTTTAGCACATGAGTTCAGCTTTGCTCTGTTAAGCACCTATTTTTTATTACTATTTTCTCTTTTTATCGTTTTGAGCGGTGCTGAGATTGACGTACCTACTCATGGTCGATCGCGTCCGGCTCTTCAAAACCCTGTAGTTTGCGCTGATGGAGTGCCTGCAAAGAACGCTGTGCAAGTTCGGGAAGCGTTTTGGCGAGCTTAAGCGCGTCCTTGAAGGCGTGCGCGAAGCAAAATCGCTCGGCTTCTCTGGCGACGTTCGAGAGGTTGCGATTGCCTAGTGCCAGAGATGAGCTGCCTAAGGTATGCAGTTCAAACTCGAGCTGCGCAAAATCTTCAGCCTCAATGGCTTGGGTAATCTTACCGATTCGTATTTCCGACTCTTCGATGTAGTGCTCAATAAGCATTGGCATAACCTCTGCGCTGGTATCACGAATCATCTGTTGAATGATGAGCTCATCCACCAGTGGTGCCTGAGCTTTGCTATCAGAGATCAGCGTGACAGGTGCAGGGGCTTTAACTGGCTGAACTTGAATGGAATTGTTTTCCACCATATCTCCTTGTGCGGTTTTGTGTTTCTTTAGGTGCGCCGTTATCTCATCAATTAAATGACGGCTACGCAGTGGTTTAGAGAGATAACCATTCATCCCTGCACGAAGAAATTTCTCTCTATCGCCATACAGCGCATGTGCGGTGAGGGCGATAATTGGCACGCCAGCTTGCTGGGTATCGGCAAGTTGGCGAATTTCTTTGCACGCCTGCATGCCATCTTTTCCGGGCATGGATATGTCCATAAAAATCAGGTCATAGTGCTCGCGAGAGGCCATTTTCACTGCTTCGTAACCGTCCTTGGCGAGATCGATCTCGCAGCCGAGACGTTCAAACATCGCGCGAATCACCATTTGGTTCGCGGTGTTATCTTCGGCCACGAGAATACGCACATCCTTAAGTAATGTTTCAATATCCGGCTGAGTGTCAATATCCTCAGTCGCACTCATATCGGCATCGGCCAACGGCATATCTACACTGAATAGAAAGCTTGAACCTCGGCCCACTTCACTCTCGACGCGGATTTCTCCGTCCATCAACTGAGCGAGCCGTTTACAAATGGCTAAACCCAGTCCTGACCCTTCACGAGTACGTGAGTAGCTTTGATCGACCATAGTGAACTCTTCAAACAAAATCGCCATAGCGTCTGGTTCGATTCCGATACCGGTGTCACGGATCTCGCAACGGATGTTGAGCGTATCGCCATCCATTTGCGTCTGCACCGTAATCGTCACGCTGCCCCGAGGGGTGAACTTCACAGCATTGCCAATCAGGTTCAGTAATACTTGTCTAAAGCGGTTAGAATCGCCGATCACACACGTGTTTTCATCACCATCAAAGCGTAACGACAGATAGAGTCCTTTATTTTTGGCTAATGGCTCAAAACTGTTGACGATCTCCTCTATGCAACTTTTTAAAAGAAAAGGTCTTGGGTAGAGGATTAAGGTATTGGCTTCCATACGCGAAAAATCAAGAATGTCATTGATGATCGAGAGCAGCAGTTCTCCCGATTCTTTGGCGGTGTGAACCAAATTTTGCTGGTGATGGTCGAGCTTGGTTTCGCCCAAAATGCCCAGTAAGCCCAAAACGCCATTCATGGGAGTGCGGATCTCGTGAGACATAGAGGCGAGAAAGCGACTTTTGGATTCATTGGCTTGTTCGGCTTGGTGTCTTGCTTGTTCTAACTCTTGATAGCTGGTGGCAAGATTTTTCGACATATCATCAAAGGCATTAGCAACTTTCCCGATTTCATCAGAACAAGAAAGGTTGAGCTGATATCCAGGACCATCATTGGACACACGCTCAACTGCGCGGGTCAGTTTGTAAAGGTTGGTGCTTAGATAACTGCCAAGGAAATAAGAGAAAAGTGCGACCAGCAACACTTCTAAAATCGCAATCAAAACAAACAACTTGCTCGCTTCGTCAAGGGCGGCTTGTACCGTATTGGTATCAAAACCCAATCGAATGTCGCCATAGACGACACCATCGACCATGATCTCCTCATGGACATCAAAGATGCGATCGCTGAGGATGAGTTGCTTATCAGATTCTACAGACAAACCTTTGCTGGGTAGATTGCCAGCAGAGGCCAACTGCTGGCCGTTGGCATAAATGTCAACATAGCTCACACCGGGCAACGCGTGAATTTCTTTAGTCAAATCTTCTAGGGTTGCGATATCGAACGATAGGAGAGCGTCTTTTGATGCACGAGCGAACATGGCGGAGGTAGAAAGTGCTTTTTGGATAAACTGGTCTTCGTTTGATTGCCGCATATAGTTCATAGCACTAAAAACCAGCAGCATCAGCATGACCATTTCGATGCACCCGATGCCGATGATGGTTTTGATTCTAAAAGACATCTGATACCTCCTTCTTTTTGCTTCAATGCTCTAACACGTTGATATTCAATGCTCGAATGTCATTCCAGTCTTGATCTAACGCGGGAAGAAATGCATGAATTTTTAAAGGGCTTAGAAGCTCTTCACCATCGTTGCGTTGGTGCAAGTTTGTCAGCGCAGTTTGGATGGCGAGCTGAGTGTCGCGATCGATCTGTGCTTTCACTGCGATCGGGTGTGGGGTATAACCAGCACTGGTCCACAGGACTCGCAGTTGCTTGCGGACTTCTTCTGGCGCAGCGTTGAGTGTGCGTTCTATGCCGCCACCTGCCGCGATAAAACCCTTCGCGACATTGAGATAAACCGAATCGTGTGACGAGACATATTTGGGCTGAAAGGAGATGCCTTGTTGGTTTAGATACCCCTGAGTCAGGATGGTTGCAGCGAAAGCAGCTGGGGAGGGAAACGCAAGTGTTTGACCAGAGAGCTGTCGGACATCATCAATATCGCTCCCTGCGTTAACCACAATCAGCCCATGAATACGTGTGTCTTTCGCTTTGGCAATGGCTTGATAGCCAGAACGCTCGTGATAGACGACATAGTGATACGGGTTCATGTAGGCGATGTCGTAATCGCCATTCGCGAGGCGTTGCTCGAAGGTTGGAATGTCAGGTGCGGTGGCAAAAACAATCTCCAAACCGGTTGTTTCACTCAACGCTTTAATGACGGGCGTCCATGTTTCTGCAAGGCGACTGGCCGATTGTTGTGGGACGATACCAAATACCAATGGTTTGGCGATGCCGAACGACGAAAAGAACAGCAATGCAATTATCAGCAAAAGTGAGCGTTTTGTTTTCATTGTCATCTCTCCGATTGTCAGTAAGGCAAATTGAGAAATTCATTACGGTACAACCAAATTTCTAAGCGCTTTCTTAAGCTTAGTGGAAGAAAGCGGAACTTATTCAGTTGTCGGACAAGTTCTTCTGAAAAACTGGGGGCATTTTTCATATTGAGAATGGTGCCAATCAAATGGATAGAACTGGCACTGAGTAGATTTTGCGCCTGTAGGATTTGGTTTTCCGTTGTCGTGCCATAACAGGCGACTAAAATGGTGGCATCGCACGCACTTGCGACGCTTTGAGCGGGTACATTGCCTTTGTTGAGATTAAGCAGTGGTGAGGTATCTATCACGATGCGCTCATAATGGCTTTGCCATTTATTGACCGCAGCGCACAAGTTAGCGGGATCCTTATAGCTTAACTTGATGGCGGTTTGCTGTGGGACAGGTAAGCCCACCAATACTTGATGCGTTTCGTTGTGCTCAATCAGAACCCCGGGTTGCTCTTCATGCTCAAAACTGTGCACATGGTGAAAGGCGGGTTTAAACAGATTCAAGTCTACATAGAGCGTGTTATGTCCCGCCAGAATAAAACGTTCAGCGAGCGCAGTGGCAATTGATGTGACGCCGTCACCTGAGCAGCAACCAGTTAAGCATATAGTGCGAATTTGTTCGAGTTCAGCCTTTAAATAAATCTGCTCAATTTCAGCATGGGTTGCAGGAATCGTCATTACAATGCTCCTATCAAAACAAGTGTGGTGGTGATTTGCAGCACATCACGCAATCCAGCGCGGGCCTTTTCCAACAAACTTTCATCACGGCTTGGAATGTAAATAGTGTCACCTGCACGAATAACGGGGAGATGATAAATGTTGGCGGTTTTACTGAAGCTGACTAAATCGAACGTGCGCGCTTGGCCTTGACAGCATGACATGTTCACCACACTTATCTTTTCTAGATAGGCACTCGAGCTTGGGCCACCAGCCTCGGCAAGCAAATCTAAGATCGTCATGTTGTCATTGAACGCGTAGCGACCGGGTTTGTTGACAGCGCCCAGTACTCGCACGGTGGATTCTTTACTGGTATCAAGCCAGTTTTTCTCTTTTTCGGGGATATAGATCGTATCACCGGCTTTGACTTGCGGCAGCAGCGACTCGTCACCAGTTTCGAAATAGAGCGATAAGTTTAGTTTGCTCACCAGTGAATAGCTCTTATCACGATGAGTCACGCGAATGTTGTGGATATCGGCGTCTTTGGTTGGTCCATCAGCAGCAGACAAGATATCAAGGAAGTGCATTTCGTTGGTAAAGCGATAGCGGCCTGGGGCGTTAACTTGACCGAACACGTAAATTGAGGAGTCAGAACTTTGTCTCACCCACTGCGATTTGTTGTCTGAAGGATCCTGTGGCAGATCGTGCACGCGAACAATCGCGCCTGCTTGGATTCTCGGTAGCGATTGGCTTGGTGCGCCTTTACGAATAAACGCATCCAGATCAAACACCTGCATTTTCCCTTGATTGACGACTTCAATTTTTGTTGTGTCAGCGCGCAGCGTCGGGCCGCCAACATGAGCGAGAAGATCCATCAAATCCATTTCATCAGACCACTCTATGCGGCCGGGACGAACGACTTCTCCCATCACTGCCACCGCGCGATCGGGCGCGACTTTGAGCCATGACTTTTCGTTCATGTCGGTTTTTTCTGGTACGAAAATTGTGTCACCCGCTTGGATCTGAGGTATCTTGCTGTGACCTAAACCTTCGGTGTGAGCGGTTAAGTCAAAACGAATCACACGGCCATCCGCTTTTAGCACGCGGATTTGGCGCGATTCAGCAAAGCGCGTTGGGCCACCTGCATTGGCAAGAATATCCATGAATGTTGCGCCAGGTTTGCCCTCATAGGCTCCCGGTTGCGCCACTTCACCCATAATGTAAATCGTGTTCGCACCCGATTTGATCTCTTCTTCTTGGCGAGGCACAAAGACGGTGGAACCCGGTGCAATTTCAGGAAGTAACGAGGCATCGCCACTGTCTAGGTATTTTTTTAGGTTGAAGATTCGCGGCTCATTGTTCGAGATAACACGGATCTGCTCAACGCCAGCGTAGCGAGTAACACCGCCAGAGCGCATTAGAATATCTACCAAATTGGTGTCCGCTTTGTAACTGAATGAACCCGGAGAGTTGACCTCGCCGAACACTTTTATTCCTTTCGCAGAATCAGCGCTGTCACCACTGTCGGCCAGTTTGGCAGGATCGAACGTCTGTTCGATGTTGCCAACAAGTGGAGAGGCAGGCACAAATAGGACATCCAGCGATGTAAGCGCTGGCAGTAACTCATCGTTACCCGTATCAAGAAACTGCTTATAATTAAACTCGCTGCGATCACTTCCTCGTTTGAGCTGCATTTTGTCGAGCTGAGCGCCTGAACGGAGTCCGCCTGCGGCATGAAACGCCATCTCGACACTGGCACCTTGGGGTAGGGTATACTCACCCGGTTGGGTAACATACCCCTGCACTGAAATGAGCATTTGTTGCTGTTTGATGAATACTGCGAGGTTACTCACATCGCGAAAAACGGTGGACAGCGACTGTTTAACCGCATTTTCAAGCTGTTCTGCTTGATAACCCGCTACATAGATAGGGCCGATTTCTGGCAAGGTAATGCGCCCACGCTTATCGACTTGAAACCCACGATTGAGACTCCCCTCACCCGGTAGGTTAATTTGAATTAAATCGCCGACTTGGACACGTTCTTCTATCGCCTTTGCTTTAAAGGGCGCCAATACAACGAGCAACAAAATCAGTAGCAAATAATGTTTGGCTAAGCTCATGGTCGGCCCCCTGAATTTACTTTTTGCTCGGTTTGAGCAGGCGATTGCACTTCGATACTGACGCGGCGATTGGTGAGTCTTACCGCGGCACTGTCACCGTCAAATAGGGGCAGTTTTTCGCCCAAAGATTGAGTGGTGATACGCTCTGGCGAAAGTCCAAATATGGTGAGGTAACGTTTCACTTGTTCCGCACGATCCATGGCAAGTTTTTCGTTGTACGACTCGTTGCCAGTGGCATCTGCATGACCAGTGACCGCCAAAGTGAGCCGCTCGTTTTCACGCAATAAGTTCGCCGCTTTGGCAAGGTGTCCCATGTATTTAGGGTTGATTTCCGCTGAGTTAACGGCAAATTGATTGTCTATATTGAGTAGCTGATAAATATCGTTGACCACATCCAACTGCAAGCGGAACTGATGTTCATCGTTGGGTGGTACACAACGGGTTTGAGACAGCACGTAATCTAACTGCTGTTCCAATTGGTGAAGGCGCTTACGTTGAATCACTAGATCATTGGCCGCATCGAGCAACAAGCCACCTTGCAACTCACGAGCGATCCGATTTTGCAACTCAAGCGCTTGCACGACAGATGCGGGGAAGCACCATTTGGCGCCTTCTCTGATTAAAGAGTCAAGGTGCAACTTGGCGATTTGCCAGTCAAAGCGCATACCGTGTTCAGGACCTAAAGGCTCATCAGGCATCACGGGAGAGAAGTCGGCATTCTCGTAATGAATGTTTTGGTAGCTTTCCGCCATCCCTCCGCTGCCTTGTTCAGGGTAACTGGCGCACCCCGATAGAAACAGAAGTGTGATGCTTAATAGTGATGATATTCCGTTCGATTTCATGCCAACCTCCGTTCTCTTCCAGAGTATTTTTTATGGTTAAAACTGCTTCGAGTTGACCGGGATGGCGTGGTCTATACGCAGTAGGCTGATGATTTCTAATGGCTGACCGCGAACATTTTCAATGCGCATGCTTCGGTCACGTTCAATCAGACGTTTGTAAAGGTAAACAATCGCGCCAATGCCTGAAGAATCCAAAAATTCGACACCCGCCATATCAACCTCGATGTCATGGTGAGCATCGTTGTTGATCAGGTTATCGATGTGGATTTGGGCTTGACGGCTGCCATGGGCGTCAAAGTTTCCAGTGATAGATAGGGTGAGTGTGTGTTGATTAATGTCGAGTGTGCAAAGTTCCATAATATCGTTCTCCGTATTGGGATGATGTTATGGGAGCAGGTTGTATGCCAAAAATATAAATCACAAATTTCAATATGTTACCCAACACATTACCGCCATTCTCAATTAGAGAGGACGAATTCTCAATTTGAGAATCATCAAAAATTCGGTGTGTCGCATGAAAATGGTGCAATTTTTAGATCGCAAAGACGGTTTTTGACGATGAAAATCGCACATCGTTTATGAACCCATGTCGAGTTAATGAATCAGCGCAACAAATACAGTACAAGAGGAGCAGATGACGAATTCAAGGATGAGTGATGATACGTTTAAGCCTGTTGTCTATAGCCATGCTAGCAACATCGACTGCCCAGGCAGAATACGAACCAATACCTTTACCTGAAGTGATGCTCGCTCAGTCGTACCAGCATGGCATCCGGGTTACGGACTATTGGTACAGTGAAAAACTCGATGGTATTCGGGCTTACTGGACTGGAGAGCGCTTTGTCACGCGCAATGGTAATCCAATTTATGCGCCTAGTTGGTTTACTGATGTCTTACCGAAGATGCCTCTCGATGGAGAGTTGTGGGCAGGACGAGGAAATTTCCATCTTGTGCAGCAAACTGTGCTCGACCACAAGCCATCGGACGAGGCCTGGCTACAGCTTCGGTTCATGGTGTTTGATTTGCCCGAATCAGCGGGTGACTACCAAAAACGCTACTACACCCTGATTGATTTGGTGAAGAATATCGACAAGCGACATATCCGCTTTGTTGAACACAAACCGATCCATAGCGAGAAAGAGCTGTTTGAAAAACTGGATGCGATTACCGGCTTGAGTGGTGAAGGGGTGATGTTGCGTAATATCACCAGCCGTTATCAAGCTGGGCGAGGAAACGATCTACTCAAACTGAAGAAGTTCAATGATGCAGAGGCGACCGTGATTGGCTATAAACCGGGAAGTGGGCGATTGATGGGCATGCTCGGTGCGCTATTGGTTCGGCTTGAAGATGGTACTGAATTTTATATTGGCAGTGGCTTTACCGATGAACAACGTAAGAGACCGCCCGCAATCGGTGCAACCGTCACTTTTCGTCACAATGGCTTCACTAATTCTGGTAAGCCAAAGTTTGCGCGTTACATGAGAGAACGACAGGCGGAATAAAAAGTATAACGACTTGGTAAATATGACGACTTAACGCTAAGCCGCCACAAACATGAGACCCTCGTTAAAGACTAGGGTCTCAAATCATAGTTCAACTGAATCTCATCACGCTGGCGATGCAACCAGTGTAAGCGAGCGCCAAGCATCACAGCCGCAGACGAAAGTCCAACAATAAAACCTATCCAGAAGCCTTGAGCTCCCATAGGCTCGACGATCAAATCGGTCAATCCAAGCACATAACCCGTGGGTAAACCCAGTAACCAATACGCGATGAAGGTGCGATTGAAAATTGCTTTCATGTCTTTATAACCTCTCAGTGCACCCGCAGCGATCACTTGAATGGCGTCGGTACATTGATATACGGCCGCAAAGATAAGCAACTGCATAGCGAGAGTGATCACGACTTGGTTATCTGTGTACAGCAGAGCAATTTGCTCTCTTAGCAATACGGTAATCAGCGCAGTGATCACAGCGGTAGACAGACCAACAAGAATACCAACATGAGAAGCGATTCGTGCACCTTCCGTCGATCTTTCCCCCAACATGTGTCCCACACGGATACTGGTTGCCGCACCGATACTCATAGGTAACATAAAGACGAGAGACGAAAAGTTGATGGCAACTTGGTGAGCCGCTACCACCGTTGACCCCAAAGGAGCGACCAACAAGGCGACAACTGCAAATAAGGTCACTTCGAAAAACAGTGCCGCAGCGACTGGAAAACCCAACTTAAACAGGGTGACTTGAGCGGCTAATTTCGGTGCGTGAAAAGTCGCAAACAGCTTGATCGGCTTCAGTCTTTGTGACGTGGTCACATAAAGCAACAGCAGTAAAAACATCACCCAATACACAATGGCGGTTGCAACACCACAGCCAACACCCCCTAAAGCCGGAGCCCCAAGTTTGCCGTAGACGAACATCCAGTTAAGAGGGATGTTGAGCAAAAGCCCAATAAAGCCAATGACCATGGCAGGCTTAGTGAGCGATAGACCATCGGTTAGACTTCTTAACGTTTGAAATAGCAAAAAAGCAGGAACAGCAAAAATAACCGCATGGATGTAACCCATCGTTTTCTCGGCCATTTCAGCCTCGACGCTCATAAAACCAAGAATCCATTGTGTTTGAAATAGGACCGCGATAATAGGAACGCTAATCAATAGTGCCATGACAGCACCTTGCTGTATCTCAAATGGCACCCGTTCACGCTTTCCTGCTCCGTTGAGTTGGGCGACAACAGGAACGAGGGCCATCAGTAAACCAATTCCAAACAGTATCGAAGGCAGCCATATACTCGCAGCAACAGAAACTGCGGCCATATCGGTAGCACTTACCCCACCGGCCATGACAGTATCAACAAATCCCATTCCCGTTTGAGCAACAGAGGCAATTAAGACTGGAGTTGCAAGTTTAATTAAGCTAGACGCTTCTTTCTTATAGCGATGCACGATTGACTCCGAAGCTAAGCAGAAGATTGAAAAGACGCATATATCCTACGCGGTAAACGCACATGCCTATCCGACGTCAGGCCTTTCGACGTTTTCAACGCATTAATGCCGTAGTTGCACAACGGAAAAGAAGGAGGCAGTATTGAAATCCGGTAGTGTTACCGCGCTAGGTATATTCTACTGGGATAATAATGGAATCTTACATTTCAATCTATAGAAAAGAAGGCTGGTTAGATGTTTACAGGCATAGTTCAAGGTACGGCAGAGGTTGTTATCATTGAGGCAAAAGAGTCATTTCAAACTCATACTATTCGCTTATGTGGCGAGATGCTTAGTGACTTGGCCATTGGTGCTTCAGTGGCACACAATGGATGCTGTCTGACGGTGACAAAGATAGCCGATGATCTTGTCAGCTTTGACTTAATGCAAGCAACACTCAAGTTAACCAACTTAGGAACGCTTCGTGTTGGCGATCGAGTCAACATCGAGAGAGCGGCAAAGTTTGGGGATGAAATTGGTGGTCACTCAATGTCGGGCCACATCAGTACCACGGCAAAGGTCGATCAAATCATTGATACACCAAATAACCGAACCATTTGGTTCAAACTGCCTCACGATGATGCGATGAAATACATATTGGCGAAAGGCTACATAGGCGTGGATGGCTGCTCGTTAACGATTGGGGAAGTCGAAGCAGATCGTTTTAGTGTGCATCTTATTCCAGAGACGCTAAATCGAACTCTGTTTGGTCAGCGTAAAGTTGGGGAAAGCGTGAATATCGAGTTTGATCCACAAACACAGGCCATTGTGGATACCGTTGAACGAGTGTTATCAACTAAAGGTATCACCATTTAGGTGATACCCAGTTAGCGATATAGACACATCTTTTGGTCAAAATACTTGTTCGTCGTCTGCATCAGCGGTGAGATGGATGGTGTCATGAAGCTCGTCAACCATCATATTCAAATGTATCGCATGGCAACACGCTGGGCAGTCATCATAAAATTCTTGGTCGCCATTGGTTGCATCTAGGGTAATGCCAATATTGTGTCCACAGTGTGGACAAGCAAATCGCTTCTCAGTGTAGTTACGCATACATCATAATCCTTACGTCTATCCTGTTTCCATCTAGAAGGGGGAATGCAAAGGATGTTGTCTCTTCTAGACTTATCTCAATTTCACTCTAAGAGCTTACTTTCATAGTAGGCAGATAAGTTGCTATTTGGGACGAATTAAGTACAAAACATGACTATCCGCTCACTATAGAAACGACAGGTTTGAAATTGAGGTGATGTGCGTCAAAAAGACGCACATGCATTCAGTAGGATAGAATGTTGTCAATCGACTTCTGAGCCTGCTCGAGATAGTGACCGCCGAACAAATTACAATGATTGAGAAGATGGTAGAGGTTATACAGCTCTTTCCTTTCGCTATATCCGCTGGGAAGAGGGGCGATGGCTTCATAACCGCGATAGAAGTCCGCATGGAATCCGCCAAATAACTCAGTCATTGCTAAGTCACATTCTCTATCTCCCCAGTAGCAAGCAGGGTCATAGCAAATGGGTCCAAAAGCGGAAAGTGCGACGTTGCCGTGCCACAAATCGCCATGAATGAGTGAAGGCCGTGGATTATGGTTAGCAAGAAGTCTCGAAAATACTTCAACAATGTCGTCTACTGACGCAAATACAACACCTTTCTCTTTCAGCAATTGAAGTTGCCAGCCAATTCGCTGTTCAGCGAAAAAGGTCGACCACTTTTTGTGCCAAGAATTGGGCTGCAATGTTGCACCAAGGTAGTTATCTTGATCGCAGCCATACTGTTTTTGCTCACCCCACAAATGAAGTTTTGCCAATTTTTGTCCAAAGGCGAAACTGTTTTCATTATCTTCAAGAGGTTTAGTGGCAAGGTAGTTAAGAATGATAAAGGCATTTGTCTTGCTCTGCCCAATCAGAACGAGCTCAGGTAACGCAACGCTATCTGTTTGACGCATCAAGCGAAGATTTTCTGCTTCGACTTGAAACTTACCCAGATACTCCTTGGAGTTCACTTTAACGAAGTAACGTTGTTCTCCATCACTGATCATGTAACATTCGCTGATATCGCCACCCGATAGATGGACTTTTTCAACGATGTTAAATGAAAACATTAAGGCTTCAGAAAGTTGTTGAGAAATCGCTTGCCACATAATCTTCCTCTCTTCTAAATCACCACACACCTAATAGTTTAATTCATAACTCAATTTCTGATTTGGTTAACTGACAAACTTTGACAACATCATAGCGAGTTGGAGCTAAAAATTAGCATAAATGTGAATCCAGTCGCTTAGTGATCACGAGTTTAGTGGTTTGAACACTAGAGCATTTAATAATCGCCAAGTATCATTCAGTTTTTGATGTTGGTTCCAATAGTAGTATGAAAATCCTAATTTGTGACGATTCGGCATTTGCGAGAAAATCAATCAGTCGTTCCATTGTTTGCGACAACTCAATCCACATTTTGGAAGCGCAAGATGGCTACGAAGCTCTTCAGATGATGATGGAGCAAAATATTGATCTTCTTTTTCTCGATCTCACCATGCCTATTATGGATGGATTTGAATTACTTGCTAACCTTCCGGTCAGCCAATATCACACTGATGTTATTGTTGTCTCTGGGGATGTACAGCAAGAAGCAAAACAACGTTGCTTAGAGCTTGGTGCGATGGCGTTTTTATGCAAACCTTTTGCCAGAAATGAAATAGAGCCTCTATTCGCTAAGTTCGGTTTGCATTTCGCAGAGCCGCATCTCAAGCCCGCTGCAAACCCTGAGCCCAAACTAAGCGCATTTGCAAAATTCAAAGAAATTACCAACATCGCCTTGGGCAAAGGGGCTGCCATTATGGCGGACCACCTCAATGAGTTTATTCAGTTGCCAGTCCCTAGCGTAGGCCCACTGACATATGGTGAACTGTGTATGACCATGGCCGATGTCATTAAGCGGGAAGGCGCAGTGGCCGTGTCGCAGCGCTTTGTTGGTGGCGGAATCCACGGCGAAGCGTTAGTCTGTCTTTGGGGAAATGACATTGACAATATCGGGCAAAAACTTGGCTATCTTCGCGACTTTTCTACCCACAATGAAATTATACTAAACGTCTCAAATTTATTAGTTTCCTCATTCCTCACTTCGCTGGGGGGGCAATTAGACAAACAGTTTTCACTTCGTCAGCCCGCAATTATCGATAGCTTGAGCTCCCAATATGACAGTGCACGAGAGTCAGACGAACTGTTTACGGTTGAATATACCTATTTTGCTGAATCATTAGACTTTGAATGCGAAGTCCTGTTTTTGATTGATAAACCGTCAGTCAGCATTATCTACGAAATTATGGAGTCAATATGAGTTCCGATTTAACCCTGAACATCGCTGACTTTCATTGGATCACACAAATCCTAGACACGATGGATTCCGGATTAGTCGTTATCGACAGAGAATACAATGTCTGTGTCTGGAACAGCTTTATGCAATCTTACAGTGGCGTACTGAGTCAGCATATTCTTGGTAAAAATCTTTTCGACTGTTTTGTCGATTTACCACGCGCTTGGCTGGAGACCAAAGTTAACACGGCAAGCGTCTTAGAGACACGGTCATTTTCTAGCTGGGAAAATCGCCCTTACTTGTTCAAGTTCCATAACTTTTCCCCCGTGTCAAACAGCTGCACCTACATGTATCAAGATATCGTGATCACACCGCTACGTTCACTTAAAGGTGAGATCAGTCATGTTGCAATTCAAATTAATGACGTATCTGAAATTGCACGAAGCAAAACGCACCTTAAAGAAACAAACCATCATCTTTCGGAAATCAGCCGACGTGATGGCCTTACCGGTCTACTAAATCGAGCCTTCTGGGAGCACTCTCTAAAAGAGGAGTTTGCTCGCATGCAACTTCAAGAATCAATCAGCTCTCTCGTCATATTCGATATCGATCATTTTAAAAAAGTAAACGACACCTATGGACACCATGCTGGGGATGAAGTCATTCGGCGAACAGCGGCCTTTTTGCGTAAAACTGCGCGCAATAGTGATCTTTGTGGACGATTTGGAGGGGAAGAGTTTACCGTCTTGCTGCCCAATACCAGTGCAGACCAAGCGCGTTACTTTTCTGAGCGGCTAAGAAAACGTATCGAACAGGAAATGGTATGCGTAGAAAAGTTCGAAATAAAATTCACAATTAGTTTGGGTGTTTGTGAGTTTAGGCCAAAATTTGCCTCTCACACCGAGTGGCTAAAAGCCGCTGATGACGCTTTGTATCGCTCCAAAGAGGGGGGACGAAATCAGGTTACCGTAAACGAAGAGTGATCTTTGTTCATTTTTGATGCAAATTTGCCGTTTCATCAAATAATGGCAAATATAATCAAATAAGGGGATGAAATTTTCTCTAACTGGCTTAGTATTAACAAAGAGAACAACGATGTAAGCTTACGTACTAAGTAAGCGTTCAGACGGAGAATTAGAGTGGTTGTTAACACCGATGGATACTTAGCGCTCATTGAACACCTTGCCTTAAATTTAGATGTGTTTGCATCTGATGTTGGCGACACAGGTACTGAAACCGTTGAAGATGTCGTCACGGATATGATCGCCTCAAATATCATGGCTATTTTTGAGCAGAATCCAGAGTTACATTCAAGCGTTCGCTTTAAGCTGCTAAAAGAGGCGGACTCCGTAGCGGAAGACTTAGGTGAAGTGCTCGCGGGGGTTTGGTATAAAAAAGCCACTAATGAACAAATTAATTTTTTGGATGAATACATCGCGTTAGTGAAAAATTTGTTCGACACCGCCGTTGCAAAATACGATTAGAAAAGAAGCCATTTTTCCTCCTCGTAGAGTTTCAGCTTCAAACCAACCTTCCCAAGGGTTACATTGTAACCCTTCTTACTTGCCAAAAAGTGCTTGCCCAATATGGGTTATCCAGTCTCGAAATGATGACACCCTTCGACGTAGAAGCATGCATAAACTGTTTGTCCGTTAAGTAGATGCCTACGTGGTAATCGGATTTGCTCGTTTTAAAGAATAACAAGTCACCTAATTGTTTTTCGTCCCACCGAATTTCAACTGAATACTGTACTTGCGCTTTGGTTGTTCTTGGCAACGAGCGTTGATAAGCGTGAGTAAAAGCTTGCTGGACAAATGCCGAGCAATCGATGCCCGATTTGGAGTCGCCACCGAACAAGTAAGGTGTACCCTGCCAATCAAGGAAAAATTGCTGCAGTTTGTGGTTTCCGGACCAAAGCTCCGGTGAACTGGGCGATGTTAAATCGCTATTCACACTTTGAGTGGGGCTCTGAGCACACCCCGTTAATAAGAGGTAAAAAGTAAACGCTATTAACCACTTGCACTGAGTCACTTGTCATCTCTCTATCGCAAAACTGTCACATTACAGTCATATGCCAACTCTAGACTCACTTGAAATCACTACGCCGTTTTCTTGTGACGTCATCGACTGGTTAACCTATGACTACTATTAAAAATCGTTCTATTTCGTTGATTCAAGCAATAAGTGGGCTTTTTGTCACCCTGATGTTGTTTGTCTCTTTGCTTTCATCATCAAGTTACATCAACGTGAATAAACTTGGTGAACAATTTGATTCATTATCCGAATCTGCCTTACCAATGGCGTTCAATAATGCCAAACTCACTCAGAGCATTCTGCAACAGATAAAGCAATTAAACTACGGTGTTACGCTGTTCGAAACGGATGCCTTAGCGCAAGTTACACAAAAAGTGAGCGAGATCGACCAGCAAAATACTCAACTGGTGGAAACTCTCGAATTGCTCAGCGCCCAGCTGGGTGGTTTACTCTCTGCCGAGCAAAAAGACTTGCTAAATGAGAACATGTCGCAACTCTCGCAAGTTAGCCATTCAATTTTGGCGTCACAAGCGAATGAGATCGAAATTCAGGCCTCGTTGGAACAAGCGATTTCAACTTTTCGCTACGGGCTAAGTTCTATTGGCCCAGAAATGACACGAATTAGTTCATTTTTGGCAATGGATAATCCTGAATCTCAAGATGCTTCAAACCGCTTTAGCGCAGGGGCCAGTTCGATGGAAAGCACCTTCCTCATGCTGCTAATGCAAAATGATATTAGGGTAGCGGATAAACACTACCAAGAGATGAAGAACCGCATCGCAGGGATTGAGCTCGCGTTTGATGACTTTAAAGAGTGGCACCCAGATGTAACGAATTTTACCAGCCTGACTGCACCATACGATATCGTACTCACCGGTTTTCAAGAGAGCGGGGTGCTTGCAGAAGTCATGCGTAAAATTGAACGTCAGCAACAAAGACAGTTGCAGATTCATCGCGTTACTCAGTTAGCCAACACCACGTTAACACTATTAGATGATTTGTCCGCAACGGCGAGCTTACTGATTAAGCAAAACGAATCTTTGGTTCACAATACGATTGGCCAAACCAAAAATACCGTTGTTTATGGTGGCGCGGCCTTCTTATTTACGTTGCTTGCCTCTTGGTTTTCTTTCAAGCGTTGGGTTGAAAGTGGCCTGCGTGGCATTCTTTCTCGGCTTGATGCACTGACAAAGCACGATTTTCGTCATCAGGCGGTCGCTTCAGGCCCAAGAGAAATGCGAGAGATCGCAGAGAATTTGAACTTAGTGATCAGTGCGACACAGCAATCTCTTTCGTTGGTAACGCAAAACTGTGAATCCTTATATCAGAGCTCAGAGATAAGCCATGGTGCAGCCGAACAGGCTAGCCAAAGCTTAACGAGACAAAATCGCGCGTTATCATCCATGGTCTCCACGATTGTCGAGCTAGAAAGCTCCATCAATCAGATTTCGCAGGTGACGACAACGTCACTCGCTGATGCTGAACGAGCTGCAGAGAACACCAAACGCGGTGTCTGTGTTGTAGAGGGAAGTTTAGAGCGGTTAGAACGCCTTGAGCAGTCGCTGAATGTGAATGATGATGCGATGAAAGAGCTTGATAGCCGAGTTGAGGCAATTCTGGAGATGGTGGATATGATCAGCGGCATCGCAGCAAACACCAACTTACTTGCGTTGAATGCCGCCATTGAAGCCGCTCGAGCGGGCGAGCAGGGGCGCGGTTTTGCTGTGGTGGCAGATGAAGTGCGTAAACTGGCCAGTGACACATCCCAACAAACCACCAATATAAGCAGCATGATGAATGAGCTCGTTCTTGCAGCTGAACGCAGCCGTCAATCGGTTGATGAGTCACGTGCAAGCATGTCGCAAGCACTGGCATCCAGTGATGAAGTGCGCGTGGTTTTTGCAGATATTGAATACGCCGTGCAGCATATCCGCACCAAAGTGGAACAAATTGCACAGGCCACTCTCGAACAACAGAGGGCAACAACCGACGTATCTAAATCCATTACCCACGTCTCTGATCAAGCAAAAGAATCACATCATCAGCTTTCAGCCATGGTAGAAAGCTCTAAGCAAGTTTCTCTCATCTCAGAGCAGCAACAAGAGATGCTACACAAATACCAACTCGCTTAAACTGATTTATGGTGCAATCCGAAAGGGTTGCGTCAGCATTTTATCGAGCCGTTGCTCGTCGGCATGACGAATCTCTGGAACACCGATAACAACCGCATCATGGCCTGCTTTGGGCTGTGCGCGATAAGTATGAAAGCACCGATCCCACACAGAAAGAAAAAAACCAAAATTGGAGTGGGTCTCTTTCACTTCCGTTGAGTGATGTACTCGGTGCATATCTGGAGTCACGATTATCCGGCGCAGCCAATGGTCTACTTTCAACGGAAGCTTGGCGTTACTGTGATTAAACATCGCGCTGGCATTAAGAATGATCTCAAATACCACCACGGCTAGGGGAGAAACACCAAGCACAAAAACGCTTGCCACTTTAATGCCCATCGAAATCAACATCTCTAAAGGATGAAATCGGGTTCCGGTGGTCACGTCAATATCAAGGTCGGCATGATGCATTCTGTGTAGTCGCCACAATGGTTTGACACGATGGAACAGCAAATGCTGCCAGTAAATGATGAAATCGAGAGCAATGACTGAAAACAAGAGGTTCCAAGTCGCCGACATATTCAATGCATGGAACAGTCCGTATTGATGATGCTGCGCTTGTAGTGCAGCTTCAAAGGCGACTACGGGCACGAGCAGTGTAACCAATACGCTATTGAGTGCCACCAAAGAGAGGTTGTTGACCCAACGAAACGAGCGAGAAACGGTCAGTGTTTTACGCGGGCATCGATTCTCCCAGACAAAACAGATCAAAAGAACACCAAGGAAAAAACTCAAGCGAAGCAGGGAAGGGTCCGTCATGCTATCTCATCCATATTTAATCATTATTCTATTATTAAGGCCTCGGAGACCAAGATTCTCTTATCAGCAAATGCATTGAAGGTTGTCGCCTCACTGAACTGACATTAAAATCGTGCTCCTTTTGACTTCATTCGACGCGACATCATGCGAGTACATGCTTTCCATCGGTTATACCAGTACCGACAGTCTATCTCAACCAAGCCTTTTAATGCGCGTGGCTGTAACGTTATCCGCTGCAACTACTGTCACGTTGCGCAACAACATTGCATTTGTGGCTATCAACCTGATATCGAGTCGAATATCGCCTGCATGCTGATTGTCTCTGACAACGAAGTGTTTAAGCCAAGTAACACTGGTCGATTGATCGCAGACACCATAAAAGAAACCTACGTCTATCAGTGGAACCGCACCGAACCCGATAGCGACATGTTGCGTTTGCTAGCAAGTAATGAGTACCAACCAGTGGTGGTGTTCCCCGCGGACTATGTAGACGATCCTAAGCGTCTGCTTGAAGATTTGCCCGGTTTAGCTCGAAGCCAAGCGACCGAAGCGAATCGAAAATGGTTGTTTATTTTTATTGATGGCAGTTGGCGTGAGGCGCGTAAGATCTTTCGTCGCTCCGATTTTCTAGCATCACTGCCAGTATTATCGATTCATCCAGAGGCTCTATCCGCTTACCTGATGCGACGCTCAGATAACGAGCAGCATCTTTCAACGGTTGAAGTGGCATCACTGGTGCTTAAACAAGCGGGTGAAACACAGGCCAGTCGCTGTCTACAAAGCTGGTTTGAAGTATTTCGTGAAAGTTACTTACTCACCAAAAGCCGTGGAAAAGGCGACTTCGAACGACCAGTACTGAAACGTTTCATCGCGGAGTTCAAAAGCGAGAGTTAAGTCTAAGCTTTACTTCTCAGTTGCTGGCAACTTACGCAAACAGACGTCATGAAAAGATAAATCCTGCCTGTGTCACGGTTTGCAGGCGTAGAGATATGGATAATGGCGCTAGTTTTTATAATTTACGCTTATTTTAGGGGCTCATTTTTGGCTCCATGCAGCAATTTCAGGAGAGAAATTCATGTATTACGGCTTTGATGTTGGTGGCACTAAAATCGAATTTGGTGCATTTAACGAAAAACTAGAGCGCGTGGCAACAGAGCGTGTTCCGACACCAACCGACGATTATCCGTTATTGTTAGAAACCATCGCAGGTCTTGTCGCAAAATACGACCAAGAGTTCGCTTGTGAAGGCAAAATTGGCCTTGGTTTACCAGGCATGGAAGACGCTGACGATGCAACGGTACTGACGGTTAACGTACCCGCGGCAAAAGGCAAGCCGTTACGTGCGGATCTGGAAGCCAAAATTGGTCGTAGCGTAAAAATTGAAAACGATGCGAACTGTTTTGCACTGTCTGAAGCATGGGATGAAGAATTGCAAGACGCCCCTTCAGTGATGGGTTTGATCTTAGGTACGGGCTTTGGTGGTGGTTTGATCTACGAAGGCAAAGTCTTCTCAGGTCGCAATAACGTTGCTGGTGAGCTTGGTCACATGCGTTTGCCATTGGATGCATGGTTCCATTTAGGCGACAACGCGCCGCTGCTAGGGTGTGGTTGTGGTAAAAAAGGCTGTCTAGACAGTTACCTTTCTGGCCGTGGTTTTGAATTGCTTTACGCCCATTACTACGGTGAAGAGAAGAAAGCCATCGACATCATCAAAGCCAATGCAGCAGGGGATGAGAAAGCTGCTGAGCATGTCGAACGTTTTATGGAACTTCTTGCGATCTGTTTTGGTAACATCTTCACCGCGAATGACCCGCACGTTGTTGCTCTCGGTGGTGGCTTGTCGAACTTTGAACTGATTTATGAAGAGATGCCAAAGCGTGTGCCTAAGTATCTGCTTTCTGTCGCTAAGTGTCCGAAGATCATCAAAGCAAAACATGGTGATTCAGGCGGTGTACGTGGTGCAGCATTCTTGAACATCAAAGGCTAATGCGCGGCAAAACCCATTAATGAAAAAGGCTTGCAATCATGCAAGCCTTTTCTTTTAGACCCATTCCATCACGGGAAGTCCGAAGCAGAAGCGAATTACTTATTCTTCTTACCTACGCCTAGGTTTTCTTTCTGTTTCATCGTGATCACGCCAAAGCCAAGCTTTTTAAAGTGATTATCACGGTAGTTGCGCACGGCTTTCGTATCAGAAATCGCTTCAATTTGCTGTTCCATTTTCAGATAGTCGCGAATATCAATTCCTTCCGCTTCTGCAACCGCTTCATGAATATTACGGTGTTTTTCGTAAGAAAATGGCAAAGTTTTTTCAACACCTTTATAGGTGTAAATAATGGTACGAATCATGAAATCTCTCAAAATAAAAGGCCAGACGCGCTGACCTTGTATCTGTATCTAACAACAACAGGGCTAGATTCTGCCTTGAAGTGGAATAATTGTCACGCTTTCTCCCGTTTTTACACTATCCACCGCGGGAGAAATTTCAATCAAGCAGTTGGCTTCACTCATCGAGCGCAAAATGCCAGAGCCTTGTTTCCCAGTCGTGCGAACGGTTAGGCGGCCAGTTTCATCCAATTCATAGACACCACGGCTAAACTCCGTGCGGCCTTGGCGAGAACGCAAATCTTCTTTGGCAATCGCACTGACTTTCAATGGCTTCCAGCCTAGCTCGCCTTGCATTTTACGCACAGCAGGCTCAACAAAGTTGATGAATGACACCATCACGGCAACAGGGTTGCCCGGAAGGCCAAAAAACGGCTTTTCATTGATCTGACCGAATGCCAATGGGCGTCCTGGCCGCATATTGATGCGCCAGAAATCAATTTGACCGAGCTTGTCGAGAGCCAGTTTGATGTAGTCGGCATCGCCAACGGACACGCCACCCGAAGTAATGACCACATCCACTTGCTGCGCTGCGCTTTCTAGTGCGTCGATCATCGATTGCTCGTTGTCTTCTAGAATGCCGAAGTCCAAGATGTCACAGCCGAGCTTCTCAAGCATGCCCATAATGGTAAAACGGTTTGAATCGTAGATAGAGTTCGCTTTCTGTTCTGTACCAGGCGCTTGAACTTCGTCGCCGGTGGAGAAGACTGCCACTTTCAACTTACGTAATACATTGGCTTGTGCAAAACCAAGAGAAGCCATCATGCCCATTTCAGGCGAGGCGAGGCGAGTCCCTGCGGTAAACACGCTACTGCCGATGGTTAAATCTTCACCCGCTTGGCGTACGTTTTGTCCGGCTTTGATGTTGGCACCATTGAAAGTGACCTTGTCACCGTCTTGATGCGCTTGCTCACGCATGACCACCGTATCTCCGTTGATGGGCGTTGGCGCACCGGTCATGATTTTGACCGCTTGCCCCAATTCTAACGGGTGTTCGTAGTGGTAACCGGCCAGCACTTCAGCCACGATCTGGTAACTTTCTCGCTGTAAGTCATCACTTCGAATGGCGTATCCATCCATCGCTGAGTTGGTGTATTGCGGTACATTCACCGGAGAAATCACGTCGTGAGCCAGCACACGCCCATAGGCGTGTTGTATCGGACACGATTCAATATCACCCACAGTAGAGACAAGGGAGAGAATTTTCTCTTGCCCTTGGGCAACAGAAAGAAACGCCGGAGAAAGCGTATCGCAACATGCGGCAGGTGCATTTTGCGTGGCCACTTGCTGATGTTGGTGAACATAATCGAGGACAAATTGGCAAATCGCATCCAAATCATTGATGTTGAGTTGGGGCAGTGCGCTTTCTAACGGGCCACTGTCTGAAGCGATGGCGATAATGTTCTCATCATTAGGGTACAACCAAGGTTTTCCGACTTCTTCACGATGCAATTCGATTTTGGGAAACGCAATGTTCTTGCAGCCTTCTACCAAAATGACGTCGATGGTTTGCTGATCAAAGCGGCTCAGCAGGTAATCAAATTCCGATTCAGCTTCTGGAGTTTCTGTCATCAAGGCAAAACGATTTCTTGAAGCAATCAGCATTTGTGAGGCACCCGCTTTGCGTAAGCGGTAGCTGTCTTTACCCGGTTTATCGACGTCAAAATCATGATGAGCGTGTTTCAGTAAACCCACTCGCAGGTCTGCTGCGGTCAATTTAGGCAACAAGGCTTCCAGTAGGGTGGTTTTTCCTGTTCCTGAATAAGCAGCAAAGCCAAGTAAAGGCAAAGTGATGGTGTTTCTCATGATTCTAGTTGTCCAAATTGGGTGAGTTCTTCAGGCGTGTTGAGGTTGACGAAACAGTCTGGAGAATCACTAAAATCCACATACTGTGTGTGACACTCTTTGTAGAGTAGGATGATTTTACGGTCACCGCGTTCTAAAAACGCCGTCAGTTTAGGCAAGACACGCTTGTGATACAGAGTAAAGACAGGTTGCTGATGATCGCCATCATGGGCAACCAAAATGTCGGTTTCGTCCGTCACCGCACGACAAAAACGCTCCACCAAGTCTTCATTGATGCGTGGACAGTCACAAGGGACAAACCCAACCCAGTCGGTAATCGCGTGCAGCAATCCGGCATGAATGCCGCCCATAGGACCTGGGAAATTTTGAAAATGATCGCCAAACACGGGACCATATTGTTGGTAATCATCCTGATTGCGGTTGGCATTGATCAGAATGTTTGAAGTTTGCGGCGTTAGCCGGTCAATGACGTACTCAATCAACGGCTTATTATTTAAGGCGATCAAGCCTTTGTCTTTACCGCCCATTCGGCTAGCTTGGCCGCCAGCTAAAATAACCCAACTAGTGAGTGTTGGTTGTAGCATAGGTATTCTCTTGGGATAACTCTTTTGTAATGACATACAAGAGTGGCGACTCTACCAGAGTATTGTTTTTGATCCACCACTGTTTTTTACACAAATCGGTCAGCGCGTTGGTTTGATGGCTCGTGACCACAATGCTGGAACCTCTCGCTAATAAATCTTGCGCTAACACCACTAAACGCTCGATCGACTCTTGATCAACCGACGCGCTGGGTTCATCCATCAGCAAGATTGAAGGTTTTAGGATCCACGCTCTAGCCATCGCAACCCGTTGACGCTCGCCACCAGACAGCACAGACACATGCTCATCGGCTAAGGTTTCTAAGCCTACCATACGCAGCGCGTGAATCACTTCGGCTCGTTTCTCCTTTGTGCTGCCACCATCATATTTGATGCCGTAAAGGACATTTTCATAGACGGAGCCATCAAACAGATAAGGGGACTGATGAAGATAAACAACATCACGACGGCCCAATGAAGTAAACCAGCGGCGAAGCCAGCCATTATTTTGCGCACACACTTTACCGCTCGTCGGATGCACCAAACCAGCCAAGATCTTCAACAAGGTCGTTTTGCCAACCCCATTGTCCCCCTTGAGGTAAATGGCATCGTTCGGGCCGATTTGAAGTTGAGGAATGTGAAACAGCACTCGCTCTTTAAAGCGCATGGAAAGATCTCGAGCGGTAATTTTAATCGTCATATCACTTCCTAAGTTCGCAAATAGCCTTTGCCACGCATACTCGACAGCAAAAAGTTCAACACGAGTGCCAAGGTGAGTAGCACAATACCAAGCGCAACACCTTGAGCAAAGGCGCCCTTGTGACTCTCCATTGAAATCGCGGTGGGGATGTTTCGCGTCAAACCCATAATGTTTCCACCCACCATCATCGAACAACCCACTTCGGTCACAATTCGAGAAAAACCGGTAATGGTAGCCGCCATAAGAGGAAAACGGGTTTCCCAAATCATCGTCGCGCTTAATCTTGGCAGAGACACACCAAGGGTTAATGCGGTTTCTAACGCGCGGCGGTCGCTCGATTGCAACGCGCCATACATCATCGAAACCAACACAGGAAAGCAAATCAGCATTTGTCCGAGGATCATCGCTTTTTGCGTGAACAGCATCTGCCAGTCACCGAGCGGACCTGATCGCGAGAGGAACATGTAAAGCAGCAAACCAATCACCACCGTGGGTACCGATTGCAACGTGTTCACAAATGAAACCAACAGCCACTTGCCGCGAAAATTGGTGTAGGCGAGGAGAAAAGACAAAAAAGTCGCAGGCAACAGCACCAACAATATGGCGGTAAGAGAAACGCTAAAGGAGACCGCAACGATCTCCCATAGTTCTTTGTCTAAGCTAAACAGTAAGGCAAAAGCCTCTTGTGTTGTTTGCCAAAGGCTCATTGATGACTACTTCTGATCTGCATTGGCCACAAACAGCTGCTTGCCATTTAAGAGGAAGCTGTTGATCAGCTGTTGACCACGCGGATTGACTAACCAATCGCTGAACGTTTTGGCACCTTGATAATTGATGCTCGGGTAGCGCTCGGGATTGACCAAAATCACTTGGTACGGGTTGAAGAGTTTTTGATCACCTTCGAACAGTACCGCAAGATCCAACTTGTTGTTGTACGCCAGCCAGGTGCCACGGTCTGTTAACGTGTAAGCTTGCATTTCGGCTGCCATATTCAGTGTTGGCCCCATGCCTTGGCCGACAGAGCGATAGCCACCGAAGTTGGGTTCCATCTTAGTTTGTGCCCAAATGCCCAGTTCTTTCTTATGCGTACCCGAATCATCGCCACGTGAAATAAAGGTGGCATTGTTATCCGCGATGGCTTTAAACACCTCAAGCACGCTGTTGTCTTGAGCGACTTTCGCTGGGTCTGCTTTTGGACCCACCACAATAAAGTCGTTGTACATGAGCTTGCGAGGTAACACACCGTAACCTTTTTCGACAAAGGTCAACTCGGCTTTTGGCGCATGTGTCATCACCAAATCCACATCGCCATTTTCACCCATTTTCAGTGCTTTACCAGTGCCAGCGGCCAGTACATCCACTTTATAACCGGTGTCTTTTTCGAATTCGGGCAGTAGGTAATCAAGCAGGCCAGAGTGATAAGTGCTGGTCGTGGTTGCCAAACGCACACGGTGAACATCATCGGCAGAGAAAGAGGAGAAACTCACCAGCGTAATCGACGTTGCCGCCAAAGTAAGAGCTACTTTGTTCATTGTATTTTTATTCCTTCAAATCATTCTTGGGCAAATAGGCCATTGCCGTTAAGCACACTGACACACAAACCGCGTCACCACTCGGTCAAACCTCATCGGCTAGCGCTGTTAGATATCAGTTTGCAATTGCATATGGGCCTATTGCAAACAAGATGCCAACAAAACACCAGTACTAAATTGAGAAAATAAGCCTTATATCATGCAGTTAAACATCGAATAGTTTGATGTGAGACAAAATGTCGCACATTTTATAAGGAGATTTAATGATTCATTGGTACACTATGTCCTATACGTCATTCTGTCTCGAGGAAAGTATGTCTATTCAATTGGATCCCAACTCCGTATCTCAATACCAAGCGTTTTCCGTGTTAGTTGTCGATGATGAAGTCGGCATGCAGGCCATTTTGAAAAAAGCGCTGGGTAAATGGTTTTCAAAAGTGGATGCGGTAGGCAGTATCGAACAAGCTGAAAAGCTCAGAGTGACCAACCATTACGACCTGATAGTGCTCGACATCAATTTGCCAGGGCGTTCGGGTATCGAATGGGAAGAAGCGTTTAATGATCCCGAGCGAAAAGCCGATGTCATTTTTATGACCGGATATGCCGATCTCGAAACCGCCATTACCGCGTTAAAACTGGGCGCGACGGATTTTATTCTCAAGCCGTTTAATCTCGAGCAGATGCTGCAAGCAGTAAAACGTTGCATGGATCGTCGCCTCAATGCACGAATGCAATATGCGCTCAAACGCGATTATCAGCGCAATCATATCTCTGAAATGGTTGGGAACTCCGACAAAACCCGCCAACTAAAGCACATGATCACACAGTTTGCCCCATCAAAAGCGTGTGTGCTGATTGAAGGGGAGTCGGGTACTGGTAAAGAACTGGTGGCTCGTGGTGTTCATCTGGCCAGTGGTAGAACCGGTCCTTTTGTGCCACTAAACTGTGGCGCGATTGCGCCGGAACTGTTGGAAAGTGAACTGTTTGGTCATACTTCTGGGGCGTTTACTGGGGCGAAAAAAGCACGTGAAGGGCTTTTCCGCGTTGCCATCGGCGGCACATTATTCCTCGATGAAATAGGTGAGATGCCACTCGCGATGCAATCGTCCTTGCTGCGAGTGCTAGAGCAGCGCAGCATTCGCCCTGTTGGCAGTGAAAAAGAAATTCCAGTCGATGTACGCGTGGTCGCGGCAACCAATCGCGATTTACAACAAGAAGTTGAAAAAGGGCGTTTTCGTAAAGATCTCTATTACCGACTCAACGTGCTGAAGATTGAAGTACCACCACTTCGTGATCGAAAAGCCGATCTCCATGATCTGGTCCCATTTTTTACTCAGCGATTGATTACCGAACTGGCCATGCCAGCGCCACTGTGGGCACACGAAGATATTGAAGCGATGCACGACTATAATTGGCCTGGTAACGTGCGCGAACTCAGGAATCTAATTGAGCGCTGTATTCTGTTGGGTAAGCCACCAGCACATTATTGGCGTGAGCTCAATGGCGTTGCCGCTCTTCCTAATGTGTCGATCACCGTTTCACATAGTATGGAAGTGCCAACGTTTAAAGAAGGGAAACCTGAGTTTTCCGGTGCCGGCTACCCCAATGATTGGACATTAAAAGAGGTAGAAAAAGCCCATATCCAGCAAGTGGTGCACTATTACGATGGTAATAAATCGGCGGCATCGCGTGATCTTGGCGTGGCACGCAAAACGTTGGAGCGTAAATACAAAGAGTGGGAAACTGAGGAAGCGGATTATGCAGAGTGATCAAACACTTTGGTCAACTTGGCGCTATCGCTTTAAAAGTATGGTGCGCTATCGGTTGCTGTTTCTAACCTCAGCACCGATTTTCCTCACCTTGATTGCACTGATCGGCATCTCTGTCTATTGGTCGATTCATTACACTTGGAGCAGTGCACTGATTGATGTTTCTGAACGCCTTGGAGTCGCCAATAACAGCATTACACTATTGCAACAGAAGCAGGCTAATTACGTTAAAGCCTTTGCTGAAAGCTATCAGTTTCGCACTCGTATCAATCAGCCAGTGGATCAAGACGATCTTCAGCAATGGGTGCATAAACAGAAAAAACATTATCAGCTCGATTTTCTCGCTTTTCATCGTGTCGACACCATAGAGCAAAAATTCCGTTTTCTTGATTTAACCCAAAAGGAATCGTTTTTCGATGTACTGAGCGAAAAGGAACTAAAACAGCTTGATCAGGATTTGGCCAAACGAGCGGAAGTTCCCATTTTAAAAAGTGGAAAGGTCGAAACGCGCGGCCTAGTAAGTCGCACTGTGATTCCGGTGTTTAACCAAAGTAATGATCTGATTGGTTTTCTAGATGGTGGACTACTGCTCAACAACAGCACCGTGCTCGTCGACCAAATCCGCGACCTGATTTACATCGGAGATGAGGATTCTCTCAGGCCAATTGGCACCGTGACGCTGTTTATGGAAGATCTCCGCGTCAGCACCAATGTGCCGTTAGACAGCGAAGATCAGATTGGCCGTGCGATTGGTACTCGAGTGTCGAGCGAAGTGCATAAATCGGTGCTGATCGAGGGCAAGCAATGGGTCAATCGCGCCTTTGTCTATGACGCTTGGTATATCACAGCCTATCAACCCATTCGCGACCAATACAACAATACCATCGGCATGCTCTACACCGGCTATTTGATGTGGCCATTTGTTAAAGCGTATCTCACCAACATAGTAGAAATCAGCGTTATCACCTTGACCTTGCTGGTGGTCTCTGGGCTTTTGGTTTATAGAGGCTCGCGGGATCTTTTCCGTCCGATTGAACGCATTCATAAAGTGGTAAAACTGGTGCAACTGGGCAAAGACAAGCGGATTGGTGCGTTAGGACTAGATGAAAACCACGAGCTGGCGCAACTGGCCAAACAGTTTGACAACATGCTCGATCTGCTCAAGACGCGCGAACAGCAGATCAAACAAGCGGCCAATGAACTGGAGCAAAAAGTGTTGGAGCGCACAGCCAGTCTTAATGAAAAAACCGAGCAGCTTGAGCACCACATTCGATTACTCAATCAAACGCGCGACAAACTGGTCGTCAATGAAAAGCTGGCGGCCTTGGGCGAGTTAACCGCGGGTATCGCCCATGAGATTAACAACCCAACCGCCGTGATACTGGGTAACGTCGAGTTGATTCGTTTTGAACTCGGTGACGATGCCGCTCGCGTTGAGGAAGAAATAGAAACGGTGATGGCGCAGATCGACCGAATTCGTAACATCACGCGAAGCTTGCTGCAATACAGCCGACAGGGCGGGGTGCAAGATGAGATCATTTGGCAGCATGTCAATCCTATCATCGAAGAGAGCATTACCTTGGTCAAAACCGGCTCCAAAAAACGCACCATCGAATTCGTCACTGAGCTCAAAGCGCATACGTCCGTTGAAGTGAATCGCCATCAACTGTTACAGATTTTGGTTAACTTACAAATGAACGCCATCCACGCGATGAACGGTGAAGGCCGATTGACCATCACCAGTGAAGATTGGTTGGAAGAAGGAGAAAGCGTAGGCGCGGTGATCCACATTGAAGATCAAGGTTGCGGCATCAAACCCGAAAAACTGAGCCGAATATTTGACCCGTTTTACACCACCAAGCGTGATGGAACCGGGCTTGGTCTTTCTGTTAGCCAGAGTTTGCTTAGCCAATCAGGCGGGGAGATCAAAGTGCGTTCACAACTGGGGATAGGCAGCACGTTTAGCGTTTACCTCCCAAGAAAGAACGAAGCCAAACTGCGTGATACCTTGCTGATTCAATAATTGTGTGGATGAGCATAAAGAAAGCTCTGTCATATCGACAGAGCTTTTTACTTGGAGGGTTTATTGATGCTTGTTGAACACCGCTTATTGGCCGCTGAATGCAATCCTTGGTGGTTTGATGCCGTGCTTCTTAAACTCTTTCATTACACGTAAAGTAATGTCAGATTCAAACAGTTTTTCATAAGCAGTGTCCACCACATAGGCTTTGCAGGTTAGCTGGATGGCCAAATAGTTGTCCGTGATCGTCTGTTTCACCAGTACCACCACCGGTTTTGGTAGATGGATGTAACGGCTAGACGAAGCCGCTTCCTGAATCAACTCACGCGCAAGCACAATATCCTCATCCATACCGACATAGAAGGGAATCACCACCTGCATGTCGAGTGCGCCATAGTTTCCACTGACCGTCACTTCATTGAGAAACTTGTTGTTCGGAATGGTAATAATGTCATCGGTCAGTGTTCTCATGCGCACAGAACGAAGGCCAATCGCGATGATGTCACCATAGTTGCCTTCAAACGTGACACGGTCACCCACCTGAAACGGGCGGTCAATCATCACCGTCAACCCGGCAATAAAAGACGCGGCCAAGTCTTTCAACGCAAAACCAACCGACACCGCCAGCGTGCCTCCGATTAAGGCTAAGATATGGTCGTTGATGCGAAAGCTCATCATAAACACCACAAGGCCAGCGGTTAAGTAGATGAAGAACTGTAGGAACGATTGGGTTTTCTGCAACAGCATTCGATACTGCGCAAACTGGCCACCGATGGTCTCTACCATCGAGCTCATGAACTTCAACAGCAACCATGTAACGGCGATGATAATGACAGAGAAGAACACACCGCTCCAGCGGATCAAGCTGGCAAATTGCTGGATGTTTTCCATATTGGCGATTTCTTCCGTTGCGAAAGCCGGTGCCGAGATTAATGCCGCGGCGAATAGCGCGTAGAGTTTCTTATTCATATTACTTCACCAGCAAATGTTGACGATCGAGAACGTTGGTAATGTAGCGGAACCAATGGTCCGAGACGCGAGCTTTATCCTCATTCCAAGCAATAAAACCGCGGCTTTCAAAGAAACGCAGTGTGCCAATCACTTCAGCGATGCTGAGCTGAGTACACTCAGAGAGCTCTTCGGGAGAGGCCACTTCAAGTTGTACAATCGAACGTAACACCGCCAGCATCGGTTTAGGCATCTGCTCCAGCTCCTTGGATTCCGGCGCATGGAACAAACGTACCACGACGCTTTCAGACTCTTTATTGCGTCGTAACGACAAACGGAAGAATCGCAGCGCAACGGTTGGGTTACCATCGGAGTAGTGCCACAAAATTCGGTAGAAGCCTTGCTTGGCTCGTTCTTCCTCTGAAGTCTCTTCTTGATCCCACTGCTTAGGCACCACAAGGCCATCAAAGCTCAGCGGATTTTCAATATCCTGATTTACGCGGCTATCGAGTAAGGCAGAGATCTGCTTTTCATTCCAACGAGGCAAAAAGGAGACCCAATCAAACAGCAGTCGCTCGCCACGAGCGCGATCGACAAAACGCCAGCTTGCTTTTTCAATCGCCATCACAACGCGGTGATTTTGTTTAGAGCGGCGTAGCAGGTTCGTCAGTTTCATCAATCCAGCTAAACCACCAACCATGGGCTTCACCAAGCGCTGTGCGTTATCAACTGCGATGAGATACGGCGTTTCACTTTTCCGCAAGAACGCTAAAATTTGCACTTCTGTCGACTCTTCTGACAAGCCTAATCCTGTTGCCAACTGTTTCAACAGCTCTGGATAACCGTCGTAAGGACAATTGAGGTAAAGCGGCGTGGCATTTTTCACTTTGCCAAGAATTTTCTTCAACACCGATGTGGTACCCACACCACGCTCACCTGACAACACACAAATCGCTGGGCTATCGGTCAACAAATAACGAGAGAGGTTTTGAATCTCGTCAGTGGCGTAATCTATCCACTCGCTGTCTTGCTGTGGCGGCAAGACATACTGAAACGCCGCATCACCACGAATGCGCACCAGTGAATCGTTGCCATCACGATTACTTGTCTGTTTTGCGACCTCTATCCGGAATAAATAGGCGAGCGCTTGGCTAAACATGGTGTAGTTAGACAGCACTCCAATGATTCGTAGTTTAAAGTGATGAGCAATGATCCACACTGCCGCAATGGCCGTGGCAGGAATGCTAAGGATCAGCGCATCTTTCTGTTTAACTGCCCACTGGACCCAAACAGGTCGTTCGGAAAGCCGATCGACCACGTCAAACACGGTCGCACGCCATAAGCGCAGAACAGAGATGGTGACCAACACAAACCAAAAATAGAGTGCACTGTAGATCCAGTAGTAAATCGTACCTTTGCCTAACGTGCGCACTGAAATTTGCAGAATCACGCCAGCAATAATCGCACTCCATACATAGCGTCGAATGGTAGATAGACGAAGTGCGACCACCTTTTTATTCGAGCTGCGGCTATTACGATAAGCAAACTCAAGAATAAAACTAATGGCAATGGAGCCGCCCAATATCCACCATGTGAAAATCTCCAAATAAACCAAATGCTGCAAACTTGGCAGTGAGGCGAGAATACGCAGCGACACGGTAATCGCGATCAACCAAGCTATGGCTTTATTGGCTCGGCTTATGTACCAAATAAACTTAACCCATAATGGTGGTGCCGTATTGGTTTCAAGTTGGCTTTCGCGAAAGAGTGTAATGATGCGTTTACTATTGGCCATCCACCAAACCAAAAGTAAGTAGACTGCAAACACTTTTAGCCCCGTCCAGATCACCGGTACAGGTGAAATAAACGTGTTCTTAATCAGAGCACGGAAACTGCGTAGCTGGAAATGGACCAGGTACTCAATGTTAAGTTTGGTCAGCGCAAGCTCTTGGCGAAACTGAGTTACACCATAAGGGCCAAAGCCGGTAAGCTGCTCTCTACTAGCCGTATCCGTAAGCTGGAGTAAGCGCGCTTTACTACTGCCAAGGCTGTTTAGCGTGAGATATTGTTTCTCGACCAACAACCATTGTGGCGCAGTGGGGGCTTTACGATACTGGGCTAACGCTGCTTTAAAAGCATCGCCCTCGGATTTTTGTAATTCGAGCACGGCGGAGAGCAACTGATTTACCTTGATGTGTTCCTTGGGACCCATAAAAAGTGGATCGGGCAGAGCACTTAAGTCACTTTCGATACTCAATGCCTGCGCACTAACCTGAGCTGGCGTCTGTGCTGCATACTGCCATTGGGCAAACGTTGCTGGCGCAAACAACAGAGTAAAACAAACAAATAGACGTAATATTTTTTGCATAATTGGGTCGTAATCTTTAAACATAACGAAGAGATTGTAGTCTCAAAAACTGTTCATAATTCAGACAAATAGAAATTTGCTGTGAAACTTTATCCATATTCACCTTTCGTATGTCAACGTTTTGTGATTTAAGTCATAAAAATCAAAGCTTGCACTCTTGGGCATGAACAAGTAACGTTGCGCAGTTTTTTCTATTTGTTACTTACTCACTAAGGTAAAAGCTTTGATTTCTACAGCGAACATCACTCAACAATTTGGCGCTAAGCCACTGTTTGAAAACATCTCAGTTAAATTTGGCGAAGGCAATCGCTATGGTCTAATTGGGGCAAATGGTTGTGGTAAATCAACCTTTATGAAAATCCTCAGTGGTGAACTTGAACCAACGAGTGGTAACGTTAGCTACGACCCAAATGAACGTGTTGCAAAACTGAATCAGGATCAGTTTGCCTACGAAGAGTTCACGGTTATCGACACCGTTATCATGGGTCACAAAGAACTGTGGAAAGTGAAGCAAGAGCGTGATCGTATTTACTCGTTGCCAGAAATGAGCGAAGAAGATGGCATGCGTGTTGCGGATCTTGAAGTCGAGTTCGCGGAAATGGATGGCTACATGGCAGAAGCGAAAGCGGGTGAGCTTCTTCTTGCTGTGGGTATTCCAATGGAACAGCATTACGGCCTAATGAGCAGTGTGGCACCAGGTTGGAAACTGCGTGTGCTTCTAGCACAGATTCTATTCGCCGATCCAGACATCATGTTGCTTGACGAACCAACCAACAACTTGGATATGGATACAATCCGTTGGTTGGAAGACACACTAAACGCGCGTAACTGCACCATGATCATCATCTCGCACGACCGTCACTTCCTAAACTCTGTGTGTACCCACATGGCGGACTTGGATTACGGTGAGCTGCGTGTTTACCCAGGTAACTACGACGAGTACATGACCGCGGCGTCACAAGCTCGTGAACGTCTACTCAGCGATAACGCGAAGAAGAAAGCGCAGATTGCTGAGCTACAAACCTTCGTAGCGCGTTTCTCTGCCAACGCATCAAAAGCAAAACAAGCGACCTCTCGTGCGAAGCAAATCGACAAGATCAAACTGGATGAAGTAAAAGCGTCTAGCCGTCAAAACCCATTCATTCGTTTCGAACAGTCAAAAGAGTTGTTCCGTAATGCTTTGATTGTTGAGAACCTAAGCCAAGGTTTTGAAGATAACTTGTTCTCAGACTTCAACGCGATTTTTGAAGTGGGTGAGCGTGTTGCGATCATCGGTGAGAACGGTGTGGGTAAAACAACCCTACTCAACACGCTGGCGGGTGTGCTAGAGCCACGCACTGGTGAGTTCAAATGGTCTGAAAACGCCAACATTGGTTATTACGCACAAGACCACGCGCATGAGTTCGCAGAAGGCCAAAACCTAATGGAGTGGATGGGCCAATGGCGTCAAGAAGGCGACGACGAGCAAGTAGTCCGTGGTTTCCTAGGGCGTATGCTGTTTGGTCAAGACGACATCAAGAAGTCGGTAAAAGTCCTATCTGGTGGTGAGCAAGGTCGTATGCTGCTTGGTAAACTGATGATGCACAAACCAAACATGCTGCTGATGGATGAACCAACCAACCACATGGATATGGAATCGATCGAATCGTTGAACAACGCCCTTGAGCAATACAAAGGCACATTGTTCTTCGTCTCGCACGATCGCGTATTCGTAGACTCACTGGCAACTCGCATCATTGAAATCCGTGATGGCAAAATCATTGACTTCAAAGGCACTTACTCTGAGTACCTAAAATCACGCGGTGTAGAAAGCTAATTTCGCGTTGCGTGCTTAAAAAGATCAAACAAAGAGCCTCACTGAGGCTCTTTTGCTTTTTCTGCTATCTGTCGTCACTAAGTCGATGAGGGCAAGTAGGTTAGGGCGTTCAATACTTAAATTGGGCGACGATCTTTTCCAGCTTGTGGCTAACATCCGACACTTGTTCGCTGCATCGGACAGAGCCAGAAACGATCTCATAAGTGTCCCCCGCCAGCTGCGCGATTTGCGTAATATTGCGGTCAATTTCTGCTGATACCATTGATTGCTCTTCTGACGCCGTCGCAATCTGCGTATTCATATCAAACATCTCGGTGATTTGAGTGCTGATGCCTTCAATCGCTTCGATCACATGGCGCGTATCCACATTCGTTGTCCGAGCTTGATCGACACTGTCTGCCATTTTGTTGACCGTTTGAGCGATCCCTTTCGTCAGTGCTTGTACGGTGGATTCAATTTGTAAGGTGGAATCATTGGTTAGCCGAGAAAGCTGACGCACTTCATCAGCGACCACGGCAAACCCTCGGCCACTTTCTCCTGCGCGCGCCGCTTCGATGGCCGCATTTAACGCCAACAGGTTGGTTTGCTCTGCAATGCCTTGAATGGCAGAGACAACGGCATTGATTTCGCGGCTTTGTGCTTCAAGTGCTTGGATCTGCGCTTGTGACTCTTCGATACTGATGGCTAACGTATCAATTCGCTTACCTGTCGCGTGGGTGAGTTGCAGTGCTTTATCGGCTTCGCTATTCACTCGTTGCGCATTTTGCGCAGCCGATTCAATATTGGCGGTGATCTCATTGGTCGTCATCACCAGTTCATTTACCGCCGTTGCGACAGACTCGGACTCTAACTTCTGCTGTTGAGCATTTTGCATACTTCTCTGCGCTGCTTGCTCTGAGCTGCAAGAGCTTTCACCTAATACACCCATCACAGACGCCAGCTGTTTGATGTTGTCATGTAGGTGGCTGATAAAGAGGTCGAATGAACGGGATAACTGCGCTAGCTCGTCACTGCCTTTGGCATTCATTCGTACCGTTAAATCTCCGCTGCCATTGGCAATGTCATCCATCAAGAGGTTAATGGCTTTGATTCTAGAAAGAATACTACGGCCAATAATGTAGAGCAGTGACGACAACAGCACGACGATCGCCACGCCCATCCACTGTAAGTGGCTGCGAATATCCGCTGCAGTTTGCTCAACGCTCTGCTTGATGGTGGTTTGTAGATCAGCAATCGCCTGTTCGGTTTTGTGCACATTGCTACGGAGCGCGCCTCTTAGGCCTTCGTTTGCGGTCAAGCCAAGCGTTTCGATCGCGCTGACGTATCGAGATAAGGTGTTGGAATAATCGGTAAAAGCGGGAGACAAACTGGTTTCAAACTTGGCAAACTGGCGAAGCCCTTCGAGCAGCGCCACCTTGTATTCTTGCGTTGGTTCGGTGACAAAAGTTAAGTCGTGGTCAAGCAACTGCAAAAACTGCGCGGTAAGTTCTCCATCATTGGCGCTGAGTACATCGGTTTTGAGCACGCGACGTGCTGCAAATAGCTCACTTTGCAACGCGTCAATGCTTGCCAACTGACGCGCCAATTGATGAAACTGAGTTTGATACTGAGATAGGGTGGTTACAATTTGCTGACGTTGATCGTCAATGGCAATCGACTCACTAGCAAGAACGTCTGATAAGTGGTCAATGCGCTGTTGCAGTTGAGAATAGGTATTGTCGAAACTCTTCAGGTATTTTTCGCTACGACGAGCCAAATAATCTTTCTCGTGTCGGCGAAGCATCAACAGATCAATGGAACTGCTTAAGTTTTCTGTCGAGGCGTGCTCCAAAGAGGACAAATGCTTTGCGCTGTTGTTCTCATAAAGCGCGTAGGCGGCAACGCCTAACAGCAAAGTCACATTGATGAGCAGCAGCTTGGTTCGGATAGAGAATGAAAAGAAAAAACGTTTTTGAACAGGTGATCCGGACATGGATACCTCCCATTTAGCCAGTGACGTAGTTAACCTATCTCTGCTTTTGTTTCATTTATGTTTCAAATTTATTGCAGGGAATATTCAACTATTAGCGCATGGGAGGCGTTTTGCAAGTTAGGCGATTTAACTCTCTTGGCCTTTGACATCAAAAATGATGTTTTCACCGCCGGTAAAGACTTGAAAGCGTAAGCCTTTTGCTCGTGCGATGGTGGTAATACCAAATTGACGTGCTAAATCTAAACCCATCTGCGTGACACCAGAGCGAGAGAGCAAAACAGGGATGCCCATTTGAGCCACTTTGATCACCATTTCTGAAGTGAGACGGCCTGTGGTGTAGAAAATCTTATCCGCGCCCGATTCTTGGTTTAACCACATTTCACCGGCAAGCGTATCCACTGCGTTGTGACGGCCAACATCTTCGACAAACGAGCGAACTTCATCGCCTTTGCACACCGCACATCCGTGTACTGCGCCTGCTTTTTTGTAGGTATCGTTGTAGTGGGTGAGCGCTTCTAAGGTCTTGTAAATCTCCGACTGTTTGAGCGTCACCTGGGGCACTTTATAGTGTTCTAGTTGTTTCATCACGTTGCCATACATAGTGCCTTGCCCACACCCTGAGGTAACGGTTTTCTTTTTCAAAGCCTGTTCAATGTGTTCTACATTCTCTTTTGTCACTACCGCAGCGCTGTTGGTTTCCCAATCGATGATCACCGATTCAAGAGAGTCAACTTCCGATAAGAAGCTTTGGTTCTTGAGATAGCCCAAAACGAGTGCTTCAGGTCTCGAGCCCAGTGTCATTAGCGTCACCACTTCTTTCCAGTTCAGAAGAACGGTTAAAGGGCGCTCACAAGCAATTTGCTTAATTAACTTCTCTCCATATTCATCGAATACTTCCACTTCAATGGTTTGCAAAGGGTTTTCACTGGTTTTAATAATGTTGGGTTTGACCACTTCTTTTTCCTGCTTGAATGGGTGATATCAAGAATCACCGAAGAAACACGTTTGCCAAAGGCGGGGGAACAAAATCAATTCAAAAGCAATTACCGTTCCAACGTTATCTACCGTACGGCGTCTCACATCTAACACATGTTACATATGGAAACATTCGCTTTATAACCTTGGCTTAGAATTTGCTATTAAACGGCACAAAGCGATGCAACAAGTATGCACCTAGGCCTCGAATAGGACTAATGTATGTTTAAAGGCAATCGCATAGCAACATGATGGGTGGACCATGTCAAATTCAATAGACACACAAAGTAACATCGAAAAGAGTGACGCTCTGTGGCCAATTGGCTGCAACCTCGTTGCACATGAAATCACAACCGGGATTTGGGTGACCACACAGTGGCAGCTAACGGGTTTTGAGTTAAAGCCAGAAAGCCACCATAGCCATGTCGTCACGCTTCAGTTGTTCCGTGACGAGCGAACCGACTACCGTTTTAACCTCAGCTCGCAAAATCCGAAACTCTTCGTTGTGCTTGAAAACGTAGAGGAAACGCCAAAGATCACAACCATCTCTGCATCACAATCGGTGGCTGGCCAGTATATGGATGGCGACTATTTAGTGCTTTCTTGTGAGATGCCATTGCCAATTCAGGCATGGATGGAAGCGTTTATCGGCCGTCATGGCGAGTTATTAGAAGAGCGCCGCAAGAAACGCAAAGGTGCGGGGCGAGCAAGTGGCAACTGATTTTTTCTCTCGCTGGTCCTCTCGTAAGTTAGCGGGAGAGACGCAAAAGCAGCCAAAACAAAGCGATGAAGCTATCGCAGCGCACTCATCGCTCACCGATGAGCAGAAAAACGCGGTCGAAGAAGACCACGTGTTACTCTCAGAGCTGCCATTGGGTGAAAAAGAGGTTGCTGATGAGCTGACGGAGCAAGAACCTACTATTTCAGCGCTGTTGGCCAGTGAAGCGACGCAAGAAGTAAAAAAAGCGGCACTGCGTAAGCTTTTCCACAGTGAAGAGTTTAACGTGGTTGATAGGCTCAATGATTACGATCACGACTACAAGTCTTCGATTGGCGCTCTTGCGCCCAATGTGGCGCAGACGTTAAGAGAATGGATGAAGCCAGTTGAGGAAGCGTTGACTGAGGCCGAGCCTGACAGTGCACCTTGCACATCGGATGGTTCAGTAGCCGTTGATAACGATGACAGTATTGAGGCGATCAGTGACACGCTAACGCAATCTGAGACTCAGGCCCTGACTTTATCTCAATCCGATCTTCCTGCAAATGAAACGCGAGATGAGACAAAAGATCCCACATAAAAAATAGGTACATTTTGACGCGGGATAGGAAAATTCAATTAGGACAAAATGTCCCAATTGAATTTCTCGTCATCGATAGTGCCGTAAAACTCAACAAATCCTACGCTAACCGACTGAATAATAAGCGTATAAAAGTTGGTATAGCACTTGCTAATGCTCCACAACAATAACTGAATCATCAGTATGACCTGCCAATCCTTCGCAGTGTTGGCCAGTGTGGAACAGAGCAATGATAAAACAACTATTACAGCAATCGACTTCAACCAATGGCAAAGCGCGACTCTATGCGTTTGAAAACACCGTTGAGTTGGGAAATCTGATACCGCCTACCGTGAGCTATGAAAGCGGTGGTAATACACTCATCGTCGGCCCTAGTGCCATTATTCAAAGTGCAGCCGCACAATTGAGCCAAATGACTTCGCTAACTTTGCTTTCAACCGATGGCGAGAAAGGCGATGCGCAAATCTATTACGCCGATTCCGTTCAGTTGAGTGGTTTTTTGGGTACCTTTACGGTGCTGGTTGAAAACCAAGGCCAACGTTTGAATCTGGCGAAGGTGGCCATCAATCACGATGTTTTTGATGTGGTTCTGGATTTGTCACTCAACGGCCTCATGTCGGAAGAGGTGCCGGTCCCTGGCTACTATCCTGTTGGGCGTGGCTATCCAAAACTAACGGATGCCCTGCAAGAAATCCCAACTCTAATGGGCACATTCGACAAGCCAAAATATTTCCGCTTAGATACCGATCTGTGTGCGCACAGTTCCCGTGGCGTCAAAGGTTGTGAGCGTTGTGTTGACGCGTGCCCAGCAGGCGCACTCACTAGCCAAGGATCTGACAAAACAGGCCATCATATTGAAATCAATCCTTATCTCTGCCAAGGGGTGGGGACGTGTGCCACCAGTTGTCCGACAGAAGCCATTCATTACGCATTACCGAATCCACAAGAGACACAAAAGTTCATTGAAAGAACGTTGGCAAACTATGAAAGCGTTGGTGGTGTGAACCCCATTATCCTGATTTGCAGCGAACGTCATGAAATGTACAACGTCATGGCACTCAAGGCGCTACCCGACAATGTGATTCCGATCGTGGTGGAAGATCTGCCCTCTGTCGGCATCGATAGTTGGTTTGCTGCGCTCGTTAATGGTGCAACGCAAGTCTTGTTTGCTGCAAGTCGCCGCATGCCCGCAACGATTCAGCGCGTATTGAATAGCGAAGTCGCGATCGCACAAGAGTTACTTGGTCAATTAGGCATTGCGAAAGAGTGCATCGATATTCTCTATCTCGAATCATTGATGGAAGGTGCACCAGTCCTCTGTACTGAACATTTCGATCTTGCTCTTGGCGATTTGCAAGGCAACAAACGCCAACGCTTATTTACTGCACTCGATGCGCTTGCAACCTCGCGTGTACCAGTAGAAAACACCGTCGCTCTTTCCAGTCATGCTCCCTATGGCGCCGTGTCTTGTGCAACGACGGGCTGTACCTTGTGCATGAGTTGTGTGGCGGTTTGTCCGACTCGCGCTTTGCACACCGATGGAGAAAGCCCTTCGCTTCAATTTGTCGAGCAAGATTGCGTGCAATGCGGTTTGTGCACCAAAGCCTGTCCTGAGCAAGTGCTGACACTGACTCCTCGTATGAACTGGGATAAAGAGAGCCGTCAAGCGGCGGTGGTCATCCATCAAGAAAAAGCCGCGGAATGCTTGCGTTGTCATAAGCCTTTCGCGCCCCAGTCCATGATCACTATGCTACAAGATAAGTTACGCGGTCACTCTCACTTTGCGAATGATGCAGCGCTTAATCGCATCGCAATGTGTGAAGACTGCCGTGTCATCGATGTTTTCGAATCGATGGCGGTAAACCCAGAAAACCAACTGAATTACTAGGGCACACGAATGGATATCCAACCAGAATCGTCGTCATTAAGAGCTGATATTTATTTGCTGCTATCGACGCTATTTCGCCAAGCTCCATCTCCAGCATTGCTTGAGCTATTGACGTTGTTAGACACCGTAGCGGATGGCAGTGAAATGCAAAATGCGTGGTTGCAACTGAAAGCGGCCGCGAGCCGTTATTCCGACGCAGAGCTTGAAGAAGAGTATCAACAACTTTTTATCGGGATTGGTCGTGGGGAAGTGGTGCCATTTGCCTCATGGCACCTTACGGGTTCTTTGATGGAAAAACCACTGGCCGAGATCCGTACCGATCTTGCTCGCCTTGGCTTTGAACGCCAGGAGCATGTCAAAGAGCCGGAAGATCATATTTCAGCCTTATGTGAAGTGATGGCGGCGCTGATGGAACAGACCGATGCGCAGCAACAGGCGTTTTTCAACCGCCACCTTGCGACTTGGTATGTTTCCCTCACCAAGCAAATCGATCAAGCCGAACACGCCGGATTTTACTTGGCGGTTAGCCAATTGCTCGGCGCATTTTTCAATCTGGAAAAAGTGCGTTTGACGCAAATCATGCCGGACAACAAAACCAAATTAAAAATTGAGATTAAAAACTTGGCGGATTAGCCAAGCGATCTCTTTTAGAGAGGCTTAAGCCTCCAAAAATCTACCTGACAGGTAAGGAAGCAATGATGAAAGAAAAAAATGAGATTAACGAAAGCCGTCGTGACCTTTTAAAAGGTATCGCCACGGCAGCAGTAGCAGGCGCCGTCGTTGCTGGCACCACACAAGTGGCCTCAGCCTCAGAAGTTACTCCTGTAGAAAAACAGGCGAAGAAAAAGGGATATCACGAAACTCAGCATATCCGCGACTATTACGAAACTCTGTAGGAGCCATCGTCAATGAAACTAATCAAACGCTCAGACAGCGTCACGAAAGAGCAAAAACAGCTTGGCATTAGCCGTCGTGTATTTATGCGCAATAGTTCACTCGCTGCTGGTGGCGCGATTGCCGGAGCAAGCTTGTTTGCGCCAGGAATGATCCGTAAAGCGGAAGCGAAAAGTGTCGATGCGAGCGCACCTATCGAAGTAAAACGCACCATCTGTTCTCACTGCTCTGTAGGCTGTGGTATTTACGCAGAAGTGCAAAACGGTGTTTGGACGGGTCAAGAGCCGGCTTTTGATCACCCATTTAACGCTGGTGGTCACTGTGCCAAAGGCGCGGCATTACGCGAACACGGCCATGGTGAGCGTCGCTTAAAATACCCAATGAAGTTGGAAAACGGCAAGTGGAAAAAACTTTCGTGGGATCAAGCGATCGAAGAGATCGGCAACAAAGTATTGGAAATTCGTGAGCAATCCGGCCCGGATTCTGTCTACTGGCTGGGCAGTGCCAAGCACAACAACGAACAAGCGTACACCTTCCGTAAAATGGCATCGATGTGGGGCACCAACAACGTCGATCACCAAGCGCGTATCTGTCACTCCACCACGGTGGCTGGGGTAGCGAACACTTGGGGTTACGGCGCGATGACCAACTCCTTCAACGACATGCACAACTGTAAGTCGATGTTGTTCATTGGTTCAAACCCTGCCGAAGCGCACCCAGTGGCCATGCAGCACATCCTCATCGCCAAAGAGAAAAACAGCTGTAAGATCGTCGTTGCGGATCCTCGTCGCACACGTACCGCAGCAAAAGCGGATCACTATGTTTCTCTGCGCCCAGGTACCGATGTCGCGTTTATTTGGGGCGTGCTGTGGCATGTCTTCAATAACAAATGGGAAGACAAAGAGTTCATTCGCCAACGCGTATTTGGTATGGACGAGATTCGCGCTGAAGTGGCGAAATGGAACCCGAAAGAAGTTGAGCGTGTTACCGGTGTGAGCGAAGAAGACGTTTACCAAACAGCGAAACTGCTTTCTGATCATCGTCCGGGTTGTATCGTTTGGTGTATGGGCGGCACTCAGCACACGACGGGTAACAACAACACGCGTGCCTACTGCGTGCTTGAACTGGCGCTGGGCAACTTAGGTAAGTCCGGTGGCGGTGCGAACATTTTCCGTGGTCACGATAACGTGCAAGGCGCAACAGACCTTGGTGTGTTGTCACACACGCTTCCGGGCTACTACGGCTTGGCAGAAGGCTCATGGAAACATTGGGCGAAAGTGTGGGGCATCGATTTCGACTGGTTGAAAAACCGCTTTGACCAGAACAAGTACAACGGCAAACAGCCGATGTTCAACATGGGTATTCCGGTGTCTCGTTGGATCGATGGTGTATTGGAAAACAAAGACAGTATCGAACAAAACGACAACATTCGCGCCATGTTCTATTGGGGCCACGCGGTTAACTCGCAAACCCGCGGCGTAGAAATGAAGAAGGCGATGGAAAAACTCGACATGATGGTGATTGTCGACCCATATCCAACCGTCGCAGCCGTCATGAACGATCGCACCGATGGTGTCTATTTGCTTCCTGCAACAACTCAGTTTGAAACGCATGGCAGTGTGACGGCGTCAAACCGTTCCATCCAGTGGCGTGATCAAGTGATCGAACCGCTGTTTGAATCAAAACCCGATCATGAAATCATGTATCTATTGACCAAAAAGCTGGGTTTTGCCGATCAACTATTTAAAAACGTTCGCGTTGTTAACAATCAACCTGTGATTGAAGACATCACTCGTGAGTTCAACAAAGGGATGTGGACCATTGGTTACACTGGCCAAAGCCCTGAGCGCTTAAAAGCACACCAACAAAACTGGCACACCTTCCACAAAACCACCTTGGCAGCGGAAGGCGGACCGGCGAATGGTGAAACCTATGGTTTACCGTGGCCATGCTGGGGCACTCCAGAAATGAAGCACCCGGGAACCCACATTCTTTACGATACATCGAAACCTGTTGCACAGGGCGGCGGCACCTTCCGTACACGTTTCGGCGTTGAGTTTGAAGGCAAGAGTCTGCTGGCCGATGGCAGCTACTCGAAAGACAGTGACATTCAAGATGGCTACCCAGAGTTCAGTGACAAACTACTAAAACAACTGGGTTGGTGGGACGATCTAACCGCAGAAGAGAAAGCGCTCGCGGAAGGCAAAAACTGGAAAACCGACCTTTCAGGGGGTATCCAGCGTGTTGCTATCAAGCATGGTTGTATTCCTTTTGGTAACGGTAAAGCACGGACTATCGTGTGGGAGTTCCCAGATCGTGTGCCTCTGCATCGTGAGCCGCTTTACACGCCACGTCGTGATTTGATTGCCGATTACCCAACATGGGATGACGCGGCTTCAATCTACCGTCTACCAACGCTGTATAAGTCAATTCAAGACCAAGATAAGTCGCAAGAGTATCCAATCATCCTCACTTCTGGCCGCTTGGTGGAATACGAAGGGGGTGGTGAAGAAACCCGTTCGAACCCTTGGTTGGCAGAACTGCAACAAGAGATGTTCGTGGAAGTAAACCCGAAAGACGCCAACGATCTGGGCTTTAAAGATGGCGACATGGTTTGGGTTGAAGGGGCAGAGAAAGGCCGTATTCATGTTAAAGCCATGGTGACACGCCGTGTTAGACCAGGAATGGCATTCATTCCATTCCACTTTGGCGGCAAGTTCCAAGGTGAAGACTTACGCAACAAGTACCCAGAAGGTACTGATCCGTACGTGATTGGTGAATCAGCAAACATCGCCACCACCTACGGTTACGATCCTGTCACTCAGATGCAGGAAACCAAAGTCACCCTCTGTAACATTCGTAAAGCGTAAGGAGTCTTGAAATGGCTAGAATGAAATTCCTCTGCGACACCAAACGCTGCATCGAATGCAACGGCTGTGTGACCGCTTGTAAAAATGAAAACGACGACGCATTAGAGTGGGGCATTCAGCGCCGCCGCGTTGTTACCTTGAACGATGGTGAACCGGGCGAAAACTCCATCTCAGTGGCCTGTATGCACTGTACCGATGCCCCTTGTATGGCGGTTTGTCCTGCAGACTGTTTTGAACATACCGAAGATGGCATTGTGCTCCATAACAAAGATCTGTGTATCGGTTGTGGTTACTGCCTGTTTGCTTGCCCATTTGGTGCGCCTCAGTTCCCGAAACAAGCCTCATTTGGCGAGCGTGGCAAAATGGACAAGTGTACTTTTTGCGCCGGTGGTCCAAACACCGAACCGGGCTCAGAAGAGGAACGTCAGAAGTATGGTGCCAACCGTATCGCAGAAGGCAAACTGCCAATGTGTGCTTCGCTGTGTTCAACTAAGGCCCTCTTGGCGGGTGATGCAGAGAAAATCTCCGACATCTTCCGTCAACGTGTCGTGGAACGTGGTGCAAAAGAAGCCGGTTGGACCAACGGTGAAGATCTATCCTACGATGCAACTCGCAGCTAAGTTTGGAGAGAGTCATGTTACAAGCGCTTAAACGTGGTTCTCTTGCAGTACTGTCTTTTTGGACAGTACTGCTGTTGACCTTAAGCTTTACCACGGTGGCACAAGAAAAAGAGAACTCTGTCGATCAAACGGAAATGACGCAATTAGCCGGGGCCGATTTTTGGCGTCAAGTCAGGGCAGGTGAGGTGGGTTACACCACGTCGACCTTTCCTGAGCACGGCGTGCTTATCAGTACCCCAGGTCAAACTTGGTATCTGTTAAAAGAAAAATGGATGTCGCCTGCCGGAGCAATCGCTATTTTTGGCAGCATTGCTATGGTGATCATGGCGTATGTGTTTGTTGGTCCTTTGATGCTCAGCAAACCTCGCACAGGGAAAAAGCTCAAACGCTGGTCACGATGGGATCGTGCGCTTCACTGGAGCATGGCGTTTACCTTTCTCACCCTTGCGTTTAGCGGCTTGATGTTGGTGTATGGTAAGCACTTCTTAAAACCTTACGTTCCTTCTGAAATTTGGGGTTTTGTTATTCTGCTTGCCAAGCAATACCACAACTACATGGGGCCATTATTCTTCATTTTGCTGACCTTTATCTTGCTGAAATGGTGGCGTAAATCCATACCAACAATGACGGATGTACGTTGGTTTATGAAGCTCGGCGGCATGGTAGGCAAACACAAAGGCACCCATCCATCGGCAGGTTTTTCTAACGGTGGTGAGAAAGCGATCTACTGGTTATTGATTTTCTTTGGTGTGTTTGTCGCGGCCAGTGGACTGATCCTAGATTTCCCTATTTTCGGTCAAACACGCCGTGATATGGAACTTTCTAACCTTGTGCACATGATTTCGGCTTTGATCCTTATCTGTGGATTTATCTTCCATATCTACATTGGCTTGTTTGGCATGGAAGGGGCACTCGAAGGCATGGTGACCGGTGAAGTGGATGAAACATGGGCTAAAGAACATCATGATTTGTGGTATGCAGAAATGATGGAGAAAGAGCAGCAGAGCGGCTCTCAATCCTCTAGCACCAACGAGCAAGCGAAGGTAGGAGGTCATCGTGAACAAACCTCATAAGGGTATTTGGATTGCTTACATCCTCAGCTGTTTAACACCATTTACTTTCTTACTATCTGGCGTTATCGCGATTGTTTATGCAGGGTATCGGTTGGATAAAAACCAAGATGGTGACGTTGTTAATTCACACTACTATGGATTAATTCGAACCTTCTTCCTTTATCTCACGTTTTTCGTTGTCTTGATCGTCACCGTAGCAACCTCGAACGGTGTACTGGTCGGCGTCAGTGAATACTGGGTCAGCAGTACGGTTTTGGACAACGTACTCAACAGCGTTGCCTACGCGATTCCCTACGTGGGTATGCTGTTTGCAGCGCTAGCGATATTGGTTTGGTTCTTGCGCATGTACCAAGGCATGGTTCAGCTAAGCAACAATCAACCACATAGACCATCGACGGGCCCAAACTTATAGAAAAGAGCAAACAGAGAAATAGCAAAATCCCCTCAACTGAGGGGATTTTTTTTTCTAGCCAAAATTTTCCGTCACCTACTGTTTGTTGCACATAGAAGGTGCGCTTTCTTTTGGTGCAACTGAACTAATTATGTGCATATTTACCTTAACTCAACGCCTATCACGACTTACAAACCGCTCTGCCAAAAAAATAAATCTCGCATATTCAATTGGATAGAATTTATTTATCAAATTGATAATAATTGGAATGCTCCTTGCTCTATGTCACATTCGACGTATTTTCTCACCAACATGGTGATATCAAACTTTACTGATGCACAGGATAAGTGCACTACAAAAATAACGGAGAGATCGAATAATGAGCGATACTGCCAGTCAGGTTCACGGAGCCGTTCAAACCCTGACACAAAGTTCAGACACCTTATTTTTATTGCTTGGCGCTATCATGGTGTTCCTTATGCACGCCGGATTCGCTTTCTTAGAAGTCGGAACGGTGAGACATAAAAACCAAGTCAATGCCCTGGTTAAAATCTTAGCGGATTTTGGCATTTCAACTTTGGCGTACTTCTTTATCGGCTATTGGGTCGCCTATGGGGCGCATTTTTTTGCCGATGCGGAAACCTTAGCTCAAGGTAACGGCTATGAGTTGGTTAAGTTCTTTTTCTTGCTGACCTTTGCCGCAGCCATTCCTGCGATTGTTTCGGGGGGCATTGCCGAGCGAGCTCGTTTTTATCCCGTTTTGATTGCGACATTCTTCACCGTGGGGCTTGTCTATCCTCTGTTTGAGGGCATTATTTGGAACGGAAATTTCGGTGTTCAAGCTTGGTTTGAAGCCACCTTTGGTGTCGGTTTCCATGATTTCGCTGGATCTGTGGTTGTGCATGGTGTCGGAGGATGGATTGCACTGGTTGCGGTGATTTTCTTAGGCATGCGCCGAGGACGTGTGCGTGCAGGGAAACACACTAACTTTGCCCCTTCAAATATTCCTTTTCTCGCCTTAGGAGCATGGATCCTGTGCGTCGGTTGGTTTGGATTTAACGTGATGTCTGCACAAACACTGAATGGCATCAGTGGTTTGGTTGCAATGAACTCACTGATGGCAATGGCGGGCGGGATTGTTGCCGCGCTCATCGCTGGCAAAAATGACCCGGGCTTTATTCACAACGGACCACTTGCAGGATTGGTCGCTGTGTGTGCAGGATCGGATCTCATGCATCCTCTTGGCGCTTTGGTGACGGGTTCGGTCGCCGGTGTTCTGTTTGTTTACTTGTTTACCTACTTGCAAAACAAAACCAAAATTGATGATGTGTTAGGTGTTTGGCCACTTCATGGTGTCTGTGGCGCTTGGGGCGGGATTGCAGCTGGCATCTTTGGTCAATCATCGCTAGGTGGGCTAGGGGGCGTCAGTTTTACCGTTCAGCTCTTGGGTACGCTTTTGGGCATTTTGGTTGCTCTGATTGGCGCTGGTATTGTTTATGGTGCGATTAACCGCCTCAGCGGCTTGCGACTCTCTCAAGAAGATGAATTTAATGGCGCGGATTTAGCGATTCATAAGATCTCTTCCGTTAACGCTGAATAGAATCAAACGATTTATAAGGGCGGCGGCATTGCGTCGCTCTTTTCTCTCCATTTTTGCCTTATCTCTCAAAACCGTATCTTACTCCGAATATTTAAGACTATGGTCTAATCCTCATAACTACTGTTGTTTTTCGTTCAGTGGTAAGCTGTGACAAAAGAACTACAAGGATAGGTTATGAACTTCCCATATCGAAATATCGTCGTATTGACCGGAGCTGGAATTTCCGCTGAGTCAGGTATTCAAACCTTTCGAGCACAAGATGGACTGTGGGAAAACCATCGTATTGAAGATGTCGCAACGCCGGAAGGTTTCGCCAGAGACCCCAATTTAGTCCAAGACTTCTACAATCAACGTCGTAAAAAACTGCAAGACCCTAATATAGAACCGAATGCCGCACACCTCGCACTTGGCCGACTCGAAGCCGAGCTCGACGGTCAGGTAACGATCGTTACCCAGAATATCGACAATTTGCACGAACGTGGTGGCAACAAGAATATCATTCATATGCATGGTGAGTTGCTCAAATCTCGCTGCAGTGTCTCAAACCAAGTGATTGAGGAAACGGGGGATATTCTGACAGGGGATCTTTGTCATTGCTGCCAGATGCCATCGCAGATGCGCCCTCATGTTGTTTGGTTTGGTGAAATGCCTCTGAGAATGGGAGAGATATACTCAGCGTTAGAAACCGCCGACCTGTTTATCTCAATTGGCACGTCCGGTGTGGTTTATCCGGCCGCCGGGTTTGTCCATGACGCCAAAATGCACGGCGCACACACAATTGAAATCAACCTTGAACCCAGTGCGATCGAAAGTGAATTCGTTGAAAAGCGCCACGGTAAGGCAAGTGTTGAAGTGCCTAAGTTGGTCGAGGAACTGCTTGCGCATTTAGAGAGTAACGTCGAAAAAGCATAATGCTCGTTGAAAGAAGGATCAAAAAAAGCGGCCACGGCCGCTTTTTCTTTTTAACCAATAAAATTAGTTATTTACTTTGAGTTTTTGGAAGTACTCATCGTAAAGCACACTGGCTTCACCGACTTCGTCTTGCCACACACCATTATCCATCACTGATTGTGGAGGGAAGATGTTTTTGTCTTCCGCAAACTCTTTAGGAAGCAGTTTGTAAGCGGTTTTCACCGGGGTTGGATAACCGATTTCCATCGCAATTTTTGCTGCATTTTCTGGGCGTAGAAGGAAGTCGATCATCTTGTGGGCGGCTTCAATATTTTTCGCACCCGCTGGAATGGCTAAGCTATCCATCCAGAAAATTGCACCTTTCTCAGGCCAGATGATGTCAATTTTTGCACCTTCTTGACGCGCCATATATGCAGAACCATTCCAAAGCATACCCAGTGAAACCTCACCCGCTAGATAGGGATTAGCTGGGAAATCTGAGTTGAACACCAATACATTCGGGATCAATTTTCTCAGCTCTTCATACGCGGCTTTGATCTCGTTAGGGTTGGTTGTGTTTGGCGAGTAACCAAGCTTTGAAAGCGCGATGTGGAACACTTCACGTGCATCGTCCATCAACATCAATTGACCAGCCCACTGAGTATCCCAAAGATCTCCCCAGTTTTTTACTGAGCTCTTGTCCAGCATGTCAACGTTGATACCAATACCAGTCGCACCCCAAATGTATGGAATAGAGTAGTCATTACCTGGGTCAAATGGCTTGTCTAGATAGTTCGCGTCCAGTTCGGCAAAGTGAGACAGCTTGGCTTTATCCACTTTTTGTAACATCCCTTCTTTACGCATCTTTGAAACAAAATAAGTAGAAGGAACGACCAGATCATAGCCACTGCCTTGAGTCTTTAACTTTGCGTACATGCTCTCGTTAGACTCGTAGGTTGAATAGATGACTTTGATACCCGTTTCTTTAGTGAAATCTTCTAACACTTCACTTGGGATATACTCAGACCAGTTGTAGAAATACAGTTCTTGATCTGCGGCAAATGAAGAAGTTGAAAATAAAGTAGCAGCACACAATGCGCCGGTATACAGTGCTTTTTTCATTACTGTTCCGCTCATATCAGCGTGCCCTAAAGGGCAGGTGGTTATATAAAAACTGGCAATACAATATCGCCAGAAAAACAGCGTCAGATTATATCAGCTAAGTAAAAAAATAGGCAGCTTTACGCTGCCTATATGATGAGTAATGAAGCAATTGTGCTGATTATTGGCCAGCTTTAAGCTTCATGAAGTAGTCTTCATACTTCACTGTTTTGTCGCCAACGGCGTCTTGCCACTCTACGCGGTCAAGATCTTCTTGTGACGGGAACAGTGGCGCAACATCTTTGAACTTCGCGTTTGACTCAGCAACAGCGGTCAAGTAACCCGTGTCGTTAGAGATTTGCTCTGCAATTTCTGGACGAAGTAGGAAATCGATCATCTTGTGCGCCGCATCCACGTTTTTCGCACCAGAACTAATTGCAAAGTTATCTACCCAACCAATGCCGCCTTCTTTAGGGAAAACAAGCGTTAGAGGTAAACCTTCTTTTTGTGCTGCCGCCGCACTGCCGTTCCAAAGCATACCAACGCCTACTTCGCCAGACATGTATGGTGCGCCTGGGTTGTCAGAGTTGAATACCAATACGTTTGGCATTAACTTTTGCAGTTCTGCGTACGCTTCATCGATTTGTTTTTCATCGGTGGTGTTACCCGAATAACCCAATTTGCGTAGCGCGATATGGAACACTTCACGAGTGTCGTCCATCAACATGACTTGGCCTTTAAGCTCAGGTTTCCATAGGTCTGCCCAGCTTTGGAAGTCATTTGGATCGTACATATCGGTGTTCACAGCAAGACCCGTGATCGCAACAACATGTGGGATAGAGTAGTCGTTGTTTGGATCGTAAGGTTTATCTAGATAGTTCTTATCTAAGTTTTTGAAGTTTGTTAGCTTCGATTTATCAATCTTCTGCAACATACCTTCATCACGCATCTTAGAAACGAAGTAGGTAGAAGGTACTACCAGATCATAGCCTTGGTTGTGCGTTTTCAACTTGGCGTACAAGGTTTCGTTCGACTCGTAAGTCGAGTAAATCACCTTGATGCCCGTTTCTTTCGTGAATTGCTCTAGGATATTACTGTTGATGTAAGGACCCCAGTTCATAAACACCAATTCTTTATCTTCCGCTGCAACCGAACCGGAAAACAGTGAAAGCGCACATGCACTACCAGCTAATAAAGTAGCCCATTTTTTCATTTACGTTAGCTCCAAACCAAACGTTGCCCGAAGGCATTCTTATAAAAAAGCAGAATGGTGAATCACCATTCTGCTTCGCGTTTAAACACAACCAGAAGGCGGTTTATTTAACTTTTTCTCTCGCAAGGATTTGCGAGGTGATCACCAATACGAGTGACACGACCAGCATGACGGTTGCCAATGCGTTGACCTCTGGAGAGATACCCACTTTCACCATTGAGTAGATTTTCAGTGGCAGAATCTCATAAGTCGGGCCCGTCACAAACGAACTGATGATAACGTCATCTAAAGATAGGGTAAAACTCAGCAACCAACCAGCTGCAACAGCCGGTTTCGCCAGCGGCAGAATAATTTGCTTCAGAATCACCCATTCGCTTGCACCAAGGTCTTTTGCTGCTTCAAGCATTTTCACATCAAAACCGTTTAAGCGGCTATAAACCGTGACCACAACAAATGGCAAACAGAAGGTGATGTGCGCAACCAAAAGAGTAAAGAAACCCAATTGTGCACCCAGCACAAGAAACAGCGCCAATAGAGAAATAGCCATCACAATATCCGGAGACATCATAACGACAAACAGCATACCGTTGACTGCACTTTTGCCTTTGAACTGGTAGCGGAATAGGGCAACCGCCGTCAAACTGCCGATAATCGTTGCGGCAGTTGCTGAAAAAATCGCAACGTTAAACGAGTGCCATGCAGCTTGCATCAAGCTGTCGTTATTCACTAGCGCGTGATACCACTTGGTGGTGAATCCGCCCCATTTCATACCAAACTTGTTTTCGTTAAACGAGTTGGCGATCAATACGATGATTGGTAAATACAAAAACGCATAAACCAACGTCATAAAGCTAAATCTAACTGTACGCCCCATTAGTCCAGCTCCACTTTCTTATTCAACAATTTACCCGCGCGATAGTAGGCATAAAGCATAATCGCCATTGCGATGGTCAACGCGATACTGGTCGCAGCCCCAAATGGCCAATCACGGGCATTAAGCACTTGGCTCTTAATGACGTTACCAATCAGCAAGTTTTTCGCACCACCAAGCAAGTCTGAAATGTAGAACATGCCCAGAGCAGGGAGGAGAACCAGCAAACAACCGCCGATAATGCCAGGCATGGTCAATGGCAGAATGACCTTTGTTAGGGTCTGGAACTTGTTTGCACCTAAGTCTTTTGCCGCTTCGATGTATGTGTTATCCAGTTTTTCTATGGCTGAGTACAACGGCAAAATCATAAATGGCAGTAGAATGTATACCAAGCCAATCATAACCGCAGTTTCGGTAAACATAATGCGTATCGGTGTATCAATCAGGCCAACGCTTAGCAGTGCTTTATTGAGAACACCTTGCGTTCCCAACACAACTTTTAGCCCATAGGTGCGGATCAGTGAGTTGGTCCAGAAAGGCACAATCACTAAAAACAGCATAATTGGACGCCATTTGTGTGGCATCTTCGCCACAATGTAAGCGAATGGGTAGCCCACTACCAAACAGATAAGGGTTGCCACAATCGCCATATAGAAGGAGTGCAGCAACACTTTCACGTACAAAGGATCGAGCAAACGCGCGTAGTTATCCAATGTAAACGTCATCTCAATGAGGTTAGCTTCATCACGCGTCAGAAAACTGGTGCCAATGATCATCAGGTTTGGAATCAGTACAAAAAGAACCAACCAACCGACAATCAGCGTGATAATGGCGTTTTGAAGACTAAATTTCTTGCTCATCACTTAGTACCACTTCCCAGCTTTCAACCCAAGTAATGGCGACTTTTTGTCCCAAAGAGTGGTCCACATCAGGATCATCTTCGTTAAAGAACTCGCTTACCATTACACGCATGCCAGATTCCGTTTCAATAACAGAATCAAGAGTCATCCCTTTGTAAGTACGCTCGGTAACGTGACCGACAATACCTTTCTCTTCGGATTCTTTGATCTCTTCAATACGTAAGTCTTCTGGACGAAGTAGTACTTGCAGTTTCTGACCTTCCGTTACCGGCTCATCAAAATAAACCACAGAGTCAACACCTTCAATTTCTGCACGAATGCGTTTTTCGTCAAGGCGTTCTTTTGCTGTTGCTTCAAAAACGTTGATTTCGCCAATGAAACGCGCAACAAATAAATTTTTCGGATCTTCGTAGATTTCGCGAGGTGAACCATCTTGCTCGATAACGCCTGAGCGCATGACGATAATGCGGTCTGACATCGATAGTGCTTCTTCCTGATCGTGCGTGACGAAAATGAAGGTGATGCCAAGCTGGCGCTGTAGCTGCTTAAGCTCAATCTGCATTTGCTTACGTAATTTGTAATCAAGCGCTGATAGGGATTCATCAAGTAATAGTACTTTTGGTTTGTTCACCACAGCACGCGCAATTGCAATACGCTGCTGTTGACCACCAGAAAGCTGATGAGGTTTACGCTGAGCCATGCTTTCAAGGCGAACCATTTTAAGTGCGTCCATTACACGAGGTTCTATCTCAGACGAAGGCACTTTTTGCATACGTAGACCAAATGCGACATTATCAAAAACGGTCATATGCGGGAAAAGCGCATAGCTTTGGAATACGGTGTTGACATGCCTTTGTTCCGCAGGAACATGAGTGACATCCTGATTGTCGATCGTAATTTGGCCGTTATCTGCAGTTTCAAAACCTGCGATCATACGTAAAACCGTTGTTTTACCACAGCCAGAAGGCCCAAGAATCGTTAAAAATTCACCGTGATTAACGTCTAGGTTTAAATTACCGATGATTTCCTTACCATCGAAACTCTTACTGATACCAGATAAACGGATTACTGGTTGTCCTGCGTGTTTTTTAGCGTTCAACGTCTGTATTTCTCCCACATTGGTCACGTAACTCGTATGACCTGTAGTAATTCACAATAAGGCGCGCATGATAATCACCAAAAGTGTGAAATTAAAGTAATTTCTCATGTCAAAACGGAAAAAGTTTTTCAGGTAAAAAACTCGATTAGTTACCATACTAATACATAGGATAAAGTGAATTTTCCAAGTGATTGAATGAATGTCAAAATATCCTGTAACAAACTGTTCTGTCGCCTATAGTTTTCAAGCGGTTAATTATCAATCAATTTGCAAATAAAGCAAGCAGTTGGTTAGCAAACAGAGTTTAGCAAACGTCAGATTTCAGTATAATGAATGCCTTTCTTATCAAGACAAACTTTTACAGCAGATAAGCAAGTCAGCTTAGGATATCTATGAAAAACGAATTCGAAAAAGAGATTAACATTGGCGGTACTATTGAAAGTGCGCTCTCTGGTCAATATGAGCTGAGTGCTGGAGCTGTTTTTAGTGAAGCTTGGAAGAAAACGATGTCGCATTTCTTCAGCTTTTCTCCAGCTATCGTGCTGCTACTCGCGCTACAGTTGCTGATTTTCTATATCGCACTTCAACTGCAACTTGGTGAGCCGAGTGTCATCCTTGATGCCATCGTCAATCCCGATTTACTGACTGAACAAATTGTTTCGGCTATTTATGTCGCAAACTTCAGCTACGAAGTGATTAGCGCCCCGATTTTTGCCGGTGTCAGCTTGATGGCGATGAGCCATGCTGCAGGCTTACAGACGAAAACTCGCCACATCAGCAAAGGGCTTCAATACACGATTCCCGTTATTCTTGCTACTTTGTTCAGCTTGATGCTTCAAGGCTTACTGGGCATGATTTTTCCTTTGCTTTCACTTTATCTTTCAATGGCGTTTAGTCACTCGATTCTGCTTATCTGTGAAAAGAATGTTCCACCAATGCAATCTCTGCTGCTTTCTTTACGTGCGATCAACCGAAAAATTCTAGTCGTATCAGGTTTGTACCTGCTGGTGATGGTGATGTTTGCGGTAGCAACGATCTTTTATGGCATCGGGTTGATTTTTGTTTTGCCATTTTTCTTCCATCTCAAAGGTATTCTCTACCGCGAGATGTTTGGTATCCGTTTGAAAATAGTGGCTACCTCCGGTTCCGACGACAATAACGATAACAATTCACAGGTATTTAATGCTTAACCCATCACAATCTACATTTTTAAAAGTGACCGCTGTTGCGGCTTTTGTTGCTTTCTCTGCTGTCGGTCCATATGTGTTCTATCGAGACCATCAACCTAAAGAACAAGTACAAGCTATTGAGTCTTTACCTGACTTCGCTGCGATTCAAAATGTCGCCGAGAAAAAAAGGGCCTTTTTCGACTATCTAAGACCTATGGTGGCACTGGAAAACCAACGCGTGCTTGAAGAGCGTTCTTTTCTAGAATCTTTGGATATGGCCAACTTATCGGAAAAGCAGAACGCTCGACTCGACAAGTTAGCCTCTCGTTACAATGTCACACTTTCAGCGGAAGAAGCTAATGAAGACTCTTTGAATGAATTGATGTTGAGAGTCAATGTGTTGCCAGAAGCGCTCGTCATGATTCAAGCTGCCAACGAGTCCGCTTGGGGAACTTCGCGCTTTGCTCGTCAAGCAAACAATCTCTTTGGCCAGTGGTGCTATACCCCAGGATGTGGTGTGGTTCCACTTGAACGTAATCAAGGTGCTTTCCACGAAGTGGCGAAGTTTTCTTCGGTTCAAGATTCGGTTCATGGCTATTTTATGAACGTTAATCGTAATCGTGCATACAGAGAGCTGCGTGAGATTCGCGCCACTCTTGATATGCAAGGTCGCGATCTACAAAGCGTCTCCGTGGCGACAGAACTGACGAATGGCCTGCTTTCATATTCAGAGAGAGGGCAGGATTATGTTGATGATCTGCAAGCTATGATCCGCCACAATGCAGAATTTTGGACAAACTAAAACAATAAGAGAAATAGAATGAATAAGATTGGCCTCACCTTACTCTGTACCGCCTTATCCTCTTTCGTGGTAACACCGGTATCTGCGCAAGAATACATGTTTACCTACTCAAAACTCTTTTCTCAATTAAAAAACAATACCAAAGAGGGGCATGAAGACGTTAAGGTCGGCATTTTTTTCGTTAATCCTCAAACCAAACAGCTTTGTAATATTGAAAAAGCATGGATGGAAAAAGAGGAGCATTACGAAGAATTTATGATTCCCGCATCAAAGGAATTACCGCTACCAATAGACAACAACCTTAAGTCAGCAAATCCACTGGTTTTTGTTCAGACACCGCAAGATATGCGCTGTGACTACTCGCTCGTTGTGATGACCAAGCAGCCATTACAAGGAAAAGTGACGTATGAGCAGCTAGAGCCACTCATGCCACAGATGAAAACCATGTTGGATGATTTGGGCGGCATGTTTTCTAGCTGGTTCACGCCTGATGTAGAAGGGGTGACAATGGAGTTCGCCGATCAATTGAACGACATGATTACCTTCTCCAATGGGCAGAAAAAAGCGATCGTCAACGGTAAGGTGCAAGTGGCACTTAGTGAGATAGGCGAAACTGGCTATATGGTGTTACCGCAGCCCACTATGCGCGTTTTGCCTTACTTACCTGCGGCTAAGAAGTAATGAGTTGAACACTCAAGTGATAAAACAAAGGCTACCAACATGGTCGCCTTTATTGTTTTTGCAAGCTGATTAAATATTGGCCACATCTAGCTTTAAGCTTGGATCAAACTCGTGCACCATATCTTCATCTTCGACGGTTGCAACAGGTATTTCTTCTTTGTCGAAACCGATATCACCACCGTTAATCACGCCTGAATCTTTGTTGATCGATTTAAAATCAAACAACTCAAAATCCGCTAAATGGCTTGGCACCACATTCTGCATTGCGCGGAACATTGTCTCAATACGACCTGGGAAACGCTTATCCCAGTCATTCAGCATCTGTTTGATATTTTGACGCTGCAAGTTTGGTTGAGAGCCACATAGGTTACATGGAATGATAGGGTAGCCGGTCATATCTGAATATTTGATGATGTCTTTCTCACGGCAGTAGGCCAGTGGACGAATCACAACGTGTTCACCATTATCTGAAACCAGCTTAGGTGGCATACCTTTCATTTTTCCACCGTAGAACATGTTTAGAAACAAGGTCTCTAGTATGTCGTCACGATGGTGGCCTAGTGCAATTTTTGTTGCGCCGAGTTCTTTTGCTGTACGGTACAAAATACCACGACGTAAGCGAGAACAAAGTGAACAGGTCGTTTTACCTTCAGGAATCTTATCTTGAACGATCGAGTAGGTATCTTCTTCTACGATCTTATATTCCACACCTAAACTTTCTAGGTATTCAGGCAGTACATGTGCTGGAAAGCCAGGTTGCTTTTGGTCAAGGTTAACAGCGACAAGAGAAAAGGAGATTGGTGCACTTTTTTGTAAGCTCATCAGGATGTCCAACATGGTAAAGCTGTCTTTACCGCCAGACAAACACACCATAATACGGTCACCGTCTTCGATCATGTTGAAGTCCGCAATCGCTTGGCCTGTATTACGACGAATACGCTTTTGTAACTTGTTGAAGTTATATTGTTGAGCTTTAGTGCGCTCTTGAATTTGCTCTGTCATCGGCTGTTAGTCTTAAAACACATCAAAATAAATGAAGTGCGTATGATACGGATAAATTTCCAAGATGCCAGTACCGGACAAAAAAATCCCGGGCTTAATTACCCGGGAGTTTAAGTTATGAAGCTGTCGTTGGATCTAATGGACTCACGTAGCCTTTTGGCTTCAGCGCTAATACATCACAGTTGATTTTATCAATCACATGCTCGGCGGTGTTGCCGATAAACACGGCGGAGAGGCCAGTACGTCCCGTGGTTCCAAGAATCACCATTGCGGCATTCAGCTTTTCGGCGGCAGAAGGAATGACATCCTCTGGTAAGCCTTGTTCTACAATAGTGTGTTCTTCATCAATACCATGCTGCTGTCTCAGCGCTTTCATGGCTGTTAGATGATGCCCACGAACGGCATCTGTATAGGTTGTCGGATCAAACTCTGGAAGTTCTATCGTGATATTGGCTGGCGTCACTGGGTACGCATTGACAAGATACGCTTCTGCATCTAAACGGTTCGTGATCTCTTTTAGTCTTTCAACCATACTATTGTTTAACTCAAGGTGAGTTTCGTTTTCAGAACCAACATGAACTGAAGCAAGGATATTGGCATGCTCTGGCCAATCGGCATTTTTGATCAGCAACACGGGGATAGGGCACTTGCGTAATAAATGCCAGTCAGTAGGTGTAAAGATAACCGACTCAAGAACGTCGTGTTTACGAGTTCCTTTAATCAAAATGTCGTGACCACCGCCGAAGACTTCTGCAATGATTGCTTCATACGGACGGTTATGCCAAACCACTTTTATTTCAAACTCGACGGAATCATCTAAATAGGGCTCTGCAATCTTTTTCAACCACTGCTCGCGCTGAAAAATAACACCACGTCTCATTGCATCACGTTCATCAATAGACAGCATTGACGTCATGTCATATGAGAAATCGTATATCGATAAAAAGAAGGTTATGTGACTTTTAGAAACGCTCTTTTTCGCTAATTGTACTGCTCTTGCCAATGCAGGTTGCTCATCTTTATTGATGTCTGCAACAACGAGGATTTTACTATAAATACTCATATTTCAGCCCACTTATGTTGTAGAACCATATAAATACTTTAGCGTAAAAAAAGGAGAAATATTAGGATATTACGAAGAGAATGAAGAAAAGTATGATGTAGCTCAGGATTGAGCCACATCACCTATAAGGATTTAGTTTTTCGAAACGCCCGCTAGCTCCATCAAAGCATCGTGGTCAAGGATAGTGATGTACTTACCTTTAACACTGAGCATTTCCGATTTCTGAAAACGCCCTAGTAAACGGCTAATGGTTTCAACGGTTAGACCTAGGTAATTACCAATATCACCACGAGTCATCGTAAGTCGAAACTCACGTGGGCTAAATCCACGCTGGGAGAAGCGAGTTGAAAGGTTATACAAGAAAGCAGCCAAACGCTCCTCTGCGTTCTTTTTTGAAAGAAGCAGAATCATCTCTTGATCGCCTTTAATCTCGTTACTCATCAGACGCATAATTTGCTGACGTAACTTTGGCATTTTACCTGAAAGGTCATCTAAAATTTCATACGGGATTTCACAAACCATTGATGTTTCAAGTGCTTGAGCAAAGCTAGGATGGCTATCACCAGTAATAGCATCAAAACCAACCAAATCGCCCGCTAAGTGAAACGCTGTAATCTGCTCATCACCCTGCTCAGTGATCGTGTAACTCTTAATGGTACCCGAACGAATGGCATACAGAGACTTCAATACGTCACCTGCTTTAAAAAGCTCTTGCCCTTTTTGAATCGGTTTTTTACGTTCGATGATCTGGTCTAGTTGATCTAATTCAGCTTCGTTCAATGTAAACGGAATACACAATTGGCTGATACTACAATCTTGACAATGAATCGCACAACCGCCTGACTGGATGCGCTTTGTCGCAGGTTTTTCAGAAATCATAACAACCTTTCACTATTTGATATACGTCAATATTTTAGCATTGCTTAATACTAAAGGATAGTAAAAAAAATGTTCTAGCCCTTAGTTAGTTGACTAATTGTAACAACTTCAGAGCCTCGTAAGCGGTGTAAACGCCGTAAGCAAAAAGGGAAAAAGCCGTAATATGACGAAATGTTAATGACGATTGCAAACGAGTAACAAACTGCGCACCAAACCCAACCAATATCATTGCTGGCAAGGTGCCTAGCCCAAAAGCAAGCATAATCAGAGATCCGTTGATAAAACCTCCAGAAACAGCCGACCAAGTTAAAGCCGAGTAGACCAAACCGCATGGCAACCATCCCCAAACAAAACCGTAGGGAAGAGCTTGTAGAGGATGTTTAATAGGAAGCAGGTGTGCGGTTACTGGCTTAATCCATCGCCAGATGAATTGCCCACCTTTTTCAACGGTCAATAGCGCACTCCATAGTTTGGAGATATACAGGGCTACAAGAATCATAAAAGATGCGGCAATCAATCTTAGCCAAGCTAATGAGTGGTTTAAGCCACTGAGCTCAGTTAATGATGAGACTGCTCCACCAATCAATCCGCCAAATAAGGCATAGCTAGTGAGGCGTCCAAGATTATAAAGGAGGGTATTGCGAATAGGTGAAGCTTGCTGCTGTCCGAGGTTAAGTAAAGAAGCGATACCACCACACATGCCAATGCAATGACCGGCCCCAGCAAGACCGATCATAAATGCGCCAATAAAGTCGGGCGTCATTCCGCTCTCTCAGCTTTAGTACTCTTTTTTTGCTCTTCGTCGAACAAAATATTGCTTCCCTGCCTCTCGAGGTCTTCAAACTGTTCGCTCTTCACCGCCCACAAAAACACCGCCACCGCAATGCACACCAAAACAATTGCAATAGGAATTAGAAGATACAAGCTTTCCATAGTTACTTACCGTGCTCTTTAAGCAGCCTGAGAGAATTTGAAACCACTATTATAGAACTCGCAGACATTCCTACAACAGCAATATAAGGAGCAACCAAACCTGCCACAGCCAACGGCAATATCAAAAGGTTATAACCCAGGGACCAAGCCAAGTTCTCTTTGATGATACGGCGCGTGCGCAAAGCAAGCTCTCTGGCTTCAAGCAGCTTATCTAGTCGGTCACCCAAAAGGGTCATATCAGCAGATGCTTTCGCTACATCCGTACCACTACCCATAGCGACAGACAAATGGGCACCAGCTAAAGTGGGCGCGTCATTGATACCGTCACCAACCATCAGCGTAATGTCGTTGATGTCGAGACCTTTTAGGTAGGCGAGCTTGTCTTCAGGTTTTGCAGAAGCAACAACGTGCTCGATTCCAACGGCTTTTGCGACACTTTCAGCATTGGCTGCCGAGTCTCCCGTCAATAAGGTGGTCTTAATACCCGCTTGAGCAAACTTTTCGATCAGTTTGTGGCTTTCTTTACGAATAGGATCATGGTAGATAAACGTAGCAATGTGTTGGTTATCCAAAGAGAGATACACCGCATTTTGCTCATCGGTTGAAGCACCTAATACATATTCAGCACTGCCAATTTTTACCGTAACGCTATTCCACTTTCCACTAATACCAGAACCAATTACGTTACTCACATCACTGAGCACAAAATCTTGGGTCGAATAAGACTTAAACGCTCTCGCAATAGGGTGGTTTGCATGATTTTCTAAACTCGCCGCCAATTGCAGGCATTGCAGGTCGGTTAAGTGTGCAAACACCTTGGTCTCTTTGATTTCGATATCGCCTTTGGTTAAGGTGCCCGTTTTATCGACAACCAGATGGTTGACCTTACACAGTGTTTCAAAGACATGGCCTTTGCGAAGCAGAATACCAAAATTGCCCATACGTGACGTTGCGCAAGTCAATGCTGTAGGCGTCGCTAGCGAAAGGGCGCAAGGGCAGGTTGCAACAAGCACAGAGAGCATAATCCAAAAGGCATCTTCTGGTTTTGTCTGATGCCAAAAAAACCATGTTGCCGCAGAGATAATAAGAATAGCGCCAACAAAGTAGCGAGCCACAACATCTGCCACTTCAGCGATTTTAGGCTTAGAATGCTGCGCTTCATCCTGAAGCCTAACAATATTAGAAATAACCGAGTCCGCTTTTGAACTGCTCACTTGCAACACGAAGGATTCATCGCCATTCATTGTGCCTGCATATACTGCATCACCTTCACGCTTCACAACATGGACGGATTCACCAGTTAACATCGATTCATCAATATGAATGCGGCCTTCGATCACTAATCCGTCTGCTGGGATATGTTCTCCCGGAAGTACACGAACCCGGTCACCAATCTTTAAGCTCTTAACTGGCACTTGCTGTCCGTCGAGTGTGGTCGCAATTGCTGGAATCAATTTGAGAAGATTACCGCTCGCTGCCGCTGCTTTTCTTCTCGCTCGCATTTCTAAGAAACGGCCTACAAGTAGGAAGAAGGTAAACATAGAGATAGACTCAAAGAACACTTCTCCTTGCTCTGTGACCGTCGCAACAAGGCTAGCAAAATAAGCAAAAATCAGTGCGATGGACACTGGCACATCCATACCCAGCGTCCGACCTTTAATACTGCGCCATGCATTGATATAAAAAGGAAGAGCTGAGTAAAGCAAGACAGGGGTTGCAAAAATCAAACTCACCCATCGAAAGTAGTTCTTAAACTCCGGTTCGAGATCGCCAAAAACTTCTAAATACAATGCAACAGCGAGCATCATCACTTGCATTGTTGCCAGTCCCGCTATACCTAATCGATAGAGATACTGCTTCATCGTTGCATGGTATGACGCCTCTTGTTGGTCAGCCTCGAAAGGCGCCGCTTTGTATCCCAACGCATGAATGCCAGAGAGAAGCTCGCTCAATTTAGTTTTTGACTTATCCCAAGAGAGAAGCGCACGATTCGTGGTAGTATTTACCTTTATTGACACCACACCCGCTTGCCCATTCATTTGTTTTTCAATTAGCCACGCGCACGCGGCACAAGAAACGCCCTCTAAAGAGAGCATCACTTCACAGTGATTATCATTACTTCGTACAAATTCAGATTGAACTTCTTCATTATCGTAATGAATGAGTGATTTGAGCTGCTCAGGAACAAGTTCAACTTTTTCAGCGTGAGCCGTTCTATATTGATAGTAGGAAACAAGGCCGTTGTCGATAATGGTCTGTGCCACAGTCTCACAACCGGGGCAGCACATGTCTCGAATCTCACCTAAAATTTCTACTTTAAAATCCGTATTGACCGGTACATCTTCACCACAGTGATAACAGGATTGCGTCATGGTCTTAGTTCATCAAAACAGTTGCAGAAGAAGGGAAAGTCACACGGCCTTGAACTAGCCATTTTTGATCATGTGGTTGCAGTTCAATAAACCAAGGGCCTTCCATTTGGTGCTCTGGTGATAAACGATAGACACCTTTGGCATCCGCCGTGAGTAACTGTGTAAAATCTCGGTCGGGCAGTGTGCGATGCGTAAATGTCGCCGTCAACGCGGGAAAATGAGGCAGTGCACCTTTGTTGAACTCAATAATAATGACATTGTTATCTGAAGAGACGGCGGCATTTAGGCCTAGTTCCTTCGCAACATTAAGCTTGCTAATATCGATGTTGATCCCTTTTCCTTTTTTATAGTAATCCTCAGCAACGAGAGAGACTGAGTTTTGTGAAAATATCACCACTGTTACGACCGTCCACACTACCACTGTCAGTGGCAAAATGATCAGAAACCACGGCCAAAACTGTTTATACCAAGGCTTTACCATAAAAAAGTTCTCAACAACTAAATGAAAGATAAGGGCTTTAATTTAAAGGAAAGACAGCCCCTTAAAAAGGGGCTGTTATTGAAATGTTACTTATTATTCTCGCTGTTGCTTAGACTCCAAACATAAGCGGCAACGAGTTGAACTTTGTCTTCTCCTAGAATATCTTTCCAGGCTGGCATCACACCAGAACGGCCGTTCATTACTGTTTCAGTGACATCCGCACGAGAATCACCAAACAACCAATCATTGTCGGTTAAATCTGGCGCACCAACAGCAGGGTTACCCTTACCATCAGTGCCGTGACATGCTGCACAAACAACGAAACGGGCTTTGCCAGCTTCAGCTTCACGTGCGTTCACTTTACGACCAGAAAGGCTTAGCGTATAACTCACCACTTCTTGAACACCTTGTTCGCCAAGTGCATCTTTCCACGCAGGCATCTGACCGATACGGCCATGCATGATTGTCGTTACGATAGCTTGCGGCTCACCGCCGTAGAGCCAGGCTGTATCTGTTAGGTTAGGGAAACCTTTCAGACCACGAGCGTCAGAACCATGACACTGCGAACAGTTCTGTAAAAACAGTCGTTGACCAACTTTGATCGCTTCATCATCTGTTGCGATCGCTGGAATAGGACGGAGGCCATTTTCGTCAAACGCTAAACGACGGAACGCTTCACCAAAGTAGGCATCCGCATCATCCAACTCTTTGGCGTATTGGTTCAGTTGCTTGTTCGATTGAGCATTAGCAACTGCCAGCTTAGACTCCTCAACTGTACGAACTGTTTGAGCAGAACTCTGCCAGCCCAAAACTCCCTTAAAGTTACCCAAACCAGGGAAAAGGGTTAGGTATACCGCTGCAAAAATAAATGTACCTACGAACAAGTAAGTCCACCATTTCGGTAGTGGGTTATTTAACTCGCGAATACCGTCGTACTCGTGGCCCATGTCTGCACCTTCTTCGACGCCCATTTTATCTTTAGCGCACCAGTAAAGAAGTACAGCACAGCCAACAAGCGTACCGACAGTAATCACAATAATCCAGAGACTCCAGAATGTAGTCATTACTTCGTCACTCCTTGTTTAGTTGGGCTAGATTTCTCTTCGTCAGCAAAAACAAGGTTAGCCGCTTCGTCAAAACTCGCTTTGCGTTTTTTGCTGTAAGCCCAAGCTACAATGCCTATAAAACTGGCGAAAAGTACAACGGTATAAACACTGTGAATTGTACCGAAATCCATCATTGCCCCCTTATTTCATCGCATGACCGAGAGATTGAAGGTAAGCGATGATGGCGTCCATCTCTGTCTTTCCTTCTACATCTTTGGCCGCATTAGCAATCTGTTCATCCGTGTATGGAACACCGAACTGATTACGGAACACTTCCAACTTCTTCTGGGTCAATTTGCCATCAAGTACATTTTCAGCAAGCCATGGGAAACCAGGCATATTTGATTCTGGTACTAGCTCACGAGGGTCTAACAAGTGAACGCGATGCCACTCATCTGAGTAACGACCACCAACACGTGCCAAATCAGGACCAGTACGCTTAGAACCCCAAAGGAAAGGATGTTCCCAAACGCTTTCACCAGCGACTGAGTAATGACCATAACGTTCTGTTTCCGAGCGGAAAGGGCGGATCATTTGGCTGTGACAAACGTTGCAGCCTTCACGAATGTAAATATCGCGACCTTCCATTTCCAACGCAGAGTAAGCACGTAAATTTTCTACCGGCTCTGTTGTTTGCTTTTGGAAAATCAGTGGTGTGATTTCTACGAGAGCACCCCAACTGATTGCAAAAACGATTAAGATAGCCAACAAACCGACATTGCGTTCAATGATTTCGTGGCGATTATTAGAATTAGAACTCATTCTTTAAATCTCCTTATGCCGGTTGAGCAATAGCTTTCAAGCTTTGCTTAGGTGCTGTTACTGTTTTGTACGTGTTGTATGCCATTAAGAACATACCCGATAGGAAGATAAAACCACCTAAGAAACGAACAAAATAGAATGGATAAGATGCTTCAACAGACTCTACGAAACTGTAAGTTAGCGTACCGTCTGAGTTAACTGCACGCCACATCAGACCCTGCATTACACCAGAGATCCACATTGCAACGATGTACAGTACTGTACCAATAGTCGCCAACCAGAAGTGAACATTGATTAGGCTTACTGAGTACATGCGCTCTTGGTTAAATAGGCGAGGGATCAAGTGGTAAACCGAACCAATTGACACCATTGCAACCCAACCCAACGCACCAGAGTGAACGTGACCTACGGTCCAGTCTGTATAGTGTGACAATGCGTTTACTGTCTTAATCGACATCATAGGGCCTTCGAAAGTCGACATGCCGTAGAACGAAAGTGAAACGATCAAGAAACGCAGGATAGGGTCGTAGCGAAGCTTATGCCAAGCACCGGATAGAGTCATAATACCGTTGATCATACCGCCCCATGATGGAGCGAACAGAACCAAAGACATCACCATGCCTAGAGACTGAGTCCAATCTGGAAGCGCCGTGTAGTGTAGGTGGTGAGGACCAGCCCAGATATACAGAGACACTAGTGCCCAGAAGTGAACGATCGATAAGCGGTATGAATAAACAGGGCGCTCAGCTTGTTTCGGTACGAAATAATACATCATACCCAAGAAACCCGCTGTTAGAAGGAAACCTACCGCATTGTGGCCATACCACCATTGAACCATCGCATCAACAGCGCCAGAGTAAATTGAGTAAGATTTACCTAGCGATACCGGGATAGCCATGCTGTTTACAATATGTAAAACAGCCACCGTAATGATGAAGGCACCGAAGAACCAGTTCGCCACATAGATGTGGGACGTGTTACGTTTAACCAAAGTTCCAAAGAACACAACCGCATATGAAACCCACACAACCGCGATTGCAATATCGATAGGCCATTCTAACTCTGCATACTCCTTACCAGAGGTAAAACCTAGAGGTAGGGTGATTGCAGCGGCGAGAATAATTGCTTGCCAACCCCAGAAGGTGAAGGCGACGAGAGGACCACCAAATAGACGAGTTTGACAAGTACGCTGTACAACGTAGTAAGACGTTGCGAACAGGGCACTGGTACCAAACGCGAAAATAACCGCGTTAGTATGCAGGGGACGTAAACGACTGTACGTCAACCACGGCGTATCAAAGTTGAGCTGTGGCCATACTAATTGAGCGGCAATCAAAACACCAACAGCCATACCGACAATACCCCATAAAATGGTCACAAGGGTAAACTGACGAACGACTGTATAGTTGTAGTTTTGTTCAAGCTGCTTTTCTTGGCTCATTTGCATGCTTCCAATTTCTAATTAACTACACTTTACTTCCAACACGACTTGCGTCGTAATGCCACCCAAATCAACTCAAGAAATACTGTGATATCATCACGTTATTACTCTTGCCGACTTTAATAAAAAGTGGCATTTTCAGTGGCACACTATACTTGAATTAACAATTCAATGACAGAGTAGTAACCTTACAGAAGCTCTGGAAATCATCTTTTATTTTAAAACTTTGAAGTTTGTAACAAGGAAAACTGAAAAAATGCCGGCACAAAAGTTAACAAAGGCGAGGCTTGCACAAATAATAATCATGCTAACGATATTAGTTGCCGCGTTTATATGGAGATCATTGAGTTATCAGCCAGTAAAAACCATTGACTGTTCACAAAAATCTCGATGTGAGTTAACACTTGAAGGTGAGAAAATTACTTTTTACCGCATTAACGGGCAAATACAGATCCAAACCGATAAAATGGACACTTTCAAAATTGATCTAGATCAAGACGTTACATTAAAATTCGTTTCGAATTTAACCATTACCGACATGAAGGAGTTGGAACAAAACATTAGGATCTTTAATAAGAAAAATGAACTTGTTGCCATCATTATTCTATAAATATGACTTAGTACACGTTGTTTCCGCAATATGACGATTTTTAGAACCAAAACATTATCGACTAGCCTGACTATTGGTATAAAGTAGTCTTAGTTGCAAAAACCTATAACTCACGATGCTTTGTCAATCAGTATTTAGCCACATAACTCACGAAAATTTAGCCGTTATAGAACTCAAAGAGCAAATTGTTCATGAGCACTTAGCGATGCTCATTTGTTATTACACTGAAGAGTATTCTTGTGAGCGGCTTAGAGAATCGTTCCAAACGCATTTTCCAGGCATCCCCATTCATGGCTCCAGCTCCTGCCGAGCAATTATGACCGATAAGGGCTACCATAGTGGGCCAGTTATCGGTGTATTCGCAATCTACGATAGTGGCAGCAATGCATACGGAACGGGAATATCCCATATCAACACAGCAGAATGCGACATCACCGCAACCATGTTTTATACGCTAAACATGGCACTTAAAAACGCAGATAGAATCGGTGAAGTACCAAGTCTCATCTTGTTGCACGCCACTCCGGGGCACGAAGAGTCTATCATCAAAGCAATTGATGAAAAATTTGGTACGTTAGTTCCTATTATCGGTGGAAGTGCTGCAGATAACCAAGTAGAAGCGAACTGGTCAATTTTTACCAACCAGGGAACTTCTAAACAAGGGGTTAGCTTAACCGTCTTTTTTTCGTCTCAGTCAATTTTCACCGCCTTCAGCGCTGGCCATACACCGACTGAATTAACAGGTACGGTAACCAAAGTTAGAGGACGAGAGATTCTAGAAATTGACAACCTACCAGCGAGTCAAGTCTATCGAGATTGGACTAAAATCCATCTTGATGAAAGTGAAAGGAATCAGCTAATTTTCGATATCGCAACAGCGTATCCTCTAGGAAGAATCGCCGGACAGCTGTATGACTACCCATATTTTATTCTGTCTCACCCAGTTAGAGAGACCGAGAGTCAAGGCATTGAACTCTTTTCAAGTATTGAAGAAGGTGAACAAATTTTCTTAATGCAAGGCTGTAAAGATCAACTTATCAGCCGTGCAGCCAAAGTGATCAATGCTGCCTTTTGGCAAAAGCTTGAAGACTCACAAAAAATTGGGGTTATAAACATCTTTTGTGCAGGTCCCATGATTCATCTACAGCAAGACATAGACAGAGTACTTAATCAACTGATGGAAGAACTCGATGACCGGCCGTTCATTTGTCCTTTCACATTCGGAGAGCAGGGTAGGTTTGTTGGAGGGGAGAATGGACATGGTAATCTGATGATTTCGTCCGCAATCTTTCATTCGCCTGTTGGTGATAAATCATATGACAACGTTTGAAAAAGAGGCTCTACACGACGCATTGGTGGAGCTAAAAAAAAGCCGAGAAATTGAGAAACGCTTAGCTGGAGAGAACAGCGCGATCCTCAGCGCAATTTCTGCAATGAGTGAAGCAAAAAATACACATGAAATATTTTTAGGCCTTCATCGCGTTCTCAATAAGTACATTGATTTTGATGATTTTGTCGTGATTACACGGCACAGTCGTCAGGAAAATTTTAAAACACTGCTCACCACAAATCAGGTTTTCAATGACACCGAATGGAGTGACGGAACCAAGTTCAATAGGGTACTCAATGGTGAATGTATATTACTCTTTGAACCAATTGCATTGACTGAGTTTGAAAAACTCAACAGTTTCGTCAAAAGCCATATCAACTCAGTCTTACTGACCGGTATAAACGCACAAGTCACTCAATCAGTTATCTTATTGATCGGCAGTAAAAAAGGGCAGTTTAGTATTGAATCAAAGGAAACGTTAAAACGCTTTCTTCCCCTTATTGAACGTGCCGTTATTGACATTGAAAATAAAGAAAAGTTACAACGTATCGTCGAATTAAGAACGCGAGAGCTCGCGTTAGCGAGAGAGGAGTCTGAAAGAGCGAACCGAGCGAAATCCGAGTTTCTTGCTATGATGAGTCACGAGTTAAGGACGCCACTGAACTCAGTACTTGGAATGTTAGACGTACTTAAGCAATCAGAGCTGTCGTTTGGGCACAATAATATGCTCTCTCAAATGGAAAACTCTGCTGAGTTATTACTAACCATTATCAGCGATATTCTTGATCTTTCAAGGATTGAATCAGGCGAGTTCTCCCTATCAGAGCAATGGATTAACATAAGTGACACTGTATCTTTTGTAATTTCACAGCAACAGCACTCCGCACTTTCAAAAGGGCTAAAGCTTGATCTAGACATTTGTCTAGACTCCAACCGCCACTATTGGCTCGATCCAAGCCGCCTGTCGCAAGTATTATTTAACCTTGTAGGCAACGCCATCAAGTTTACACAGAAAGGCACCATTCATGTACTCGTTGAACTTGAAAGCGACAACTTAAACATTCAGGTAAAAGACACCGGTATTGGAATCGAAAAAGATAAGCTACCATCTTTATTTACCGCGTTTAAGCAAGCGGACAGTTCCATTACGCGAAAATTTGGGGGAACTGGCCTCGGTTTGGCCATCACAAAGCATCTTGTCGAGTTAATGAGAGGCCAAGTCTACGTATCGAGCGTCTATGGTAGAGGTTCGACATTCACGGTACAAATTCCAGTAAAAAGCAGAAAACTGATCCGACGTAGCCTGATTTCAGATGTACGAAAACAAAGTTGCGCACTGAATGTCCTCGTGGTTGAAGATACACAATCAAATCAGATGGTTATCCAGTTGCTTTTAAACAAACTTGGTCACAACGTTTTTATTGCCAATAACGGCAGTGAAGCGATCGAATTTATCGAATCGAACACCGAAACACTCGACGTTGTCTTTATGGATGTTTCAATGCCAATAATGGATGGCTTGACCGCAACAAAAATCCTGAGAAAAAACGGGTTCGAAGTACCCATCATTGCGTTAACCGCACACGCACTGGCTAGCGACAAGCAGAAGTGCTTGAGCGTGGGTATGGATAATTTTGTCGCCAAACCGGTTCGGAAACAAGAGTTAGCAAATGCGATAGAAGCTTTAATGGTCTACTAATATAGAACCTTAAATCTTTGATTATAATGTTCTATATTAGGAGCTGCATTATGTTGAGCGGTCTTTCGTCAGTACCATTGCGCCAGCACTGACGAACTGAGCCGATAAAAAATGTGGATGAGTACCTTGCTCATTGTCGGAGCTTGCTTCGTACATGCTAGGAGCGAGAATCATTTTTCAGGTGATAGCCCGTAACATAATGTGCCTAATACGCATTTTGCAGATTTAAATTGCTATCAACTTTTCCCCTGGTAATTTTTAATTCCCTTTAATTTGCTATCAAATTATCAACCGGCTTTACTTGCCTCGATCTCAAAATGCAATCAATAAACTTCTTTCATGTGCTTTTTGAAGACGATATCTGCTGTGTATCCTCTACAGGCGCAGCCTGTGGGGGATACATAGCGTGATATTGTCGAGTTATGCAATGACTAAGTTTTTTGATTATGCCTGACCGATGAGGAGTAGCGAAGACTGAGCGGCGACGATGAGGGAGGGCTTGAACCCCCGTCCTGTACTACGGGGGTAAATTCCACCAAACTTCTGGCGTTCACCTCTTTTTGTATCCGCAAACGAAGTGCGCCAGTGTTTGAGCGATAGCGAGTTATTCCGCGTTCTTGATCATTTCTTCATGTTCAAAAATATCTTGCTCTCTTTTGGCTTTTTCTTCAGCTGCTATCTCTTCTCCATATTCTTGATAATGTTCCATCATTGCTTCTGCCTTTTCTCTTTCTGCTAGGAATCTCTCTAACAGCTCCTCATTTGTGGGCTTTTCTGCATCAAGTCTTTTAATGAACTTTTCTTTGTCTTGTATGAACTCTAATAGAATGGAAGTGAAAGTCACTTCATCTATTTCTCTCATGATACTGGCAGTTTTCTTCATAAACTGGAGTTCATTGATGTTGGTATCGAACTTTCTACCTCGGCATATCTCACTTTCACTCACGCTAAGTATTTCAGCTAACTTCTTTATATCACTCGCTTTTGGTTCGTTTTTTCCATTTTCCCATTTCATATACGTTTGTGCCGTTACACCTACGTAATCCGCGACTTCACTTTGCTTGAGTCCTTTACGCTCACGCATCTCTTTTAATACATCTTGAAGCATTATTTTCATCTCTAGCTATCCTTTTGTTTTATTGTACATGCCATTTTTAGCACTTTGAGTTTACATGTCCATTATCATAGTTTAAAGTATCTAAAAATACACTTGACAGGGTTTGCCATGAACAAGATTTTCTACGACATGATGCCTGACCACACCGTATCCGTTTACGTATGCGGTGAGTGGGACTTGTTCCGTTCGTATGGCAGTCTTGTTCAGTGGTGTGATAGTGAATTCATCGACTATGAGTTGGTTGATATCACGGATACAACCAAGGCTGAGCGCATGGCTATCATGGAGGGTTATGTATGAATAACCGTCTATGCATGGAATGCGGCGCTGTTTACCATTCATTGGTGACGTGTTGTTGTCCTGAGTGTGGTAGTGGTGTTATTTGGCAGCAAGCAACCACAACCGATACCGGATGGAAATTCGCTCATAAGCTCTCATCTGATTACATCTTTAGACCCAAAAAAGCAGGGTTAAGACCTGAGTTTGTTCCTCATCATGTTGAGCAGTTCCGCGATGTTGAGGATTATGAACAGAGCTTAGTTGTTATCGATTACCTTACTTTCACTGTTAAAATCAATGATTTCCGCCATTGCAAAAAAGAGTCTCCCTATTCTGGCATTCACTTTCCTAGTGCGCCCGTCTTTGAGTCTCATAACGCAAAAACCACGCAAGAGATTGAAGCCTATAGCCGCTATTACCGCGATGCTTACATGGAATATCTTCAAGAGACGGTTAGACGGTTCATTACTCATGTTCTTGGCTTTAACTACAGCGCACCTCGCGGCAAAGGCTTTCAGTTCTATGATGATTCTTTCATTCTCACTTCTGCTGATGGGGATGATTATTGTGGTCAAGTCGGGGTAGGCGGCAACAATGACACCATTCACTTTCAAATTAATGGCCATGGTTGCAAGCATCTGTTTCTCTCTCGCTCCTGCCGTTATGTTCACCACTGGCTAAATACGGTTCTAGGTGTGAAACACTTGGCACGTGTTGACCTCGCTTTTGATGATTTTGATGGTGTTCATACCTGTGACGCGGCTGAGCGTGCGGCTTGGGATAACGGCTTTCGCACCGCTGTTCGTGGGCGTTCGCCTAAAATTGGTCGCAATGATGAGTATTACTTTAACTCAGATACAGGTGAGAAAGTCTTTACTAAAGAGCAGTGCAATGTCGGCTCTCGTCAATCTAATGTCTATTGGCGTATCTACAACAAGAAACTGGAGCGCAACATCGAGGCGGAGGACTTTGTCTGGTATCGCTCGGAGGTTGAGCTTAAAAAGTGGGATGTGGACGTCATATTGAATCCTTTGGCGGCTTTCAAGGGGCTTTGCGCTTACTCATCTTCGCTTATCTCTGATGACATTACGCCTGTAAAAACCAATCGTAAATCTAAGTCTAAGAAGCGTGTTGCTCTTGATTTGGTTTCCGCTGCCTACTGGATGAAACGACAGTACGGCAAAACGCTCAACGCTCTTGTTGAGTTTCATAATGGCGACCTAGAAAAGGTAGTCAGTTCACTGGTGAGGGATGGAACCTCGTTTACGTTCCCGTCCAGTCATCAACGTCTAATGAATGTAATTTTGGAGTAACGTATGGCTAAGCCTGTGTTTGTTCTTGGTATCGATATCATGTGGAACCCGTCTCGTGGCGAAATGGCCCAACTGAATATCTCGCGTCCTTTAAAGCCTGTGAATTCAGATAACTTTAAACGTCGAACCATTGGAGAGTCTGGGGATGTTAACTCTAAGTGGGATACGCCTTTGATGATTGACCACGATTATGCTTTGAAGCTTGAAAAGTCGGGGGCTTTAGTGCCACGTCGTGAATATGAGTTGGTGCTCGAACTCAATCAAGATGACCCATTAGCAGGGGCCATTGTTACAGAGCTCATTCCTGTTGACGAAGAAATCAAAAAGCATTTTCAAGCGTCATTGAAATAGCATTTTGTATCAAGAAATCATTAACTTAATCGCTCTAGCTTCCTTGTATACGGCTTATTTTTATTGGGGGAGCTAAGGCTTCTTTTACCCAAAAATTAGGCTAGGGGGCTATCATGGAAAGCTCATTACTCTCATCGCATGTTGACTTGGAGTGTTCTTTTTCTGACTTACTGATTAAACGTCCAGTAATGACAGAGGAACCGTTAAAACCTAACACAATTCGCTACTGGACTGATGACGAGATAAGTCAGTTAAAAACCTTGTACAGAAAGGGCACTCCTTTTAAAGAGATGTCTTTAATTCTCAATCGAACTGTTACTGCTATTAACTCTAAAATCAAACAGTTGAATCTTGTTCGCTGTAAGGCGTTATCGGCTGAGCAAGAGCTTTTCCTCATTAAAAATTACTGGCTTCTGGGGACTGAGGGATGCGCTAAAAAGCTCAATCGTAGTCGTAGTGCTATTGTTTATTACGCAAGGTTGTTAAACCTCAAAATTCCAACAAGAGACCAATACAATCCGCCTATTTATCGAAAGTTATTGCCTTATGATATGGCTAAACGACTCTCGATTCTTGAACGTAAATCGCCAACATCCAAAGACCGGATAGAAGATTCTGTTGTCATTCTTTACGATAAATATCGCCCCTCAAAGCCTATGTCAGCTTTTCATTTAGATGAGTTGTGTTTGGCTCTCGATAGGCATTTTGGTCGTCGTGACGGTGTGACTGCGAATGCGTTATTGCATGGATACAAGGCGGTGTGACATGTCTTGCATATACTGTGTCATTTTAAATGATACTATGTACTCCTTTCGTTTATGGACTTGAATTATGATTAAAAACAAACCATTAGAGGGCTCAACTTGGTTATCTCCTGATGGCATGAGCTTTTATATAGAGCATGTATCAGAGGCTACAGATGGATTTTATACCGTAGAAATTATTGATACAGAGAGTAAAGACGACCCGTTTGCAGCGGGAGATCTCCTTACATCGAATGAGTGGCTTGAAATGGTTAACCGTTTTCATTTGAGCCCTCAGGCATAGCCCCGCAGGGATAAGGGCACTCCTCATGGTTTTGGGGAGTGCCTTCGCTAATCTGCCCGAAAAGCAGGGCGCTTGCGCCCGTTGCTCCCGTTCCTGAAACGACAAAAACCCCTTCGTCCTGCTAAGCCAGCCTTCCAGAGCCTTTCCGCGCCAGTGGCGTTTTATCCTACTGGAACACTTCCATTCTTTCCGCGCTAAGCGTTGCGAGTGTCGAGCAATGCTTTTGATTGTTGTTACAGCATTCAACGCTAATACTCATTTTATGAATTTCGAGAAATCAAAAACTGAGTATTAGGAGCTGCATTATGTTGAGCGGTCTTTCGTCAGTACCATTGCGCCAGCACTGACGAACTGAGCCGATAAAAAATGTGGATGAGTACCTTGCTCATTGTCGGAGCTTGCTTCGTACATGCTAGGAGCGAGAATCATTTTTCAGGTGATAGCCCGTAACATAATGTGCCTAATACGCATTTTGCAGATTTAAATTGCTATCAACTTTTCCCCTGGTAATTTTTAATTCCCTTTAATTTGCTATCAAATTATCAACCGGCTTTACTTGCCTCGATCTCAAAATGCAATCAATAAACTTCTTTCATGTGCTTTTTGAAGACGATATCTGCTGTGTATCCTCTACAGGCGCAGCCTGTGGGGGATACATAGCGTGATATTGTCGAGTTATGCAATGACTAAGTTTTTTGATTATGCCTGACCGATGAGGAGTAGCGAAGACTGAGCGGCGACGATGAGGGAGGGCTTGAACCCCCGTCCTGTACTACGGGGGTAAATTCCACCAAACTTCTGACGTTCACCTCTTTTTGTATCCGCAAACGAAGTGCGCCAGTGTTTGAGCGATAGCGAGTTATTCCGCGTTCTTGATCATTTCTTCATGTTCAAAAATATCTTGCTCTCTTTTGGCTTTTTCTTCAGCTGCTATCTCTTCTCCATATTCTTGATAATGTTCCATCATTGCTTCTGCCTTTTCTCTTTCTGCTAGGAATCTCTCTAACAGCTCCTCATTTGTGGGCTTTTCTGCATCAAGTCTTTTAATGAACTTTTCTTTGTCTTGTATGAACTCTAATAGAATGGAAGTGAAAGTCACTTCATCTATTTCTCTCATGATACTGGCAGTTTTCTTCATAAACTGGAGTTCATTGATGTTGGTATCGAACTTTCTACCTCGGCATATCTCACTTTCACTCACGCTAAGTATTTCAGCTAACTTCTTTATATCACTCGCTTTTGGTTCGTTTTTTCCATTTTCCCATTTCATATACGTTTGTGCCGTTACACCTACGTAATCCGCGACTTCACTTTGCTTGAGTCCTTTACGCTCACGCATCTCTTTTAATACATCTTGAAGCATTATTTTCATCTCTAGCTATCCTTTTGTTTTATTGTACATGCCATTTTTAGCACTTTGAGTTTACATGTCCATTATCATAGTTTAAAGTATCTAAAAATACACTTGACAGGGTTTGCCATGAACAAGATTTTCTACGACATGATGCCTGACCACACCGTATCCGTTTACGTATGCGGTGAGTGGGACTTGTTCCGTTCGTATGGCAGTCTTGTTCAGTGGTGTGATAGTGAATTCATCGACTATGAGTTGGTTGATATCACGGATACAACCAAGGCTGAGCGCATGGCTATCATGGAGGGTTATGTATGAATAACCGTCTATGCATGGAATGCGGCGCTGTTTACCATTCATTGGTGACGTGTTGTTGTCCTGAGTGTGGTAGTGGTGTTATTTGGCAGCAAGCAACCACAACCGATACCGGATGGAAATTCGCTCATAAGCTCTCATCTGATTACATCTTTAGACCCAAAAAAGCAGGGTTAAGACCTGAGTTTGTTCCTCATCATGTTGAGCAGTTCCGCGATGTTGAGGATTATGAACAGAGCTTAGTTGTTATCGATTACCTTACTTTCACTGTTAAAATCAATGATTTCCGCCATTGCAAAAAAGAGTCTCCCTATTCTGGCATTCACTTTCCTAGTGCGCCCGTCTTTGAGTCTCATAACGCAAAAACCACGCAAGAGATTGAAGCCTATAGCCGCTATTACCGCGATGCTTACATGGAATATCTTCAAGAGACGGTTAGACGGTTCATTACTCATGTTCTTGGCTTTAACTACAGCGCACCTCGCGGCAAAGGCTTTCAGTTCTATGATGATTCTTTCATTCTCACTTCTGCTGATGGGGATGATTATTGTGGTCAAGTCGGGGTAGGCGGCAACAATGACACCATTCACTTTCAAATTAATGGCCATGGTTGCAAGCATCTGTTTCTCTCTCGCTCCTGCCGTTATGTTCACCACTGGCTAAATACGGTTCTAGGTGTGAAACACTTGGCACGTGTTGACCTCGCTTTTGATGATTTTGATGGTGTTCATACCTGTGACGCGGCTGAGCGTGCGGCTTGGGATAACGGCTTTCGCACCGCTGTTCGTGGGCGTTCGCCTAAAATTGGTCGCAATGATGAGTATTACTTTAACTCAGATACAGGTGAGAAAGTCTTTACTAAAGAGCAGTGCAATGTCGGCTCTCGTCAATCTAATGTCTATTGGCGTATCTACAACAAGAAACTGGAGCGCAACATCGAGGCGGAGGACTTTGTCTGGTATCGCTCGGAGGTTGAGCTTAAAAAGTGGGATGTGGACGTCATATTGAATCCTTTGGCGGCTTTCAAGGGGCTTTGCGCTTACTCATCTTCGCTTATCTCTGATGACATTACGCCTGTAAAAACCAATCGTAAATCTAAGTCTAAGAAGCGTGTTGCTCTTGATTTGGTTTCCGCTGCCTACTGGATGAAACGACAGTACGGCAAAACGCTCAACGCTCTTGTTGAGTTTCATAATGGCGACCTAGAAAAGGTAGTCAGTTCACTGGTGAGGGATGGAACCTCGTTTACGTTCCCGTCCAGTCATCAACGTCTAATGAATGTAATTTTGGAGTAACGTATGGCTAAGCCTGTGTTTGTTCTTGGTATCGATATCATGTGGAACCCGTCTCGTGGCGAAATGGCCCAACTGAATATCTCGCGTCCTTTAAAGCCTGTGAATTCAGATAACTTTAAACGTCGAACCATTGGAGAGTCTGGGGATGTTAACTCTAAGTGGGATACGCCTTTGATGATTGACCACGATTATGCTTTGAAGCTTGAAAAGTCGGGGGCTTTAGTGCCACGTCGTGAATATGAGTTGGTGCTCGAACTCAATCAAGATGACCCATTAGCAGGGGCCATTGTTACAGAGCTCATTCCTGTTGACGAAGAAATCAAAAAGCATTTTCAAGCGTCATTGAAATAGCATTTTGTATCAAGAAATCATTAACTTAATCGCTCTAGCTTCCTTGTATACGGCTTATTTTTATTGGGGGAGCTAAGGCTTCTTTTACCCAAAAATTAGGCTAGGGGGCTATCATGGAAAGCTCATTACTCTCATCGCATGTTGACTTGGAGTGTTCTTTTTCTGACTTACTGATTAAACGTCCAGTAATGACAGAGGAACCGTTAAAACCTAACACAATTCGCTACTGGACTGATGACGAGATAAGTCAGTTAAAAACCTTGTACAGAAAGGGCACTCCTTTTAAAGAGATGTCTTTAATTCTCAATCGAACTGTTACTGCTATTAACTCTAAAATCAAACAGTTGAATCTTGTTCGCTGTAAGGCGTTATCGGCTGAGCAAGAGCTTTTCCTCATTAAAAATTACTGGCTTCTGGGGACTGAGGGATGCGCTAAAAAGCTCAATCGTAGTCGTAGTGCTATTGTTTATTACGCAAGGTTGTTAAACCTCAAAATTCCAACAAGAGACCAATACAATCCGCCTATTTATCGAAAGTTATTGCCTTATGATATGGCTAAACGACTCTCGATTCTTGAACGTAAATCGCCAACATCCAAAGACCGGATAGAAGATTCTGTTGTCATTCTTTACGATAAATATCGCCCCTCAAAGCCTATGTCAGCTTTTCATTTAGATGAGTTGTGTTTGGCTCTCGATAGGCATTTTGGTCGTCGTGACGGTGTGACTGCGAATGCGTTATTGCATGGATACAAGGCGGTGTGACATGTCTTGCATATACTGTGTCATTTTAAATGATACTATGTACTCCTTTCGTTTATGGACTTGAATTATGATTAAAAACAAACCATTAGAGGGCTCAACTTGGTTATCTCCTGATGGCATGAGCTTTTATATAGAGCATGTATCAGAGGCTACAGATGGATTTTATACCGTAGAAATTATTGATACAGAGAGTAAAGACGACCCGTTTGCAGCGGGAGATCTCCTTACATCGAATGAGTGGCTTGAAATGGTTAACCGTTTTCATTTGAGCCCTCAGGCATAGCCCCGCAGGGATAAGGGCACTCCTCATGGTTTTGGGGAGTGCCTTCGCTAATCTGCCCGAAAAGCAGGGCGCTTGCGCCCGTTGCTCCCGTTCCTGAAACGACAAAAACCCCTTCGTCCTGCTAAGCCAGCCTTCCAGAGCCTTTCCGCGCCAGTGGCGTTTTATCCTACTGGAACACTTCCATTCTTTCCGCGCTAAGCGTTGCGAGTGTCGAGCAATGCTTTTGATTGTTGTTACAGCATTCAACGCTAATACTCATTTTATGAATTTCGAGAAATCAAAAACTGAGTATTAGGTATTTTATGGTAAATAGCACTTATGTTTAATTGCATACTTAACACCGAAAATAAAAGTAAAGGGGCGAGTATCGAAACTTCATGAGCGTAGCGTTGCCACTCATTTAACATAATATACATAATGCGCACTGAGATAGACAAAAAAGAAAGGTAACTAATTCATCGAAATCAATATGTTACCTTTACTTTTTGCCTGTCATAATCATGCTATCTTTTGGTGTTCAGTTAAACGTTCTAAAGCACCAATGGCGCGTCCGTTTTTGGAGCGTTCAGCGATGATAGCCAACAGTACCAAATCAACATCTAAACCTAGCATTTCAGCGATTTCACAAGCCATTTCATCACTCATTGTGCCGCCATTTCGCCATTTATTGACCGTAGAATGGTTAATGTCTAAAAATCTTGCTACATGCCTATCACTAAGTAATTGTTTTTCAATACGTAATCGGTTGAGCAAATCAAGCGTTGTTATCATAAATTTCCCTCCAAATCCTAGTATAGACCACTGTGTACACTGTATAGCAACCAGTCGACACACATTTAGAAATGATCTTAAATGTGTTCGTCCAAGCCGTGATGGTTCCGACATCTATCAAAATTGCCCTTAGCTATCTGAGTGAGTCGAACACGTTGACGGTACTAAGGGCACCCCAACACTTGATAGATGCGGCAGATTTGGACGGGGATTTGAATAGATAAACAAGGACATTAACCATGCAAACCACGAAACCTGACACGACACCCGAACAACTCATCACTTTCCAAGCTCACAGCGCAAAAATGCTTATGCGTGTAGCAGAGATCGGAATCAAAAAAGAAATTACTATCTCCTGTGAGCTAATGAGCTATGAAAGCGGTAGCCTTAGCTTCTCTGTACATTGGTTTATCAATAACGAACGTTATGCACCTTGTGACGACAACTATTGCTATACGTTTTTCTCTGTTAATGAAATCGATCAATGGTTTCTTGATGCAAATATCGCCCTTGATTTACTTCAATATGAGTCAAAGGCGGCGTAGTTAATCATGACTAACGAGCACATCCAATACAACAAACGAAGAAAAGACCGCCCGTTCGCGGCTTTTCATCGTGCTGCGTTGGAGAAAATCGCTCAATGCCCTTCTAGCTCTGTCGCGTTCCTAACGTCCAACGGGCGCGGCATCCGTAAATCTTTCGCTATCGACATTATAAAGCTAATGACGGTTCTCGTTGAGGAAATGTGTCTACACTCGCGCAAAATAGGCAAAGCAACTAAACACGGCTTTGCGCTGCGTTCGTGGGCTTACATTGCCGAGAAGTGTGATTTACCGTTGTGGCGCATTAAGCAGTGCGCGAAATTTGCGTTCCTGAAAGGCTGGATCACGTCTAAACAGCCGCGTGAGTCTTTCACCGGGAAAGACAACATCGAGAAGTGGCGCGGCCTTGCGTCTATCAAACGTGTCGAAGTACGCTATTTCTCTGACCTCGGGATTAAGTTCGAGGAAGAATATTATAAAGCCAAAATAGCCGCTAAAGAGTGGTTAAAATCGATCGCAAGGCGCTTAGAGCGACCGATTAAGTACATTCAAACGCCAGTCACCCTACTTCGCCGCCGCCGCAAAGAAGCAGCGCAAAACGCCCCACAGAACGCCCCTATACCCATTTAGATTTGCTCTGATTCATGCCCCTTAGCTGGGGTTTTCTGCGTTGCATACAGCTTGTCGAGCTCTCCAAGTATGTCATTTTTTGACATACTCAGCCTATTTGGTATGTCATTTCTAAGTTATCCACACCGCTTTGACATTGATTTGAGTGCTTTTTGCTCGCTCATTGGTTGGGGTTGTGCATAACCCTGTGATTTGTGATAACTAACTACTCCTAGTTGTTGCTACGAGTTGTTACACCCTTCAATTAGTCATCATAGTCTTCGACTAGAACAATGATCGTAACAAAAATAATAAAAATATTGTTCTTTAACCCGTGTAAACACGGGGATAAGTGAAGCGTGCTTCTATGTCGCAAGCGACATGCGCACTTAGGGGCTGCACCACTGCAACTGACGTCTAAGGGCTTTCGCATTCGCTTTTGATGTGTCGGCCGTTTCTATCGCTTCGCGATGGCCTAGCAAGGTAAGGGGTCGAATTTGAGCGTGGTGGCGGTATTGAAAAATAATGTCATTCAAAACGTCCTTGAAAACGGCATATGCCGTTTTTCTGTGGTAGCAAAAAACCACCCGAAGGTGGTTTTGTTAGTGATGTGCTGTTCTATTCATTAACGCTTAACAACGTAGTAATTCGCCACAAGTATTTTGATCATATACATAGGCACTACCCCAAAGAACGTTTTCTTCGTTGGCCATTACCGCGAGAATGTGGAATTTCCCGTCTTGTTTCACGGTGACGAGTCTCGCTTCGTAGTCCACACCATTAAAAATAGGATCCGCACAGTTTGCTGCGGTGACGTTGGTCGCGCTGTAGTAACCGTCTACACGTGTCAGTGTTCCACTAAAGATACATGAACCATTGACGGTAAAAGTACCGTCTACTGCGAATATCCAATTCGAGCCGTCATCTGGATTATGATGATATCCGGCCAAATCCGTCAATGATAGGCTGTCGCCTGTACGGTCAAACGAATAAATCAGGTTCGTTCCCTCTAAGACGGTATTGGCAGTTACCCCTGTTTCATTGAACGTGAGTGTTGCTTCTACATCTTGGCTGTAAAAGTTAATTGTGTCTGATACCACGTTTAACCCTTTGGTGGTCATCGTGTTGCCGTTGATTGTGTGCGTATCGTTGATAAGGATTTCATTGTTCACATAGTCACCAATGATGACCGAGGCCAACGGCATATCACTATCGACTAACATCACAACGAGATCGGTATCATTGATGTAGATACCGTCTTTTTGATAGGTGGTCGCTTGTTTATCGGTTGTGCCTTGCGGTGATGCATCTGAGCTGCTACCGCCACCACACCCCATTAACAGCGCGGTCGTTGCCAACGCTAATAACGTTTTTTTCATGGGAAATTCCTTTTTAATCATTACGTAATGTCTGAAAGACGGCGCATATTATCGCTGGAAATGTCAAAGCGTGGATGAGTAGCTGATGAGTTTGCGATTCGATTCGTGGAAAGTATGTAATAGATTGCATTTAAAGGCAGAGGCTATAAGATAACTGTGATGGATTCGTAACCACTTCACGGCTTGTTTCTTCAACGTCAGTTAGGAAATAAGCATGGCTTTACAAAATTACTCGCAACAAATGGCAAAGTTGGTGCTCTATCGTCAGGCTTTGCCTCCGCCCGACTCTCCACCGCAAGAATTATTCAGCTTTGTTCGCATTGGCGGTCAGCTATGCGCGGAACAAACGGCGCTCAATACTTCTGTTCTCGCCCGTTTAACTCAATTTGAAGCCGCTAACGATGCTACTTACTCAGAGCGCACTGAAAACGTCAACTAAAACGTCAACCAAAACGTCAACTACCGCCGGGAGGCTGGAAAAATGAAACAACTCTCTATCAATGAATGTGAGCGCGATTTGGCTGCGCTCGATGCCGCTGATCAACTCACTAACAACGTCACTGCAGAAATTGAACGCTTTAAAGCGATGGACATGAAAGATGTCATGGCTAAAGCAACAAAAGCCCTGTTTGGTGGCAACTTGTCACCGGAGGCCTTGGGCTTACCGTCTAATTTCTTTGCCCAATTGGAGCAATTGGCAAAGCTCAACAACGTAGCGCGAAGCAAATACCGTGAGCAAGTAATGGCAAACCTCGCCGAACTGCGTGAAGTCCAAGACATCAACGGGGGTGAGCATGAGTAAGCACCCCAACCCGGTTAGAGGCCATGTACGCTGCCCAGTTTGCGCTACCCCTTCAACCGTTCATCGTGTAGGCGAAGGCAAACTGATTGCCGAAGGTGAACCGACAAAGAACGGGCGCAACCTCGGCTTGCATTACTACCGCTGCCCAAATTGCGGTAATAGCGCCATGAGCAAAACCATTGATAGCTACATTGTCGCAAACATGGTGAGCGATGAAAGTCAGCTTAACGCCCTTTTAACCGCTGTCTCAACCGAAGTAACCGACGCCCCTACACCGCTAGAAAACAACGCGCAACCGGAGGCAATCAACGCTGATTCGGTTGAATTGCTGTTAGCTGATGAAGGTGACGACAGCAGCAATGATGCGGCTTCCAACGCGATTGCAACGGTTGAAAACTCGGTTAACGCCCCCGTTGAACTGTTGCCACTGTTCACCGTCAAACGTGTGCTCGCCTTGCTTGGCGTGTTGGTGTTTGTCGCTTGGATGGTGAGCAAACTCGTTCCTGTTAAACAACCGGAGGCGCAACCGAATGCAAACGTTTGAAGGTGAACAAGAGATTAACTTTCCCGGGGCTGCGGCGAACGATGATTGGGGCGATTTTAGTACCGTCATTTCACAGCTAGAAACACACGAAAAAAGCGAAGCCAATGCAACCGAATCGGCCAGCGTTGACGCGAGCGAAAGCGTCAATAGTGAAGCATTTGAAGGGCTGCTCAATGTGGTGTTTACCGTGTCTGAGCAAGCAACCTCGATCATATCGGGGATTGACTTCGCCTTTGATGAAAAAGGCAAGGCGGAAGTGATTAAGGCGGCGATTCCGGTTATCAATAAGCATGGTAGTCAGTTGCTTGGCCTCTTTGGTAACTACATCGAAGAAGCAACGCTATTGCTTGCCGTTCTCGCCCTTGTCTACACATCAAAGCGCCACGTCACGCAACTGAAAATCTTGAAGCTACAACAGGATGCCGCGAATGCCGAAAGTCAAAAAGCCGCCTCTCAAGCTGCCTAACCCGGTCAACTCAAACCCCTCGCTCGATGCGGAACATATTATCTACGTGGCGGGGACTGGCGGAGGGAAAACCTCCGCCGTTAAGCACTTGGGTTATGTGCCGAAAGCCTCGCAAGCGGTGTTCTTTGACCCTTACCGCAACTACGCCGGGCAAAAGTTCCAAGGCCAACAATGCCATGGCACAAGCTCACGCCTTGCGTTTCTCAAATCGCTGTTAATGGCGCGTAAGCGCGGCCAATCGTTCAAGCTCGCTTATGTGCCAGAGTTTGGCGCGTGTGCCGATGAACTAGAGTTCTTTTCGTCTGTGGTTTGGTCTATGGGCAACGGTCAAGCACCTAAGCTGCATGTCGTCATTGAAGAACTCGCAAGCTGTGTCGAAAGCTCCGGTAAATTACTCGGTAAAGCTGGCGAGTTGTGGCGCGGCGGTCGTCAGTTTGGGCTTGTCTGTCATAGCGTGTTTCAAAAAGGGCAAGAAGTGCCGAAAACTGTCACTGACCAATCGTCTACATGGTGGATTGGCGCGGTTAACTCGGTCGCCGATGCTCGATACTTGGCAGACAAAAAAGGCTTGAACGTCAGAGAGATAGAAACGCTGATTTCGGCCAAAGTGAACAAAGAGCGTATCGGCAAACCGATTGCTGAATTTTTGTTGGTCAAAGATGGTATCGGCAACGTCTCAAAGCAAGCGTTCAACTGTGCTACTGGGTTGAAAGTGGCGCTTTCCTACCGCTAATTAAATGTGATTTCTTTCACAATTCAACCTATAGGTTACGCGCTTAACCTATAGGTTACTCCGCATTCCCTACCCGTTCATTTTCGCTTTTTATAGCTGGGCAATTTTTATTCGTTCCACACATTGAAAGGCAAACTATGAAAAAAGAACACAAAACCATGCTGTTAACGGTGGTGGCTGCGTTGGTAATCATCGCCATTATCAACAACGTTGCACCGCTTGAGCCGCTTAAAAAGCAGCTTAATGGCAATTCTGGCTGGTTCTAAGGGGGCTACTACATGGAATTACTAGAAACCTTGTTTAACCCTCGCCCTAAAGAGCTTGATCCAGTTGAAGGTACGGCATGGGGCAATCAAGCCACATTGCGCTTAGTCGCGGGTCCCACTTATCAAAGCATCGAGCTAGTGACTGACATCACTAACCCGGCAGACATTGAGCGTGTGCGCATTACGCACAACGGCAAAGAGATCGTTTCTCTCTCCGGTCAAGACATCGTTGATTTGCGCGAGCACCGCAAGAAGTACGTGCAACCGGGGCGCTATATGATTGCGTTCTGTGACTTGCTGATGCGCACAAAAATGGGCGTTCGCCAGGGTGAGCTGGTCACACTACCGGGTGAAATTTGGTTCGTGTACATCCAACTCAAAGCGAAAACGGGCGTAGCAGCACCAAGCATTCGCGCACGTGCTCACATCACCGAAGCGCAATCACAGCGCGTCTTTATGCCGCGTATCTACTCGCTAACTTGGTTCGCCAGTGCCGAAGGCCGCACCCCGTTTGATTGGGCGGAGCGTTCGCCATATCTGCACATCAAACGTATCCATTTCAAAGATGATTCAATCAACCGCATTCGCGTTCTGCGCGATGACCGCGAAGAAATGAACGTCAACAAAGCGGATAACGCGTTTGATTTGGCCGATGCGGAACTCGAGCAAAACGTGGGCTGGTTCTCGCTTGATTTCGTGCGTACTGGTTTCGGTGCCGAAGGCAAACTCAGTACCTACGCAACGCGATCACTTCAGTTTGAAGTGGAGAAAAGCGCACCGGGTAGCGTTCCGGTGATTGTTGAAGCTATCGAGCAAGTCGCTATCCCTCAAACCACAAAGTAAGGGGGTTGCATGAGCTGGTTAGACAAACTTTCTGATGCTGGCGGTGAGCTGCTCAACGCTGCAACCGATGCGGGTGGCGCATGGCTCAACGGGACGGTTGAACGGTCGCTTGATAAGAAATCGCAAAGTAACCCGGATGAAGCGCGAAAAAACGAAGTACAAGGGCAAACGGCCAGCGGCCAGCCCTTGCACCCAACGAATCACTTGATTCAGCCCTCTATGGATAACGTCAAGGTGTTTGGGGCGCTTATTGTCGCGTTCATGTTGGTGGTTTTTCTCATCGTGCAAGGTAAACGCTAATGCCCTATCTACTTATGGCGGCGTTTGTTGGCGGTGGTTATGTCGGTTTTAAGCTGTCCGGGGGCTCGGACAAGCTCATTACTCTCATAATCATCGCGGCGGTTCTCTACATGTTAACTAAGGGGGGTAAATGATCCCAAACGTCACAAACTCGGGAACGATGCCCATTACTGGAGGGCATGCAGGACCATCGACAGCAACAAGCAGTAATCAAAGCGGCCAGAGCGTAGGCGGGATCAATATGGGAAGCCCTAACGGTGTCAGCCCTTGGTTGATTGCTGGCGTGATCATCGTTCTCGCCTTTTTGCTGATGAAAAGCAAATGATTCAGATTGCAGAAAAATCAAAGGCTTTCGAGCGTTTGGAAATCGCATTTCGCGCTTGCCCTGATGATTTTGCAGAGCTGAAACAACTCGTAGAGGCTGGGAAAGTCAGTCTCTACGACATTCGCGGCCAAGGTTATGACATCACGCTTGCGGGTGAAGTCGTAGGTGACAGTTATTTCTTGTGGGGTGTGGCTGGTTTCGGCGTTGTCCCGGCAATTAAAGAACTCGCAAACATCGTCAGAAAGTCCGGTTTAACAAGCGTTAGCGCGGTGACTTATTTTCCCGCCTTAGCTCGTTTAGTTCGCAGATTGAACACCAACGAGCGACCGGACGGTGAAATAACTTTAATGAAAATGAGAGTGTGATCATGGGTGGTAAATCAAAATCGAGTAACACCACGAACTCAACGAACGTCAGCGGCCAGAACGCGATAAGCGGCGATAACCTCGGCACCGCAATCAGTGGCGTAAACAATTCGACAATCAATGTAACCGCAACCGACCACGGCGCAATCGACAAAGCGTTTGAACTCGGAGGTGAGTTAATCAACCAATCTGGGGAAATGTTTGATAGTGCGATCGGCTTTGCCGGGCAAGTGAACAAAGATTCACTGTCTTTTGCTTCAACCGTCAATCGTGATTCATTGCAGTTTGCAGAAAATGCGCTCGAAGACATTGCATCGAGCAACAGCGAAAACTTGCAAATGCTGGCGGGATTGTCGGGCAGTCAATCCAAACAAAATTCAGACAGCCTCAACGCAATTATGGATCTTGCGAAGTTCAAGCAAGACAGCGGCCAGAGTGAACACAACCAACAGCAAATCATTCTGTTAGTCGTTATCGTGCTTGTGCTGGGCCTGATTACCTTTATGGCGGTGAAACGATGAATATCAGTCTAAAAGCCTATCAACCCCTACCCGTTTTGATTTCGGGTCAGTGGGTACATTTGGAAACGGCACAGCAAGCCGTGGCGCTCGAAAGTGAAAACGGTGACCGCGTCACGCTCCGTAAAAACGCGGTGGTGAAGTCTCAGAGCGTGATTGGCCGAGTGCTTATCCACTCCGACATTGACCAAGAAATCACGTTAGAGTTTGGCTATGGCGACTATACACCGCCGCAAAATATCCAAGGCCAAACGGTTTTAGTCTCTGAGCTGCCAGCAGTCAAAATCGCACCAGAGCAAAACATTGCTGTTTCATCCTTGCCAGCAGTAAAAATCGCACCAGAGCAAGCGGTCAAAGTATCAGAGCTGCCAGCGGTACAGATTGAAGCAAACCAAAGCGTTGCAGTGTCACAAATCCCGCCTGTAGAACTCGCACCAGAGCAAAGCGTAAAAGTGACCTCCTTGCCCGTGGTGCGCATTGCGGCCAATCAAGCTGTAAAGGTGACGGAAAGCGATCAATTGGTTGTACTCGAATCAGTGATGCCCTTGAGCATTCCAGCAAACAGTGAGCGAAAGCGTCTTTATATCAAGGCCAAAACAACCAACGCACAAGACGTTTTGATAAATGGGGTTTATCCCCTCAACCCGGGCGAAAAAATTGAACTGGCGACACGTGCCGCCGTTGAACTAACAGGTGCGGCAAGCGAAAGCGTTGTCGTTTTGGAGATATAAACCATGTCATTGAAAGAACAAATACCAAGCGGTAGCCCAAGAAACAAAATTGAGTTTCTTGCTGATTATATCGAGCAGCAAATTGCAGAAATGAGCCAGGGCTCAGAAGTTGCACCGGAAAATCTCTTGGTAAATCCTACCTTCGAGTTTATTCAATCTGAATTTGTAGGCGCTATGGGCGGTTATAGCGCCGGATTCTGGTCGTTTATGCACAAGTCAAAAAGCGTTGTTGGTGATATTGGGATTGGCAAATCACTCACGCGCCCTGTTCCGGTTGGTTGGGGAGTAGAGTTCAGAGCCAACTCGGGTGAAGTTCAAACGGATTTCAATTTGCGCCGCAATAATTTTGATACGCACAAAAATAATTTTACTGCCCCTGCATTCTTCCAAATGAGCTCTGGAAACTCAGCGAACTTTGATTTGTGCCTGTTTTCTGTTTTTGTTGCTCCCGCCTCTGTTTATAAAAGCAGCATCAGTGGTGAGGAAACGTTTAGTGCGTATTTTGTTGGTGCAAATGAAAATGCCGGGCGATTTGGAATCGTAGAGCTGGACTTTAACGGTAACGCTAAGAAAATTGTTGCTCAAAAAACCATAAGCAACAGTGGCGACCCGTACTTGTTCAGTGAAGACTGGATCCACGGTATCAAACTCAAATCTAACTGCATGTATGCGTATTTTGTCGAATCAAATTCCAAAGGTGGCTCACAGTACGGGTTTTCTTCCCCGGTGGCGGCGGGAGTTTTCTTAAATCACGGACAAGAAAACAAGCGACCAAATTTTGAATCGAAAATAAAAATGCAGTCATTAACGCGTACGTCAATGGTGATAGCCAAGCCCACTCTTGAAGAGCTTAGAGTCGGAACGGCGGTGAAACTGCCTGCTCTCTACATGCCGTTTGGTATCGAAAAGCATCTGATTGCGTGCGTGACAAACGCAGACAACACCAATCAAGCACCAAGCGATGACTTAAATGGTACGTCAGCAACGATCACAGCAATAGACACTATCAACGTTAAACACGTTTATTCGGGAATTGGTGTCACAAATCTAAATGTCATGGTTTTTTACTCAGAAACACCCCTCACGATTGACTTTTTTAACGCTGTGTAAGGGGGAAACATGCCCTCTATTCGCTTTGTAATCATAGGAGTAGCAACCCTACTCCTTCTATTCATCAAAGGAGATTCTCACATGCCGAGAGGTATCAGAAATCGCAATCCGGGCAACATCGAGGACAACGGCACCGCGTGGCGTGGCCGTATGGGTAATGATGGTCGCTTTATCATTTTCGATACACCTGAAAACGGGGTTCGCGCTATCGCTCGAATCATTGCCACATATCGAACAAAACACGGCCTCAACACCCTTGAGGGCATTATCAACCGTTGGGCGCCGCCACATGAAAACAATACCGATGCGTATATCCGACATGCAGAAAAAGCACTCAACATATCGCGTCATGAGGCTATCGGCCAGCAACACTTAGAGCCCCTAATCAAAGTGATCATCAAACACGAAAACGGGGTTCAGCCATACAGTGACAAGGTGATACGCGATGGTATTGCAGCGGCTTAACCAACAGCTTGTACTAACCGTGTTTTTGCTGGCGCTTCTGGTTGTCATGTGGCGCTGGTTCAGTGGCCGATTATCGCAAGGCGTAGAGAGTGCGCTCGATGTCGTCACAGAACCCGGCGGTGAACTACTGAGTGACATCACCGCGGCGCTCAATGGTCACGTTCCTGTCGAGCTGCAACCGCTAGTCATCCAAGAACGCCACGTAAACGCAGATTACACCCTCAAAGCAGAGGCCGAGAAAGTCTATTGGAAAATCGGCGACTATCAGCCACTCCTTTACAAGCTGTTTGGTGGCGTTGGTAGGCCGATGAAAACACGCTATCGGCACTTAATCGGCGAACCTATAACGGAGAACATTCTATGATAGGTGGAATTTTTACGCTGTTAACCAGTGGCCTTGAGGCATACAAACAGCACAAACAAAACAAAGCCAACGAGCTCAAACGCAAAGATGAGTTCGAGCAAGAAAAGCACAACAAGAACTTAGAACGGCTACAAGCTGGCGACTTGCACGCAACTAGCCTAGATGAAATCAGCATCAAAACCCGAGGCTGGAAAGATGAGTTTCTTTTCATCTTCTTCATTCCAATCGTGATGTGCTTTATCCCCGGCTACGCACAATACGTTCACCAAGGCTTTGCAAGCCTAAAAGACATACCAGAGCCGTATTGGTGGGTAATCGGTGCGATTGTAGTTGATACGCTTGGTATGCGCTCGATGCTTCGTTATTTGCTCGAATACTTTTCAAACAAATTCAGGGGTAAATAATGGACTTCGCACTATTAACAGGCTGGACAATCACACCAGACACAATCATAAGCCTATGGGTAGCAATTTCACTGACGAAAGTGACCAACGCCCATAATTTACGAATCACTATTTTAGAACAAGAGAGAAAGAAAGATGGCAACTAAAAAACAAGCACTGAAATCAGACGGCACATTAAAAAAAGGGTATCGCTGGGGTAAAGGTGGCCGAATTATCGAAGCGAAAAAACCGAGCAAAAAACGCAAAGTGACTCGCAAATAATATGTAATTAAGCCCCGAAGTTTCGGGGCTTGCTTATTTAGGGCGTATCAACGCCCTATTTTTAAATCTGCGCAAATAACGAACATCTCTACCATTCGTTTTTTTTCGCCTGAACTGAACGACATTATGACCAAGGGATATTTTTATATCGAGCTCCATTAAGTCATAAGCCGAAATCGCACGACCTCCGGGGGTGTAAATTACATCCCCTTTTATCTTGAACTCCCGCCACACCTTAGATACAGGAAGGTAGCCGCGATGCTTGATCAAAAGCAAACGAACCACTGAAAGCGGCCAGTTGTGCTTCACCCGCCAGTTGCGAACCGTTTGAACTGATACGCCGAAATATTCCGCCGCTTCTTTATCGCTGTCGAAATGCCATAGGAATAAGTCACTGACTTGGTTTAAATGTAAGCCGAAGTTATAGAGCTCGTCTCTGACCTTTTTACACATGTGATCTCTGTCTCATTTTATTTAAATGGACAAAAATCATATTTTTGATTGATATACCCAACAACAAGACCTAAGCACCTATTTTATTACGAATTGAAAAAATCCGATGAACTTAATATCTTGCCTATCAAACGCAAATTAAAACTTGCTTATTAGAGTAAATATTTAACATAAAAAACACATAATACGCACTTAGCTAAGGCTTCCGTAGGGCTGCCAATCCACAAAGCTAAGCCACCGCAAGCTATTGAAATTCCACGCAAACCGAGCCCGTTATGCATTTACTGAATCACTCAATGCGGATTGCGTGAAGCTATAACCAACTTACATAGACAGTGTTAAGCGTCCTGGCATTCTCGCTTGAATATCTTTGAGCGATGTTCCGGGCATTTGCACTTGAGCAAACCAATATGGTTTGTGCTTTTCTACAAATGCATTGCTGTGCTGTAATCCATCATAGATTGAGAATGCTCGGCCTTGCGCTAATGCAGCCCCTGCAATACTTCTTTCCTCAACTGGCACTTTATCGATATCTTCCATCACTGCATTTTTAATAAACATCGCATTTGCTGGCCAATCCATAGACTCCAAAACTCGTTTGGCAAGCTGTCCCTCAAGTTCGAAAATGATTTTGGGTAAAAAAGACATATTGGCGACCACCTCAGCGCAAGCGTAATACTCTTCACGCATATCTTGCTCACGGTATTTGAGCATCATCTCAACTAAAGCATCTTCAAATGTATGCGTAAAATGGTTTGATGCGAGAAACTGACCAACCGTTCTCAGTACACCTATTAAAATGCCAGCATCAGGTTCTTTGAAGTTTGCATCTTGTAAGCGCATTCTGGTTACATTTGCGGTAACTATCATATGTTGCCACATTTTAGGAGCAATCAACTTGGTGTTCGCATCGGACCATTTGAGCATCGGCCTAGCCATCAGAACAGGGAAAAGTAAACGGCAATTTTCTATGCCCATCTGCCCTATTGCAATCTTGGCATCGGTTACGCTTTTTGATGATTTCCCTATACGCTCACAGAACTTAGGATTCGTAACCAGATCTAAAATGCTGGAACTAAGCTGATGACTCAACGTCGTCAAAGTACTTAACTTGGAAAAGCTCAAGGATGGGGAGTAAGCAAACGAAGCGAGATGATCAAAGTTAGGAATGCCATTGAACAATTTGTCTATGGATGTGTTGAGCAGTTTTTCAACCATTAAGTGCTCAGCATGACGGGTAACATCCACAACGACGCGTTTATGGGTATTTTGCCTTGCTTTTACCTGTTCACGCCGCTCAACCACTTTAGCCTGTTCACATTCTAATAAAATGCGTTGATTGCGAGTAATACGCTCATCTTCAGAAAAAATAACGTCTTCGCAATAGCGACCTTGTAAACTAAGTAGGTTATCAACGTTAGACTGATCGAGAATGTATTTCATACTCACTAACCATTTGGCATGTCTAACATTAACCTCATTTGCCACTTGTTCCGCTGTTTCAATCGCTTCTTGTGTATACCGTCTGTTGGCGAGTAGCAAATCTGTATCCCTTTAAAGATTTATCACTAGTTTTAGTTTATTCCATAGAGACCAAAAATGAGAAACAAAAGTGATATTGCTTCCATTATTTAATCTTGAAATTGCCTACTCTGTCACTATAAGTCACTGACGATAATCGTTCTTGAACATCACATCGAGTAGTAAACGTTCACAACACACCATGTTTTCAATCAATTATTAATTAGCTCGAGATGTGAATGACAATCATTCGTTCTGGTACCTTATAGCGAAATTTACTGCCAACTTTGATTAATTGCTTAGCAAAGCGACATATTTGGGCATCCCCCGTCCCATTAACCTTCTCTACCACCGCATGCTTATCAGTGTGATGAAAGTAGACAACAACATCACAGTAGCCCGAATAGTGAACAAGTTGTTTATCGACTTTCTTTTGAACTGACTTTTTTAGCTTTAGCGCTATCGGGTTACGAGTGGAATCATCGGCATAAATTACATTTGGATAGAAAAATAAGAGAGATGCAAGAAGAAAAGTGACACTGTATCGCATGATTTTTCCAAATGAAAATACTATACAGTGCTCAGACCGGATAATATACATCGATTTGATTCAACTGCGTGACCGATTAATGGTAACTGCAATTGATATGTTTGTTAGGCGTGTTTCTTACCTTTGTTAGACTTAAATCCTTGGTGTGGAAATACGTTCCGGATTCTTTGCTGGACTTTCTTTGGCACTTGTTTGCTGAACACCAACTTTGCACCAGTACGTAAGCTGTAAACTTTCATTTCACCATCAAAAGGAGTCTTCTCACCAATCTCCATTAAATTATGGCGAAAAGACGGTGGCAAGTTCCCTTTGACTGAATGAATATGCCCTTCTTTAAAAGAAACCTTCAAAACTGGGCGGTCAATGGCCACTAGCCAAAAGATAACGATAGCGGCAACGATGATGACATACAACATGCGTGTTCTCCTGCACTAATCGGATAATAACTTGCTTAAGTCTTCTTTCAGAGTCGATACGGCTGCACTCGCCTTTTCGCTACGAGAAGCTTCACTCAGTAAATACTCAATCGCGTCGGACAATGTACAACCCAATTCATTCGCACGCGTCGATAGCTTTTCCCAAACACGATAATCTAAATCGATGGATTTTTTCTTTGTATGGATCTGCTCAGCATTAAAATGGCGCTTACGTTTAGCACGAATGGCTTGTTTGAGCTTCTTATCCAACTCATCCGCCATGTGCAAATCAATCCACTCGAGGACTTTGGTCGGCTCATGTTCTAACTTTCTTAATTCAGAGACCGCATGGTCAGCTTCACTCGAATCAATATATTTAGTGATGGTTTCTCCATCCTTCCACTTACTGATCAAATACTGCCATTTCCACCCACATTCCAAGTTTTCGAGTTGTTGATATTTCATTTTTCCATGTCCTAGGCGCCGCTTAGGGTGACAGCGTAACCCAGGTGGGTTCATTTCTCAACAAAACGTGTTCGAAGGATAGAGAGAGATCAACTTTTTCCTCCCTCACCCTCTATTTAGCCGGATTTAACTGCAGATTTTGTTGGTTCTGATATACTCCGCTGCAATTAAAGTTTATGAAGAAAGTCAATGAACCAAATTAACTGGCAAGCCGTTACGCCACAATTCGATCAATTTGAATCGTCTTTTGCTAATCTTCACTCTATTGAGTTAACCCATTATTTTGAGCTACAAGAGCGTGCGTTAGCAACATTCCGTCACTTTACCCTGCTTTCTGGATTGGCTCGTTTCTTGGTGATTAATTGTTGTGATAACTCTATCTATCGCGGTTTGGTTGAAGAAGGATTGAGCTCTATTGATCCTGAACTGGTGGTATTAAAAACAGAGACGCTGTCTCCTTCTCATCTCTTTGACTGTTATAAGCTTAGTGCTAATGGTGATGTCGAAATTATTACCGGATTGTTCTCGAAAGCTCGTGGTGGCATTGTCACAGTGTCGGCGAATTTGCTGCTTGCGAATCCGGGCTCTTGGCCAGCAATTAAGGCGGCAGTACTAGGCGAACCCCTACCCATATCTCCATTAAAACCCGAGTGGCAATCATCGCACATGGAGCCGACTCACTACGACATAAAATTGGTCATTACGGGTGACCGTGGGCAATTGGCGGATCTTGAGTATCTTGATTCTGACCTCTTCTCATCAATGTCTTTGTTCACTGAGCTCGAAGAAGATTTTCACATCGGTGAAGAAAGCTTGGATTCCTATGTCGGCTACATTAAATGGATATGTGAACGGTACCATCTCCCCAGTTTTGATCAGGATGCGCTACGCCGTTTGTTGATTGCCGGCGTTCGTGAAACAGAAGACCAACATTATCTTCCTCTCTCACCAATTTGGCTTCATCAATGGCTCTCTCTGGCAGCTCTTGAATCGCAAGGCTACCAGATCAACGGTGAGCACATGGATACGGCCATTGAGGAAAAATATTTCCGTGAGTCTTATCTCCCCCAACGCGCTATCGACGATATCCTTGATGGCCAAGTGATCATTGAAACCACCGGCGAGCAAATTGGCCAGATTAACGGTCTGACCGTGATTGATGTCGCTGGTCACCCGGTTTCTTACGGTGAGCCTGCTCGAATTTCTTGTGTGATCCATTTTGGTGACGGTGATATCTCTGACGTTGAACGTAAAGCCGAGCTTGGTGGAAATCTTCATGCAAAGGGTATGATGATCATGCAAGCACTTGTCAGCAGTGCACTTCAGCTAGACGCGCCATTGCCTTATTCTGCTTCTATCGTATTCGAACAATCTTACAGTGAAGTGGATGGCGATAGTGCGTCGCTTGCTGAATTCTGCTGCCTAGTCAGCGCCCTATCAGAGTATCCTATCAATCAGCAAATCGCGGTCACGGGTGCCGTGGACCAATTTGGCCGTGTACAAGCCGTAGGAGGTCTAAATGAAAAAATTGAAGGCTTCTATCAGGTGTGTAAACACCAAGGCTTTACAGGTGAACAAGGGGTCATTCTACCAGAAACAAACCTTAAACATCTGGCACTTCATAAAGAGGTGGTGGAAAGCATTAAGCTTGGTGAGTTTCATATTTGGGCGGTATCCGACGTTGAAGACGTGATCCCTATCATTATGAATAAACCGTTTTGTGGCGAAGACGAAGATAGCGTACTCAACAAAATTGCGGAAAGAATCGATAACTTTGCGAAGCATGATCATCCGCAAGGCTTTGTTCAATGGCTTAAAAACTGGTTTGTCTAGTACTGATCGGAGTTGTTTAGCGTACACCTGTTCACTAACATGCCACTGTCTAAAATTGGAGTTTACAAACAATGCAGAATAAACGTGAATCATACACTCGTGAAGATCTTCTAGCCTCAAGTCAAGGTGAGTTATTTGGCCCTGGATACCCTCAATTACCAGCTCCAAATATGCTTATGATGGACCGAGTAACCAAAATGTCGGAAACCGAAGGTGATTTTGGTAAAGGTCTTATCCTTGCTGAGCTCGATATCAAACCTGATCTATGGTTCTTTGACTGCCACTTTCCAGGTGACCCTGTAATGCCAGGTTGTCTTGGCTTGGATGCGATGTGGCAGTTAGTTGGTTTCTTCCTTGGTTGGGTAGGCGGCAAAGGTAAAGGCCGTGCTTTAGGTGTTGGTGAGGTGAAGTTTACCGGTCAAATCCTCCCTACAGCGAAAAAAGTGACCTACGAGATCCACATGAAACGAGTGGTCAATCGTAAGCTTGTTATGGGATTAGCGGACGGTCGAGTTCTTGTCGACGGTAAAGAAATTTACGTCGCTAAGGATCTAAAAGTGGGTCTTTTCCAAGATACCTCAGCATTCTAAGTAACACAGCTTTCCAGTTATTTTGATGAGACGGCCCTTGGGGCCGTTTTTTCTTGAGCCTTCAATTTTTATTCAGCTCAATAATAGAAAAGACCCACATCGTGGGCCCTTCTTTAAAATCCTTCTGTGTTGTATGTGGACATCATTTATAGAGACCAGAAAGTTTGTCACTTCTGGCATCACGCCAACCACCTAACCAATACGAACGAGCGTCCATCTGTTGATAAGGACATTCTTCCTGAGATCTACCGTTTAAGCCTGCCTTGTAGCCTTGGGATTGTGCTCGGTCTAGGCGATCACGCTTTTGTCTCTTCATAATTTCTACCTCATACAGGTCCATTAGAACTAACGTACTACTGTGAAACTTTAGTGGAGCTTTTATGACTCCACTATTAAGAATTGACCAAACGAAGGGATTTCTCAAGCGATAAAAAAAGCACGGCTCCAAAACTGTGAAGCCGTGCTTAGTTTAAAAAATAGCCTATTTTCTGCGGAACCCAACCAAGCCCATGAGTGTCAAAGCCAACCAACCAAGCCCTGCACCATTTCGCACTGCTGAGGCTTTTTCCACTGGACGTGTGTCAATGTTACTTGCCTTGGCATCTGCAATAGGAACTAGCTTAACGGCTACAACCGATTCCTTCTGAGAACCTTCACCACAATAGGAGTTGTGTGCGGTTGTATCGTAGCCACCTTCACACTTAATGGCAGTTGCAGAAATCACACCTGCATCGTTGATATCCGTTGCGTCGATCACTCGATATTGGTTGTTGTGCTGTGAAAACTCACCACCATTTGTCAGATCATCCAAGTACCAAGCTTTATCACCAAATATCGCCCTGCGCTCAGGAGTCGGTGTAGATGTTTTTTCATCGTAATATGGCAGAATAAATCCACGTTTACGACGCGGCTTGCCGTCGATCTCACGAGTATCTTCAGCGTCCAACTGACCAACAATTTCATTGTATTTGTTGATCCCCCCCATTTTGCCACCAGCACCAGAGAAAAAAATTCCCCCTAGCTGAGGTAAAAATGTAGCCGTTGGAGCCGGGTCTCTTACATCGGTCACCACAAACAAGCGATTGGCCGCTGAACCTTCAGAAGGCTTACCACCAGCGCGCTTTGCCTCACCAACAGCGATAAAGTTACTGTTTACGTTAGTGACAACAGAATTACTGTGAATGACGTCGCTCCCAATTTTCATTTGAGCGCCATTGACCAGTTTGGTTACCCAAGTAGAATCTGTGAACCCGACATCACCAAGAGTTCCTACAAAAACACTAGCATTAATATAGTTGTCATCAAGATAAGTGTTGTAACCGACACCATAAATTATATCATTCGCTGGATCTGTATCACCCTTGTCATCGACAACCACATCACGCATACTCCCTTGCGCTAAACGCTCCCCATCTCTATTACCGCCTTGGGGCCAAGCTAACTGCTTTACAACACCATTATCATCCCAAATCGCAGCCTTGCTTGTGTGGTGTGAACCATTTTCATTAGTTGTACTCGTAGCAATACTACCAACCGTGTAAGTACCATCGGTTTTCCAAGCTCGTGATTGATAAAAAGAGCTTACATCTGTAGGAGATATAGGAGCGACAACTCGATTTCTCGTCTCACCGGCAATGCTTTGATTGCCAACAGGTTGTGCAGATTCCGTGAGACTATTGATAACATTGTTCATCTCATTGAGATAGGCTGAAGCGTCTCCTTCAACATAAGCAAGTGAATTAGAACTCGTGTTGCCATTGAGTTCGCGACTCCATGGTGCCCAGTGAATCGATGCCCACGTTTCACACGTCGAATAACGAAGCTCGTTGTAGCAATAACGCTCAAAGTCATCAAACTCTTGGATATAGCCAAACGTCGCGTCCATCGCAAACGGAAGCTCTTCTCGATAGCTAACACCATCAACCGACACTCTTGTTTCAAAAGCTAACTTAAACTGAGCATCGCTACATGCCACTCCAAAGCACCCCAGTGGCGATGCAACATCACCGGCTTGGATCGCTACACCAAAAGCATCGTTATAAGACGAATTACTACCATTCGATGCAGGATCAACTTCAACAACCTTATACAAGGCGGCGTTGGCATTCATAGCGCTACCAACAAGTAGCGCGACTGTGGTTAATTTGAATCTAATACTGCAATTCATCTACTTATTAACTGTCCTGTTGCATAGCTTCGAGCTCTTCCCATCTCTCGAAAGCAATTTCTAATTCCTGCTCCAGTGCGGCAAGTTGCTCTAACACTGGTTGCGTTGTCTCTACGGGTTGAGCAAAAAACTCTGCGGAGTTTACTTGCTCTTGAAGCGCTTCAATATCCGCTTCCAACTGTTCTAACTTGGCAGGTAGTGCTTCAAGTTCTCGTTGGAGCTTATATGATAACTTCTTAGAGGTATTCTTAGCTGGCGCAGTTTTGGGAGTTTCCTCAACGACTTTTGCTTTAGGCGCTGATTTTTCCATCACTTCTCGAGCTTCGATCGCTTGTTTGCGCTGCTGTTGAGCATCATGATAACCACCGACAAACTCTTCGATTTTTCCTTCACCTTCAAAGATCCAGCTTGTCGTGACGGTATTATCCACAAACTGTCGGTCGTGGCTGACCAGCAGCAGAGTACCTTGATAATTGGCAAGCAATTCTTCTAAAAGTTCCAATGTTTCGATATCTAAATCGTTAGTTGGTTCGTCGAGAATCAATAAATTGTTTGGTTTTAGGAAGATACGAGCAAGAAGCAGACGGTTTTTTTCACCACCTGAAAGTGCTTTGACGGGTGTACGAGCACGCTTCGGCGAGAAAAGGAAGTCCTGAAGATAGCTCAACGCATGGCGTTCTCGCCCACCCACGGTGACTTCTTGTTTACCATCCGCTAGGTTATCAATGACCGTCTTTTCAGGGTCCAAAATCTCTCGATATTGGTCAAAATACGCGACTTCCAGCTTAGTACCACAATGCAAACGGCCAGATTCCGGTTTTAGCTGATCCAGCAGTAACTTAAGGACAGTGCTCTTGCCACAACCATTAGGGCCAATAAGCGCGATTCGATCCCCACGCATGATATTAAAACTGAAATCATCAACAATTTTCTTTCCATCGAATGAAAACTGCAGTTTTTCTGCTTCAAAGACGATCTTGCCAGAGCGTGCGGCGTCATCAATCTGGATTTTGGCTTTACCTTGCACGTCAACTCGACTCTGGCGTTCCTCTCGCAGCTTTTTAAGTGCCCGAACACGACCTTCATTACGTGTGCGGCGTGCTTTGATGCCTTGACGAATCCACACTTCTTCCTGAGCGAGCTTTTTATCAAACTCTGCGTTTTGCATCTCCTCAACACGAAGCATTTCTTCTTTTTCAATAAGGTAGTTGTCGTAATCGCCAGGAAAAGAGGCAAGTTTACCGCGGTCAAGGTCAACGATACGCGTTGCCATTGCTTTGATGAAGGCTCGGTCGTGGGAAATAAAAATGATGGAGCCACGGAAATCTTTGAGGAACGTTTCTAGCCATTCAATGGTCGTAACATCGAGGTGGTTAGTTGGCTCATCTAGTAGCAAAACGTCTGGATCACATACTAGCGCTTTCGCCAGCGCAGCTTTGCGTTGCCAACCACCCGACAGATCGGTGAGCTTCGTTTCAGCATCCAGCTTTAATGCCGCCAACACATGCTTAACTCGGTCTTCAAATCGCCACGCGTTGGCGTGATCAAGCTGTTCTTGCACTCTCGCTAAGCGGTTAATGTTCTTTTCCGTTGGCTCTTGAGCAACAAGATCGAGAAGATCATGATAGATCTTTAATTGTTCGCCAACTTCAGCTAGCCCACTTGCCACATAATCGTAAACCGTTCCTGGTTCGTTTCGTGGGGGGTCTTGTTCTAAGCGCGAGACTACGACATCTTGAGTGATCTGTAGCTTACCATCATCAAGAATCACCTCGCCCGCTAGAACTTTCATTAAGGTCGATTTACCCGCCCCATTGCGTCCTACCAAACAAACTCGCTCATGCTCTTGAAGTACAAAATCAGCTTTATCAAGTAGAGGATTATCGCCAAAGGCGAGTTGACCATTATGAATGGTAAGTAATGCCATTATCGTCCAACCATTGTTTTAATTTTTCTAGATCAAAGGGCCAGCCAAGCTCTGACCCTTGAGAATGTAAGACAGGAATCGTGACCCCGTAACGAGAAAATAGCGCGTCATCAAACGCGATATCAGTCACTTGAACTTGTTCAGCAATGCCTGCTTGTTCCAACAACTCGTAAGCCATCTCACACAGATGGCATCCTTCGGTACTGTATAGGGTGATCACGTTCCTTGTTCCTATTACTTGTGGGTGACGACCCAACAGTTATGAATATGTTTGTTTCTTGAGAAATCGAGTGGCAGCGTCTGAGAAGAAATGTTTCTCGCGTCTAAACCCAGCTCTTCCATCGCTTCCATATCCATTTTGAAATGACGTTTATTGTTAGAGAAGACAATAGTACCGTTTTCTCTTAGCAGACGTTTTAAGTTTTTCATCAGTTTGATATGGTCACGCTGAACGTCAAACGAGTCTTCCATACGCTTAGAGTTTGAAAACGTAGGCGGATCAATAAAAATTAAATCGTACTGTCCCTGCGCTTTCTCTAACCACTGTAAACAATCTGCCTGCTCAAACTTATGTTGACGTCCGATACAACCATTTGCAGACATGTTGTCTTTTGCCCACTCAAGGTAGGTGTTCGACATGTCGACCGTTGTTGTCGATCGGGCCCCACCAAGAGCAGCGTGTACCGTAGCACTGCCTGTATAAGCAAACAGGTTAAGGAAATCGGCTCCTTTTGCCATTTCACCCAAACGGCGGCGCGTGATCTTATGATCCAGGAACAACCCCGTATCCAGATAATCGTACAAATTGACGATCAGTTTTGCACCATACTCGTTGACTTCCATTCGCTCAGAAACTTGACCCAATTTTTGATATTGGTTACGACCTTTTTGTTTCTCGCGAACCTTCAACACAACTTTGTTGGCTTCTACGCCGGTTACCTGAATCGAAGCACGAATGATGTCCGTCAGACGACGCTTTGCCTTCTCTTCCGGAATATCTTTTGGTGCGGCGTATTCTTGAATCACCAAGTGATCTTGATAGACGTCTATCGCCACGTTGTATTCTGGCAGGTCGGCATCATAGATGCGGTAACAATCGAGCTGTTCTTTTTGAGCCCATTTGCCAATCTTACCGATATTTTTCTTTAGGCGGTTAGCAAAGTCTGGTGCGATAGAAAGCGGGCCATCCGCACCTTCAATCTGCTCTGTACTTCTTTGTGCGATCGTATAGTTTTTTTGGTGACAAGGTAACGCACCGTTATTCAATTTAAACTGTTTTTCCGCACGCATGCGAAGACAGCTCAGCAGCTCGTCGGAACTCGAAAAAATAGATGCCGTACAACCACCAAACTGGGCTTTTAACTGACCACCAAATGCTGTGTATAGTGCAATCAATCCTGGCTCTGTGCCAAGTCGCTCACCATAAGGTGGGTTACAAACAATTACACCATTCTCAAATTCTTGAGGACGTGACACTGTAGCGGCGTCACCTAACTTAAACTCAATAAGATCCGCAACCCCTGCTCTGCGAGCGTTATCTTGGGCAATTTTCAGTACTTTTTCATCATTATCAAAGCCATAGAATCTTGCGCCAACTTTTTTGACACCTCTTCGGGCAATGACATTTGCTTCTGATTTTATTTCTGCCCACACTTCTGGCTCGAAATCTTCAAGTGATTCAAAGACCCACTTTTCACGTTTTACGCCAGGCGCCATGTTTGCTGCCATCATGGCCGCCTCTATCAACAACGTACCTGAGCCACACATTGGATCCAGAAGAGGTTGTTCCTCTGTCCAACCTGAGCGAAGGATGATGGCAGCAGCCAAGGTTTCACGGAGTGGTGCTTTACCAGATGCAGGACGATAGCCACGTTGGTGCAAGCCATTCCCGACCATATCAACACCAAGAATCGCTTTGTCTTTGTGGAGACGAACATGGATACGTACATCCGGACGCTCTTTGCTGATATTTGGACGTGGTAGGTTTTTCTTTTCGAAACAATCTACGATGCCATCTTTCACTTTCATCGCACCGTACTGGCTGTTACGAATCTCACGGTTCGTGCCGTTGAAATCAACCACAAACTTCTTAGTGCTGTGGAATTGATTTACCCAATTGATAGAGGACGTTGCCAAATACAAGTCCATATCACTTTGACAGGTAAACTCGGACAACACGCGAACAAAACGCGATGCCAACCTACTCCATAGACAGCAACGATAAACCTGTTCATTAGAGGCTTTAAATCTTACTCCAGCCTGTACTGGCTTAGCGTCTGCAATTCCAAGTTTTGTTAGTTCTTCAGCAAGAAGGTTCTCAAGACCATTTGAGGTAACCGCAAGATATTGGTTCATAGTGTTCTTTAGCTATTAAAAATGGCGTTGATTATACCTGACAAATCTACTCCATGCCTCGCATTTCAAGGACTTTTCTCATCTCCCTATGAGCCAGCGTATCAATTGGTCGTTTTATCGTCGTGAATTAATTACACCAACTCAGCAGAGATGAACGAAACGTAAACAAGCCTAAACCAAAATTCGGTTCAAATTGCGATAGTGAATGCTTATTCACGCAAAAACTGGACTATACCAGACTGTATTTATGCCGGTAACTTAATTACAAAACCACTTAAAAGAGGGAATTTATTACTCTATCGGTGATATTTCGTCGACAAAAGTGGACATTTTACGTGCTAAAAATGTGTGAAAAATGTCTACCTGATTGCACTACAGGCTCTCATAGTCGCAATATTTAGACGAGGTGGCATGGTGATTAGAGGGGGGATTGGATAGGAAAATGCAAAAAAAAATCGGCCAGAAGGCCGATGAAAAATGTATTGGAACGAAAATTAGGAAAGGTTATCCGACTAACGCCATAGGCATTAGCGTATTCATTCTTGCAGCAGTAGACATGCGATCGTGCATGACTTTGATGGCTTCACCATAACTTAAGCTCTTTGAACTGCTTAGCATAAAGCCTTCAAGCTCTACACAGCTGACTAAGCTTGCATTGTCCCCTGCTTCCAAAACGATAAATAGCCCTTGATTCAAGCCATTTTGCAGCTGTACAAGCTCCCCTTCATTGGGTTGGTAATCCAAACCTGTAGAATGGAAAAACCAACTCTTGGGTTGGACTGGCTTATGAAAGCGCTTAGCAGCAACGCAGTAGAGCGTCAGCTCATCTCTGCGATATTCACTCAAATCAAGCGACGACAGACATTCTTTGAAAGTCTGAAAGGCACTCGCGTCATCAACTGTGAAGTCGTTATAAGAGAAAGCGCAGTCCACCAGCAATTTATCACTAAGATTGGTTTGAAATAGATATCTATCGCCTAAGTCAAGCATTAGACGGCCTGACGGCTTATCAAAATACCAGCTCCATTTATCACTTGGTTTAAGCATCGTTCTATTCTCACACTGACTGATTCACAGAGGTAAACGCTTAATTACCCTCCAACTGTTTTGATTCTACAAACGAATGAATAAAAAAAAAGAGGAAACCAAGTCCTCTTTTTTCTGTTAGAAAAGCTGTTATGTCAGTATGTTAGCGAATCATTCTATAGATTTTTAACAATATCGCGTACTAAGCCAGGGCCGTGATAGATGAAGCCAGAGTATACTTGTACAAGATCCGCCCCTGCCAACATTTTCTCTTTTGCAGCAACATAAGAATCAACACCACCGACGCCAATAATTGGGATGTTACCTTGTAACTCCTTACGAAGTAATCGCACGACCTCAGTAGAACGAGACTGCAGTGGACGACCACTAAGGCCCCCAGCCTCTTGCGCATGTTTCATGCCTTCAACCATCGTGCGATCAAGCGTGGTATTGGTTGCGATCACACCATCGATCTTGTTGTTGATCAATGATTGGCAAATCTGGCTAATTTCATCATCGGTAAGATCCGGTGCGATCTTTAATGCCAGAGGGACATATTTACCATGCTTCTCTTCAAGCTCAGCTTGTTTACGTTTTAACTCAGACAACAACTCGTCTAACGCTTCACCATACTGAAGAGAGCGAAGTCCTGGTGTGTTTGGAGAAGAAATATTCACGGCAATATATCCCGCATACTCATATACCTTTTCCATACAGATGAGATAATCTTCCGCGCCCTTCTCTATTGGTGTATCTTTATTTTTACCAATATTAATACCTAATACACAGTTGTATTTTGCTTTCTTTACGTTCTCAACCAGGTTGTCAACACCTAAGTTATTGAAACCCATACGGTTGATTATACCTTCAGCACCCACCAAACGGAAAAGGCGCGGTTTGTCGTTACCTGATTGTGGTCTTGGCGTTACCGTTCCCACTTCAACAAAACCAAAGCCCATCGCGTCAAATGCTTCAATACACTCGCCATTCTTATCCAATCCTGCAGCTAAGCCTACTGGATTACGGAATGTTAAACCCATACATTCGACTGGTCGGTGTGGTAGCTGTTGACGATAGAGGAGATCAAGTGGTGTGCCGGTAAAACGTTTAAAATTTTGGATTGCAAGATCGTGTGCCTTCTCTGCATCCAATTGAAAAAAGCCAGCTCTGGCAAGACGGTAAAGCATTGTGCCTCCGAAAGAAAAAAGCCCCGTGTAAACGGGTTGGTATTATTTACTTAAAATCATCAGTTTTCAAATAAAAAGGTAAAAGTAAATCCAATTTAACGATTAAAAATGACTTATCTCAACTTTATCAATGAGTTAGTTAGGTGTTATTTCAATTAATTTCGACTTCTCTTGTGAACCAAACGTTTGCAGCGACTTCAAAAAGTGACAACGCAACAATGAGCTGTTCGTTTATTGAACTCAAATAGCAAAAAAGCCCCGTTACTGGGGCTTTTTAATCTTAAACAACTAAAACACTAACTGTTTGAGCTGCAATTTAAGTTGAGCAGCACTAATTCTCTTAGCGCGACAGAGAACTTCGCAAACTCGTGTACGGTGCCCACTTTAAACTCGTTTAGGATGCTTTCCCAACGATGTAGTGAGGTTTCATTGCGTTCCATCCACACATCCAGAGCATTCATCACATCACTCTTGCCTGATTCTATGCAATTTAACACCTGTGCCGTCAGCAAACGTTGTTGCCAATCGAGATCTTCGCGGAACGCTGCTCTTGCAAGTGCTTGCCAGTTATTATCAACAGCTTGGCCATTAATTTGCTTCAAGAACCAATGTAGTGATAAACGATCGCCTAAGTTGAAGTACAACTTCGCGGCTTCTTCGACAGTTTTATTGGTTTCACGAGCAACTGAAGAAATATCCAGTGCTGACTGCAAACTGGTCAAACGAGAAACACGGTTGGCCAATGTTGATTCAACACCACGTTGGATCCAGCTCTGAGCAAGTTCATCATGCTCCTCGACTTCCGACTCGACCAACATGGTATCAAGAGATTGCGTAATCACATCCACATCCGCTTGATACTTAGCGATTAACTCACTGACGGTATTCTTACCACTGCGGTTACGAAGCAACCAACGAGCAACCCGACGTAACATGCGACGCACATGGAACATGATCTCATACTGAGCATCTGCACTTGCAACGTTATCCAGTTTGCGTGTTTGATTCAGGACATCACCCAATGCATAAATTTCTCGCGCAGCACCGTAGGCGTTAGCGATATCCACCACCGACGCTCCCGTCTCCTCCTGTAGACGAGTGACGAAGTTACATCCCATTTCGTTCACCATTTGGTTGGCAAGCGATGTAGCAATGATCTCGGCACGCAGTGGATGTGATGACATCTGATCGGCGAACTTGTTACGTAGTTCACTAGGGAAATAGGCGATCAACTGCTTAGCATGGAAATCATCATTGGCAATCTCGTCATTGGCAAGTTGTTCTTTAAGTACCATCTTGCCATACGCCACCAACACTGCTAGCTCAGGACGAGTAAGCCCTTGACCCAGCTTCTCACGTTCTAGTAGCGTCTCGTCATCTGGGATGTTTTCTAAGACTCGATCAAGATAACCCGCTTTTTCCATAGTATGAATAAAGCGAATTTGCTCTTTAACAACGCTAACACCTTGCTGTTCAGTGACAGAGATAGACTCTGATTGACGGTACGCGTCATCTAAAACAATATCACCCACTTCATCTTGCATCGATTCAAGGATCTTATTGCGTTGTTTGATCGTCATGTCACCATGAGACACCAAACCATTCAAAAAGATCTTGATGTTCACTTCATTGTCCGAACAGTCTACTCCACCCACATTGTCGACAAAGTCTGTGTTTACTCGTCCGCCATTCAGAGCGTACTCGATACGACCTTTTTGAGTCATACCCAAGTTACCACCCTCACCAATAACCTTGGCATTAAGCTCACGTCCATCGATGCGCAAGACATCATTTGCACGATCACCAACATCAGCATGCGTTTCAGTCGATGCTTTTACGTAGGTACCGATGCCACCGTTCCAAAGCAGATCCACCTCCATCTTTAAGATCATTTTGATCAATTCATTTGGAGCAAGAGACGCTTTCTTAATACCCAACATCTTTTGGATTTCTGGCGTTAACGTGATGGACTTCGCTTTACGAGAAAAGATACCTCCACCTTTAGAAATCAATTTTGGATTGTAATCTTCCCAACTTGAACGTGGTAAGTTGAACAAGCGATTACGCTCCTCCCAACTCGTCTCCGAATCAGGATTTGGATCGATGAAGATATGCAAATGGTTAAATGCCGCTTGAAGACGTATGTGCTTTGACAACAACATGCCGTTACCGAATACATCACCCGCCATATCACCAACACCAATGGCCGTGAAGTCTGTTGTTTGGCAATCAACTCCCATTTCACGGAAATGACGCTTCACCGACTCCCAACCACCTTTTGCAGTGATGCCCATTGCTTTGTGGTCATAACCATTAGAACCACCAGATGCAAATGCATCACCCAACCAGAAGTTGTATTCAGCAGACACCGAGTTTGCCAAATCTGAGAAAGTTGCAGTGCCTTTATCTGCGGCAACCACCAAATATGGATCGTCCTCATCGTGTCTTACAACGTTCTTCGGTGGTACAACCTCCCCTTCAATGATGTTGTCAGAGACGTCTAATAGCGCACGAATGAAACGTTTGTAACAACGTTGGCCTTCAGCAAAAATTTCATCACGATTGGTCAACGTGTGCTGACGTTTACAAACGAAGCCACCTTTAGCTCCAACAGGCACGATAACAGTATTTTTAACCTGTTGCGCTTTCACCAAGCCAAGCACTTCGGTCCGGAAATCTTCTTGACGGTCAGACCAACGAAGACCACCACGTGCGACTTTGCCACCACGTAAATGCACGCCTTCAATGTCTGGCGCATAAACAAAAATCTCAAACGCTGGAACGGGCTGTGGAATTTCAGGGATTTCCCGTGGTTTTAGTTTTAATGACAACCAAGGTTTCGGTTGCTTTTGATCATCAAGTTGGAAATAGTTTGTCCGTACGGTTGCAACGATCATTTCCATGTAACGACGTAAAATACGGTCGTCATCTAAGCTATCAACAAGCTCAAGTTGCTCCGTAATCTTAGTGATCAACTCTTGCTGAGCCTTCTCTCCGCCTTTGTGCTTGGGATCAAAACGTTTTACGAAAAGATCCACCAGCCCTTTTGCAAGAGCAGGATAATGACTCAACGTGTCTTCGATATATTGTTGACTAAATGGGAAACCAACTTGACGCATGTAGCGAGCGTAAGCTCGAAGAATTGAGATCTCGCGTCCAGTGAGCGAGGCACCAAGTAATAGACGGTTGAAACCGTCACTTTCAAGTTCACCAGCCCACACGGCAGCAAAAGCTTGTTGGAAGCGATCTCTTGCTTCACTCAGATCAACCACGCTTTCGCTTTTGTGCAACATCGAAAAATCAAGGATCCAAAATGTTTGACCGTTCGTTTTATGGATCTCGTAAGGCGATTCACCAATCACTCGTAAGCCCAAATTTTCCAGCATCGGCATCACATCGGATAGATGGATTGGCTCATCTCTGTGGTATAGCTTCAATCGAACGGCTTTTGAATCTGCTGCCACTTCTTGGGGACGGTAGAAAAGCATACCCAGTTTGTTATCATCGCTCAGCGCTTCCAGTCTTTGGATGTCATCAACTGCGCTACCTGGCATCATCGCTTCTTTGTATGAACGAGGAAATGCCTTCATATACTCTTTTGACAATGGCAACCCTTTGCTTTCACCAAAGTTAGCAATGATTGAATCTTTAAGGCGATCATCCCAAGTAGAAGAGACTTCCATTAGATTTTGCTCGATATTCTTTACGTCAACGTCGATATTGTTATTGTCTACACGTACGATGTAGTGCGTGCGTGCTAAAGGGCCCTCGGAGAAATAAGTCGTAAACTCTACTTCTTGCTCGCTGCCAAAATATTGTTTGAGAATGCGCTGTGTTTGGCGGCGTAACTCCGTGTTATATCTGTCTCTGGTTACATACACCATCGCACTAAAGAAGCGCCCAAACGGGTCTTTACGTACAAACAGACGCAGCAAATCGCGATCGTGCATTTGTACCACGCCCATGCCGACTTCAAGCAACTCTTCTTCTTTTGCTTGAATGAGTTCGTCGCGTGGGTAATTTTCAAGAATGTTGTGAAGTGCTTTAAACGCATAAGAACCATCGCGATAGCCACTCGCATCAAGAATACGGTCAACCTTTTCGCGGATCAGTGGGATCGAAGAAACCGTTTGGTTATAAACCGACGAGGTATATAGACCAGTAAAACGATGCTCACCAATCACTTTTCCTTTCGCATCGAACTTCTTAATGCCAACGTAGTCATTGTAAGCAGGACGATGAATACGTGAGGCTTTATTACCTTTGGTGATGATCAAAGCACTTGGCTTTTTCGCTTCAAGTCGAGCGGAGTCTGAAAGTTGTGATAATTTAACGCCGCGGACACGGCTGTCATCGGCAAAGAGGCCCAAACCTTTGTCTTTTGTTGGCACGAGTTCCGTTTCGCCATCCACATTGACTAAGTCGTACTCTTTGTATCCCATGAACGTAAAGTTGTGGTCCCCTAACCAACGTAGAAATGCAATGCTTTCATCAAAACGTTCACCATCCATGGAAACCGCTGATTTTTGCGCTTCCAGTTGAGCCGTCACCTGCTCGAGTCGCTCCACCATGAGCAACCAATCGTTTACGACTAAACGCGTATCTGAAAGCACATCCAACAGTTCTTGTTTTAGATTGTGCATTTCATCTTTCTTACTTAATCTGTCAACTTCAATGTGGAATAGAGATTGTAGGACACCATCTTTACCGTTGACATCGGTCACTTCACCTTTGCCATTGCGAGTAATCTGTGTCGGATTATTCAACATTAAGTGACAACTTAGCTCTAATCGGCTCAACGCCATTTTTATCGAGTCAACCAAGAATGGGCTATCAGGAATAACCACTTCCACAATCGTATGCGTTGATTGCCAGCCATGACGACTTACTGTCGGATTAAATACTCGAACGGAAATGTCATCCGGTTTTTGCTCTTGAATATGATGCCATAAGCTCACAATAGCACCATAAAGATCGGATTCGTTTCGTTGTATCAAGTCGTCTTGAGAAATGTTACTAAAAAGGTGTTGAGCTAATTTAGTAACTAAAGGCTGGTGGGATAGCTCGAGTTTGTCTTGAATCAGTTGGTACACCTTTTCAAGCAGAACCGGCACTACATTTTCACGCGCGGTCATATTCACACTCCACATTAGAATAGTTTTTTTGTAGGGGACACTTAGCAATAAATCTCGCTAGAAGACTCGTCAACTAAGCATAGGTAATGCATGCGCTTATTGTAAAAGCAATATTGAAATTTAGTTAATAAAATTAACGAGAGATAGAGGTGAAATGTTTGATAATGTGACTAAGATTCGTGTTTAACTCACTGTCAAACTAGGTTCTTATAGTGATTCTAACTTAATAAAACGATGATTCTGGTCAGTTGTTAGTCTAAATCGCCCTTTTAAGCCTAACTGACTGAGGAATGGTCGAAATTTGACCGCCGGCAGCTGAATACGCAAACCGTGATCCGTAGTTACCTGCACTGCACTTGCCGCACCAGAATAATGCGCCAAAAACGCTTGATAGCTAATATTGAGTGTGAAGTAGTAATAATTCATAGTCTATTAGGCGTAGTTGGCATCACACCAACTACGCGCTATCGGATTAACTTAGCTTTCTAAAGCCTTTGAAACTTTTTCAAACAAATCTTTGGCTAAGTTCTCCATCGCTTTCAATCCTTCCAGTTCTTTACGGATCAGCGATTGGCGTTCTTGATCGTATTTAGCCAGTTTTAGCAAAGGATCGACCAAACGTGAGGCCACTTGAGGGTTTGTCGTGTTCAGTTCACGCAATACTTCCCCAGCAAAGCGATAACCTTCGCCTGACTTGTCGTGGAAGTTCACTGGGTTCATACCCAAGAATGCCCCAATCAGACTTCGTGTTCTATTTGGGTTTTTCAGACTGAACGCCTCATGGTTCATGGTTTCTCGAACTACAGTCAATGCGTTCTTCGCCGGGTTTGTTCCCTGCATGATAAACCATTTATCCATGACCAAACCATCATGCTTCCACTTATCACTGTAATCTTGCATCAGTGCTTCACGGCAAGGCAATTGCGCTTGGTTGGCAGATGCCATCGCCGCAATTGTATCGGTCATGTTGTTCGACTCTTGGTATTGCTTCAATACCAAATCATTACCCTCTTGAGTATACGCCAGATACGCTAGGCAGATATTGCGTAATGCACGTTGACCAATCGCCGCATGATCAATCGTATACTCAGCTTGCTTCAAGCTATGATAAAGCGCGCTCAACTCATCACTTAGCTGTGTTGCAAGAATGACTTTCAACTGTTTGAGAACTTGAGCAATTGCATCAACGTCGACTTGCTTGTACCAACCAGACACTTCATTGTGGTTTGGCAACGACATGACTTCAGCGATGAACGCGGGATCTAACTCTGCATTAAGAAGCACACCACGGAAGGCATCAATAACCGCTTCAGGCAGTTCTACTTCTTCACCCGCCTGAACTCGCTCAACATTTTGACGAATGTATTTGGCCAGTAACATCTGGCTAGCATCCCAACGTGAAAACTCGTTACGAGCATTGACCATCAGGAACATTAGCTCACGGTCTGAATAGTCGTACTCAAGCTTAACTGGCGCTGAGAATTCACGTAACAAAGAAGGCACTGGCTTTTCTGCCACATTCTCAAACATGAAGGTTTGTTTGTCGGCTTTCACATCCAGCACGTTTCCAACAGGCTCACCAGCAATGATCATTGGGATCACATCACCATTCGCAGCGTAAAGCTCGATGTCGAATGGAATATGCAATGGCTGTTTTTCCGCTTGCTCGTGTGTTGGCTCAGTCGACTGCTCAACAGTTAACGCGTAAGTTTGTTTAGCAGCATCGTATTGACTGCTCACACGAAGTGTTGGTGTACCCGACTGGCTGTACCACAAGCGGAACTGTGTTAAATCAACACCCGTCGCATCTTCCATGGCAGAGACAAAATCTTCACAAGTCGCCGCAGTGCCATCGTGACGCTCAAAGTAGAGCTTCATCCCTTTTTGGAAACCTTCTTCACCCAGTAAAGTATGATACATGCGAATAACTTCACTGCCTTTTTCATACACTGTTAGCGTGTAGAAGTTATTCATTTCAATCACTTTATCAGGGCGAATTGGATGAGACATTGGGCTAGCATCCTCCGCAAACTGCGGCCCACGAATGGTACGCACGTTTTGAATGCGATTCACCGCTCGGGAGCCAAGATCAGAAGAGAATTCTTGATCGCGGAAAACGGTTAGACCTTCCTTCAAGCTCAATTGGAACCAATCGCGACAAGTCACACGGTTTCCTGTCCAGTTGTGGAAATACTCATGACCAATCACGCGCTCAATGCCCAGGTAGTCTGCATCTGTGGCGGTTTGAGAGTTGGCTAAGACAAACTTTGAGTTAAAGATATTGAGACCTTTGTTTTCCATCGCACCCATGTTGAAGAAATCAACGGCGACGATCATGTAGATATCCAGGTCATACTCAAGATCGAAACGCTCTTCATCCCATTTCATTGAATTGATCAGAGAGGTCATCGCATGTGGTGCGCGATCTAAGTTGCCTTTGTCGACAAAGATTTCAAGATCAACACTGCGACCAGACTTGGTGACAAATTTATCGCGAAGCACATCAAAGTCGCCTGCAACAAGAGCAAACAAGTATGCAGGTTTTGGATGAGGATCTTGCCATTGAACCCAATGACGGCCACCTTCCAGTTCTCCCTCTGCGATGCGGTTACCATTACTCAGCAAATAAGGATATTTTGCTTTGTCCGCAATTACCTTTGTCTGGTAACGCGCTAATACATCAGGGCGATCGAGGTAATAAGTGATTCTGCGAAACCCTTCAGCTTCACATTGCGTACAGAACGCACCGCCAGACTTATACAGACCTTCCAAAGCAGTATTGGCTTCTGGGTCGATTTCTGTCTCAATCGTTAATTTAAATTCTTTCGGCAAAGCAGACAAAAGTAATGAGGCCTCTTTGACTTCATAGGCCGTCCAGTTTTCACCGTTAACTTTGACTGATTTAAGTTTCAGCGTTTCACCATCTAACTCAAGGACATCACTCTCGCCCATTTGCTTGACCTCTGACACCGCTGTCACTCGGGTGTGGTGATCATAAAGATCAAAAGTCAGGTCGATGTCGGTAATCGTGTGTGATGGCGCTTTATAATCTTTACGATATTTCGCCTGTGGGGTTTGAGACATATCTATAAATCCTTGTACAGTGAATCAGATTGTGCCCGAAGAGTTTGTGTCACTAAGCAAAACTGTATATACATACAGTTAAACGCTATTTCTTTCCACTTTATGCATCTGTATGGTAATTATTTCGGGCACAGATAAATTACCTCGGTTAGATGTGGTCTGAAAACGAATAAAACAAGGTTTGATACAAAAAAAGGAAGACTAACCATGTAGTCTTCCCTTCTATAAACAAAAATTCTACCACTAACGAATATAGACAAGCGTTATCTAACTCGATTGAGTACGGCAAGCATTTCCCCGCTTTCCTCCTTCAAGGTAAGCTGGTCAGTACCAAGAACATAAGTCGTATCATGCTCGCCGTCTTCATATAAGAGAACGAGATGATTACCTTCTGTGTAGTAGACGCCCTTCTTGACAGATTCGTCACCGCCTTCAGATGTCACTCTAAACATAAAGATAAAATCCGGCTGAAGGATGAGATCCAATTTATTAATTTGATTCGCAACCATACCTTCACCAGATAATGTCTCACTCGACCAAATTCCTGCTAAAGCATTTGGAAGGCCTTTCGTAAACATCACACCGTTGAGGTTGAGCATGTGATGGTTACTTTCGTATTGATAAACCTGTGGTTCATCGGTGTTCAAGCCTAGAATAATCGTATCTTCATTCGCGGTGTAAATACCTTCCCAATGATCGACACTGTAATCGCGCTTTTGAATATCAATTTGAAACTCGTACTTAGAGTTAAGTGTCAGTTTAATTGCCCTGAAGTTTTCTCGACTCGACTCCACATCAGGGTTGACTAAGTACCAGTCTCCGAGCAGTAAGGGGGTATCAAAATAGGTTAAATCAGAAGAATGTGTTCCCTGATCTTGCGCTTGTACATTAAACACCATGAGCGCTGTGAGCAAAGTTAAGAGCCATTTCATGTCATATCTCCACACTTTTAAGCTATTTTCTTAAAGCGTAGACATAGAGTTTTATTTGGGCGAATTTTTTTGATTTAAATCACATTATTGTTCAGAGAAAAATAACTTCATCTATACGTCATCTTTCCTTCACCTTGCTATGAGTTGAAAAGAAAAAAGCGAGCGTTAACGCTCGCTTTTTACCATCACACTGTTTTTAGGACGGTTTTTTCAGCATGTCTACCATGATTGCAACAGATTCATCAAGATACGCATCTGGCATTTCATAGTCTTTGGGCACATCGTCTAACGTTTTAAACGCTTCTTTACCCGCTAATGCTTGGCGTTGATTGATGCGATCTAGGCGCTGCTTATCAGCTTGCTCAGATTCTTGCTTACGCACTTTTTCATTCAAAGAAAGCGTATTGTCGTCTTTCTCTGCTTTGTACTGGGCAATGTCTTCCGCAATAAACTTAAACTCTAGCTCGTTAGCGATCCGCTCATCATGTTTTACACGCAATTGTTCAATCAAAGAATCATTACGTTGTAACACTTGATAATCGGCTTTCTCAATACTGTCCCAAGGTAGAGCATTATCTTCAACACTCTCACCTGTTTCTTCAGGATCAATCGCGGTAGGGAAAGGAATGTCTGGCACGACACCTTTATTTTGCGTGCTGCCTCCATCAATTCGGTAGAATTTTTGGATGGTGTACTGAACATAACCGATTTCTTTGTCAAACAAATCATAGATATGATTCAAAGAACGGTGCTGTTGTACGGTTCCTTTACCAAAGGAGTTTTCACCAAGGATAATGGCGCGGCCATAGTCTTGTAGTGCAGCGGCGAAAATTTCAGAAGCAGATGCACTATATCGATTCACCAACACCGTCATCGGGCCTGAATAACTGATTTGTCCATCCGTATCAGCGTTGACTTTCACTCGCCCATAACTGTCACGAACTTGAACCACAGGGCCTTTTTCAATAAACAAACCCGTGAGCGCAGTCGCTTCAGTTAATGCCCCACCACCATTGTTTCTCAAATCAACGATGATGCCGTCGACGCCCTTACCTTTGAGATCAGTAAGCAGCTTATCTGTGTCGGCAGAAAGACCCACATAAAAACTCGGTACTTCTAGAACACCGATTTTCTTGCCATCTTTTTCAATCACCTCTGCCTTCACTGCTCGGTCTTCCAAGCGAATTTTGTCACGCACAATTGTGACAACGTAACTCTTGGAATCTTTTCCTTCTGGCAGAACTTGTAGGTGAACTTTGGTGCCTTTAGGACCTTTAATCAGCTGGACAACATCATCAAGACGCCAACCGATAACATCAACGATGTCTTTTTTATCTTGGCCAACACCGATAATCCGGTCACCCTCGCCTAACTGTTTACTTTTAGACGCAGGGCCACCAGCAACCAAAGAACGGATGACAGTGTAGTCATCCGTCATCTGCAATACAGCACCAATGCCTTCCAGTGACAAGTTCATCTCAGACTGGAATTGCTCAGCGTTTCTTGGTGAAAGATAGCTGGTATGAGGATCCACTTCGCGTGCAAACGCGTTCATGTAAAGTTGAAAAACGTCTTCGTTACGCGTTTGAGTGATTCTCTTCATCGCGTTGTTGTAACGTTTTTCTAGAATGTCTTTAATTTCTGGCCAATCTTTGCCAGTCAACTTGAGGTTCAGCGCATCGTATTTTACTCGCTGACGCCACAGTTCATTAAGCTCGGTTTGATCCTTGGGCCAAGCCGCATCAGTGCGATCGAGTTCAATCTCATCATCCGTATCAAAGGTGATTTCTTGATCGAGCAGTTTGAGAGCATAAGAGAATCGCTCAAAACGCTTTTTCATTGAGAGATTGTAAACATCAAACGCGATTTGATTGTTGCCTTCTTTGAGTTGGTCATCCAACTCTGTTGACCACTTTTCAAATGAATCAATGTCTGCTTGGGTGAAGATATTCTTATTGTAATCAAGCATTTCTATATAGCGATTAAACATCGCACGAGAGAAATCATCGTTGAAATTAAAATGCTTGTAATGAGAACGAGTAAAACGGGAAGTGACCCTTTTGCTTGCAGTTTCGTGTTGAACTTCAGGTGCAAGTAAAGGGAGATCTTTTTCTGATAGTTTGGCTTCAAGAGCCTGAGCTGATGCTGCTAGCCAAAGGCTAGCAGCAATCAGAGTCACTTTTGAACGGCATTTCATGCGTAGGAGTGTCTCCTTTATGCGCGAAGGTGCTCCGCTTTCACAACCATTTGAAGGCCGTTAGACAGTTGAACTCGCACATCATCCTTATTAATTTCTACGATAGTCGCAGCCATGTTTCCTTTACCCATGTTTACGTTAACCGCTTTACCAGTGATCAATTCATCTGCGTTTAGCGCACGTGTTTCCACAGGTTGTTTCGCAGGCTTTTGCGCCTGAGGTTTGTTCGCACGACGTTGCTGAGGTGCTTTTTTAGCTTTTGGCTTTGACTTCTCTTCGTCACGAGCTTTTTGAGCTTGTTCTTTACGGCGAGCTTGTACCTTAGCTTTGCTTTCCGCTAGCGTTGCTTTCGCATGTTCAACGTGTTCTTCTTCTAGTACACCACACTCGTTACCATCTAGGTCAACACGAGTTGCGCCTAGTTTAACGCCGTGTAGGTAACGCCAAGAAGAAGTGTATTGTCTTAACGCTGCTCGAAGCTGAGTCTTGCTTACTTTTTCATCTTCACTTAGACGTTCAGCAAGATCTTGAAAAATACCAATTTTAAGAGGTTTCGCTTCACCTTCTAAAGTAAAGCACTTAGGGAAACATTCAGCAATATATGCAATAACTTCTTTGCTGTTTTTTAACTTTTCAGTCATGAGTTGTCCTGGTTTGAGCGGCCTGCCCGCGAGCATTAAGATAAAAATATTCTCGTATTATAGAGAGATGCGGGCGAAAAACCACTCTCGTTACCCAATTTATGCGTTGTTCGCGTGTGAATTAAGCAGCTTTTCTACTTCTGCCATGAAAAATGTTAACCCTTGTTCATCAATTTCACTAAATCTGCCCACACTTGGGCTATCAATATCCAGAACGCCAGCCAATTGCCCATTGATTGAGAATGGGATCACAATTTCTGAGTTGCTCGCCGCATCGCAGGCAATATGCCCTTCAAATTCATGCACATCATACACTCGTTGAACAGTGTAAGTTTGTGCAGCTGTTCCACACACACCTTTACCCATAGGAATTCGCACACACGCTACTTTTCCCTGAAATGGCCCTAAAACCAACTCATCTTCTTTATATAAGTAAAATCCCACCCAGTTGAGATCGGACATTCCCATGTTCAGCAACGCACTGATGTTTGACAGATTGGCGATTAAGTCACGCTCTGATTCAATAAGTGCGACTGCTTGTTTGGTGAGTGTTTGGTAATGTTCTATGGTCATATAAAGCTTTCCATTGTTTATTGCACAGCTGAAGCGTGCATTAATAATTTCCCGAATTTACTTTGGAATAGAATCAACAGCCGCTAGAATGCTGACTCTAATATAAATAGGACTTATTCTCATTATAATGTTATCGACATCCGACACTATTAGCCGCTCCTGGCTTTTAACACAAGCAAAAAAACACAAATCTAAGCTTGTGTTTGCGAACCTCATTGCCATTGTTGCCACTTTGGTTAGCGTCCCTATTCCTCTACTCATGCCACTCATGGTTGACGAAGTGTTACTTGATCAACCTGGTAAAGGATTGGCAGCGATGAATACCCTATTGCCTCAAGCCTGGCAAACACCGACAGGGTATATCTTCTTGACTTTGCTACTGGTGATCCTGATGCGTATCACCAGCCAAGCATTAAACATTTTACAGAGCCGCCAGTTCACCTTGGTCTCAAAAACCATTACTTATCAAATGCGCGCTAAGATGATCGATAAACTCGGTCGCATCAGTATTCGTCAATATGAGACTCGAGGTAGCGGAGGCATCAATGCGCACCTCATCACAGACATCGAGACCATTGACCAATTCATCGGCAGCACCTTAGCGAAGTTCGTGATTAGCTTGCTTACCGTCATCGGCACTGCAGGTGTTCTCCTATGGCTGGAATGGCGACTTGGCCTGTTTATCCTCTTAGTCAACCCTATCGTTATTTACTTCTCTAGAAAACTAGGCAGCAAAGTTAAACATCTCAAAAAGCGCGAAAACCAAGCATTTGAGCAGTTTCAAAATCGCTTAGTTGAAACCCTTGATGGCATTTATCAATTGAGAGCAGCCAATAAAGAACGAGAGTTTCTCTCTGAGCTCAAACAGCAAGCTGATCAAGTCCGACTCAACGCAGACAAATATGCTTGGCAATCCGAAGCCGCGGGTAGAGTCTCCTTTTTGCTCTTTTTGCTTGGTTTTGAGCTGTTTCGTGCCGTTGCGATGCTCATGGTGCTCTTTAGTGATCTCACTATTGGTCAAATTTTTGCTGTTTTTGGTTATCTTTGGTTCATGCTGACTCCGGTTCAAGAACTGCTCGGTATCCAGTTTTCTTGGTATAGCGCGAAAGCGGCGCTTACCCGCATCAACGCGCTTTTGGAACTGGAGGAAGAGTATAGACCTGAGTCGAAAGTCAATCCTTTCACTGATGGCAAAGAAATTGATGTTTCTGTCGAAAATGTCAGCTTCTCTTACAACCGTGAAACCACTGTATTAAATCAGTTGAATTTACGAATCCCTGCGGGAAAGAAAGTCGCGCTGGTTGGTGCCAGCGGTGGCGGGAAGTCCACACTAATTCAACTGCTAATTGGTGTGTATCGGCAAGATGGCGGTACTATTCGCTACAATAATGAATCCACAGATGACATTGGATTTGAGCTGATTCGAGAAAAAATTGCTGTTGTATTACAACAACCTATACTATTTAATGACAGCCTGAGGCATAATCTGACCCTTGGTGGTGACTATGACGAAAGCACGCTTTGGCAAGCGTTGGAAATTGCTCAGTTACAAGATGTCATAACGCAACTGACGGATGGTTTAGAAACTCAAGTGGGCCGCAACGGTATTCGTTTATCCGGAGGCCAAAGACAGCGTTTAGCCATTGCTCGCATGGTATTGAGTGATCCTCAATTCGTGATTTTGGACGAAGCGACGTCAGCGCTAGACACGGCAACAGAAGCCGCGCTGCATAAAGCGTTGAACGAATATTTGAAAGGTAGGACAACCCTAATCGTTGCACATAGGTTGTCAGCGGTTAAACAAGCGGATTTGATCTATGTATTGGAAGATGGCCAAGTTACACAAACAGGGACACACACCGAGTTGGTTGAACAAGACGGCCTCTACCAAACGCTTTATGGCAGTGTTCAATCTCACGCAAGTTGAACATCTGCTCCTATTGACATCGATTGAGCGAAGAACACTTATTAACGAGAGGTCGCAATGACCTCTCCTACTCCACAGCCAGCACCCGACCAACACAGCACTCGAATAGAAAATGTACGGCTTTGCCAAGGCTGTGAGCTCCCCGTTGACGTCATCTCTGTCAGAAAAGGACGCAGTGCTTTTTGCCCTCGATGTGGAACCCAGCTCTATCGTGGTGGCAACCCAAGCCTTTCTGGTAACCTCGCCATCGCGATCACCTGTTTGATGCTGTTTATCCCTTCTCACTTTTTTAACTTTATCAGCATTCGACTTTTTGGCGTCATGATCCCTGCAACACTCCCATCCGGTATGTTGACTTTAATGGATGAGGGCTTTGTCGCGCTGTCTTTGCTGATCATGTTCTGTAGCTCGCTCGCTCCCTTGCTGGTTTGCAGCTCAGTGGTATTGGCTCATGTCGCACTCAAATACAAATGGTTTAACGCCTTTAAGCATTCGCTGAATATTGTTCAAAATCTAAAGCACTGGATGATGCTCGATGTCTTCCTCGTCAGCATTGCTATTTCTTGTTTCAAGTTGCAGGACTATTCAGACATTTTTGTTGGCCCTGGTTTGATAGGACTGCTGCTGCTGCAGTTATTCAGCGTGTTACTCATTACTCGCGTCAGTGTCAGACGATATTGGGAGGCGTGGCATGCAGAAAGCCACTATCGACTCGCTGAAAAGCACATTCATTGCCATAGTTGTCATCTGTCACAACCTGAGCAAACCAATTGCGTTCGCTGTAGAAAGCCTCTGCACCACCGAAAGCCCCATTCGCTGCAAAAAACATGGGCCTATCTGATCGCTGCGACTGTCGCTATTTTCCCGGCGAACTTAATTCCGATTTCAATCCTCATCACAAACGGACAGAGACTTGAAGACACCATTTACTCCGGTGTCGCTGCATTAATAAAAAATGGTATGCACGGTATCGCCGCCATTATTTTTATTGCCAGTATTGTTGTGCCTGTCGCCAAGATTTTGGGCCTGACATACATACTGCTTTGCATTCATTTCAAGCGCACGATTTACCACCGTCAGCGGATGACCATTTATTTCTTCGTAAAATGGATTGGCAAATGGTCGGTGATGGACCTGTTTGTCATTTCGATCATGATGACCTTGGTCGACCGAGGTCAAATTCTCGATTTCACACCCGGGTATGGAGCGGTCGCGTTTGGTATGGTGGTTGTGTTAACCATGTTAGCCGCAGAAAGTATCGATCCCCGATTGATCTGGGATAACTACTCAGATGTAAAAAAAGATGAGTCATTGCATGAGCAAACAAAATAGTTCGCAGAGTTCGTATACACCAGATGTCCGCAAGAACAAAGGGATATCCCCCCTTTGGATTTTGCCCATCCTCACGATGTTATTAGCCGGATGGCTAGTCGCCAAAGCGATACACGATGCTGGTGAACGAGTACAAATCTATTTCTCCGATGCTCAAGGTCTGGTCGCGGGACGCACTACTATTCGCTACCAAGGTTTAGAAGTCGGTATGGTACGAGACATCAACTTATCGAAAGATCTATCCAATATCTATGTCGATGCCGATATTTACCCCGAGGCCACTCAATTACTGGGAAAAAACACCCGTTTTTGGTTGGTGAAACCAACGGCAAGCTTATCGGGTATTTCAGGATTAGATGCGCTGGTATCGGGTAACTATATCGCCATTCAACCAGGCGCTGACGACGATGAGGCAGAAAGCGTCTTCTATGCTTTAGACAGTGCTCCGACGGATATTCTCGCTGACAAAGGATTAACCATCACCTTGCGCGCGCGAGACTTGGGTGGCGTCTCGATTGGCTCAAAAATTGTCTATAAAAAAATCCCTATTGGGGAAGTCTACAGTTACCGCCTTGCAGAAAATGGCAAGTCGGTGACAATCTTAGCCCGTATCGACGATGAATATCGGCACATCATCAACCAACAGAGCCGCTTTTGGAATGTCAGTGGCATTGGCGCAAGTATTGGTTTTGAAGGGGTTGATGTTCGCCTTGAGAGTATGAGCGCCCTTTTTAGTGGTGCAATTGCCGTGGATTCACCTGATGACGGTGAACCGGTTGAAAAGAATGCGCAATTTCGCTTATACCGGGACTTAAAGACCGCCGGCCGCGGTATTTCTGTTCAGATCACGTTACCAGATGGGCACAATATCAGCTCCAATGGTGCCCCTATCATGTACCGAGGCATCGAGGTGGGTGAAATCACCAATCTCTCCCTCTCTGACGGAAGAGAAATGATCATTGCTAACGCAGCAATCCAGCCCGCCTTCAGCGACATGCTCACCACAGGCAGTGACTTTGTACTAGAAGAGGCGAAAGTTTCTCTCTCTGGAGTGGAAAACATTAGCAACTTGGTGCGCGGTAACTTTCTCACGTTAGTGCCAGGTGAAGGTGATAAATCTCGTCGATTCACAGCCATTAAAAAAGATGACTACGCGCAACAACAAGCAAAGTCGGTTTCCATTCGTTTGATTTCCGAAAGCTCTTACGGTTTGGATGCTGGTGCAAACCTGCTCTATAAAGGTATTGTGGTCGGATCGATCACTAAAGTAGGACTCATCAGTAAAACATCGGTAGAGAGTAGCAATCACGAAGTTTTTCTTGATGTACTGGTTGATCAACAATACGCACATCTCATTCGCGCAAACAACCGATTCTTTGTAACGGGCAGTGCGACAGCAGAACTCACAGAGTCAGGGCTAAATGTGACCGTTCCTCCAGCGAAACAACTGCTTACCGGCTCAATCAGTTTCATCAGTGAAGGGAAGCCGCAGGCGAATCAAGCCTACCAGTTATTCCAAAGCCGTTCGCTGGCTGAACTGGCAAAATTTAACCAAAGTGGCTCACAAACTCTAACGCTGTTCGCCTCTGAGTTGCCTCCTATTTCCAAAGGTAGCCCTCTTCTTTACCGCAACTTGACGGTGGGCAATGTTTCCGATTTTTCCTTGGCAAACGGTGGTGTAGAGGTTTCAATCAGCATCGAGAATCGTTATAAGCATCTCATCAATGATCAAACGGTTTTTTGGAACCGCTCGGGCGTCGAAGTGGACGCCAGCTTGGCCGGGGTGGCAATCAAAGCCGCTCCGCTTAAAACACTACTACAAGGTGGAATTGCTTTTGACACGGTCGCAGGCATTGAGAACAAAACTGGACAGCATTGGAAACTCTATCCGGACCAAAACCAAGCGCGCAAATTTGGCCGAATCATTACACTCAGAACCGATGGAGGGCAATCCCTCAGCAAGGGAATGGCGATCCAATATCAAGGGGTCAAGGTAGGAGAAATCACGCTAGTGGCGCCTGATTTCAACAAAGGCATCGTAGAGGCATCAGCAAGAATTCTGCCAGAATACGTTGCCAATGTGGCTTTGCAAGGTTCTCATTTTTGGTTAGCGGAACCCAAGATTGGCCTAAATGGGGTAAAAAACATCGACGCCCTAATCAGCAAATACATCCAGGTAGAGCCAGGAAAAGGGAAAGCGGCATTCAGTTTTGAATTAGCCAATAAGCCACCTCATCCAACGGGAACTGTGTTTACACTACAAAGTGAGCATCGTGGCTCGGTCAGTGTTGGAACGCCGATTCTTTATCGCGATATGGAAGTGGGCAGCGTGACCGATGTCCAGCTTGGTAAGTTTGCTGATCGTGTTGTCTTTAGTATCGAGATTCAAAACGAATACGCTTATTTGGTCAGACAAAACAGCCTGTTTTGGAATGTGTCTGGCGTAGACGTTTCAATAGGCCTATCCGGTGCAAACATCAAAGCGGGCTCATTTGATAGCTTGGTTCGAGGTGGCATTGCCTTCGCAACTCCACCGCAAAAACAACTCGAGCCTATCGCGCAGCAAGGCCAAGCATTTTTCCTCTACGACAAAGCCGAGGAAGATTGGAAAAAGTGGCGAACGGCCATTCCTAAACCTTAGTTTGACTCTAAATGCAGCTTTCGGGCTGCATTTTTATTTTTGTCTGCTCGCCAATTCGTTTATCATTCCCCTCCCATATTGGCACCTGGAACCCTACTGTGCATTCAAACGTCTATCTGCCAGAAACCTTTCTGGAAAAAATCAAAACCATCCTACCTAGCGCCCTGAACATGGACGACTTTATCGCCTACTGTCAGCAGCCACTGCGTAAAAGTATCCGCGTCAACACGCTCAAGATCTCCGTTGATGCCTTTCTTACCATCGCGCAAGAGAAAAGTTGGACGCTTCACCCTGTTCCTTGGTGTGAAACCGGTTTTTGGATTGAGGCAGATGAAAGCAAAGTACCGCTTGGCAACACGGCTGAGCACATGTGCGGTTTGTTCTATATTCAAGAAGCCAGCTCAATGATGCCAGTTAGCGCGCTCTTTCTGGGTGAAAACCAATTTGAATCGGTGCTGGATACCGCCGCGGCACCTGGCTCTAAAACCACACAAATAGCAGCATTAATGAACAACCAAGGCATTTTGGTCGCGAACGAGTATGCTGCAAGCCGAGTGAAAGTGCTTCACGCCAACATTGAACGTTGTGGTGTTCGAAATGCAGCATTGAGTAACTTTGATGGCCGTGTGTTTGGTGGTTGGCTACCAGAATCGTTTGATGCTGTGTTGCTTGACGCCCCTTGCTCAGGCGAAGGCACCGTGCGCAAAGACGAAGATGCAATGAAAAACTGGTCCCAAGAATCAGTACTTGAAATTGCGGCGACACAAAAAGATTTGATCGAAAGTGCATTTCAAGCGCTCAAACCGGGTGGTGTCATGGTTTACTCGACCTGCACATTGAGCGAAGAAGAAAACCAGCAAGTTTGTCACCATCTAAAACACACTTTTGGCGATGCCGTGGCGTTTGAAAGTTTGAGCTCGCTCTTCGATGGCGCAGAGAAAGCGCTAACCGAAGAAGGGTTTCTGCATATTTTCCCGCAAGTGTACGACAGTGAAGGTTTCTTCGTCGCGCGTATTCGCAAACTGGCGTCGGTCAACACTCCAGACGTCAACAAGAAAATGGGTAAGTTTCCATTTCAAAAAGCGAGTAAAAAAGAGAGTGCCTTGATTGAGAAATCCCTCTCTGATTCACTTGATATCAGTTTACCCACGGACAGCACCATTTGGTTACGAGACAACGATGTTTGGCTCTTCCCTAATGCTTTAGAACCCATGCTGGGTGAACTGCGCTTCTCTCGTATGGGGATCAAGCTGGCTGAAAAGCACAAGAATGGCTATCGTTGGCAGCATCAGATTGCAACAACATTAGCCAGCGGCGATGAGAAAACCGTTGTGGACATCGACACCGATGCCGCACGCGAATGGTTTATGGGTCGTGATATTTACCCAGACAACAGTGGCAAAGGTGAAGTTTTCGTCCGCTACCAAGGTGCCATTATCGGCTTGGGAAAATGGGTCAGTAACAAAATTAAGAATGGTTTGCCAAGAGAGTTGGTCAAAGATAAGAATTTGTTCTAGTTATAAGACCGCTTCCAAAAACAAATGAGTTCGACGCGTCGAACTAAGCAGCTCTAAAAGCCTGTACTACAATTAAGATTAGTTGAACGTGAAAGTGTTGGAGAGAATCCCCCTCAAGTAACTTTCCCAGACTTTACGGCACAACACAATTTAGCGCAGGCTCTTACGAGCCACTTCCCCTGGGCCCAACGATGGAAGCGATGGGCCTTTTTTTATATTAACGTTACATTTCGCTTATAACTGCCAGTTAACGACAACAACAGGCAATGATTTACTAACGAAGAATGCGATATGGCCACTATTTCACTAAACGAATGCCATCATCTTCAATCGTGATTTTTCCAGTTTTAAACAGACCACCAATCGTCTTTTTATAAGTGCCCTTACTGGTGCGGAATGCTGCAAAAATAGCATCAGGGCTGGATTTGTCATTAAGTGGTAAGAAGCCGCCTTTCTTTTCAAGTAGTTCTAGCACTTTTTCTGACAAATCATCCATCTTCGCGACGCCAACCTTCTGCAACGACAAATCAATTTTTCCATCTTCACGGATGTTCTTAATGAAGCCTTTCAGCTTCTTGCCAATAAACAGCTTGCCAAAAACATCCGATGGAAAAATCATGCCCCAGTGTGAACCATTGACAATCGCTTTGAAGCCCAACTGACTGCGCTCAGCAATGATCAGATCCACTTGCTCGTTGCGGGTGTAGTTCGCCGGTGTTTTATCAAGTAGCTTATTGAATTTGGTGGTGCCGACAATTCGGCCAGAGGCTTTATCGGTGTACACATACACGAGAATCGATTGACCAGCGGTAAAACGGCTGCGTTGCTCACTGTATGGCACCAGTAGATCTTTCTCTTTGATGCCCCAGTTAACAAAAGCACCCGTGCTGTTGACACCCTCAACCTTCATCAAGCCCCATTCGCCCACTTGTGCGATTGGCGTTTCAGTTGTAGCTGCCAATTGATTGTCGGAGTCAAAGTAAATAAAAACATCGATTTGAGCGCCGACGTCACAGCCTTCTGGCACATGTTTGTTTGCCAGTAAAATGCTGCCGTAGTCTTTTCCATCTAGGAATACACCAAAATCTGTGCGTTTAGTTACTTCTAAGTTGTTAATTTGACCAACTTTAATCATTGAATATATCTCACTGCAAATTTGCAGAGATTATACGTTATCTCTGCTATTCTTGCGCAAGTCTCAATACAATTATTTATCAAATAGGGTATTTCGTTGATTTCAGTCGATAAACAAGACTCCATCACCCTCAAGATCAGCCATATTATGGGGGCAAGTAAAAAACTCGATCTCGACTTCTACCTATTCGTACCTGGAGAGCTTGGGCTAACGCCTGAAGTTCTCTCTGAATCTGAGTTTTACTATACCTCTGTGGTGCAAAAGCGTTCTTATTACAGTGACAAAACGCTACTGCCTTTAGTTCACAGCCGATTAGCACAGCGGGGGCGTTTATCCAACACTCAGTATCGTGTTAGCTTGAGTTTGTTTGCCTATCAGTACGTGATCGCACTTGATAAAGCCGTGGCTAAACTGAATGAGCAATCCAGTGACGGCGTCACCGAAGATCAAGTCGATGAAGTGATTGAGATTTCTCTCGATATCCTCAAAAGACTGCGCCGCTCTATCCCGTATGAAGAAATTCTCAAGCGTTATTACGTCAACATCGATAACTATCTTTCTTGGTACACAGAACAAAAATTTCTTGCCTTGGTTGCCCACTTACCACGTGAAGGCGATTACAGCACCATCAAGGATCGCTTAATCACTCTCTGCGAAAAAGAGCAAGCACATCGAAAACTCAATAAGTACAACTCATCCAACGCAGCGGACGATGCAACGCGCATGACCAATAAAATGCGCCTTTTGCGGCGTTTGATTGAACATCCCATTGTTCTTAATGAGAAAAGTGTTTCATTGGGAAACAACATCAAACGGGTGATTAAAGGACTGGCAACCGGTCTTGTGATGGTATTTGTGACCACAACTGTGATTTCTGCGCGAGACTATCTTGGAGAAATTTCCGCATCGTTTATCGTGGCTATGTCGGTGATCTACGCGCTTAGAGAGATCTTTAAAGACGACTTACGTGACATGATGTGGCGTTGGATCCGCAAAGGTAAGCCGAAGTGGCGTCGCAAATACACCGACCCCACGACAGGGAAAGAGGTCGGCCACAAGTTGGAATGGTTAGATTACACCGTCATCAATAAACTGCCGGATCGCATTCAAGCTATTCGGAAACGACGCGTGGTTCAGCGTGAAGAGCAAATTCTTCACTACCACGCCAAAACGGAAATGTCGACGTCTCGCTTTTTGAGTGGCTATGAGCAAACACGCGAAACATTCAACATCAGTTTAAGACCATTTACACGTTTGATGGACAAAGGCAGCAACCGTATCTATCGGCTACAAGATGGGCAAGTCAGTCGCGAATCAGTGGAAAAACGCCATCTCTTTAATCTGATTGTGAAAGAAAACACCCACCAAGGTGAGCCCGTTTACTACCGCTGGAAAATTGTCATGAATCGCTCGAAAATTGTTGCCATCGAGAAAATCGAACAACCTGAAACCTAGCGTTACGCCCTAGGCGTCACTTTTTTAATCGATAGGGTTAAATCAAATTCGGCCATCGGCTCATCCCCATGCAAGGTGGGACAAAGCGCGGTAATTCGAACATCTTGATTAACCCTTTCACCTGTTTGCATGGTTTGAGCCAGCATTTGGTCGATCAAAGGGCCATCATGGCAAACAAAATGCACATCCGCCTCTGGCCTTTTAAGAAATTCCGCCTTAACGCCCTTAAACGCCAAGGAAATTTTCTCTCCTTGATTTTTGGCTTTGCTCATCGCCAAAAAACCACCTGCCACATCCGCACCAACCGCTAATGCGCCGAAGTACATACTATTCAGGTGGTTCTTTGTTCGTTTTCTTAGGGGGATTTTCACTTCGACCATGTTTTCATCAATAGCAATGATTTTGGGGCGACACAACCAGATCAGTGGGACTTTTGAAAACCCAAACATATTGAGATAAAGATTGGCTTTTTGTAGTGACGTAAGCATAGTGGCGTTTCCTTATAACTAGTCTGACCAGTTTCCTGCGCACAGCACCAGTTGTCAAAGAGTTGTTAACAAAAATCATCAGGTCGCTGAGTCGATCACGAATTTATCCCCGCGATTCATCATCAATTCAGTGAAAAATGTTCATTAACTCCCTTTTCATTAAGGCTTTTATTTATTAACAGTTGCTCATACCGTTTCACTTACGCTTATATTCATTTTAATTCACGCTAGCTTTACAGTTTGACACGGAAATAGATCCGTAAGATTCCAGTTAAATGGTTTATTCCTGAGACTAATTCCGTTATCTTTACCGCTTCGTTATAAATACCAAAGCTATCACATGCCACTAAAAACCGATGAATTGAGAACCCAACCTTTGGGTCCAATGCCAACTCCTGCTGAGTTGAGCCAAGCCCATCCGATTACCGACGATGTGGCCGAGCGAATTGCGAAATCTCGCAGACAAATTGAAGATATTTTAACGGGTAAGGACAACCGCCTTTTGGTGATTGTCGGTCCTTGCTCTGTGCACGATACTGAAGCCGCGATTGATTACGCGACGCGTTTGAGCTCGATTCAAGAGCAGTATCGCGATGAGCTGTTCATCGTTATGCGCACCTACTTTGAAAAACCACGCACTGTGGTGGGCTGGAAAGGCCTCATAACCGACCCAAATCTGGATGGCTCGTACGCACTAGAAGCTGGCCTGCATAAAGCACGTAAGCTATTGCTCGACATCAACAAACTTGGCCTTGCTACCGCAACTGAGTTTCTTGACATGATCACCGGTCAATATATTGCTGATTTGATCACTTGGGGCGCGATTGGAGCTCGAACCACTGAATCGCAAATTCACCGTGAAATGGCATCTGCACTCTCCTGCCCGGTTGGCTTTAAAAACGGCACCAACGGCAACGTGAAAATTGCGATTGACGCAATTCGCGCATCAAAAGCTTCGCATTACTTCTACTCTCCAGATAAAAATGGCCGCATGACCGTTTACCGCACCAGTGGTAACCCATATGGACACATTATTCTGCGTGGTGGTGATACCGGCTCTAACTTTGATGCAAAATCGGTTGAGTCTGCCTGTCAATCACTGGCTGAGTTCGATTTGCCACAGCGTTTGATCGTTGATTTCAGTCACGCGAACTGTGAAAAGCAACATCGCAAACAGCTCGATGTCGCGCAAGACATTTGTAACCAGCTAAAAGCAGGCAGCACTTATATCGCAGGCATCATGGCAGAAAGCTTCATTACCGAAGGCAATCAGCCGATGACTGATCTTGATAACTTGACCTACGGCCAATCGATCACTGACCCTTGCCTAAGCTGGGAACACACAGCGCAAATGCTGGATATGCTTGCGACTGCTGTAAAAGAAAGCCGTTAAGATAATAACTATAGGAACTTAAACCATGCCGTCATTTGACATTGTTTCTGAAATCGATACCGTTGAACTACGCAACGCTGTAGACAACTCAAACCGTGAGCTTTCGACTCGTTTTGATTTTCGTAACGTGCAAGCTAGCTTTGAGCTAGTAGAGCAAACGGTAAAAGTCTCTGCTGAAGGTGACTTCCAGTTAAAGCAAATGCGCGATATTTTACGTGGTCACCTTGCTAAACGTGGCGTTGACGCAAACTCTATGGATGCGAAAACGGCTGAGCAGACAGGCAAAAATTGGCATCAAGACATTGTTTTCCTGCAAGGCATTGAAACGCCAATGGCGAAAAAAATCGTTAAGCTGATTAAAGATGCCAAACTGAAAGTACAAGCTTCTATCCAAGGCGACAAAGTTCGCGTAACGGGTAAAAAACGCGACGATTTGCAAGAAGCTATTGCAGCAATTCGTGCCGCAGAACTTGGCCAACCGTTCCAGTTCAATAACTTCCGTGATTAGTGCATCGAACGGAATAAACAAAGCCTCTATCGAATAGAGGCTTTGTTCAATTAATAAGCCAAAAAAGAATGGCTGAACACTGCCAGTGATATGGAATCTTGTTGACTGTTCACCGCCAACAGAGCATCACTTACACACTAAGTGACTCATCAAATCAACTAGGCTTTTTCAACATGTTGAATGCTTCCCAACGCCACCAATAGGCAATCTAAAGAGCCCTATCGCTCAATCACCAAATCACCCTGCTGAAGAAAACTGAACTCATTGCTTCCAGATGGAAACAAGACACAAATCTTAATCGGTTCGTTTTTGGCTTCCTGTAGCTTTTCAGCAAGCTGTGCGGGAGACGTGTAACTGAAACGAACAGCATCTCTTCGCACCATTTCCAAAAACGGTTCAGACAACGCTTTTGGAGCAAGGACCAACTCTGCTTTCTGCATATAGCGCAAGGCCTTAATAGGTAACATTTCAACATCATCACTGCATGCAATCCAAGTGCACTGAACGTTACGTTGTATCGCCCCTTCAAGGGCCGGCAAAAATAGCTTGTCAAGCTGCTGTTTGTCGCTGGCTAACTTTACCTCTGACAAATCAAAAAACGCTTCCCAAAATGTGCGTCGTTCGTCAATGCTCTCAAAACGCTGTTTCACGGCATGACGTTTTGATTCGGCAAAATCAGCCAATAAACTCAGATTCTGTGGCAATATCGCCTCGAGCGACTCACGAATATTGCGAATCAAAACCGGTGAGGCACCACCACTAGATATTGCAATCTGCACTCGACCACGCACTATCATCGATGGAGTAATGAAATCACAATATGGCTTATCATCTACCACATTTACCAACAAGTTACGCTGTTTTGCGTCTCGATAGACTTGATGATTGAGAGAGGGATTATTGGTGGTAGCCCAAACCTGGACATAATGCCCATCCATCAATTCAGAAGAGTAAAAGTTCTTAACCCAGTAGCAAGCACCTTCTTTCACCCATTGCATCAACTCTTCAACCAACGTCGGGGAAACGATCGTTACTTTTGCACCTGCTTTTAACAAAGCCTCAATCTTGCGACTTGCAACTTCCCCTCCACCAACAACAAGTACGGGTTTGTTTTCTAGATCCATGAAAAGAGGAAAATATCGCATTTCGATCCCTGTCTATTGTTTCTCACTACGAGGCTCATCGTAACAGATTTGGTGCATAAATATCATCACAAAGTGGCACAACAAATAATTTTCGTTCAAATTTCAAGCCATTTTTGGTTGATTAATCCAATATCCACAACTCAAGCAAACTGAAAGTCGGCAATACTATTAATATATTTAACAAAAGCTCTCCTGCACCAAAGTATAAACCTGTTGCACTATTTACAATCGGTTAACACTTCGTCATTCTAATTACTGTTGGGTTTGTGATTACTCTCAAAAATCTTTTTAAATTATACATTTGAGAAATCCACAATCCTTTCCTACGCTTATAAATAATTGATTTTTGGATAGCCGTTTTTAGCCAAAATCAATCAGTTAGGATACGCACACAACTTTTGAGCACGTTGTATCAGGTTTTACCTGGTCTAACATGGATCATACAGGAAGGATACAAATGGCAAATAAATTAACAATTTTGGCTTCATTGGTAGCGGCTTCTACTGCTATGTTGTCATCAAATGCATTCGCTGCAGAAACCACTCTAGACAAAGTGATGAAACAGGGCTTTGTTACCTGCGGTGTCAGTACTGGTTTACCTGGTTTTTCTAACCCTAACTCCAAAGGAGAATGGGAAGGGATTGACGTAGAATACTGCCAAGCGATTGCAGCTGCAGTGTTAGGCGACAAAACCAAAGTTAAGTTTGTTCCACTTACTGCAAAAGAGCGTTTTACCGCTCTACAATCAGGCGAAATTGACGTTCTATCTCGCAACACCACATGGACTCTACAACGCGACGCTGCTCTTGGTCTTAATTTCGTAGGCGTAAACTATTACGATGGCCAAGGCTTCATGGTGAAAAAAGATCTTGGCATCAAGAGCGCGAAAGAGCTCGATGGTGCTTCAGTGTGTGTGCAATCTGGTACCACAACCGAACTTAACCTTGCAGACTACTTCCGCAACACAGGTATGAGCTACAAGCCTGTTGTGTTTGATACGGCAGCACAAACCTCAAAAGGTTTTGATGCTGGTCGTTGTGACGTGCTTACAACTGACCAATCGGGCCTTTATGCGCTTCGTCTAAACCTTGAAAAGCCTGATTCAGCCGTCGTTCTTCCGGAAATTATTTCAAAAGAGCCTCTTGGACCTGTTGTTCGCCAAGGTGACGATCAGTGGTTCAACATCGCTAAGTGGACACTCAATGCGATGATCAACGCAGAAGAGTACGGTATCACCTCTAAAAACGCGGAAGAAATGCTTAAGTCCGACGATCCAAACATCAAACGCATCCTAGGTATCGATGGCCCTAAAGGTAAAGGTCTAGGCATTCGTGACGATTGGGGTTACCAAGTCGTGAAGCAAGTAGGCAACTATGGGGAAAGCTTTGAGCGAACTGTTGGTACGGGCTCTCCACTGCAAATTTCACGTGGTGTGAATGCACTGTGGAATGCTGGTGGCTTCATGTACGCGCCACCGATCCGTTAATCACTTCCTACTATTAAATGGGCGGACAAGTGCCGCCCTTTTTTCTAGATAATGGATTAGAGGTTATTGTTGTATGAACCCTGATAAAAACATCTCGTCAAGTGCTCCCGCTAAGCCGGCAGCGGTAGGCAATCTGATTTACAACCCCACTTTTCGTTCGGCCGTTTTCCAAGTTATTGCTATTTTGGCGTTGGTCTTCTTCTTCTACACCATCATTAACAACGCACTTACTAACTTGAGTTCTCGAGGCATTGCAACCGGTTTTGACTTTCTGTCTCAAGAGGCTGGATTTGGTATCGGTTTAACCTTGATTGAGTACAATGAAACCTACTCTTATGGTCGTACTTTTATCATCGGCTTACTGAACACCGCGTTAGTCTCCTTTTTAGGTATTATTCTTGCTACATTTCTTGGCTTTGTCATTGGCATTGCTCGCTTATCCTCAAACTGGTTGGTGAGCCGTTTCGCAGCGGTCTATATCGAAATTTTCCGCAACGTTCCCTTGCTACTGCAGATATTCTTTTGGTATTTCGCAGTACTTCAAGCTCTTCCCTCTCCGAGACAAAGTATCAGTTTGGGTGAAGCGGTATTTTTGAACGTGCGTGGATTGTTCTTGCCTAAACCCATTTTCGAATCAGGTAGTGCATTTATTTTTGCTGCCTTGTTCGCTGGGATGATCGCCACCTTAGTGATTGGTGTCTGGGCTAAAAATAAGCAGAAGTTGACCGGTCAACAAACACCGATGGGACGTATTGCGCTCGCACTCATTGTAGGTTTACCTGCCGTCGTCTATTTTATTTCCGGTATGCCGATATCGACAGAATACCCACAACTCAAAGGTTTTAATTATCAAGGTGGTATTAGCATCATTCCAGAGCTAGCGGCACTGCTGCTTGCGCTGAGTATTTATACCGCAGCCTTCATTGCTGAGATTGTTCGCTCTGGCATTAACGCGGTGAATCATGGCCAAACCGAGGCCGCAATGTCTTTAGGCTTGCCACGTTCACGCACGCTCAAGTTGATTATTATTCCCCAGGCACTACGGATCATTATTCCTCCACTCACCAGCCAATACTTGAATCTGACAAAGAACTCATCGCTAGCGATGGCGATTGGTTATCCAGATTTGGTGTCCGTATTTGCCGGAACAACGCTCAACCAAACAGGACAAGCCATTGAGATCATTGCGATGACGATGGGTGTGTACTTGACGTTGAGCTTGACCACTTCCGCATTGATGAATATTTACAATAAAAAAGTCGCTTTGGTGGAGAGATAAAATGAAAGTACATCAATTTCAGCCAAATCTTCCACCGCCAGCCAACACCGTGGGTGTTTTGAGTTGGATGAGGAAGAATTTGTTTAACAGCCCAGTAAATTCAGTCCTAACCATCATACTTGCTTACTTTGCAATAAGTGCATTCTGGTACATCTTGGATTGGGCGTTTTTGAAAGCAGATTGGATTGGCACCACCCGCGATGCATGCAGTCGTGAAGGTGCTTGCTGGGTGTTCATTAGTGTGCGTTGGGAGCAGTTCATGTATGGGTTTTACCCACAAGAAGAACTGTGGCGCCCTCGCCTGTTCTACATTACGCTGGCGATTTTCACTGTGCTACTCGCCTATGAGAAAACACCAAAACGAATGTGGATTTGGTTGTTCTTTGTCAACATCTATCCTTTTATAGTGGCTGGATTACTCTATGGCGGCGTATTCGGTTTAGAAGTAGTGGAAACCCACAAGTGGGGCGGTTTACTCGTTACTTTAATCATTGCGCTAGTGGGGATAGTCGTTTCACTTCCAATTGGTGTTGCCCTCGCTTTGGGTCGTCGCTCTGATATGCCCATTATTAGAAGCTTGTGTACCGTGTATATCGAGGTATGGCGTGGTGTGCCGTTGATTACAGTGCTTTTCATGGCTTCAGTTATGCTGCCACTCTTCTTGTCCGAAGGGTCAGAAACGGATAAGTTGATTCGAGCCTTGATTGGCGTGGTGATGTTCAGTGCAGCCTACATGGCAGAAGTAGTGCGTGGCGGCCTGCAAGCGATACCAAAGGGCCAATACGAGGCAGCCGACGCTTTAGGGCTCACGTATTGGAAAAAAATGGGCTTAATTATTCTTCCGCAAGCGCTGAAAATTACCATTCCGTCCATCGTAAACACCTTTATTGGCCTCTTTAAAGACACCAGCCTTGTACTGATCATCGGTATGTTCGATGTGTTGGGCATTGGTCAAGCAGCAAACACCGATCCTGAGTGGCTTGGTTTTGCTACAGAAAGTTATGTATTTGTCGCGTTAGTGTTCTGGATATTTTGTTTTGGCATGTCGAGATACTCGATATGGCTAGAAAATAAACTACACACCGGTCACAAACGATAATTCAGAAAACTCAAGGACGTATTATGACGCAACAACAAGATTACATGATCCAACTGAAGGATATGAATAAGTGGTACGGTGAGTTTCACGTACTAAAAAACATCAACTTGAATGTGAAGAAAGGCGAAAAGATTGTAATTTGTGGACCATCAGGTTCAGGAAAGTCAACCATGATTCGCTGCATCAATCGCTTAGAAGAACATCAAGCTGGCCAGATCATCGTTTCTGGTAATGAACTGACCGAAGACCTAAAAAACATCGAAGCAGTAAGACGAGAAGTTGGTATGTGTTTCCAACATTTTAACCTCTTCCCTCACCTAACGGTCTTGGAAAACTGCACACTAGCGCCGATTTGGGTGAAGAAAATGCCGAAGGAGGAAGCTGAAGCCATCGCAATGAAATACCTTGAACGTGTAAAAATCCCAGAGCAAGCGGACAAATATCCAGGCCAGCTTTCTGGTGGGCAACAGCAACGCGTTGCCATTGCTCGTTCATTGTGTATGAGCCCTAAAGTGATGTTGTTTGACGAACCGACATCTGCACTTGATCCAGAAATGGTACGTGAGGTGTTGGATGTTATGGTTGAACTGGCAGAAGAAGGCATGACCATGTTGTGTGTAACCCACGAAATGGGCTTTGCAAAAGAAGTTGCCGATCGGGTGATTTTCATGGATGCCGGGGAGATCATTGAAGAAAACAATCCGAAAGAGTTTTTTGAGAATCCTCAATCGGACCGTACACAAAACTTCCTTGCACAAATTTTGCACCACTAATGCGAACCACCGAGTAAAAGAGGCGTTTTATCCGCCTCTTTTTTCGTTTTAAGTGGAAATAAAGTGTTACAAACTGGATAGTGCATAACTCATTATTTCTACTATCATTTTGGCTAGGTAAAAATAAACTCAGGCTTGATTTTTGGAACTATCGGCCTCATATATAGACATATAAATTAAACATACCTTCAAGAGGAAGATTATGAACAGTCCTATGTTTACTCGCACATCGAGTATGGAAAGTACTCTTCAAACCAATAAGGTTTTGAAAAACACGTACTTTCTGCTCTCTATGACCCTTGTGACCAGCGCTATCGCCGCGGTTGCAACTATGGCTATAGGTATTTCTCCGATGATGGCACTTGTGATGCAAGTCGCTGCAATCGGCATTCTGTTTTTTGCTCTACCACGTAGCATTAACTCATCAATGGGCATTGTTTGGACATTCGTCTTCACAACATTAATGGGTGGGGCTCTTGGTCCAATGCTGACTTACTACGCTTCAATCCCAAGCGGCCCTACTATTATTGCTCAAGCTTTGGGTTTAACAGGCATGGTATTCCTAGGGCTTTCGGCATACACCATCACCAGCAAAAAAGATTTCTCTTTTATGCGTAACTTCTTGATGGCAGGCCTCATCATTGTCATCGTTGCAGCTATCATCAACATCTTTGTTGGCTCAACGCTAGGTCAGCTTGTTATCAGCAGTGTATCTGCATTGGTTTTCTCTGGATTCATCCTATTTGATACTAGCCGTATCGTTCGAGGTGAAGAAACCAACTACGTGAGTGCAACGATTTCAATGTACCTAAATATCTTGAACTTGTTCACAAGCCTACTAACCATTTTAGGCATCATGAGAGATGATTAATCGTTTTGCATAAACGCGAATCAAGAGCCCGAAGCATTGCTTCGGGCTTTTTCTATTTATGTTTGCCAAGAAAAATCCCGATTTGCACGCTTTTTCTTCGCTCAACATAACTATGAGAATCTTTTGTTGAGCAGCACCTTACCGGTACGCTACCCTATACACATCACCAGTAACATGATGGATACAACGTATGTTCGTCTATAACGGCAAAGAAATTGAAACCGATGCTCAAGGTTACCTACTCGACCACACGCAGTGGGAAGAAGGAATGATTGCGATACTTGCCGCCCAAGAAGGCATTGAACTCACAGATGCGCATCTAGAAGTAGTTCACTTCGTGCGTAACTTTTACCAAGAGTTTAATACATCGCCAGCGGTGAGAATGCTGGTGAAAGCGATGGAAAAATCACACGGGCCAGACAAAGGCAACAGCAAGTATCTTTTTAAGCTTTTTAAAGAAGGGCCAGCAAAACAGGCGACCAAACTTGCAGGTTTACCAAAACCGGCAAAGTGCCTCTAACTCCCTATTCTTATCCTGTAGCGCTCAGCTACAGGATTTCAAACCCTTGAAATTCACGACAGGTAATTTCTTCTCTTTTAAGCTCATCGACGCGAGCCGTTTTGGGGCCGTGTTTTAACCACTGAGCAAACTCTTCTATCTTCTCCAGTTCACCACAGGCGATAACTTCAACATCTCCGTTATTCAAATTCTTCGCATAACCGACTAAATTGAACTTTAAACCCTGATGAGAGGTGTGATAGCGGAACCCAACGCCTTGAACTATGCCAGAGACCACAAATTTTTCGCATCTTATTGTCATCCGTATACCTCTCCGTTTTTTTGAGTGATATATTTATTAAGTCTATTCACCCCACAAAGGACCGTGGGTTACTACGAGTATAATAATTATGAAAGAAATCCCTTTTCGTTGGATTGATAAATATCTCATCCATCTAAAAATTCAAGAAAAGTTCTACTTGCTTTTCCTTCTCCCGCTAGTTGCACTGCTCATTCTTACCCTGGTTTTGGATAATGCAGCGGATGCCATGCTCAATCATTTGTATCAAGATGAACTTGTACTGATGAAGAATTTGATTGAAGCTGGTAACTTATCTCGCTCACAGGCCATGGATATCTTAGCCTCTTCCGACGTTATTTCAATTGGTAGTGGCATCGGTTCCGTTTCTGTTCTTAATGGCGCTTTTAGTATCGTTGCTACTCACGAACAAGACCTTTGGGCTGCCCTTTCAACTGCTCATTGGACCATTATCTGCGTCTCATTGTTCATCGTCGCATTAGCGGTTTACTACATTATGACGTTCATTGGTGGCGCAATGTTTACCATGAACAAAGCACTAAACACGCTAGCAAGCGGAGACTTAACGGCTCGAATGAACTTTTTCCAAGTTCGTGATGAGTTTAGCACCATCGCGATCACTATCGACAAAGTCGCCGAAAGAGAGCAAAAGATGGTGTTGTCGATACAAGAGTCGGTTGCGCTCATGCAACAAATCAGCTCCGATCTTAATCAATCCATCTCCAATAGTTCGGAGATTTCAAATACTCAACAAGAACATTTGAACTCATTAGCCAGTGCAACGGAACAGATGGCATCAACCATCAGAGAGGTCGCGAATCTTGCCCATGACTCAAGCGCGCAAACAGACGATGCGCGCAGTGTTGCTCAATCTGGTCAGGTTAAAGTTTCAAATACTCTAAACTCGATTTCACAACTTTCTACTGAAATTCAGTCGGCATCTAAAGCGGTTGAGGAACTCGATGCCAATGCAGCGCAAATTGATGAAGTCGTCACCACCATCAACGGTATTTCTGGGCAAACCAACCTACTGGCGCTTAACGCAGCGATCGAAGCAGCACGTGCTGGTGAACAAGGACGCGGATTTGCAGTAGTAGCCGATGAAGTTCGTGCGCTTGCCGGACGAACGCAACAAGCGACCGTCGAAATTCAAGCCATGATTGAGTCATTACAGCGTAATAGCCAATCACTGACTAAGTTGATGGAAGTCACGGTCAACAACGCGAACCAAGGACAGACCTTGATGTCAGAAGTCAATCATGAAATTGCTTCACTGGCAGATAAGAACCAAACCATTTCAGACAGCAGCACTCAGATTGCCACTGCTGCGGAAGAGCAAGGTGTGGTTGCCGACAATATCGCTGCCAGTGTGGAAGAGATTCGCATGCAATCAAACAACGTGTGTGAAATGATCAATATGACTTCTCGCAATGTCGAGCAGCTACGCCGTCAAAGTGATGTGATGGAAAACTTATTAACGGGAATAAAAGCATAATCTCGACAAAAAATGCTAAAGGCCGCGCTCGCGGCCTTTTTGCTATTTGCTTTTCTACGCTGATTCCTTGAAAATACCCCACTTTCATTTTTGCTTAAGAGAATTTCAATGTCCGCTGCCATCTATTTAGTAAAAGGTCGTGAGAAGTCAGTTGTTAGACGCCACCCTTGGATCTTTTCTCGTGGGATCGATAGAGTCGAAGGTAATCCACAATTAGGAGAAACCGTTGATGTTTATGGTCACGATGGCAAATGGTTAGCCAAAGCAGCCTACTCTCCTGAATCTCAAATTCGTGCTCGCGTATGGAGCTTTGAAAAGCAAGATATTAACAAAGCGTTTTTTGTAAAACGCATCCAAGACGCTCAACTTCTTCGCGAAGATGTGATTGAGCGAGATGGCTTAACGGGCTATCGCCTTATTGCAGCAGAATCTGATGGCATGCCTGGTGTGACCATCGACCGTTACCAAAATTTCTTCGTCTGCCAACTTCTCAGTGCAGGCGCCGAGCATCAAAAGCAAAATATTGTTGACGCCCTCGTTGAGGTTTTCCCTGACTGCAATGTATACGAACGCTCAGATGTTTCTGTACGCAAAAAAGAAGGCCTCAAAGAAACGACTGGTGTGTTACACGGTGAAATGCCACCGAAATCAGTCGTTATCGAAGAAAACGGCGTAAAAATTAGCGTTGATATCGTCGGTGGCCACAAGACCGGTTTCTACCTTGATCAGCGTGACAGTCGCCAACAAGCGATGAAATACGTCAAAGACAAAGAGGTTCTTAACTGCTTCTCTTACACTGGTGGTTTTGGTCTTTACGCTCTAAAAGGCGGTGCAAAGCGCGTGATTAACGCTGATGTATCTCAGCCAGCACTCGATACGGCAAAGTTTAACGCTGAGCTCAATGCGTTCGATATCTCCAAGAAACGCGCGGTTTTCCTAAACGCCGATGTATTCAAACTTTTGCGTGAATATCGAGATCAAGGCACCAAATTTGACGTGGTGATCATGGATCCACCAAAGTTTGCTGAAAGCAAAGCACAGCTCAACGGCGCATGTCGCGGTTACAAGGACATCAATATGCTTGCGATGCAAATACTGAATCCAGGTGGTACTTTGCTGACTTACTCATGCTCAGGTTTGATGGACCAAGTACTGTTTCAAAAGGTCATCGCTGATGCAGCAGTGGATGCAGGCCGTAGCGTAAAGTTTGTTGAACGTTTCGAGCAAGCCGCCGACCACCCAACCGATACGGCTTACCCAGAAGGTTTCTACCTTAAAGGGTTTGCGTGTAAGGTGTTGTAGTTTCATTCATATAAACTTTTGAATAATAAGCAAAGATTAAAAAAGGGCCTTTCGGCCCTTTTTGTTTACTAGTTATCATGAATCTTTAGCAAATCGTTCAAAATCGCATTCATGTTGGTAATAGAGTCTTCGTTTATATAAGACTGATACTGCGATGCACCATTCTCAATAACCACCGTTTGATGGCTAGAACCATGTGAAATCGTCAGTTCTAAGTGACCACCGTTAAGAGTAAGGCCTATCTCGTTACTCTCCAGCAATGAATCGATAGAGTCGTTCTGATTTGTATGGAGCAGATCCGAAAGATCAATCTTATCTTCACCGGCCGTAAAGTCGGTAATGGTGTCTCTCTCACCATCACGCAGTCCTGTTTGATCAACAAACTTGAAGATATCAACACCATCGCCACCCGTTAGGATATCATCACCAAGACCGCCGATGAGGATGTCGTTGCCACTACCACCAGTCAGAGTGTCATTACCAGCACCACCGTATAGGGTATCTTCGCCAACGCCGCCATCCAGCCTATCATTGCCACCTTGACCAAATAGAATATCGTTACCTTCTCCTCCCAAAAGGTGGTCATCCGCATCTCGACTAGAAGAAGAATCAAACTCGCGCATATGGCTTGTAATATAATCATGCATAGTCTTAGCATTTATATTAGCTACACCCATATTGAGTTTTTCAGCTACATATTCTTGAAGTGTTAGCTTTGTCATTCCATCGGCTGCGAATAGTACAGGCTCATCACCGAATAATATGTCGTCACCACTCAATGTGGAAATCGTATCTGCCCCCGGAAGAGTTTCTATTAGCTCACCAGCAATAGCCTCAGCTAATTCATCTACTTTGATGTTGTGGTCAACTACTTTGTCTGTATCAAAAACCTGCAAGATCTCTGCATTGACATCGTCGCCAATACCAATAGCTTGAACAGCCGATAAACCAGCCAAAACGTTAAACATATGAACTGCCTGAACTAGTTGAGATTCATCGGCATCATAGTAGTCCTTATACTTCAGCTTACCATGTTTATCTGACTCTAACGTACCTAGTAACACTCTCTGGCCACTTTGGTCTAAGTAAGGGGAATAAACATCGGCATGTCCGTGATGATACTCAACCACCACTACACCGTTAAGACTAATAGGCCCCGAATTCAAGAGCTGAGATAGATTAAAGTTATCACCCAAAACACCCTGTAAAGACAGTACTTCTCCTGTAGATTTATCTGCATACATCCAGAATTGGTCAAACTCGTCATCGTCAAGGTCATCGTTGCTTGCTCGATTAGGCATTCCATCAGTTATAAAGAACGAATGGTTTGTGGCACCATTTTGGGGTAGCATCGCGAACCAATCGATTGCAGAATCGAAACCCGATTCATAGTTGGTCAATCCCGTATCATTATCAATAATCTTGGTAAGAGCAGCCTCAAACTGACCTTTAGGATCATTCGAACTCAAATCAATACTAATGACATGAGAAGCCCTTGTTGCAAACTCTGTTAGTAGGATGTTTACGGTACCAGCATTGTCACCGCTAGCACTATCTACTAGCTTATTGAATGCCTCTTGAAGCTCAGGTTTAGCCTTGGTGATATCACCAGCCATACTTCCAGAGGTGTCAAAGATAAACGCAATATTGTAATCTTGTCCAGGTACGACCTGAAAACCAGACGTATCGCCAATTACGATATCATTCTCTGCTGATGTCTCGATGCTATCAGAGCCGCTCTGTCCCGTTGTAACCTCATATCCACGAATTGATACCGAGATTGAGCACGTGCCATCAGCACTATCTACAATCGCACCATTTACAACTTCATTGGACGTCGCTGTAACTGTAATTGGAAAGTCTAAGCTGCCTAAATAATCACTAGGCACACGTAGTTCGACATTCACATTTCCGCTATCACCCACAACCACGATCGGCAAGGTGTATACCCCATTTGACGGTAGATATTCTTGACCATCGACGAGAACAGTTACTCCATCAGGTATGCCAGAAAGGGTAATTGTATCTGCCAGAGCTTCACTTCCATCCGTATCGGTCAGTTTGGCATTAATAGTTATGGTGAACTCGGTATACACAGTTTCCTCTTTAACCAAATTACCATTTGAATCCATGATATAAACGCCATCGGTAAAGACAAATCTCTCTATACTGTATAAATCGTCACCTGAGCCAGACCATCCAAATGAAGTATCACGACCTTTCGTGTCTACAACATTCACTTTTTCTTGGTCAGTTCCAACATTCAATGGAGTAATTGTGTATTCAGAACGCTTTCCAGAATAAATAACCGTATCTAGACCCGCTTCACCTAGTTTTGAATGATAAGAACCACCATAAATTGAATCATCACCTTTAGAGCTATACGCTACATCGTCGCCAAGTTCACCTACGATCTGATCAGCACCACCTTTTACATCGAAAAAGTCGTTGAAATTAGTCCCGATGTGTAATTTTCCTAAGTCGTCGCCAGTAATTACCGCCCCTGAACCATTTGCGCCATCAATAAGCTTTTGAACATATTCGCTATAGTCAAAGCTATGATCAATTTTTTCAAGGCCTTGCCCAATTGCTATCGAAACCTTAGGCAGATTAGCGTCAGGTGTTACATCTATAACAACAGCGTACTCTTTGCTAATGCTGACACCATCAGACACTTTAAAGTCGAACTTCGCATAGTCTGACTCTTTATTGCCAACAACAACACCATCCTGAGAGGCACTGTTACTGCTCGATTCATGGCTATCTGGTGTAAATACTAACTTGCCCTCTTTAATGTCTTCATAGCTTACGGTAGTACCAATCTCAATAGCTGTACCATTTAGAGTCAATGAACCATCAAGTGGAACTGACTCAATAATGACAGACAATGACGATGGCAGAGTATCGACATCCGTCACACCAAAATCAGACCACTTAAACACATAGCTTTGATCTTCGTTGGTGACTATATGGCCATCTTCCGCAACCGGAGCTTCATTGACATTCAACTCATTCAGTTTGACATTGATATCGGTGGTTTTCTGCCCACCTAGGCCAGCATTTTCCGTCGCGGTCACCACCAGGCTGTGCACGTTGGCCAGCGCCTCAAAGTCGTTGGCCGCCGCCTCTGAACCGGCTTTCGTCAGGGTGATCACGCCCGTGATCGCATCAATCGCAAACCAGCCATTGTTGTTACCAGACTTGATGATGTAGGTCACCGCTTCGCCATCGGCGTCTTTCGCCGTGACGGTGCCCAGCACACTGTTCTCTGCGCTGTTTTCGTTGTAGCTGAAGCTGTACTGACCGTTAGTGATGCCTTCAAATACTGGCGCGTTGTCATCAATGTTCAACTCCGTCAAGTTCACATTAACTATGGTCTCTTTAACTTCACCTAAGCCAGTCACTTCGGTCGCAGTGACCTGTAAACGGTGTTCATTCAAAAACCGCTCAAAATCATTGGCTTCGGCATCCTGACCTTCTTGGGTCAGCGTAATCGCACCAGTGTCCGGATTAATCGCAAACCAGCCGTTGGTGTTCCCAGATGTAATGCTGTAGGTAACCTTCTCGTTGTCAGCATCAACCGCCGTGACAGTACCTAAAGTGGTACCCGCCAAGCGCCCTTCATCATAGCTGAAACTGTACTCGCCTTCTGGGTTGGTATTTTTAAACTCAGGTGCGTTGTCATCCAGGTTCTGCTCGTTGAGCTTGACTGTGATGTCGGTGGTCTTCACGCCACCCAGACCTGCGTCTTCGGTCGCCGTCACCACCAAGCTGTGCACGTTGGCCAGCGTTTCAAAATCATTAGTCAACGCTTTGGCACCTTCAGCAGTTAAGGTGATCACGCCCGTGGTCGCATTAATCGCAAACCAGCCGTTGTCGTTGCCAGACTTGATACTGTAGGTCACCGTCTCTTTATCCGCATCGGTCGCCTTGACGGTGCCCAGTACGGTGTCCGCCGCGCTGTTTTCGTCGTAGTTGAAGCTGTACTGACCCTCTTCAAAGACTGGCGCGTTGTCATCCAAGTTCTGCTCGGTGAGCGTCACCTTGATGTTGGTGGTGTTGACGCCATCGGAAGCGCCAACCACCAGGTTATGCACGTTCGCCAGCGCTTCAAAATCGTTGGCCGCGGCTTTAACGCCCGCTTCGGTGAGGGT
>NZ_JAKGCY010000008.1:0-187489 GCF_021852965.1 Vibrio floridensis | reverse complement strand
TGTGAGGCGTTGAGCTAACCTGTACTAATTGCCCGTGAGGCTTAACCATACAACACCCAAAGGGTTTTGATGGACTCAAAGCAAGAACGAATTGAATGTGTAGAGAACGAAAACAGCTTTCCGAATTTTAAGAATTTGCTTGGCGACCATAGCGTTTTGGACCCACCTGAATCCATTCCGAACTCAGAAGTGAAACGAAATAGCGTCGATGGTAGTGTGGGGTTTCCCCATGTGAGAGTAGAACATCGCCAGGCTTTTAATTTAGACTTAAATGTCTAACCAGTGCGGAGCGGTAGTTCAGTTGGTTAGAATACCGGCCTGTCACGCCGGGGGTCGCGGGTTCGAGTCCCGTCCGCTCCGCCACTTATTCCAGACCTCAGCAGAAATGCTGAGGTTTTTTTGTATCAGTTGTATGATTTTGGTTTGCGACTAATACCAATCTGGAAAATTAACTGGTCAGGTCTATCCATCTTCTCGAGCACATCTGTCTGACTCTGGCCGAGCGTTCCCAACAACTATTCCAAGCCCGACATACTGCGGAGACGATGTCTTCGTAATTCGCAAAGGACTGGTTGGCAAGATCGCTTGATTTTAAACAACTCCACACTTGCTATCGTTGAATGACCTCAATTAGGCTATATTTATTTAGGCTGGTACTAAGAAGCTTGGCAATTTTTGCGGACTAGTGAGTTTCATACCGTCGATATGATCGAGGCTGTCCAAAGTATGTGAGTACATTCGCTACAGCCTCGTTGATATAAAGTTCTAATGATTATTTTTAAAGTAATTAGCGCAGAAACGCGGGAATATCAGCTTCAAAAGCGGCGATCTTGTCCTCATGTTGTAGGGTCAAACCAATGTGGTCTAAACCATTCAACAAGCAGTGGCGACGAAAGTCATCGATCTCAAATGAGTATTCTTTGCCATTTGCGCGCACTTTCAACGCTTCAAGATCCACTTCGATTTGTGCCCCTTCCGTCGCTTGCACATATTGGAACAGTTCATCGACTTGTTGTTCGGTTAAACGAACAGGCACCATTTGGTTATTGATCGAGTTGCCGTAGAAAATATCGGCAAAACTCGGTGCAATCATCGCACGAATGCCATAGTCAGCCAGTGCCCAAGGGGCGTGCTCACGTGAAGAGCCACAACCGAAGTTCTCTCGTGCCAGCAGGATAGAGGCACCTTGGTAACGCGCGTGGTTCATGACAAATTCTGGATTGGGTTGTTCGCCTGCATCATCAAGAAAACGCCAATCATGGAAGAGGTGTTTGCCAAAACCTAAGCGAGAGACTTTTTGTAGAAACTGCTTGGGAATGATCGCATCGGTATCCACGTTCGCCGCATCAAGAGGAACCACCAAACCGGTGTGTTGTTTAAAACCTTGCATGTGTGTTCCCCTTATTTCCAATCTCGAATATCAACAAAATGACCAGCAATTGCCGCCGCGGCAGCCATGGCTGGGCTCACTAGATGTGTACGACCATCACGACCTTGGCGGCCTTCAAAGTTACGGTTTGACGTTGACGCACAGCGCTCATGTGGCCCTAGACGATCATTGTTCATTGCCAGGCACATAGAGCAACCAGGTAGGCGCCATTCAAAACCCGCTACTTTGAAAATGACATCCAAACCTTCGGCTTCGGCTTGCGCTTTGACTTGCTCAGACCCTGGAACAATCAGCGCTTGAACGTGTGATGCCACTTTGCGCCCTTTGGCGACGACAGCGGCGGCGCGCATATCTTCGATACGTGAGTTTGTGCAAGAGCCGACAAAGACTTTGTCGACTTTGTATTCGGACAGCGATTTACCGGCTTCCAGTCCCATGTACGCCAGTGCTTTTTCAGCGGACGCTTTTTCAACGGGATCGCTGAAGCTTTCTGGTGCTGGAATGGGCTCATCCACGGCAATCACTTGGCCTGGGTTCGTGCCCCACGTCACTTGAGGTTTGATATCAGCAGCGTTTAACGTCACCACTGCATCAAATTTAGCGTCTTCATCGGTTTTGAGTGTTTTCCAGTATTCAACCGCCGCATCCCAATCTGCGCCAGTTGGCGCGAATTTACGACCTTTGATGTAGTCGAAGGTGGTCTTGTCTGGTGCAATCAAGCCTGCTTTGGCACCTAACTCAATTGCCATATTGCACACGGTCATGCGGCCTTCCATGGAAAGGTCTGTAATTGCTTCACCACAAAACTCCACCACATAGCCCGTTCCACCCGCTGCGGTGGTTTTGCCAATGATGGCAAGGACGATGTCCTTGGCGGTGATACCGTCAGCGACTTTGCCTTGAACTTCTATTTTCATGGTTTTGGCGCGCGCTTGCTTAAGGGTTTGTGTTGCCAGCACGTGCTCGACTTCAGAAGTACCAATACCAAATGCCAGCGAACCAAACGCACCATGTGTTGCGGTGTGAGAATCACCACAGACAATTGTCATGCCTGGTAAAGTGATGCCCAATTCTGGCCCCATAACATGCACAATGCCTTGATATTTATGGTTGATGTCGTACAAGGTGACACCGAATTCCTGACAGTTTTTGATCAGGGTTTCCATCTGAATACGGGCCATTTCACCAGACGCATTAATGTCCTTGGTGGTGGTGGATACGTTATGATCCATGGTCGCGAACGTTTTGCTCACTTGACGCACTTGGCGCCCCTTTTCACGTAAGCCATCAAACGCTTGTGGAGAAGTCACTTCATGCACTAAATGACGGTCGATATATAGGATCGGCGTCTCACCTTCTGCGGCAACCGCGACGTGTGCTTCATAAACTTTTTCGTATAGTGTTTTGCCCATTGCTCGAACTTCCGTGTTTTTATGAATTTAGAATGTATTGTGCGATCTTATCGCCCATTTCAGCGGTCGATAGTGCTGGTTTGTCACCGGCAAGATCGGCAGTCAGTTCACCGGCCGCTAGCGCTTGAGAAACCGCGTTTTCAATGTCTTGTGCGGCGGCCTCTTCACCAAGGCTATAACGTAGCATGAGAGCGGCTGAAAGGATTTGCGCGACCGGGTTAGCGATGTTTTTCCCTGCGATGTCAGGCGCACTGCCACCAGCAGGTTCATACAGGCCGAATTTGCTTTCGTTTAGGCTGGCTGATGGCAACATGCCCATGGAACCCGTGATCATTGCACACTCGTCCGAAATAATGTCGCCAAAGATGTTAGAACAAAGCATGACGTCAAACTGCGCAGGATCTTTGATCAACTGCATCGTTGCGTTGTCGATGTACATATGCGATAGCTCAACATCTGGGTAGTCTTTAGCGATCTCTTCGACGACTTCACGCCATAAGATAGAACTTTGCAGTACATTGGCTTTATCGATAGAGCACACTTTCTTGCGGCGTAGGCGAGCCGACTCGAAGGCAATCTTCGCGATGCGTTCAATTTCAAAGCGGTGGTAAATTTCCGTGTCGTACGCTTTTTCGTTGGCGCCTTCACCTTCACGGCCTTTGGGTTGACCGAAATAGATACCACCCGTTAGCTCACGCACAACGACAATATCAAAACCACGGCCCGAGATGTCGGCACGCAATGGTGAAAATGCTTCTAAGCCACTGTGAATTTGAGCAGGGCGAAGGTTGCAAAACAGCTGGAAGTGCTTACGTAGCGGTAGGAGCGCGCCACGCTCTGGTTGGTCGTTAGGTGGCAAATGTTCCCACTTAGGGCCGCCTACTGAACCAAACAGCACCGCGTCTGACTCTTCACATGCGGTCACCGTGCTTTGGGGGAGTGGACAGCCATGATTATCAATCGCAATACCGCCAACGTCGTGCTCTTCACGTTCGAAATGAATCGCGTGTTTTTTCTCAATCGCATCCAGCACCTTGTGTGCTTGAGCCATTACTTCTGGGCCAATACCATCGCCAGGTAAAACGGCGATTTTGTAAGTTTTGTCTGTCATGTTAATCCTTTAATTATTGAATTTTATTGTGCTGTGTTGCAGCGAATTTTGGGCATTCCGAGCACAATGAAGTGCTTGTAATACAGTTATACGGTTGCGATTTTTTTCTGTTTCATTTCAGCAATTTCGTCGGCACGATGAATGCTGTTGATAACGTGCAGCAACGCCTGACCTGATGCTTCAACGATATCCGTTGAGATACCCGTACCGTGGTACTTACGGCCTTTGTAATTGGCGATAATGTCTGCTTGGCCTAAGCCGTCTTCACCTTCCCCTTTGGCAGTGAGATCGAACTTGTCCAATACGATGTCGTAGCCCGTCAGACGGTAGATACATTGGTATAACGCATCGACAGGACCATTACCAACGGCTGCTTCGCATTTCTCTTCATCGCCACACAACAGTTTAATGCTGGTGGTCGCCATCACGCTGCCTGATTGCACGCTTAGGTAGTTCAGCTTGTAATAATCATCTTCTTCGCGCAGGTTAGAGAAGTGCATCAGTGCTTCTAGGTCATAGTCGAAGACTTGTCCTTTGCGATCCGCCAGTTTTAGGAAATCTTGGTATAGCGCATCTAAGTTGTACTCATCTTCCTTATAGCCCATGGCATCCATGTGGCTCTTCACCGCAGCACGGCCACTGCGACTGGTTAGGTTCAGCGCTTGGTTCTTCAGGCCAATCGATTCAGGCGTCATGATTTCGTAAGTGTTCTTATTCTTTAGCATGCCATCTTGGTGGATACCGGAAGAGTGGCTAAAAGCATTGGCACCGACAATGGCTTTATTGGCTTGGATTGGCATGTTGCAAAGTTGGCTGACCAACTTACTGGTACGATGGATTTCTTCGTGGTTGATGCCTGTTCGGACCCCTAGTAACTCTTGACGAGTTTTGATGATCATGGCGATCTCTTCTAGAGAACAGTTACCCGCTCGTTCACCAATGCCATTGATTGTCCCTTCAACCTGACGAGCACCCGTTTGAACAGCAGCAATGGAGTTGGCAACAGACATGCCTAAGTCATCGTGACAGTGAACTGAAATGATCGCTTTGTCGATGTTCGGTACGCGGTTAAATAGGGTTTGGATAATGCCGCCAAATTCGCTTGGTACGGTGTAGCCCACGGTGTCTGGGATATTGATGGTACGCGCGCCCGCATTTATCGCGGCTTCTACCATGCGGCAAAGATTGTCGATAGGCGTACGTCCGGCATCTTCGCAAGAAAATTCCACATCGTCCGTGTATTTGCGAGCATGTTTCACTGCTCTAACGCCCATTTCAACGACATCATCGTAGCTACGACGTAATTTGTCTTGCACGTGAATGGTCGAGGTGGAAATAAAAGTGTGGATACGAAATGCTTCTGCCACTTTCAAGGCTTCAGCGGCGGCATCAATGTCCTTTTCTACGGCGCGAGAAAGGGCACATACGCGGCTGTTTTTAATATTACGAGCGATGGTTTGTACGGACTCAAAATCACCAGGAGAAGAAACCGGGAAGCCTGCTTCGATCACATCAACGCCAAGTCGTTCAAGCGCATAAGCAATCTGTAACTTCTCTTTTACCGTTAGGCTCGCTGATAACGCTTGTTCGCCATCACGTAACGTGGTGTCGAATATAATTACCTGATCGTTCATGTTCGCTTCCTTTTCTCGATAGTTAATCGATTTCTTCTGGTCAATGTTGTGTTTGGATATAAAAAAACCCGCATCGATGTGCGGGCTATTTGTTATTCTGTGTGGTTTATTTTTCTTCCACAGCCTACCCGCGCGATCTTGTCACGATGAGGAGGAGGTTCAGTAGGAAAGAAAAATGTGCTGTCATCTTGTTAAGCATTCCACAAAATTAAGTTAACAGATTAGTACCGCACTTCAGTGCTGCGCGTCAACCCTAAAGTTGATTTTTTACTCATATCGGATCAGTTTGTTAGAGTGGCCTTGCAATGGTGGTGAGCTTGACGGAACTGTAACCTTGTATTGCTTCCTGCGGGCTCACAATCTCGCTGTAATGTGAGGTGACTGCTAAAGCGCTTTTTTTCATACTTTTCTAATACTTGCTCTGCCACTATTTGCCCATCACTATTGAGCCCAATTCAATAACAACGTATCAGTTTGGATGACTTACTCACTGTTAACCGCATTTGGCATACGAGACAGCGTGAGTGAGCGATGGAAAAAGTAAAGGGAGAAGACGATGCTTTACAAACTGGCTTGGTATGCAGCGCTGACTTTAAGCTGTGTGACTATACTTGGCTGCCAGTCTACGAGCTCTGAACGTCGAGTGAGTAGTGTGTCATCAGCGCAGCTATCAGAAAATGCAGAAGTGCTTAACAAGCAGTTGGAATCTACACTGAGTTCAACGGAGAGGGATGTTTTCTTGACGGCAATGGCGACCTTGCTGGAAAGCCAAAGTTCTGAAATGGCTGGTGGAGAGGAGAACGAAGGGCAGATGACGTCACAATGGCGTATTGCTTCTTCTGATCCGAAAACCAAAACGTTTCTTGTCGAGACAGAGGTTTACTCCGGGGTATCATTGACAGGAGAACTGTCTCTGCTGGATTTGCCATTCAGTGCCACCACGGTGGTTAACCTACGCTCAGGCCCATCTGCGAAATCAAATAAAGTAGGGCAGCTGCAAACGGGAGATGTCTTCATCGCATTGGCAAAAGTCCCCGGCGCACCTTGGTTGTTAGTCGAGAGACAGGGAATGATTGAAGGCTATGTACATCAAGGTTATGTGCAAAGTCGTATCGAACCGCGTGACATTTTATCGGTGAAACCTAATGCAGCGTTAACACCGAAGTCCAGAGCCGCAAGCCAAAATACCTTGTGGACAGGCAGTTATCAATGTCGTGATTTACAGTATCAGCTCAATGGTGCCAATCAGGCTCGCTCAGGTAATTTGCTAGCGTGTCGAAAAGACAAAAACATTTGGTATATACAGTCGATCGATCCCAGTTAATTCTCGCGATGGCGCTTTCTTCTCTTTATTGATCGTAAAGAGAGCACTCTGTTCGTGCTCTCTTCGATCTTCTCCTCTTCCTTTGTCCCTCTCGCTATCTTCTTGATCGCCCAAGCCTTATCAAGGATTCAGGGCGTTGTCACTAAATCGCCAAATTCCTTTCATGGGATTGTCACTCTGGTTTCCTAGCTTAGTAGCAGGAGAACGACATTCAGGATGGCAACAATGAAATCGATCAACACGCTGCGTCTGCCGATACAACGTATTGCAGACTTTGACTTTGCGCTTTCTAGCTTTTGCTTAAAACATAGATTCAATTACCAAGTGGCAACCATCAGTAAAGCGATTTCCCACAGTGGTGATGGGCACCTTTACGCCTTGATTGGACTGGCCGCATGGCTGGCTATTCCTTCACTAGGAACGTGGTTTTTGATCTGTGGTTTGCTGGCCTTTATTATTGAGTTACCCATTTATTGGGGGCTCAAAAACAGTTTCAAGCGCCGTCGCCCAGAAGAGTACAGTGCCTATTTGCCCGCTTTTATCACCCCTTCAGATCGCTACAGCTTGCCCTCTGGTCACACCGCCGCAGGATTTGTCATGGCCACCATTACAAGTTACTTCTTCCCAGAGTTGACATGGTTTGCGTTTAGCTGGGCGACCCTGATCGGGTTGTCACGCATTTTACTGGGCGTGCATTTTTTTAGTGACATTGTGATTGGTGCTCTGCTCGGTCATGCCTGTGCCACTTTGGCCTTGATTCTTGTGATGGAGTGAGCCTATGAAAATTCTGTATGGCGTACAAGGCACGGGGAATGGTCATATCGCCCGTGCTCGGGCAATGGCAAACGCTTTTGCGGCGCAGCATTGCCAAGTGGATTTTCTTTTTTCTGGTCGAGACCCGAAGCGCTATTTCTCCATGGAAGCCTTTGGCCAGTACAAAACGTGTCGAGGGCTCACCTTTGCGACGAAAAATGGCCGTGTGGATTATTGGCAAACTGCGCTCGAAAACAGTTTATTGACTCTGAAGCAAGAAGTGCAGCAGCAAGATCTTAGTCAGTATGATTTGGTGATCAGTGACTTCGAGCCGGTTTCGGCGTGGGCTGCTAAACGACAAAATAAGCCTTGCATTGGGCTTAGTCATCAAAATGCGTTTCGTTATTCTGTGCCATTGCGGGGAGCATCATGGCTCGATAAGCAAGTACTGCGTCATTTTGCTCCTGCTAACATTCATTTAGGTTTGCATTGGTACCATTTTGATCAACCGATCTTACCGCCGATTGTTCACACGCTTTGTTACCAAACCGAGCAAAGCGATGCGATTCTGGTTTATTTACCCTTTGAACAGTTGGAATCCATTTGCGAGCTGTTGTGGCGTTTTAAATCGCAGTCATTCATCTGTTATCACCCAGATGTGCTCGCGGAAGAAATGGAAGGCAATATTTCACTCCGTGCGCTCGATCATCATTCATTTCAATTAGATTTACATCGTTGTAAAGGGGTGATCGCGAATGGTGGTTTTGAGCTTCCTTCAGAAGCGTTGACCTTAGGTAAAAAATTATTAGTGAAACCACTTGAAGGGCAATTTGAGCAACAAAGCAACGTGGCGACCTTAGAAACTCTTGGCTTAGCGACGGTGATGGACACCTTGGACAGTCAGGTTGTGCGGCGTTGGTTGCAAGACGCGTTGGCGGAAAAAGTCATTTATCCTCAAGTGGCGCCGGCGATTGTCGAATGGATACTCAAAGGTGAGTGGTCATGTCATCAAACGCTGTGTGAGCAACTATGGCAACAAGTCGACTTTCCCAGTTACGTGTCAATTTCATAACGCTAATATTGACGAGATTGTTGGGTTTTGTGGTGAAACAATAGTTGGAGTAAATGCTTTAAGTGGGTTAAGAGATGAGACATCACTTAGGTCAATAATTGCTACTTATGAGGGTATTTCTGTTTTTTATAGTTTTTTAGGTTTTGCTTAAATGTATGTTTTTAATCAACAAAAATGATAATTGGCTAAAATATTGTGATTAATTATCAATCTAGTTGCTAAACATCAATGAATTCAATGATAGTGAGCTGCGCCCTGAGAGTGATGGGGGCGATAAATATAAGAAATACAGGTTATCTATTCCTGACTATCAAATTCAAATTTGTTGACCGTTACACGAGAGGCGCACTAGATGTTAGATAAAAAAGATGCGATGAGCGCGATTGCCAGCTATCGAATGGAAAGTACTTTACGCGGAGTGGATCTCAACCTACTAACGGTATTTGATGCCGTTATGCAAGAGCAAAATATTACTCGCGCAGCACATAATTTAGGCATGTCACAGCCTGCAGTGAGCAACGCGGTTGCTCGCTTAAAAGTGATGTTTAATGATGAGCTTTTCATGCGTCAAGGCCGTGGTATTCAACCGACCCAGCGTGCTCGCCAATTATTTGGTCCAGTCCGCCAAGCGCTTCAATTGATCCGCAATGAATTACCAAGTTCTGTATTCCAGCCTGAGTCTTCAACTCGTCTGTTCAAACTAGCGATTTGCAGCCCATGTGATATGCGTTTTGCACCACGCATTATGGCAGACATTCATAACAAAGCGCCTAATGTACAATTGCATTTGGATGCAGAGTTTGATCGCATGCTCTCTGAGCGTATGCGCTATCAAGAAATCGACTTTGTGATTGATTACGCACGTTTTGACGAGCAAGGTTTCTCAAGTACAGAGATCTTCAAAGATGAACTGGTGGTTGTGACGTCTAAGCAGCATCCTCGTATTCAAGGTAAAGTGACAGAAGCGCAGTTGATGCAAGAGCGTCACGCGAAACTGTCTCGCATTCACGGCCAACGCAGCTTCTCTGAGCAAGCGTATCGCGATCTGGATGTGGCAGCGTATTTTGAAGGCACAAGCTTGAGCAACGTTCTGTATGTGGTTGGTCAATCTGAGCTTGTGACGATTGCTCCTCGCTGGATTGTGGAAAATGCGGCAAACAACGCGCAGCTACAGATTCTTGACTTCCCATTTGAAAATCGTGAAATCAGCGGTTTCTTAAGCTGGCACGAATCATCAGAAAAAGACAAAGGCCACATTTGGCTGCGTGATCTGCTGATGGTGACATGTGGCGAAGTGGTTGCTGCGGTATAACCGACACGGCCTGTTACAAATTGGATGCCCTCATTGAGCCTTGGCCATGAGGGCATTTTTTTATCTTGTTATTGATGATTCTCTCTAATTGAGCATAAGTTTGACCCTCATCAGTTGCGTTTTTTGTTCCCACCGCTACACTGTGCCCGCAAATAGAGCTTACATGTGTAAGCCAAAGGTAAGAGACATGGCCAATTTAGATTTTCACATCGTAAAACGAATTCGTAAGCAGATTGCACAAGGTGCGGAGCGAGTTGCGCTCAAGCATAAAGTTGGTGCAGTTTGGCAAGGTATTAGCTGGAAGCAATTTGGTCAGCAAATTGATGAATTATCCCTAGCGTTGCTTGCGCAGGACATTGAAGTCCAAGATAAGATCGCTATCTTTTCTAATAACATGCCACAGTGGACGGTGGCCGATTTTGCTGCCCTACAATTACGTGCAGTCACGGTTCCGATTTATCCAACCAATACGGCAGCTCAAGCGGCTTATATTCTGCAAAATGCCGACGTTAAAGTTCTGTTTGTGGGTGAACAGCCACAATTTGACGCCGCAGTGAAAATCTTCGATGAGTGTGAGCAACTGAACCTGATTGTCGCCATGTCAAACGATATTGATTTAGGCGAACATCACTTTGCGATCCATTGGAAAGCCTTCATTCAACAAGGTCAACAAGAGGCCCGTGCTGAGCTCGAACGACGTTTAGAACAGGCAAATTTTGAGGATTTGCTGACGCTAATCTATACCTCTGGCACCACCGGGCAGCCGAAAGGGGTGATGTTAGATTACGCCAACATTGCCGCTCAATTAGAGGGACATGATCGACGCTTAAGCCTGACAGAAAACGACGTTTCGCTTTGTTTCTTGCCGTTGTCACACGTTTTTGAGCGCGCGTGGACCTTTTACGTTCTGTATAAAGGCGGTACGAACTGTTATTTACAAGATACCATGCAAGTTCGTGACGCTCTGAGTGATATCAAGCCAACGGTGATGTGTGCCGTACCGCGTTTTTACGAGAAAATCTTCTCTGCCATCCATGAGAAAGTCTCTCGCGCACCGCTGATGCGCAAAATCATGTTCACCTGGGCGGTGAACATGGGCGCGAAGATGTCCGTGTGCCACCAAGAAGGTCGCCAGCCTTCATTGATGCTGAAAAAAGCCCATGCGTTGGCGGATAAGCTGGTGTTGTCAAAACTGCGAGCCCTGCTAGGCGGCAACATCAACTTTATGCCATGTGGTGGTGCAAAACTGGATGAAACCATTGGCCGTTTCTTCCATGCGATTGGTATCAACGTGAAGCTGGGCTACGGCATGACCGAAACCACAGCAACGATTTCATGTTGGGATGACAAGTGCTTTAACCCCGACTCTATCGGCATGGCGATGCCGGGCGCACAAGTAAAGATTGGCGAAAACAACGAAATTTTGGTTCGTGGTCCGATGGTGATGCGTGGTTACTACAAGCTCCCAGAAGAAACGGAGAAAACGTTTGATGAACACGGTTTCCTTAAAACGGGCGACGCGGGTCACATTGATGAGCACGGCAACCTGTTCATTACCGATCGTATCAAAGAGCTGATGAAAACGTCTGGAGGCAAATACATTGCCCCGCAGATGATTGAAGGTGCGATTGGTAAAGATCATTTCATTGAGCAAATCGCGGTGATTGCCGATACACGCAAATTCGTTTCAGCTTTGATTGTGCCTTGTTTTGACTCCTTGGAAGAGTACGCCAAAGAGCTCAATATTAAGTATCACGATCGCGTTGAATTGATTAAGCATCACCAAGTCGTGGAAATGCTGGAGAAGCGCGTTAACGATCTGCAAAAAGAGCTGGCGAAATTTGAACAAGTGAAGAAGTTCAAGTTGCTGCCAAAAGCATTTTCTATGGATGAAGGTGAGTTGACGCCAACGCAGAAATTGCGCCGTAAGGTGATCAACGACAAGTATCAAGACGAAATCGAAGAAATGTATTCAGACAAGAAAGAGAAATAAGACTTTCTGTCGGACATTGACATCACATTTATCTTTGATGAACCTCACTGAGTGTGAAACCTCAGTGAGGTTTTTTCGTCTTTGACGCCTGTAGGCAGGCGTTGCCTTGTATTGTCTAAAACAGCATTCTCGCCGTCAGAACTGAGTGAGGTGTGAATTTTTGTTCTTTTTTTAACGAAGCAATATAGTGATCATCCTGATTAACGGCTTCTAGCCGCGATCTATTCCTTATTAGGTGCTAATAAATAGCATCTTGTTTAAATTTCGATCTATCTCTCATTAGACCTGCTGATAATAAAAAGTTACATTTGTTGCGTTACCTTGCTCTTTGTTATGACAAAGGCAGGACATAGCAAAAATGAAGTTTTTTCGAATTAGGCTACAAATAAGCCCTAAACTATGTAAAACCAGCCCATTAGATTGACCTTATTTAATGGAAACTGGCTAAGGAGAAGCACTATGACAGCAATGTTGTCAGGCGCAGAGATGGTTGTTCAATCTCTGATCGAAGAAAACGTAGAGCAAATTTTTGGTTATCCCGGTGGTTCAGTACTGGATATTTATGATGCTCTTCACGCCAAAACTGAACAAATCAAGCATGTATTAGTTCGTCATGAACAAGCCGCGACCCACATGGCTGATGGTTATGCTCGTGCCACAGGCAAACCTGGCGTTGTCCTAGTTTGTTCAGGACCAGGCGCAACGAACACCATCACCGGAATTGCCACGGCTTACATGGATTCCATCCCGATGATCGTTATTTCAGGAAACGTACCCAATAGCTTAATTGGTAATGATGCTTTCCAAGAGTGCGATATCGTTGGTGTTTCTCGCCCTGTGGTTAAACATAGTTTCCTCGTTAAGCGTGCGGAAGACATTCCTGAGACCATCAAGAAAGCATTTTACATTGCCACGACAGGCCGCCCTGGCCCTGTGGTGATCGACTTACCAAAAGATGTGATGAATCCGCTGATCAAACTGCCTTATGAATATCCTAAGTCAATCAGCATGCGGTCATACAAACCAACCACTTCGGGCCATAAAGGTCAAATAAAGAAAGCGCTAAAGGCATTACTTGAAGCGAAGAAGCCCGTTCTTTATATCGGTGGTGGTGCGATTATCTCAGGTGCGCATGAGTCGATCCTCAAGCTGGCTGAAACATTAAATTTGCCCGTTGTAAGCACACTAATGGGGCTCGGTGCTTTCCCGGGGACCCACAAAAACGCTCTAGGCATGCTCGGCATGCATGGTAAATATGAAGCCAATATGGCGATGCATAACGCCGATCTTATTTTTGGTGTTGGGGTTCGTTTTGATGACCGTACCACCAACAACTTAGAAAAATACTGTCCTAATGCGAAGATCATGCACATCGACATCGACCCTTCTTCGATCTCGAAAAACGTCAAAGTTGACCTACCCATCGTGGGTTCAGCAGAGCAAGTGCTTGAGACCATGGTGACACTTCTTGAAGAGCAAGGTGCTGAAAACGATACGCAAGCCTTAGCGAGCTGGTGGGATGAAATTGAAGGCTGGAAAGCACGCGATTGCCTCGCCTACGATACCTCTTCGGAGCGCATCAAGCCACAACAAGTGATCGAGACACTGCATAAGCTGACCAATGGGGATGCTTACGTTGCGTCAGATGTAGGCCAGCATCAAATGTTTGCCGCGCTTTACTACCCGTTCAACAAACCGCGCCGTTGGATCAATTCTGGTGGTCTAGGCACCATGGGCTTTGGTCTGCCCGCTGGTATGGGGGTGAAATTCGCCATGCCAGAAGAAGAAGTGGTGGTGGTGACGGGGGATGGCAGTATCCAAATGAACATTCAAGAACTGTCGACTGCGATGCAATATGACATTCCGGTCAAAATTATCAACTTGAATAACCGCTTTCTAGGGATGGTGAAACAGTGGCAAGACATTATCTATCAAGGTCGCCACTCTAACTCATACATGAGTTCTGTTCCTGATTTTGCAGCCATTGCAGAAGCTTATGGCCATGTAGGTATTCGCATTGAAACCCCCGATCAACTCGAGTCAGAGCTTAAACGCGCCCTCGACATGAAAGATCGCTTGGTGTTTGTCGATATCAATGTGGATGAAACTGAGCACGTCTACCCAATGCAAATCAAAGGCGAAGGCATGGACAAAATGTGGCTAAGCAAAACGGAGAGAACTTAATATGAGACACATTATTTCGTTGTTAATGGAAAACCAACCGGGTGCCTTGTCTCGTGTGGTAGGGCTGTTCTCTCAGCGTGGCTATAACATTGAATCCTTGACCGTTTCACCCACGGACGATGAAACCTTGTCTCGTTTGAACATTACCACGATGACCGACGAGATGCAGTTAGAGCAGATTCAAAAGCAGTTACATAAACTGATTGATGTGCTGAAAGTACAAGAGGTGACGGAGTTCGATCATATCGAACGTGAACTGATGATGGTGAAAGTGAAAGCCAGTGGTTTTGCTCGTGCAGAAGTGAAACGTACTGCGGATATTTTCCGAGGTCAGATTGTCGACGTTACCGCCTCGCAGTACACGGTGCAACTTGCCGGTACCAGCGAAAAGCTGGATGCTTTCATTCAGGCCATTTCTGAAGTCACGGAAGTGATTGAAGTTGCTCGCAGCGGTGTGGTTGGCATTGCTCGCGGAGAAAGAGCGCTGAAAGCATAAGCTATCTCTCATCATGATGTAATGGCCACCGATGGGTGGTCATTATTATTGTGACTTCACAATCAATCTGTAGTGCCTGATGGCGATTAAATTGACTACTATCTATGCTATACTCCGGCGATATTCTTCTTCCTGATAGGTAAAACTTACGAGTGAAAATCAGAAAGTTACTCGGCATTCTCATTTTGACCAGCGCTTTTTTCGCTGCACTCATTGCCATCTACTATCAGGATAAATACCAAGATCTGCTCAACGCCAATATTGAAAACACTGCGAAAGAGGCTCTCAATCAGCTCTCCTATACCGAACGTGAATACAACAACCTGTATGATCAAGTTGCCTCGGTATTGCAACTACTGACCTATAACCAAACCTTGACGGATTTCATCGTCGATCCCAATCCTCAATCGGAGCGGGCATTAATGTCTTTGTGGGAATCTGTGGTGGTTAACCAAAAGTGGTATACCGAAATCCGTCTGTTGGACATGGAAGGGATGGAGCAGCTGCGCCTCAACTACGATGTCAGTCGCAATTATTTTTTCCCAGCGGTGAAGAAGCAACATGATGCAAAAGAAGCTTATTTTATCTATGCCAAAACACTTGAAAATAGCGAAATCGGGGCGTGGGGAATCACGTTAGATACGCGAGACGAGCAGTTAATTAAACCTTATGTGCCAGTTATTTCTATGTTTACTCCGGTCACGATACGCGGTGAGCGCAAAGGATATTTGGCGCTAAATCTGAATGTGGATTACATCGCCGATCGGCTGAATTACTCACCCGTGAAAGATTTTAATATTGAGATCGTCAACGACCGCGGTTACTTCGTCATTAGTGAGGAAGAAGAAAAGCAGTTCGGTGACCTTTTGCCAGAGCGCGCAGCCTTTCGTTTTAGCGATCAATATCCGCAAGCTTGGCTGCAGTTTAGACACCAGAAAGCAGGTTACAGCTACGATGAGCAGGATTTAGTGGTTCATAACGGTGTCAGCTTTGGCCAAGATAGGGATCTCTACTTGCTGATCGATATGGATCAACAGCAGTTAATGGAACGCTCGAAAATTGCCGTGAATGATCTTACGCGTGAAGCACTCTTTGTGTTGTGTTTGATCCTAGTTGTCGCGCTGCCCTCTCTGACGATTGTACTGCACTATCGCCAGCGCAATTTAGAAAGTAAATTGGCCAGAGCGGCGTTGAATGGCATGACCGCCGTGATGATTTCAGACACTTCTCACCGGATTATTCTCGTGAATCATGAGTTCGAAATGATGTTTGGTCATCAGGGGGATGAGATTGAAGGGAAAAGCGCTCAACAACTGATCTTTTTGAATGACGAATTAGAAACCGTTATCAAAGCATGGAGTGCGTTGCAGAAGAATGAAGTATGGGAAGGGGAAATTCGTTGCCAAACCAAGCTCAACCACATCATCACGGTGATCATGCGTATTCAAGCAGTGAAAAACTCTCTCAACCAAGTGAGTTATTACATCACCTCGCTGGTGGACATCAGTGCGCGCAAAGAGCTTGAGGAACGCTTGAGAAACTTAAGTGAGCGTGATGAACTGACACAAATCTGGAACCGACGTAAGTTTGAACAGCAACTTGCTCAACATACCAGCTTGATCGAGCGTTATCCAGCGACCCCTATGGCATGCTTAGCCTTAGTCGATATCGATTATTTTAAGCGGGTCAATGATGAGCAGGGCCACGATGAAGGCGATCGAGTGATACGCGAAGTGGCTAAGATTCTTCAAAATGGCTTGAGAAACACCGATCTTTTAGCGCGCGTTGGTGGAGAGGAGTTTGCCATCATCATGCCCCACACCACCGTTTCTGCCGCGGAGGTGGTGTTAAATCGCCTTCGTGTCGCGGTGTCGATTTCCAAACAAGTCGATGTCACGATTAGCGTAGGTTACACCGAACTTACCTCCAACAGTACTCTCAGTTACAAATGTGCCGATATTGCTTTGTACGACTCTAAGAGCTCAGGCCGCAACAAAGTCTCCCTCTGCTACAACGATGAAGATCTCGCTTAATCCGCTACGATGGAATTGTAATGAGATATATACAGTTAGACTAAAGTCTAATATGTGAGCAAAATTGAACTAAAATGGTTATTAAGTAAACTGTCACCCCTAAGTGGTTTTGCTGTGATTGTTGTCATGTTTTGTGATGATAAACAGCAAGATCGGTTCAGTGCAGTTTGCCCTTGTCTTGAACGGAAACGTCGCGCGTTGCGTGTTTATAAGGAAATACTCAGTTCGGGCGCTAGAGGCAGAGTATGTTAAACCATTTTTTAGTTAGATTGACCATTGGAACCCTAGTGGTACTTGGATTTAAATTGAGCGCAATTTACTTCTTATTGTTGATCCTTTTGCTCAACACGCATCACAAAGAGTTCTTCGGTTGGTAGATGCAAACACATCAACTTGAAGCCGCAACTTCAAGTTGTTGGGTATCACTCAAATAAAAAATCGGGGAAAATCCCCGATTTTTTGTTTCTGTAAAATGAAAATTAAGCGGCCTGGTGGATAGCGGATTCAACCATTTTCATCGAGCTATTAAGATGACTGTCTAAAAGACGTACCGCTTCTTCGGTGTTTTTTGCCAAAGCAAATTTCATGATCATTTCATGCTCTTCAAGATCAAACAGAGAGTGATGATTACCTTGGTGTTGAGAGAGGGCAAAATAGCGGTAGCGTTTGATTTGGTTTATCAAATCACTAAAGAAAGCATACATGTTTTTTGCTTCAGCACCCGCAAGCAAAGTGGTAAAGAAATGTTGTTGACGTTCTTCCCATTCGCTCCAGCTGTCTGGGATCTCAATGTTCTTTGCACGAGAAAGTTTATGATAGGCTGTCAGCAGGTCTAGCTCCCAGCCCTCGCTACTGCAAGCGATTGCTTTTTTTAATAATACTGGTGATACAACACGAAGGCTTTCGTATAAGTCTCTCAGTTCATGTTCGCAGAATGGGGAAACCCAACACCCTTTTTGCGGTTCGAGCTTAACGTACTTAATCCATGATAGTTGAACCAATGCTTCTCTGATTGGTGATGCGCCAACGCCATATGTTTCTTTAAGATCTGCAACAACTAGTTTTTGACCCGGTTTGAGTTTGCCTTGAAGAATATCTTGGCAGATCATTTTGGCTACTTTGTCTGTTAGGGTTGGGCTAGGCACAAATTACCTCATAGATAACAATATATTATGCTTATTTTTCAGTACGTTTATTTTAACGGTATGCAGTTCTGGTTGATAATATAGCGTACTGATTGTTATCGCAAGCCATTTCATAAAAAAAGAGGGCCGAAGCCCTCTATTTATTATTTACAAATTGTAACGACTTTTTATAGTACGTGTACTGAAGCCGTGTTAGTTGTACCAGAAGCAACAAGAGCACCAGATACCATCACAACGATGTCGCCTTTGCTACCTAGGCCAGACTCAAGAGCAAGCTCTTTACCTGCTACGTAGAATGCATCCGTGTTGTCGATTGAATCAACAACAACAGGTGTAACGCCTTTAGTCAGGACAAGTTGAGCTGCTGTTTTCTTGTTGGTCGTTAGCGCAAGAATGTTTGCAGTTGGGAAGTACTTACGTACAGAACGTGCAGACTTACCACCTTCAGTGGCAACGATGATCAGTGGTGCTGCGAGTTTCTCAGCTGTGTCTACTGCACCTTTACATACCGCTTCAGTGATACGTAGGCGTGGGCTGTCTAGACGAGAACCTAGCTCTGCTTTTAGTACAGAATCAGTACGGTTAGCGATTTGCGCCATGATAGTTACCGCTTCTACAGGGTACTTACCTTTCGCTGTTTCACCAGAAAGCATAACTGCATCAGTACCGTCCATGATTGCGTTCGCAACGTCACCCGCCTCTGCACGAGTTGGACGTGGGTTCTTGATCATAGAATCTAGCATTTGAGTTGCAGTGATAACCACTTTACGGGCGCGGTTACATTTTTCGATCATCATCTTCTGTGCGAAAATAACTTCTTCTGCAGGGATTTCTACACCTAGGTCACCACGAGCAACCATGATACCGTCAGAAAGCTCTAGGATTTCGTCAAAGTTATCAACACCTTCTTGGTTTTCGATCTTGGAAATGATCTGGATGTTCGCGCCGCCGTTTGCTGCTAGAACTTCACGGATCTCTTTCACGTCAGATGCTTTACGGATGAAAGATGCTGCAACGAAGTCAACGCCTTGCTCACAACCAAATTTAAGGTCGTTTTTGTCTTTTTCAGATAGCGCAGGTAGGTTTACAGAAACACCTGGTAGGTTAACACCTTTGTTTTCGCCTAGAGCACCGTTGTTCAGTACTTTACACTTAACTTCAGTCGCAGTCGTTGCGATAACTTCCATCTCGATTAGACCATCATCAACAAGGATAGTGTTACCAGTAGAAAGGTCAGCAGCGAAACCTTGGTAAGTTACCGCTACGATGTCTTTGTTACCAACCACAGAAGTATCAGTGGTGAAAGTGAACTCTTGACCAGCTACTAGTTCAACGTCATCGCCGTTTTCTAGTTTAATAGTACGGATTTCAGGACCTTTGGTGTCTAGAAGGATAGCAAGTTGCTTACCTGTGTTTTCCATTACTTGGCGGAAGTTCGCGATACGAGTGCCGTGCTCTACGTAGTCACCGTGAGAGAAGTTCAGGCGCATTACGTTCATACCTGAGTTGACTAGCTCAGTCAGTTTTTCTACAGACTCAGTTTTTGGGCCAATCGTACATACGATTTTGGTCTTTTTCATGGAAGATACTCTCCGGTCAATATAGTTACAATTTGAAAGTCGGTGTTTGTAGCCTAATGTCTTTATGTGTCCCACTTTTTAGCTTCAGTGCGGGCTTATCAACAACAACTTAATGACATCAGGGTTGAAAGTCTTTCATCAAGTTTAGTCATTTTATGACCAACTCAATAATTCAAAATTCTCTATTTTTGTGACTTTCTCCACTTTATATGAAAAAAGTTGCAAAAAAATAACGGTCAATTCTGTAATAAATTTTCTTTTCGGAGGCGAATTCTACCACTGAATTCAGTCAATATCACTGTCTAAGAATTGTCTTAGGACAAGGTTTCAGCGCTATTTATTAATTTTTTGGATCGAAATAAATGGACTAAAAAGTTTCACTTCAACTATAATTTCTTTCAAGTCGAAACTTAAAGCTAGAAGTTAAATGTCAAAACGAAACACTCAGCTAAGAAGACACAGTATTTCTAAACTGGTTAATGAGAAAGGTGAAGTCAGCGTTGACGAGCTTGCTCATAAGTTTAATACCTCAGAGGTCACGATTCGAAAGGATTTAGCGTCATTAGAAAAGAATGGTCAATTGTTGCGCCGTTACGGTGGCGCGATTGCTATTCCCAAAGAAGTGATTCATGAAGAAATGAATCAAAATATTTCGAAACGAAAGATAAGGCTGGCAGAGAAAGCTGCTGAACTGATTCGAGATCACAACCGCATCGTGATCGACAGCGGTAGCACGACCGGGGCGCTTATTCAGCAACTCAACAGCAAACGTGGTTTGGTGGTGATGACCAACTCTTTGCACGTAGCTAACGCGTTGAACGAACTGGAAAGTGAACCTACGCTTTTAATGACGGGCGGAACTTGGGACAACCATTCTGAATCTTTCCAAGGCAAAGTGGCCGAATCGGTGTTGCGATCATACGACTTTGATCAGCTCTTCATCGGCGCAGATGGTGTCGACCTGACCCGTGGGACCACCACATTTAATGAACTGGTCGGCCTGAGCAAAGTGATGGCGGAAGTCTCGCGAGAAGTGATCGTCATGGTTGAGTCCGACAAGGTGGGGCGCAAAATCCCGAATCTCGAACTGGCGTGGGAAATGATCGATATTCTTATCACCAACAATGACTTGTTGCCAGAACACAAAGCCGAAATGGAAGCCAATGGCGTGCGCGTCATCTGTGCCTAATCTTTTTCCTCGTAACGACTTTTGCTTGCGAAGTACGAGGAAGCAAAAAAATAAAAATGGAGATAAAACATGTGTGGAATCGTTGGTGCCGTTGCACAGCGTGATGTTGCCGAGATCTTGGTTGAAGGTCTACGTCGTTTAGAATACCGCGGTTATGACTCTGCGGGTGTCGCAGTGGTTGATAGCCAATCCACTCTGACCCGAATTCGTCGCTTGGGTAAAGTACAAGAATTGGCGGATGCTGTGGATCAAGCCGAGGTTGTTGGCGGGACAGGGATCGCACACACGCGTTGGGCGACTCATGGAGAGCCTTCTGAGATAAACGCGCACCCACATCAGTCAGGCGACATTAGCGTGGTACACAACGGCATTATTGAAAACCATGAAACGCTACGCGAGTTGTTGCAATCTCGTGGCTATCTGTTTGAATCTCAAACGGATACCGAAGTGATTGCTCACTTGGTCGAGTGGGAATTGCGTACAGCAGCGTCATTACTTGAAGCCGTACAAAAAACCGTTAAACAGTTGGAAGGTGCTTACGGCACGGTTGTCTTGGATCGTAAAGATCCTTCTCGCTTGGTTGTTGCGCGTTCTGGTAGCCCGCTTGTGATTGGCTACGGTATGAAAGAGCACTTTATCGCCTCAGATCAACTTGCGCTGTTACCTGTTACCCGTCGCTTCGCCTTTTTAGAAGAGGGTGATGTGGCGGAAGTGACTCGTTTTGCGGTCTCTATCTTTGATGCTCAGGGCAACCCAGTTGAGCGTGAAATCAAAGAGTCGGAAGTTTCACACGACGCCGGTGATAAAGGCGAATACCGCCATTACATGTTGAAAGAGATTTACGAGCAGCCCGTGGCGATTCAGCGTACCCTTGAAGGGCGTTTAGCAAATGGTCAGGTGGTTTCTTCGGCATTTGGTGAGAATGCTGAAGCCTTGTTAAGTCAGGTTAAACATGTGCAAATCATAGCATGTGGTACCAGCTATCATGCTGGTTTAGTGGCTCGATACTGGCTTGAAGAGTGGGCCGGCGTGTCTTGCAATGTTGAGATCGCTTCGGAGTTTCGTTACCGCAAATCACACGTGTTTGAAAACTCGCTATTAGTGACAATTTCTCAGTCTGGTGAAACTGCAGATACCTTGGCAGCACTGCGTCTGGCGAAAGAAATGGGCTATATGGCGAGCTTAACCATTTGTAACGTACCTGGCTCATCATTGGTTCGCGAGTCGGATATGGCGTATATGATGAAGGCAGGTGCTGAGATCGGTGTCGCTTCAACCAAAGCTTTCACCGTGCAGTTGGCAGGGCTATTGATGCTGGCTGGGGCGATTGGCCGTCACAATGGTATGAGTAAAGAGCAACAAGCGAACTTGGTATCGTCTCTTCAGTCTCTCCCTGCCAAAATCGAACAGACACTTTCTATGGCTGAATCTATCGAAGAGCTTGCGGAAGATTTTGCCGATAAACACCACTCGCTATTTTTAGGTCGTGGTGAGCAATCTCCGATTGCGATGGAAGGGGCGTTAAAGCTAAAAGAGATTTCTTATATCCACGCGGAGGCCTACGCCGCTGGAGAGCTAAAGCATGGTCCTCTTGCTCTTATTGATGCCGAGATGCCAGTTATTGTGGTGGCCCCTAACAATGAACTGCTAGAAAAACTCAAATCGAACGTCGAGGAAGTGCGTGCAAGAGGCGGATTGATGTACGTATTCGCGGACGTTAATGCTTCGTTTGAAAGTGATGAAACAATGAAAGTGCTCAATGTGCCACATTGTGATCCTTTCATTGCACCGATTGTTTACACCTTACCACTTCAGTTGCTTTCTTACTATGTCGCGCTCATCAAGGGTACGGATGTGGATCAGCCTAGAAACTTGGCGAAAAGTGTTACGGTGGAGTAAGTTAGAATGTAAGGGCTGCATTGGCAGCCCTTACTGTATGGTTTATGGTTATTGGTTAGTATCCAAATACGCTTTGGCGGAGATCGACGTCCAAGCACGCACTTTCTTCAGGTAGTTTTCTTGTGAAGTGATGATCTCTTTCGCGAGCGGATCTTTGGCTGCCTCTTCCTCTAACAACTCATTGGTTGCTTGTCGCATGGCTTGTAACACCGCAGGCGGAAAATCACGCACTTTGATGTCTGGGTATTCGCTTTGCATGGTAGCCCAGCTATTGGCATTGGCATCGATCGCTTGGTTGTACATATCAAACGCCGCCACGCGGAAGGCGGTTTCTAAGATCACTTGCAGATCTTTGGGTAATGTCTCCCAGGTCTTCTTATTCACTAAAAACTGTGTTTCTGAGCCCGGCTCATGCCACGCGGTATAGTAGTAGGGCGCGATTTTGTGGAAACCCATACGCAAGTCAAACGCTGGACCCACCCACTCCAATGCGTCAATTGTGCCACGTTCGAGAGATGTGTAGAGTTCTCCCGGTGCAATATTGGTCGGTTTAGCGCCAACGCGTGCCAGCACTTCGCCCGCAAAACCGGGGATACGCATTTTCAGCCCCTTCAAATCTTCAACGGAATTGATCTCTTTCTTAAACCAGCCCCCCATTTGGATATCTGAGTTTCCGCCAGGAAATGAGAGCAAATTGTGCGGAGCATAAACTTTTTGCATCAGTTCCATGCCACCACCGTAATAGAACCACGCGTACTGCTCCGTGGTGATCATGCCAAAGGGCATAGAAGAGAAATAGAGCGTGTTGGGCACTTTCCCCTTCCAGTAATAAGAGCTGGAGTGGCCAAGATCATATTGACCAGACTTGACCATATCAAACACACCCAATGGTGCTTTGTGCTTGTTGGCTGAATCGATGCGAATCTGTAGACGACCGTTTGACATTTCTTCAGCGAGCTTAGCCATGTTTTTCGATGCGTCACCGAGTATCGGCGTATTCGGGCCCCAAGTTTCAGCCAGTTTTAAGCGATACACTTCTTCTGCAGCAAAAAGTGAAAAAGAGAGCAGGGCAGTGGAAGCGATAATCGCACGTTTCAGAAAAGAGCGGTTGGGCTTGATTGTCGGCATGACGTCCTCGTTTGTGTTGTTGTTTGCCAACAGATTCAAATTAGATGATTTTTTCGTCAATAGAATAAAAAACAGTCTAATGGACTGTGATAAGACGAATATCTGTCATAGTGAACAAAATATGCACGGAGTATCGGTGATTTAACGGTCTTGCTCAGTTGTTTGGCCGCCCGGCGTTCGTACTTTAAGAGGATTACTCTGATTGTAAAACTGCTGCTTAGGTCACGACATGGCAATGCATACGTGACCAAAAGCCATCAATTTATGCTTGATGAAGTGAGAGATAGTGCCGTGCTTTAGCTGGCGTCATGTATTTGCCTAGCGTTTTTTCAGGCACATCACGCAGATCCAACACAATCATGCCATCCAACGCATTGTTAAACGCAGGGTCGACATTAAAGCACACCAATTTGCCATTCAGCCCTAAGTATTGTCTTAGCAAAACGGGCACCCCTTTACCTTCATCAATACGAGAAATCACACGAGACAGCAGTTGCAAATCACCAAGTGCCGTGAGCATGCTGGTGTTCCATTTGGGATGATGATCGGCAATGGGATTAAGTGGTTTGACGAGCTCGGCGCTGGCAGCATCATAATGGTGCAGCGTCATGGATTGAGCGAGCAGTTGTCTTGCAGTGGGGCTGTAATCGTTGCTGATGCTGACCGGCCCAAACAAATGCGTGTATTGCGGATGTTGAGAGACAAAGGTAGCAATTCCCTTCCACAGGAGTAAAAGTGCATTCATGCTGCGCTGGTAGGGGGAGGTGATCACAGAGCGTCCCATCTCAATCGACTGGCCTAACTGGGTAAGAAAGGGGGCGTCATAGTCGAATAATGTGCGCGAATAGAGCCCATCCAATCCAGATCTTTCCAGCAGTTTGTCCACTAAACCGAGGCGATAAGCCCCAACCAGGTGCTGGTTTTCATCATCCCAGACAAACAGATGATGATAATGGTGATCAAAACGATCGATGTCGATCGCATAACCCGTCCCTTCCCCTACAGCGCGAAAATTGATCTCTCGCTGTCGGCCGATCTCATGCAGAATCGAAGGAATGTATTTGGCAGTGGTGCAATAGACACTAAAATTACCTTGGCGAAGCAATAAAGCATCTTCAGGGAGCATCGCCAGATCCAATAACCACTTTTGCTTTTCTAATGGCTCTGCAATCGCGGCAAGAGGGGGATTGGTGTCGTGATCCATTTCGTGGTGAACTGGTGGCTCAGCGCTGAGCAAATACGTGTTTAAACGCAAATAACTGACCAGCTGCTCATCCGTCAAATGTTGTACTTCTTTGAATTTGATTGGCTGACCAATGGCAATCGGAATTGCTTGCTGCTTCTTATTGAGCAGTTCACGCCCTAACATCAGCGTGCGCAAGAGAGGGTGAATCTTGCCTGCAAGATAAAAGCGTTGTGAGTTCTGCCCGTCGATAAACACAGGCAGCGCATGCGCTTTATGTCTGCGGATCAGAGCGCTGACAGAACGACTCCACTCTTTATCTTCCAAGCGTTTTTGCTTTCTATCAACAAGTTGTGATACCTCACCGGCAGGAAAAACTAAGAGTAACCCTCCTTGAGCGAGATGCTTGTTTGCATCGCGTAGCGCCTTTATGTTGGACTTTGCTGCTTGCTGGGAATCAAATACATCCACGCCAATAAAGAGCGTATCCAACTCAGGAACGGTTTTGAGATATTGGTTGGCAAGGATCTGAACATCCTCCCGTATCATCAGCAAGAGCTCAGCAAGAATCACCCCTTCAACGCAGCCTAACGGATGGTTGGCCACCACCACCGTTGGACCAATCTGTGGGACGTTCGCAAGCGAGCCTTTGACGAGCTGATAATCAATACCCAGAACTTCAAGGGTAAAGCGTAGAAAGGTTTGAGTATCGCATTGTAGTGGGCGCTGAGCATAAAACTTATCCAACTTGCTCAGCCCCGTCATCCATTCAGCAACATTCTCTCCAATGCCAAAAGGCGTTTTACGTGGAAGACGAAAAGGACTGTTGATTGCCATAAAGACCTCGAATCTGGGTTTCTGACCGCCATGCTAATCATGAGAGATGACAGTCAGGCTTCAGCAAGGTTGGTCTTTAATGATGCTTTTGTGACGCTTTGGTTCACGGATGAGTCGAGAGGTGCGTGCAACAACAAGTAAAATGATGGAAATAAATTATCTGCTGCTCACAAAATATACTAATTTTGCATCAAAATGTAAGTTTGGATGTTAAGTTGATACTGCGGGACAAAATAATATAACGCAAACGTCAATAAACCTTTGTTATGCTGCTCTGGAAAGCGGGAACCGAATTCGGTTCCCGTTTCTTTATCTAATTAGTGTCATGTCTCAGTACTGAAGCACTGACTGCGCTAAGTTGTATGATTTGAGAGTTTTGGTGATTTTGAAAGGTTAGGTTATGAGAGAAATGACAACCAAAGCCGCGTTGATTCTAGGTGCGTCCCTAATCGTCGGCTTAGGCGTATTGGGTTATCAAGTTCAACAAACGGCCATTCAATACAAAGCACTGGATCGCATTGTGACGGTCAAGGGATTATCGGAGAGAGAGTATCCTGCTGATACGGTCATTTGGCCGATTCGCTATACGGTTGCCAGCAATGATATTCAAGCACTGTTTGAGCAGGTAGATGCTCAAGCTGAGTTAATCACTGCATTTTTAGCTGAGCGCGAACTGTCTGATAGTGTGCAGTTTTCAGCACCATCGGTGATTGATAAGAAAGCTCAGCAATATGGGGGAGAAGCAAATGCGGAATATCGCTATCTCGCCATTCAAACCATCACGGTGTACAGCAATAAAGTTGATTCGGTACGTCAAGCCATCAGTCTCATTGGACAGCTGGGCAAGAAGGGGATTGTTTTCAACCAAGATGCTTACGACAACCCGATTGTCTACAGCTTCACTCGCTTAAACGAAATTAAGCCGGAAATGATAGAAGAAGCCACACATAACGCGAGAGAGGTGGCTGAGAAGTTTGCCAAAGATTCCAATAGTTCACTTGGAAAAATCCGCACGGCATCTCAAGGCCAGTTTTCTATCATGGATAGAGATAACAACACGCCACATATTAAACGCATTCGTCTAGTTTCGACGGTTCAATACTATCTTTCTGATTGACAGAGGGAAGTGGTCTAATGAACCAAAGCTTATCGGAAGTAATCGCAGAGCGGATATAGACAAGAACAGAAAAGACAAAGGCCCGTAGATTTCTCTACGAGCCTTCTAGAATTTGGTGGCCCCTCCCAGACTTGAACTGGGGACCAATCGATTATGAGTCGACTGCTCTAACCACTGAGCTAAGGGGCCAAATTGGAGCAAAGATTATAGGAGAACTCGCGCGGGGTGTCTAGACGTTGCTACGGCTAATTGCGCTTAGTTTTTATTCACTTAGCGAGATAAACAACAAAAAAGGTGAGCTAGAGCTCACCTTTTTGCTTGAGAAGAGTATGCGTTACTCGTCAAGGAAGCTGCGCAGAGTTTCTGATCGGCTTGGATGACGCAGTTTACGCAATGCTTTTGCTTCGATTTGACGAATACGCTCACGTGTTACGTCGAACTGTTTGCCCACTTCTTCTAGAGTGTGGTCGGTGTTCATATCGATACCAAAACGCATGCGCAGTACTTTTGCTTCACGAGGTGTTAGGCCTGCAAGAACATCTTTTGTCGCTGCTTTTAGGCTGGTGGCCGTGGCAGAATCAAGAGGTAGTTCTAGCGTGGTATCCTCGATGAAATCACCCAGATGCGAATCTTCGTCGTCACCGATTGGTGTCTCCATTGAGATTGGCTCTTTAGCAATTTTCAGTACTTTACGGATCTTGTCTTCTGGCATTTGCATGCGCTCTGCCAGCTCTTCCGGTAATGGTTCACGGCCCATCTCTTGTAGCATTTGACGAGAGATACGGTTTAGCTTGTTGATCGTTTCGATCATGTGAACCGGAATACGAATCGTGCGTGCTTGGTCTGCGATTGAACGTGTGATTGCCTGACGGATCCACCACGTTGCATAAGTCGAGAACTTGTAACCACGACGGTATTCGAATTTATCAACCGCTTTCATCAGACCGATGTTACCTTCTTGGATCAGATCCAAGAATTGTAGACCACGGTTGGTGTATTTCTTCGCGATAGAGATTACAAGACGCAAGTTCGCTTCAACCATCTCTTTCTTCGCTCGGCGAGCTTTCGCTTCACCGATAGACATACGGCGGCTGATGTCTTTGATGCTGTTCACAGTCAGCGACGTTTCTTCTTCAATGGCTCTTAGCTTAGAGATTGAACGACGAATGTCTTCTTCGTGCAGTTTGATCTTTTCTGCGTACGGCTTATCAGATGCTAGGATTTTATCTAACCATTCTTCGCTTGACTCGTTGCCAGTGAAGAGAGCAATGAAAGATTTCTTTGGCATCTTGGCGATTTCTACCGCAGATTTCATGATCAAACGTTCTTGTGTACGAACGCGATCCATGGCGGTGCGAAGTTCGTTAACCAAATGGTCAAACTGCTTCGGTGTTAGACGAAACTCTTTAAACACATCGAGCATCAGTTCATGTGCTTGAGCGGCATGAGCACTCTCTCGGCCATGTTCATTTGCTGCAAGCTGAAGGTTTTGATAGCTGTTGCGAAGCTGAGTGAATTTTTCTAGCGCTACTTCAGGATCGATGCCAGCATCGTCATCGGAGTCGCTGCTTGAATCGCCGTCGCCATCTTCGTCTTCATCTTCGTCGTCGTCGTCGATGTCAGTGCTATCTTCATCTTCCAAATCAGATTCAGCAAGCTCAGAGCCGATATGCGTTGCAGTTGGAGCAATCGTTTCATCTGCGTTTGGATCAACGAAGCCGCTAATCAGATCGGTTAGACGAAGCTCTTCTGCTTGAACCTTATCAAACTGTTCCAGAATATAAGGAATGGTTCCAGGGTATTCAGCAACAGACGACTGTACTTGGTTGATACCATCTTCAATTCGTTTAGCGATGTCGATTTCGCCTTCACGAGTTAGAAGTTCAACGGTACCCATTTCACGCATGTACATGCGTACTGGGTCTGTAGTGCGACCAATTTCGCTTTCTACGCTTGAAAGCGCAGCAGCGGCTGCTTCGGCAGCATCTTCGTCGGTAATGTTTGTTTCATCACTCAGTGCTAGGTCATCGGCATCAGGAGCAGTTTCTACTACTTTGATACCCATGTCGTTAATCATCTGAATGATATCTTCCACCTGTTCTGAATCTACGATTTCAGCAGGTAGGTGGTCATTTACTTCGGCGTAGGTCAGATAGCCTTGCTCTTTGCCACGGATGACAAGTAGTTTTAGCTGTGACTGCGGATTATGATCCATAGACGGTATCCAACTTCGTAATCTGGTGAAGGAATTAGTATGCGAAATGCAAACCACTAACTATAGCAAATAAAATTGTTGCTGACTAATTAAACAGGGTTACGCTTTTAAATCTAGCATGAGTGCCATAAGCTCCCTTCTTTCATCGGCTGATAAGCCGATGCTTCTATCTTTTGCCTGCAGGTTCTCAATTTGCTTTTCAACACACTGAGCAAGAATCTTGTCCAGCGAGTCTAAAAATATGTCTTCTTCATTGTCATCGTCGAGGGGGATTTCCCAACCTGCTAAACGAGACAGAAGTTGTTCATTCTGGCTGCCACGCCAGCTTTCTAGCAATTGGCCTGTGGTTATATTGGGGCGTGCTTGGCATCTTTCAAGCACTTCTATCAATAAACTCAAGCCGGGTATGGTTAAATGTTTGACCGGGGTTAAATCCGGCACCAGTTGCGAGAAACTTGGGCGCTGAATGAGTAGGGCGACCACTTCACGCATGGGTGTTCTTTTTAGCTCACGGTGAGGCTGTGGCTTTTTGTCCGTTTGGCCTTGGCGATTGATCAGTTGTTGCAGCTGTCGTTCATCTACTAAGCCTAAACGGCGGCCAAGTAATTCCCTCAAGTATAGACGCAAAGTGCCGCCAGGCACTTTATCGATCAGAGGAACTGCTAAGGTTGTGAGCTTCGCCATACCTTCTTTGCTGCTCATGTCAACTTGTTGAGCAAGTGAGCTGAACATGAACTCTGTCAGGGGCATGGCATTGGCCACTTGTTGCTCAAACTGCGCTTTACCAAATTGACGAATGTACGAATCGGGATCTTCGCCATCAGGTAAAAACATGAACTTCAATTGTCGGCCATCATTTAAGTAAGGCAATGCGTTTTCCATGGCACGCCAAGCCGCTTCTCTTCCTGCTCGGTCACCATCGTAACAACAGACGACGGTGCTGGTTTGACGGAACAGCACTTGTAGATGATCACCCGTGGTGGACGTTCCCAGCGAGGCGACGGAATAATCTACGCCATATTGGGCTAGCGCGACAACGTCCATATAGCCTTCGACCACTAAAATTTGAGGTGGCTCTCGATATGCCTGTAGGACTTCGTACAAGCCGTAAAGCTCTTTGCCTTTGTGGAAGATTGGGGTCTCGGGTGAGTTAAGATATTTTGGGGTGCCATCCCCAAGCACTCGCCCGCCAAATCCGATAACACGCCCACGGCGATCGCGAATGGGGAACATCACGCGGCCACGGAAGCGATCGTAGCGATTGCCCTTTTCGTTCTCGATCAACATACCACCGGCGACCAGCATCTCTTGTGCTTCAGGATGTTGACCAAAGTTTTTACGCACCAAATCCCATTCATCGGCAATATAACCAATGCCAAATTTCTGTACGATCTCGCCTGAAAGGCCACGATTTTTTAGATAATCGATGGCGATTTTGCCTGAGGAAAGCTTCAGTTGATTGCGATAAAACTGGCTAATGCTGGCCATTAAATCGTAGAGGCTGCGCTTTTGGCTACTGCTGGCTTGAGGAGCTTGGCTGAATTTAGTGTTGGTTGAGTGTTGTTCGCGCGGAACATCAAGACCAAGATAAGAGGCAAGTTCCTCAATGGCTTCCACAAACTCCAATCGTTCAAATTCCATCATAAAATCGATGGCATTGCCGTGTGCACCGCAACCAAAGCAATGGTAGAACTGTTTTTCTTGGCTAACGCTGAAAGAAGGCGTTTTTTCGTTGTGGAATGGGCAGCAAGCCCCGTAGTTCTTGCCTTTTTTCTTAAGTTTCACCCGTGCGTCGATGATGTCGACGATATCAAGTCGAGCAAGGAGGTCATCAATAAAACTGCGTGGGATGTGTCCTGCCATAAAACCTAATAAAAAAGAGAAGGGTAGATACAAACAAGCCGTGCGTTCCAGAGGATAGCACGGCTTGCTGCAAACAGGTGCGGGAATTAAGCCAGTTTAGCGCGAACTAAACCACTTACTTTACCCATATCTGCACGGCCTTGAATTTGCGGTTTCAGTACAGCCATTACTTTACCCATGTCTTGCATGCCTGCTGCTTCAGACTCAGCAATCGCACTGTCGATCAGCGCGGCTACTTCGTCTTCATTCAGCGGTTGAGGCATGAATTCTTCAAGTACTGTAATTTCTGTTTTTTCCGCATCAGCTAAGTCTTGACGACCTGCTGCTTCAAATTGCGTAACAGAGTCGCGACGTTGTTTAACCATTTTTGTCAGCACAGCAAGAATGTCATCATCGTTCAGAGTGATCTGTTCGTCGACTTCACGTTGCTTGATAGCTGACAGGGCTAAACGAATAGTGCCAAGGCGCTGTTTGTCCTTGGCTTTCATCGCTAGTTTTTGCTCTTCTTTGAGTTGTTCAATAAGAGCCATAACTAAATTCCTTAACCAGGAGCTCAGTTATTAGTACAGGCGAACGCGACGAGCGTTTTCGCGAGCTAGCTTCTTAGCGTGACGCTTTTGAGCTGCTGCTTTAGCGCGTTTGCGAACTGTAGTTGGTTTTTCGTAGTGCTCACGACGACGCACTTCAGAAAGGATACCTGCTTTTTCGCAAGAGCGCTTGAAACGACGTAGAGCAACGTCGAACGGTTCGTTTTCACGTACTTTAACTACTGGCATATGCCTTTCACCTCAGGGGTTATTCGTTAGCGCTGGTAAAAAATAGACAAATCACTAGCGATTGGTCTCTAACCAGCTTGATCAAAAATGGTGCGGAATTTTAATCCGATCCCTGCGCCTTTGTAAAGCCTTTTGTCGATTATTGTCTGTACAAAATTTGTTTGTCTGGGCTGCGCGAGGTAATATGTCGGCAAATTTTCTATTAGCACTGAGCATACAGAGAAAACTATGCGCATTCTCGGCATTGAAACCTCCTGTGATGAAACAGGAATCGCCATTTATGACGATGAAAAAGGCCTACTGGCCCATAAATTATATAGCCAAATTAAACTGCATGCCGATTACGGCGGTGTCGTGCCTGAGCTCGCTTCTCGTGACCACGTGAAGAAAACCATTCCTCTTATTAAAGAGGCGTTGAAAGAAGCCAATTTAACAGCAAAAGATATTGATGGTGTTGCTTACACGGCAGGGCCAGGGTTGGTTGGTGCACTTTTGGTGGGAGCAACGATTGGTCGAAGCCTCGCTTACGCTTGGGGAGTGCCAGCTGTTCCGGTTCATCATATGGAAGGTCACTTGCTCGCACCTATGCTTGAAGACAACCCACCGCCGTTTCCATTTGTGGCGGTATTGGTCTCGGGTGGTCACTCAATGATGGTGGAAGTGAAAGGCATTGGTGAGTACAAAATCCTAGGCGAATCCATTGATGATGCGGCGGGTGAAGCATTCGATAAGACGGCGAAGCTCATGGGCCTAGATTATCCAGGTGGTCCATTGCTGTCTAAATTGGCCGAAAAAGGGACGCCGGGTCGCTTTAAGTTTCCGCGTCCGATGACCAATGTCCCCGGTTTGGACATGAGCTTTTCTGGTTTGAAAACCTTTACCGCGAATACCATTGCGGCGAATGGTGATGATGAACAAACACGTGCCGATATTGCGTACGCATTTGAAGAGGCCGTCTGTGCCACATTGGCGATCAAATGTAAGCGCGCGCTAGAGCAAACGGGCATGAAACGTATTGTGATTGCGGGTGGGGTGAGTGCCAACCGTCGTCTTCGTGCTGAGCTAGAAAAACTGGCGCATAAAGTGGGCGGGGATGTCTATTATCCACGTACCGAGTTTTGTACGGATAATGGTGCAATGATCGCGTATGCGGGTATGCAGCGTTTGAAGAACAATGAAGTGTCAGATCTTTCGGTAGAGGCCCGACCTCGCTGGCCAATTGATCAATTGACGCCAGTGATGAAATAAACTCAGTATAATTACGGTCGCTTAGGCGGCCGTTTTTTTTAATTTGCTGCTTTGTATTCAACATGGAACTGGATGGCATCTTGTGTTGCCTGCGTAGGTTCTGCTGATTTTAGGAAAAATAATGAAAACATTCGTCATCGATGGCAAAAGCATGGCTTATCAAGATGTGGGTCAAGGTCCGGTCTTGTTATTTGGTCATAGCTATTTGTGGGATAGCCAGATGTGGGCGCCACAAATTGAATTTTTAAGTCAGTCTTATCGTTGTATTGTGCCGGATTTGTGGGCGCATGGGGAATCTGAGTCCGCACCAACTCATTGCAATTCATTGGTGGATTACGCTCAACACCTGCTCGCGTTGATGGATCATCTACACATTGAGATGTTTTCTATTGTCGGTTTATCCGTTGGTGGGATGTGTGGAGCAGAACTGGTTTCACAAGCACCGGCACGAGTGACTTCTTTAGTCATGATGGACACTTTCATTGGTCTAGAGCCAGAAGTGACCCATCAGAAATACTTTGCCATGTTGGATGCCATCGCGCAAAGCCAAATGGTTCCAGCACCGATTGTGGAAGCGGTGGTGCCGCTGTTTTTTGCCAACGATGCGAAAGAGCAAAACCCGCAATTGGTTTCGGATTTCGAACAACGCTTAACATCACTTTCCGGTGAGCGTGCGGTGGAAGTGGCGAGAGTTGGGCGTATGGTGTTTGGTCGTCGCGATGTGATTGAGGATGCGGAAAAATTTGCTTTGCCAACCTTGATCGCCGTTGGTCAGCAGGACAAACCTCGTCCAGTGTTTGAATCTTACTTGATGCACGATGTGATCACAGGCAGTCAATTGGTGGAAATTCCCAACGCTGGCCACATCAGTAACTTAGAGCAGGTTGAGTTTGTTAACCAAATGCTTGAGACGTTTCTCGCGGCAGTTTACGCCAAGTAAGCGAACGAAAATGGCCTCATGAGAGGCCATTTTCTATTCCTTTGACGTTTATCGTCGTCTCGTATTTCGCTTGTCGTCTCTTATTTTGCTTACTGTGACTTGGGCATTTGCAGTTTTTTCTCACCGATCTTGGGTTCTTCACCAGTAAATAAACGGCGGATATTTTGGTGATGTCTTAACACAATCAAGCAGCAGAGCATGCCTACGGGCAAGGTGTACTGGGGTTTGATCATCCAAGTGTACATCGGGGCAAGTAAAACGGTGACCAAAGCGGCCAATGAAGAGTAGCGGAAGAGTATCGCGACCAATAGCCATGTCGCCATGATCATCCCTGTCAAATCTAAACCGATAGGTGCTATGGCTCCCAGCGCTGTCGCCACTCCTTTACCACCTTGGAAATGAAAGAACAATGGGTACATATGACCAAGGCAGGCCGCAATGGCTATCACGCCAAGCAGTACGGGTTCAATGCCGAGGTAGTAACCACTCCAAACCGGAATGGTCCCTTTGAGCATATCGCACAGCAGTACGGCCGCGGCGGCACCTTTGCCACCGATGCGCAACACGTTGGTGGCACCAGGGTTGTTTGAACCCACACCTCGAGGATCGGGCAATCTCAGCACACGACAAATCAGCACCGCACTGGAAATTGATCCCAGCAGGTAGGCGATGATGGTCATTGTCACTGCCATTGCGTCCATGTGAGTCCCTAAATGATTGGAAAGTAATGCTCATTTTTCGCGTAGTTGCTATCATAGCGCGATTGCAAAAATAATACGATGAATTTACCCCATTCGGGTATCCGACCTCTATAAGGACAAATTATGGCGCTGGATAAAGTGTTTATTGAACAGTTGGAAGTGATTACCACCATTGGTGTCTACGACTGGGAACAGCAAATTAAGCAAAAATTGGTGTTGGATATCGAAATGGCGCACGACAATCGTCCTGCAGGAAAAAGTGATGATGTGGCCGATGCGTTGGATTATGCGCAAGTGAGCGAGGCGGTATTGAATCACATTGAAAACGGTCGTTTCTTACTGGTGGAACGCGTCGCGGAAGAAGTGGCAGAGCTCATCATGACTCAATTTTCAGTGCCTTGGATTCGCATTCGCTTGGCTAAGCCGGGAGCCGTTCCACAAGCTCGCGCTGTGGGTGTGGTGATTGAGCGAGGCCAAGCATGAACACCGTCTATATCGGCGTAGGCAGTAATATTGAGCGAGAAAAGCACGCACGAGCCGCTTGGCAAGAGCTCACTTTGCTTGGCGAAGCCTTACAAGCCTCACCGATATATGAATGTGCCGCTGTTGGTTTCGACAGCCATGCCTTTTTCAATTTTGTCATTCGTCTCAATACGTCTATGACGTTAGAGGAATTGGCTTCTCAGCTCCGCCAAATCGAACTGCGATGGGGCCGAGAAGAAAATGCGGCGAAGTATCAGGATCGAACACTGGATCTTGATATTGTGCTGTTCGGCGAATGCATTTCGAGCCAAAAGCCTGAACTGCCTCGCAGTGATATCTTTAAATATCCCTTTGTCATACAACCGCTTTATGATTTGCAGCCGGATCTGGTGATTCCAGGAGATGGCCGTACCGTGGAAGAGATTTGGCAAACTGCACGCGATCTCGACACATTGAAAGTGGTTGATTTTTCATTATAAAAAACTGAGTAAACCATGAGTTATTTTGAAGCGTTTGTGTTGGCTTTGATTCAAGGCCTGACCGAGTTTTTGCCGATTTCCAGTTCGGCGCATTTGATCCTGCCTTCCGCCATTCTTGGCTGGGAAGATCAAGGTTTAGCTTTTGATGTGGCGGTGCATGTCGGTACCTTAGCCGCTGTGGTGATCTATTTCCGTAAAGAGGTGATCACGCTCTTCGCTGCTTTGTTCGCGTCGATTTTTAAAGGCGAACGAAGTAAAGAAGCCAAGTTGGCGTGGATGATTGTGATTGCGACGATCCCAGCCTGTATCTTTGGCTTGGTGATGAAAGATGTCATCGAAGTTTATCTGCGTAGTGCCTATGTGATTGCCACAACGACCATTATTTTTGGTCTGTTGCTTTGGTGGGTCGATAAGAATGCCTCTTTGCTGGATGATGAATACCAAGCGGGTTGGAAGAAAGCCTTGTTTATTGGTATTGCGCAAGCATTGGCGATGATTCCCGGCACTTCTCGCTCTGGGGCGACCATTACCGCTGCGCTTTACTTGGGCTTTACTCGTGAAGCGGCTGCGCGCTTTTCTTTCCTGATGTCGATTCCCATCATTACGCTGGCGGGATCTTATCTTGGCTTGAAATTAGTGACCAGTGGCGAGCCCGTTCATGTCGGCTTTTTGCTAACCGGTATTGTCACTTCCTTTATTAGTGCCTATCTGTGTATTCACCTGTTCTTGAAGATGATTTCACGTATGGGCATGACGCCGTTTGTGATCTATCGATTGATCTTAGGTGTCGGCTTATTTGCTTACCTGTTAATGGCTTAATCTCGAGCTGCTTGATCGCACAATCACTATAGCGCCCACAGGAAACTGTGGGCGTTATGTTTTTTAAGCGTTGAGCAGCGCCGTTTTTACCGCTTCAGTGCGCCTTCTTTCCTGTTCATCACGAATGGCTGGCCCTTTGAACCCATCTTGAATGATCGATTGCACCTCGACAGAGAGCGCGGCTTGATACGCTAACTGGATCCGTTCTGCTTGAGGGTAAGGGTGATCTTGCAGACCTTGGCGACCCGCATGATCGGCTTGGCAACAAAGGAGGATATCGTTTAACCGCTCCGCTTTGCGCCACACATCCAGTTTGTTGAAGATTTTGACCATGGTTTGCGGCTTGAGCTCGGCTGCGCGATGGATGTTGGAGTGCTGCTCACACACCATTAAAGCCAGATCGCGAAACTCATTCGGTACGCGCACGCGTTCACACAACTGTTTAATCAACTTAAGACCGGTGTGGCAATGCATTTTGTGGCTTGGCCATTCGCTTGGCGGTGTCACGCCTTTGCCTAAGTCGTGCACTTGGGCTGCAAAGCGCACCACTGCAGACGAGCTCAGCTTCGCCGCTTGTTCTGCGACCAACAAGGTGTGTATGCCTGTGTCGATCTCTGGGTGCCATTTTTCAGGCTGAGGGACACCAAACAAAGCATCGATTTCGGGAAGTACCACGGCCAAAGCACCACACTGACGCAAGACAGCAAGAAACTGCTGTGGCGCAGGCGTGAGTAGCGATTTGTGCCATTCTTGCCAAACTCGCTCGGCGGTCAGTGCAGACAGCTCGCCAGAAGCGACAATGGATTGCATCAACTGCAAGGTTTCATCGGCCACGCGAAACCCGAGTGGTGCCAGTTTGGCCGCAAAGCGAGCCACTCGCAACACGCGCAGAGGATCTTCGACAAAGGCTTCTGACACATGGCGCAAAATACGATCCTGCAGATCTTGCTGTCCACCATACGGGTCATAAAGCGCGCCCTGGCTATCCATGGCAATGGCGTTGATGGTCAGGTCGCGTCTGAGGAGATCCTCTTCTAAAGTCACATCTGGGGAGAAAAAGCACTCAAAGCCTTTGTAGCCTTGGCCTGTTTTTCGCTCGGTGCGAGCCAGCGCGTACTCTTGTTTGGTTTTGGGGTGCAAGAAAACTGGAAAATCTTTCCCGACAGGAGAGTACCCAGCATTGAGCATTTGTTCCGCGGTTGCACCGACGACAACCCAATCTTGATCGTAGACGGGAATACCCAATAACTTGTCTCTTACCGCTCCACCCACTAAGTAAACTTCCACGCGTGTGACCTCGAATATTTGCTTATCTGACTGGACATTGTAGCAAGCAATGGTACTTTGCTCTCTATTCAATTGACGTATTTGCCTTTGGTCTGTGTATGTATAAGGATTTTTTTGGTTTCTCTGAGCTGCCTTTCTCGATAGTGCCCAATTCCCGCTATCTCTATTTAAGTCAGCGCCATCGTGAAGCCATCACACATTTACAGGCTGGCCTCAGGGATGGGGGCGGTTTTGCCATGCTGACTGGGGAAGTGGGGACGGGGAAAACCACAGTCGCAAAATCAATGTTGGCCAACCTTGACGGCCAAACCTGTGCCGCTTTGCTGCTCAACCCAACCTTTTCCAGTGTCGAACTGCTTGAAGCCATTTGTGATGAGTTTGGCTTGAGCTACGCGGCCAACGCTTCTCTTAAACAGCTCAACCAACGCATTTATCAGTTTTTGTTGGAAAATCATCAGCAAAATATCCAAACCTTGTTGGTGATTGATGAAGCACAACATTTGGCGGCGGATGTATTGGAGCAGTTGCGTTTATTGACCAATCTGGAAACGGAAACACGCAAGCTGTTAAAAGTGTTGTTGGTGGGGCAACCTGAACTGCAACAATTACTGCAGACCACACAATTGCGGCAACTTGCTCAGCGCATTACAGGCCGTTATCACTTATTGCCACTGAATCCCCAAGAAACCGCAGACTACATTGCGTTTCGTATTCATACCGCAGGGGGAAGTCGTACCCTGTTTGATCACGCCAGCGCCAAAGTGATTGCTCAGTATAGTCATGGTATTCCCCGCCTGATTAACTTGATTTGCGATAAAGCGTTGCAATTGAGCTATCACCAAGGCGACAAAAAAATCACAAAAGCGACGGTCGAGCGAGCTTGCCAAAATGTGATGGCATTTCAGGCTGAGATTTATCAGCAAGCCTCAAACCGTTCGTCTTTCCCTTGGGGAAAAGTCTCTGTAGCCGCGGCTTGCGTTGCCGGAGTGTTGGCCATTGCCAGCTATTGGCCTTTGATCACAGCTGGCAATGTCGCTTCCACTGCGCCTCAGATCGAGCTAGACAGGCCTGCAACCGAGTTGCCTATACCGCCTTCAGTGCCAGACATCTTGGTGAATGATGCAGAGTGGCTCGGTGAGCCTGCTGTCGCGCGTATGACCACTCGAGCGCAAGGATTAGAAGCGCTTTACAAACTATGGGGATATCGAGCAACGCGCATCGATACCTTGTGTGAACAGCCATCCACCTCGATTTTCCAGTGCCAAGTCCGACAACTTAACTGGCAAGAGTTGCAGCAAACGCCACACCCTTTGTTGTTGACGCTGCAGCATGAAGGGCAACTGGCTTACGTTGTCTTGCTGGAAGTCAACTCAGAGCGCGTCGTTCTGCTTACGGGCGAGCAACGTCTCACCTTCACGGTTTCACAATTGATGTCGTTATGGCGGGGAGAAGTCACCGATCTATGGCCTATGCCTCTGAGAGAGACATTGCGCCTGGGTATGCACGGCGAGGCCATTGAAGTTTTGGACCAATTGCTCGCCAAAGCACTCAACGATGAACCGTTAAAGACGACGCAGTTTAATGCTGAGCTGATGCAGCGAGTGGAATGGTTTCAACGTTGGCAAGCGATGACCGAGGATGGTATCGCCGGTCAGCGTACTTTGGCGCGTTTGCAGCACATGGTCTCATTGTCCGAGCCGTGGCGAGAGTTCTCCAAGGCTGAGAAGCAAGGCGAAGAGCAGGCGATGCGCTATCCTGAGTTTCCCTCGCTCGCACCGCTTCCCAGAACATACCCATTGGCGGAAACTGGCGACGCTATCGACGTGGCCGATCAAACAAGCCCCACTTTGGTCGCGAGCCCATCAATACCGAGTGAAGAAAAGAAAACAGCGGACGAGCGACTGTTTGAAAACCTCGACCTGTCAGGCTTATCGCCAGAACTGGCGCAAAAAGTCGAAAATGCCTTGCTGGTGGAGACACAAACCGACCACTCCCCGCAAGCGGAGTCAACGGTTTCAAGGCTCGAGCTGAGTGGAGAAAAATGGCATGGGCGCTTGCCGCCACTCAATTTGCAGACACACATGTATTCGAGCGATCCGAAACGTCGCTGGTTGAAGATTAATGGTGCGGAGTTCCATCAAGGTGATTGGATTGATAACCAGATTCAACTGGTGGAGATTTCAGCGCAGTCGGTGATTATCGAGTTCCAAGGAGAGCAGATCGAAATTCCAGCGCTCTATGAATGGAAAGGCTAAAGACAGCAATAAAGGATCATCAGCCTAAGAGTGAGAGAAAACGGGCCGCGAATGCGGCCCGTTTTGATGTTTATGCCCAGCCTGAGTTTGACTTCTTACGGCGTGGGATCATGTAAGGCAGAATTAAGCCGAACAGAAGGCCAATACCAGCCACACCACCACCGTACATGAAGTATTTCAACAGTAGGTCGTCTTTTTGTGTGTCGAGTTTTGCACGCAGTTGGCGATTTTCCGTTTGTACAGAAGCAAGTTGATCACTGATTTCGCTGTATTTCTTCTCTAGATCTGAAATTTGTTGGTTGCGAGTGTCAAGGGAGTCCACCAAGCCGGCCTTTTCGGTATCGGCATTTTGGCGCGCATTCGCCAATTGAGATTTCACCTCTTTCAGTTCTTTCTCAAGTCGAGGAAGGCGCACAGCCATACTTTCTTGGCGTGTGATGAATTTTGCTTGAACCCAGCCCTTGCGGCCTCGCTCATCGACCACTTCGCTATAGCCAGTTTCGCTGTTGGTTTGAAGGAGTTTTACTTTTGTACCCGCGTCAACGCTACCAATAATACGAAACGTGTTATTTGGGCCTGAGTGCATGTAGGTAAACAGTTCATCTGCGATGTAGCGGTCTTGGGCGAAAACGGATGGTACAGCCAGAATAGTCAGTAACACCGTGACGATGAGTTTTTTCACAATAAATCCCTTAACGATTTAATCAGAGTCGGCGATAAAAATTCGGATTAACGAATAGTAAAAACTTTCCCTGACGCATGCAACAAAGAAGGGAGGCAGAGCCTCCCTTAATGTGCGTTTGAGTCAAATATGACAAGGCGCTTACACAATCGCGGCGCGCCTTACATTCTCATGACGAGAAAATTAACCGAAGATCGCTTGCATTGCGTAGTAGAACACCACGGCAAGTAGTGCACCTGCAGGCAGGGTGACAACCCAAGAAGCAACGATATTACGAACCACGCCTAGGTTGAGTGCTGCGATACCGCGTGCAAAACCAACACCCAATACCGCACCCACAAGTGTTTGTGTGGTCGAAATTGGTAGACCAGTACCAGAAGCTAGTACAACGGTTGATGCAGTAGCAAGCTGAGCAGCAAAACCACGACTTGGAGTCAGTTCAGTGATACCTGTACCCACCGTCGCCATTACTTTGTGGCCCATGGTCGCAAGACCAACAACAATACCAAAACCACCAAGAGGAAGAATCCACCAAGCGATGGTGCTTTTCGCGGTCACTTCGCCCATGTGCTCAACGGTAGATACAACGGCAGATAGTGGACCGATCGCGTTTGCTACGTCGTTTGAGCCGTGTGCGAATGCCATTGCACAAGCGGTGATGACCATGAGCACGCTGAAGATGCTTTCCACGCCGGCGAAACCATGATCGTCTTCGCGGTTAGCGAATTTCTTCTGGATGTAGATGTAACCGCCTAGCATGATCAGGCCAGAGACACCGGCAGACCATAGCCAAGCTTCCGTATTACTTAGGTGTAGACCTACGTGCTTTAACCCTTTTTTGATGGTCACCAGTGCGATTACCATGGTGGTAATAAACATATACACAGGGACGAAACGCTTGGCGTTCATCAATGGTTTTTCTGTATCAAAAATCAGTCGTTGTGCGCTGACGAAGATGACGTAAGCGAAGAAACCAGAGATCAGTGGTGTAATGATCCAACTGCCCACGATGCCTTTTACGCTGCCCCAATCTACCGCTTCAGTACCCACAGAAACGCAAGCGAAACCGATGATCGCACCGATGATAGAGTGCGTAGTTGATACCGGCCAACCCATGTAAGAAGCCAATAGTAGCCATGTACCCGCTGCTAGGAGCGCAGACATCATACCGAAGACAAGAACATCAGGCTGGTCAGCGAAGAGCGATGTTTCGATAACACCTTTACGGATAGTGTCAGTTACTTCACCACCTGCAAGATATGCACCCGCAAATTCGAAGATCATCGCAATGATGATCGCTTGTTTTACGGTTAGTGCTTTTGAGCCTACCGATGTGCCCATCGCATTAGCAACGTCATTCGCGCCAATACCAATTGCCATCATAAAACCAAAAGCTGCTGCAACAATAATCAGGACAGTGCCGTAGTTTGCAAGGATATCCATCGTAATACCTAGTTGATTTATAACAAGCGGAGCAATATCGCACAGGCGTTATCCTGTCTTAGCCGGAGAACTGTGTTATTGGCCAAAACAGGATGCGTAGATAATGCTCTTCGTTATTTTTTGTTGACTTAAAAATTTAAGATCGAGATAGCATCACTTCCAGACGCGCACCGACGCGCTGTGCCTGGTCTGCAATGCCGCCTACCCATTCAAGAATCTTGTACAAGAACATGACATCGATAGGGTTCATCTCCGACTCAATGGCCATTAGCTGCTGACGCAGACCGATTTGCATAGTATCGGTATCATCCTCGATCACATCCAATTGATGGATCATTTCTGCGACCAGCGTGACTTCACGCCCTTTGAATCCAGTTTCAAGAAGCTCATCAAGCTCATTGATCACGTTTTGCGCTTGGTTAGCCGCATCAAGACAACGTTGAACATAAGCAATGAAATTTGGTTGGAGTGCAACAGGAATCATCAGCTTACGACCGTAAACACGGCCTGCAATGTCCTTTGCTAAGTTGGCGAGTTTGTCTTGCTGAGTCAGTAGCTCAAGCATGTCAGTGCGATCGACTGGCAGGAACAAACCGCGAGGAAGTTTCAGACGAATTTCACGTTTTAGAACATCCGCTTCTTTCTCAAGATGAGAGATTTGAGCGCGGATTTCTGCTGCTTTTTCCCAATCACCCTCTGAACAAACTTCAAAGAACTTGATTAGGTGTCCGCAACATTCGTTGACACAAACTACGTGACGCTGCAAAGGCTTGATAGGGGACTTTGCAAATAACCCCATAATTGTATTCATTGGCATGGTCATTCAACCTAATAAATATAACCTTAAAAGAACATACACCATTTCATGGTGAAATGTTGAGCGATGGCTATAAAGGCGCGCATGTTAACGCATTAAATCCATCATTAAAACTGTTTTAGATCATCATTAGTGCGATATTTCTTTCTTGCCCCTCGAGAATTTAGGCAATATCCTGTCCCTGTCTGCTTGATAAGGTATAACTATGGAAACCGAGATAGAACTGAAGTTTTTTGTTTCTCCTGAATTTTCAGAAACTTTGCGCGAAAAAATCGCCGAAACCAAAGTACTTCAGCACAGTTGTCGCGATTTAGGAAACACCTATTTTGATACGCCAGACAACTGGCTTCGCCAACACGATACAGGCTTACGGATACGCCGCTTTGATGATGTTTTCGTGCAAACAGTCAAAACGGCAGGACGCGTGGTTGCTGGTTTACATCAACGGCCTGAATATAACGCTGAACATACCTGCAATACACCGAATCTTCATTTACATCCTGGTGATATTTGGCCACAAGGTAAAGATATCGACACCTTGCAATCGGAATTGATGGCGCTGTTTTCCACCAACTTTACACGCGAACAATGGCTGATTGGTATGCCCGATGGTAGCCAAGTCGAAGTGGCGTTCGACCAAGGAATGGTGAGCGCAGAGGATAAGCAAGATCCCATCTGTGAGGTGGAGTTAGAACTGAAATCAGGCCAAACTGATGCTTTATTTACCCTTGCTCGTCATTTATGTGAGTCTGGCGGCATGCGTTTAGGCAATTTAAGTAAAGCTGCGAAAGGTTATCGCTTGGCTTTAGGTTACCAAGGCGACGAAGTGAAACCATTGAGCCTAGTGGATACGGGCAAAATGGATAATGCCGAATATTGTCTTATTAACTCGCTCGAGCATGCCCTTTCCCATTGGCACTATCACGAGCAAATTTATGTGGAACGCGAATCGGTGGAAGCGTTGCACGAAATCAGTCACGCCATCGGTTTTATTCGCCAAACCTTAGCCATTTATGGTGGCGTGGTGCCACGACGTGCCAGTGCCATTCTGCGTCAAGAGCTTAAATGGCTAGAAGAAGAACTTGCGTGGTTGTCAGAGCACGCGCACTTAACGGAGTTGTTAGACGACAAAGGTAACGTGCTGCGTAAGTTGGATGCGCGCAAGTTCTTAGTGGCGGAACTTACGCAACAGTTTGAGCAGTTGCCGAATCGTGAAGAAGTGTTGTCGTTATTTACCGGGGCTCGTTATACCGGATTGCTGCTCGATCTGAGTCGTTGGATCTTAACTCGCGGGTGGCAGCCATTTTTGGACGATAAAGCGCGAGAGAAAATGGCCAGTGCGATTCGAGACTTCTCTGTGCAGCAGTTGGATCGTACATGGGCAGAACTCATGGAATCCTTTCCGTCTGAGCGAAAGATGTCTGCGCAAGAGTACATTGATCAGCGCTACCGTTTGATGCGCAATCTCTATACAGGAGTAGGTTTTGCCAGCTTGTATGATGCGGAAGAGCGCAATAGCTTTCGCATGCCTTGGGCGGATTTGATCCATGGTATTGACGATCTCTTAATGCTGCGTCATTTACTCCCGCTAGTGGATAAGCTCGAAGGTGAAGAAAAAGATCAACTGGAGCGCTGGTTGGTTCGTCAGGAGCGCTCGATGTTGCATGCGATGGATCAAACACGCGCTATTGGCGTGGAAGCCGATCCATACTGGCGTCATTAATGATGAATTGAGATAAGAATAGGGCGATACGCCCTATTTTTTTTGATCCTCTTCGAGCCGTTTCAGCCGCTCTAAAATTTCATGCTGTTGCTCAAGGAGGGTTTCCAACATCTTCTCTTTATTAATGGAGCGATTAGTTTGCTGCTGGCTCGGTGTGGTCAGAATCGAGGTGATCAAACCGGAAATCATACCAAAAAGGCCAACACCGCTCATGATGATCACCACCGCCAGTAACTTCCCCCCCTCTGTCACAGGATAATGATCGCCGTAACCCACGGTCGAAATTGTCACAAATGCCCACCAAAGGGCGTCTGTTCCGGTTTGAATATTTGACGCTGGGTTTTTCCCTTCAATAAACAGCATCATGCCAGAGCCGACGGTCACCAAGACCACAAGTAAGAGTAAAATCGTTGCAATGGTGGTCTCTTTTCGGTTTTCCTTGAGCTGATGAAGAACAAAGCGCGAAGAGCGCAAAACCAGAATTACGCGTAAAATATGAAATAAACGAGCAAAACGAAGTGGCTCAATCATAGGTAAACTGGCGAGAATATCGATCCAATGTGTTTTGAGGTATTGACGCTTATCTGCGGTGCGGATCAAATCTACGCTGAGCTGAATGAGAAAAATACTACAGATTATGAAATCAAGACCGATAAGAACTTGTCGGGTTTCTGCGTCTAACGGAAAAAACAGTAAGCCAGAGATCACAAATAGCGCCATAAAAGACAAGATTAGTGATAACAGACTCATCGGTTTGGTGTTCTCTTTGATATCATTACTATTCATACGGGGCTCGAAATAAATGGCTAGGTTGAGCGTTTAAAGCAACAACGCATCATAGCAAGGTGCCCAAAGGCGACATCTTCCTGATACGACTATAAAAGAACTGGTGGAGAAACAACAATGGAAAAGCTGGCTTTTAAGCCCTGGGAAAGGGCGATCTCTGACATTCGCCTCGTTCCTAAAATGATTTTGCTGATGGTGTTTAGTACTGTTTTGATTGTTGGTAAACAACTTTGGGACGCGAGCACCTTCTACCAAGCTTTGTTGGCAGCAACGCAAAACGAGCAACTCGCGCAACAGCATTACGATGAGTACTTGGTGCAAGTGGCATGGCAAACGGGTTTGCTGATCATTGTGTTTGTGGTGCTGCTCATGGCCGCCGCAAGCGTGATGCTACGTCAAACTCGCTATTTAAATGACGCGATCAAATTGATGGCGCAAAGAAATCTTTCGGTGCCTTTTGGTATGGCTTGTAAAGACGAATACGGTGATGTGGCGCGTGAGCTAGAAAAAACGCGCCAGCAGTTACACGATATGATTCAGATGCAGATCAGCGCCTCTGATGAACTGTCGGGCCTAACCGAGGTGATGACGCTGAGCATGTCGGAAACCAAAGAGTCCGCGCAAGAAGAGTTCAATGAGATTGATCAACTGGCGACGGCGATGAGCGAAATGACCTCGACGGTGCAAACTGTGGCCGATCATGCCAACAATGCGTCGAGTTTGACTGAGCAAGCTTCACAGCAAGCGAAAAAAGGTCAACAGCTCTTGCAAGGTACCGTATCAAAAATGAGTCAGCTTTCATCAGACATCTCCTCTTCCGCACAAGCGGTCAACCAAGTGGAAGAACGAGTTGGTGCGATTGGTAGTGTGGTTGGTACCATTCAAGGCATCTCAGAGCAAACCAACTTGCTGGCGCTCAACGCCGCGATTGAAGCCGCGCGTGCCGGTGAGGCTGGCCGTGGTTTTGCGGTGGTTGCGGATGAAGTGCGTAATTTGGCTCAGCGCACCCAGACGGCAACGGTAGAGATTCAAGACATGATCTCTCAATTGCAAACCAGTGCCAGCAGTGCTGTTGACCTCATGGAAAAGAGTGTGGTGCAAGCGGCGGAAGGCGTTGAGCTAGTGTCCAACGCGGGTAACGAGTTAGATGGCATTGTCAGTCAGGTAACCAGCATCAATGAGATGAACTTCCAAATCGCCACCGCGGCTGGCCAGCAGAGCAGTGTTGCCGCGGAAATGGATCAGAATCTCTCTAACGTACGCGAACTGGTTGAAGCTTCCGTGGTAGTGGTCAGTGAGCTGCTGGAAACCTCGGAAATGATGCAAAGCAATGCAGAAGCGTTGGATAAGAAAATCAAATCCTTCAAAGTCTAAGGCTTTAGTCACAATGAAACGCCCACATTACTCATGTGGGCGTTTTTTATTGCAGCAAGTCTGATATAAATAGGAACAACCGCTCAACAAGAACAAGGAAGAAAAATGTCGCTGCCATCCCCTTTGATCCCCGTCGCTGAACTGGCAATGCAAAATGCCCAGCAGTCTGGTTATCTTGAACACTGGCCGCAAGCACGAGTCGAGCAATTTAAACGAATTGCAGGCCTCAGTAGGTTTATCGTTGAGGCGCTACAACGTGATGCGCAACTCGCGGAGCAACTGCCAGAGATGCTAGCGCATCCGAGTCGACAAGAGCACTACCGTACGCAGCTTGCGGAGCGACTTGCCCAATGCACGGATGAACAAGCAGGGCATCGCATTTTACGTCAGTTCCGCAATCGAGAGATGGTTTACATCGCGTGGCAAGATTTCACTCAAGCGTGGAGCCTTGAAGAATCCTTAAGCCATCTTTCTGAGTTGGCAGAAGCGATGATCTTTGAAACCTATCAGTGGCAATATCAGTTGTGCTGCAAGGAATGGGGTACCCCGATGAATGCGCAAGGGGAAGCACAACCGATGTTAATCATTGGGATGGGGAAACTGGGAGGTGGCGAACTTAATTTCTCCTCCGACATCGATTTGATTTTTACCTACCCAGAGAATGGTGAGACACAAGGTGCACGACGCAGCATCGCCAATGCACAATTTTTTACTCGTCTTGGACAGCGTATTATCAAAGCTCTTGATCAACAAACTTTCGATGGTTTCTGTTATCGCGTCGATATGCGCTTACGCCCGTTTGGCGAAAGTGGACCATTAGTGATGAGTTATGCGGCGTTGGAAGATTACTACCAAGAGCAGGGGCGTGATTGGGAGCGCTACGCGATGATCAAAGCGCGGGTGATGGGGCGCGAAATGTACCCCGAATACCAAGAGCTGAGGCAGATGCTCAGACCGTTTGTTTTTCGCCGCTATATCGACTTCAGTGCCATTCAATCTCTGCGTCGGATGAAATCGATGATCAGCAGTGAAGTACGTCGTCGTGGTTTAAGCAACAACATCAAACTGGGGGCGGGGGGCATTCGTGAAATCGAATTCATCGCTCAAGTCTTTCAGTTGATTCGTGGAGGACGTGAACCTTCTTTGCGTAAACGGGGGTTACTGGTCACACTCGAAGCCGTCAGACAATTGCAGCTTCTTGAATCCGAGCAAGTCACCCAACTCGTGGATGCATACAAATACTTAAGGAAACTTGAGAACCTGCTGCAAGCGATGGCAGACAAGCAAACCCAAACCCTACCCGATGCAGAGCTGGAACAGCTCGCTTTAGCGGTAGCGATGGGCTATTCGCAGTGGCAAACCTTGTTGGCGGATGTTCAGCGGCACATGAGCAATGTTCATGCGGTATTTGCCACCTTAATTGGTGATGAAGAAGACGAAGTGAGTCCAGTAGCGCGTCACTTCAATGAGCTTTGGGATATGTCACATAATCCAGAAGTGATTGAGCAGATTCTTCAGAACGATTTAGCATGCGAAAATGTCACGATCATGTCAGCACAAATTATTCAGTTTAAAGCTGATTTGGCGAAGAAAACCTTAGGGCCTCGTGGGCGAGAAGTACTCAATCGACTGATGCCGAAGCTTTTCTCAGCTATCTTTGCTGATGTCGATGCGCAATTTGGCCTACCGCGAGTTTTGCATTTGCTGTACAGCATTGCCACTCGAACCACGTATCTAGAACTGCTTGATGAGCATCCTGCCGCATTAACCCAGCTTGTGCGTTTGTGTACGGCAAGCCCGATGATTTCTGAGCAGCTTGCGCGTTATCCTATTTTGTTGGATGAACTTATTGACCCACAGCAGTTGTACAACCCCATTGCACTTGATGCCTATCGCACCGAATTACGTGATTTTCTGGCGCGGATCCCTGAAGACGACGTTGAGCAGCAGATGGACGCGCTGCGTCAGTTTAAACAGATTTGTAGTTTGAGAATTGCTGCTGCAGACATCGCTGGCGTCTTACCCGTGATGAAAGTGAGTGATCACTTAACCTACTTGGCAGAAGCGATTGTTGAAGCCGTTGTGCATCAATCTTGGCAACAGGTGGCTGAAAAATATGGCGAACCCACGCACCTTAAAGATCGCGAGGGCAAAGGTTTTGCGGTGGTCGGTTATGGCAAAGTGGGCGGTTGGGAGCTGGGATACAATTCCGATTTGGATGTGGTATTCCTGCATGATTGCCCAGCGAATGTCTATACCGATGGTAAAAAAGAGATCGATGGGCGTCAGTTTTACCTGCGCTTGGCGCAGCGCATTATCCACCTGTTCTCAACGCGAACGGCGTCGGGCATTTTGTATGAAGTCGATACACGCTTACGCCCTTCTGGTGCTTCTGGGTTGTTGGTTTGCCCCGTTGATGCTTTTGAAGAATATCAGCATAACGATGCCTGGACGTGGGAGCATCAAGCGTTAGTGCGGGCTCGCATGATTTATGGCGATGAGCGTCTTGCCAGCGAGTTTCACCGAGTGCGCCACCAAGTACTGGCCAAACCTCGCGAGCAAGCTAGATTGCAAAAAGAGGTGGTAGAGATGCGTGCCAAAATGCGTGAGCACCTTGGCGGGAAAAAATCTGATCGCTTTATGCTTAAGCAAGATAAAGGTGGCATTACGGATATTGAATTTTTGGCTCAGTACTTAGTGTTGAATTACAGTGCAGAAAAGCCCAAGCTGACTAAGTGGAGTGATAACGTCCGTATTTTCGAAACCTTGATCGCTCAAGGGGTAATGGAAGAAGCACAAGCAATGCTTCTGGTACAAGCCTACACCACCATGCGTGATGAAATACATCATCGCAATCTGCTCAATTTGGACGCGGATGTGGCGTTGGATAAGTTTATGCCATTGCGTCAAGCGGTCAGCAAAGCTTGGCAAGAGTGGCTTGAATCCTCAACTATTTAGACCCGATTAAGGCTGTGTTACACTCAGCGCAGAAAAAATATTGGAGACTTAGAATGAAACCAATCCTACCTGATTACAGCAATGCAGGTGTTCTGATCATTGGCGATGTGATGCTCGATCGATACTGGTATGGGCCAACAAGCAGAATCTCACCAGAGGCACCGGTCGCGGTTGTAAAAGTCGAGAACAATGAAGAGCGTCCAGGTGGAGCGGCAAACGTAGCAATGAACATTGCGTCATTGGGTGGCCATGCACATATTGTGGGTTTGACGGGGGCTGACGAACAAGCGAAAGTGCTGGCGGAAACACTGAGCTCGTTGCAGGTAAGTTGTGATTTTGTGGCGCTCCCTGAATACCCAACCATCACTAAGCTGCGTGTGATGAGTCGCGGTCAACAATTGATTCGCTTAGACTTTGAAGACAAATTTGAAGGCACCGATCCTGAGTTAATTTTAACTCGTATGGAGCGCGCTTTACCCAATGTGCAAGCGGTGATTCTGTCGGATTATGCTAAAGGTGCATTGGAGCATGTTGAGCTGCTTATCGAGAAAGCACGTTCGGCTAACGTTCCAGTCTTTATTGATCCTAAAGGCACCAATTTTGAACCTTATCGTGGTGCCACCTTGCTCACACCAAACATGTCTGAGTTTGAGGCGGTAGTTGGTAAAGTGACATCCGACGATGATTTAGTCGAGAAGGCATTAGGCTTGATTGAAAAATACGAACTGGGCGCACTGCTGGTGACTCGTAGTGAGCATGGCATGACGTTAGTTCGTCCGAATCAAAAGCCGTTCCACCTGCCAACATTGGCGAAAGAGGTGTATGACGTCACAGGGGCTGGCGATACGGTAATATCTGTCTTGGCGGCTTCGGTTGCAGCCGGTAAACCGCTTGATGAAGCATGTGCGTTGGCTAATGCGGCGGCGGGCGTCGTAGTCGGTAAGCTAGGTACTTCAACATTATCGACCATCGAATTAGCAGAAGCCATTCATGGCAGCCGCGATACCGATTTCGGTGTGATTGCCGAAGCGGCACTGATTGATGCGGTGAAAGCGGCGCAAGCTAAAGGCGAGAAAGTGGTCATGACTAATGGCTGCTTCGACATCCTTCATGCAGGCCATGTTTCTTACTTAAATAACGCAGCGAAGTTGGGTGACCGCCTGATTGTCGCCGTGAATACCGATGAGTCGGTGAAGCGCCTGAAAGGTCCTGGCCGCCCTGTGAATCCAACCGATCGTCGTATGGCCGTGCTCGCGGGCTTAGGCGCTGTGGATTGGGTGGTGCCGTTTAGTGAAGACACGCCACAACGTCTAATTTCAGAAGTGCTTCCGGATCTGTTGGTTAAAGGCGGCGATTACAAGCCAGAAGATATCGCTGGTGGCAAAGAAGTGATTGCCGCGGGTGGTGAAGTCAAAGTACTGAACTTTGAAGATGGCTGTTCAACCACAGAGATCATTGATGCAATTAAAGGTGGACGCGGTTAATCACATCGCTTTTCAATGAGCGGTTCACATCATCAAATGAGACAAAAAAGGGTGACATTGCTGTCACCCTTTTCTTTATGCGTGTGTCTCTTTATGCGTTTGTGGCTTCGATTACTTTTTCGCAATCAAACCGGCATCAACATCGAGTACATCTTGCTCGCTCAGTGTACCCACCGCCTGACGAAGTTGCAGTACACTCAAGATGTAGTTGTAGCGTGCATTCGATAGGTTTTTGTTGGCATCGTAAAGACGACGAGTGGCATCAAGGACATCCACGATAGTACGAGTGCCGACATCAAAGCCAGCTTCGGTTGCTTCTAATGCTGAACGCGCAGAAACGACAGATTGCTCATACGCACGCAGTGCACCAATCGATGCATTGATGTTGTTGTTTTGCGCGCGAACTTCTTTCACCACACTACGGTAAGTGGCTTCAAGATCTTGACTGGCCGCGACGTAGTTAAACTCTGCTTGTTTGGTTTGTGAGCTAGTATTACCACCGGTGTAGAGTGGTACGACTAAGTTTACACCAACATTGAAGTTGTTAGTCGTTCCGTCATTTGTGCTGCTGCTCACGTCTGCGTAGTTGTAGCCACCGTCCAAGGTTAATGACGGTAGGTGGCCAGAGCTAGCCAAGGAAATCGTGTCTTTGGCAATGTCTTTGTTAATACGTGCCGATAGAAGGCTCAAGTTTTTCTCTTGCGCTTCTTCAATCAGTGCTTCAGCGGACGCGTTTGAATGGCTTGCTGAGAAACGTTTGGTGTCTAACACGTTCAGGTTTTTATGCTCTTGACCTGTGATTTCACGCAGAGTCTCGTAACTGTTGGTTAGGCTGTTTTCGGCCAGAACTTCGTCTGCCAATACGCCATCGTATTGCGCTTGGGCGTCATGCACGTCAGTAATGGCCGACAGGCCGACTTCAAAGCGTTGTTTGGTTTGTTCTAGCTGACGAGCAACCGCCGCTTTTTCTGCACGGACAAATTCCAAGTTGTCTTGTGCTTTTAGCACTTCAAAGTACGCTTGCGCGGTTCTTAAGATCAACCCCTGTTGCGTCGCTGCGTATGAAGCATCCGCTTGACGAGCCGTTTTCTCCGCGTTGTCTAGCGTGATCCAAGACGAACGTTGGTACAGTTCCTGAGAAAAGTTAATCCCCGCAGTTAACGCATTTTGGTCGTTATCGATCGTTGCTCCAGCATCAAGATCCGTATCACCGCGTCTTAAGTTGTACCCAGCGGTTAAGTTGATTTGCGGTAGCAAAGTACTACGGCTAGAAGTGACCGCTTCAAATGCGGCGTCACGTTTAGCTTGGACGCTCAATAACTGTGGATCGTTTTGCTTTGCCAGATCGTAGATCTCTGCCAAGGAATCAGCCCACACAGATGAACTCAGGCTACCTAGCGCTGCACCAATAAGTAGTGGAAGCAGTTTTTTCATTTTCCATTCTCGCCATGTATAGTTTGATTAATTCTCAAGAGTTTAACTCAAGTTGCTGGATATTTGCCCTAAATTCTGCACTTTTTATTTTTAGCTGTCCAGTTGTGCAATAAATAAAAAATTAAAGCCAAAAAATATTAGAACAATTATATAAAAAGTTGAGCAATGTCCTTTGAGTCATGTTTAAACAGTGAGTAAACTACAAGATTCACTCAGTGAGGTGCGAAATGCAACAGGATGACAAACAACACGCTGTTTTTACTCCAGAAGATGTAGAGGTTCTCTCAAAAGAGCCACTCTTTCAGGGATTCTTCAAGATGATCAAGTACCGCTTCCGTCATAAGTTATTTGCCGGTGGGTGGAGCAATGTGATCGAACGTGAAATGTTTGAACGTGGTCATGCTGCTGCAATGCTTCCTTATGATCCTATTCGTGATCTAGTGGTGATGATTGAGCAGATTCGAGTTGGGGCACTGGAGCACAAGCAACCGTGGCAGCTTGAAATTGTCGCAGGCATGATCGACCGTGATGAATCGGCTGAAGCGGTTGTGCGTCGAGAATCAATCGAAGAAGCTGGGTTAGACGTTGGCCAGATTGAATCGGTAGTCTCATATTACCCATCGGCTGGTGGTTGCTCTGAAAAGTTGGATGTCTTCGTGGGTGAAGTGGATGCCTCTAAAGCGCATGGCATTCATGGTTTAGACTATGAAGATGAAGATATCCGTGTGCATGTGATGACACGTGAGCAAGCCTACGATTTGGTCAAACAAGGCAAAATCGAGAATGGTGCCTCAATTATCGCCTTACAATGGTTAGAGTTAAATCACTTGCAGTTAAAGTCACAGTGGTTGGAGATTGAGTGATGGGTTTAGCAGCAGCAAAACAACCTTATTATGTTGATTTGGCAGGGTTAATGAGAACCTATGAAACCAATTATGCCAAATTAAACGCTTTGCTGCCGTTCAACGCCGAAGTGGGTGATGTTCGCTGTTATCAAGTTGTAAACATGATCTACCAAATGACAGTGAAAGAGGTCACAAAATACACCACCATAGTGGAGATATGTCAGAGTGATGACATACCGTTATTTCCTTTACCTACGATGTCTGTCAGGCTTTATCACGATGCCAGAGTCGCGGAAGTGCTCTCGAGTGGTGAGCATGTTCGATTCAAAGCGAAATACGACTACCCAAATGAAAAGTTGATGCAGAAAGATGAAAAGCATCAATTGAATGCGTTTCTTGGCGAGTGGCTGACCTTTTGTTTAAAAAGCGGTATTAGCCGAACCCCAATAACATTTAAAGAAGAATAACAGAGTCAGGTTTTCATTTTGCAACATACATCCAGTGATACGCTCAGCGAGAACAGTATTAAGCTGTTACAGATTACGGATACTCATCTCTTTGCATCAGATGAGGGCAGTTTGCTGAGTGTTAAAACACTCCAAAGTTTTCAGGCCGTTGTCGAGCAAGTGATGGCGCGCCATGTTGAGTTTGACTATCTATTAGCAACCGGTGACATTTCTCAAGACCATAGTGCGGCCTCCTACCAGCGTTTTGCTGACGGAATTGCGCCACTAGAGAAAGCCTGTTTTTGGTTGCCAGGTAACCACGACTATAAACCCAATATGTCGAGTGTTTTACCTTCCCCCCAAATTACTACGCCGGAGCAGGTGGCGCTTAATCCTCATTGGCAACTGATTTTGCTGGATTCCCAAGTCGTCGGTGTGCCACATGGTCGCCTCAGTGATCAACAGTTGTCGATGCTGGAGCATTATTTACAGGCGTCGCCAGAGAAAAACACCTTAATTTTACTTCACCACCATCCACTGCTGGTCGGCAGTGCTTGGTTAGATCAGCATACCTTGAAAGATGCAGAGGCGTTTTGGCAAATTGTTGAACGTTTTCCGATGGTGAAAGGTATTGTGTGTGGTCATGTTCATCAGGATATGAATGTGATGCATAAAGGCATCCGTGTGATGGCAACCCCATCGACATGTGTTCAGTTCAAACCGCAATCTGACGATTTTGCGCTCGACACGGTTTCGCCCGGTTGGCGCGAATTAACACTGCATGCCAATGGTGAGATCACCACTCAAGTGCAACGCCTAGCTTCAGGCAGTTTTTTACCTGATTTTACCTCAAGTGGTTACTGATATGAGCCATCCTAAGCCTTCACTGCTGCTGTACATTCATGGTTTTAACAGCTCGCCATTGTCAATGAAAGCCAATCTGATGCGTGAATATTGCGAGCAACACCGACCCGACATCAAGGTTGTGGTGCCACAGTTACCGAGTTTTCCGCAAGCGGCTGCAGAGTGTTTGCTAGAGATCGTTCAACAACATAAAACCACTCATCGTATTGGTTTGGTGGGGAGCTCGCTCGGTGGTTATTTGTCAACTTGGCTCAATGCCGAGTTTGGCTTTCGCGCCGTGGTTGTCAATCCGGCGGTGAAGCCATATGAGCTGCTGGCTGACTATCTAGGGCCACAAACTAACCCATATACGCATGAAAGCTATACACTCGAAGCGCGTCATATTGACGAATTGAAAGCGCTTGAGGTAAAAGAGGTCGCGAATCCAGAATCTTTCTGGCTATTGCAGCAAACCGAAGATGAAGTGCTGGACTTCCGTCAGGCAGTGGAAAAGTACGCAGGTTCTGCACAAACGGTAGAAGAGGGAGGCGATCATAGTTTTGTTGGCTTTGAACGCTATCCAGAGCGAATCATTCACTTTCTTGGTTTATAACGCTACCACTCAGAGACAGGATTAGGAGGGGCTCATAATTTTACCTCTGATATCCAACCGTTTCTTGACATAGTCGCACTGCTTTCCGACTATGTTTCTCCGAATACAGCTACCGTGAAACGCACAGAGTCACGCTCTGTGAGTAACAGGGTAGCTTTTTCGTTGTCGCCAGTTGGTGCAAAAGTGCGACCAACTAGGCTCAGACAACAGGTAAACATTGAGAACGATTCCGTATTATGACTGAACAATATAATGCTGGTGCCATTGAAGTACTGAATGGTTTAGAGCCAGTACGTCGCCGACCAGGGATGTATACGGATACAGCGCGCCCGAACCATTTGGGCCAAGAAGTCATCGATAACAGTGTCGATGAAGCGCTGGCCGGACATGCCTCCAAAGTACAAGTCATCCTACATGCAGACCAATCACTGGAAGTGATCGATGATGGTCGAGGCATGCCAGTCGATATCCACCCAGAAGAGAAAGTCTCGGGCGTTGAGCTGATCCTATGTAAGCTGCACGCTGGTGGTAAATTCTCCAACAAAAACTATCAGTTTTCTGGTGGTTTGCACGGCGTAGGTATTTCGGTGGTGAACGCCCTGTCTAAAAGGGTTGAAGTGACAGTACGTCGAGATGGTCAGGTTTACGAAATCGCTTTTGAACATGGTGACAAAGTGTCGGATCTCACCGTGACGGGGACGTGTGGTCGTCGTAATCGCGGTACAAGCGTGCACTTCTGGCCAGACACCAAATACTTTGATTCGCCAAATTTCTCGGTCACACGTTTAGTGAATAACTTGCGCGCGAAGGCGGTTCTTTGCCCAGGTTTGGAAATTACTTTCAGTGACCGTGTGAATGGTAAAGAGCATCAGTGGCTCTACCAAGATGGTTTGAAAGACTATTTGATTGAAGGTGTGAAGGGCTACACCTTACTCCCTGAAGAACCATTTACAGGCCAATTCTCGGCAGAAACGGAAGCCGCGGACTGGGCGGTGATCTGGCAGCCAGAAGGCGGTGAGATGATCACCGAAAGCTACGTTAACCTGATCCCAACCGCACAAGGCGGTACGCATGTGAACGGTTTGCGCCAAGGCTTGTTGGATGCGATGCGAGAGTTCTGTGAGTTCCGCAACTTACTGCCGCGTGGCGTGAAGTTAACGGGCGAAGACGTTTTCGACCGCTGTTCTTACGTGTTGTCGGTGAAGATGCAAGATCCGCAGTTTGCCGGCCAAACCAAAGAGCGCCTTTCTTCTCGTCAAACCGCGGCGTTTGTCTCTGGGGTAGTAAAAGACACCTTTAGCTTGTGGTTAAATGAAAAGCCACAACTTGCTGAGCAACTTGCGGAAGTGTGTATTGCGAACGCTCACCGCCGTATGCGTGCGAGCAAGAAGGTCGTGCGTAAAAAGATTGCATCAGGCCCTGCTTTGCCAGGTAAGTTGACCGATTGCTCCGTGCAAGACTTAGCTCGTACTGAAATCTTCTTCGTGGAAGGGGATTCGGCAGGCGGCAGTGCCAAGCAAGCGCGTGATCGTGAATTCCAAGCCGTAATGCCGCTGCGGGGTAAAATCTTAAATACTTGGGAAGTCTCTGCCGATCAAGTATTGGCGTCTCAAGAAGTACACGATATTTCTGTGGCGCTAGGGATTGATCCAGATAGCGACAATCTTGAAGGGCTGCGTTACGGCAAAATCTGTATCCTCGCCGATGCGGACTCGGATGGTCTGCACATTGCGACACTCTTGTGTGCGCTATTCACACGTCATTTCCGCGCGCTAGTTGAAGCCGGTCATATCTACGTAGCAATGCCACCACTGTATCGTATCGACTGTGGCAAAGAGGTGTTCTATGCGCTGGATGATGCAGAAAAAGATGGCGTATTAGAGCGCCTAAGCCAGAAGCGCGCCAAAATCAACGTGCAACGATTCAAAGGTCTGGGTGAGATGAACCCACTGCAGTTGCGTGAAACCACGATGGATCCCAACACGCGTCGTCTGGTGCAACTGACCATTGATGACTCCGATGCGACCATGGAAATGATGGACATGCTGCTGGGTAAGAAACGCGCAGATGACCGTCGTAGCTGGTTACAAAACAACGGCGATATGGCAGAGGTTTAATAGATGTCTACAGAAATTACTTATGATGGCGTCGAACAATTGCCAATGCGCAAGTTCACCGAAGATGCTTATCTAAACTACTCGATGTACGTCATTATGGATCGTGCGTTGCCTTATATTGGTGACGGTCTGAAACCGGTTCAACGACGTATTATCTACGCGATGTCGGAGCTTGGGCTTTCGGCGGCGGCAAAATACAAAAAATCAGCGCGCACCGTGGGCGACGTGTTGGGTAAGTACCATCCGCACGGCGACTCTGCGTGTTATGAAGCGATGGTTCTGATGGCACAGCCATTCTCATACCGCTATCCGTTGGTGGACGGTCAAGGTAACTGGGGTGCGCCGGATGATCCGAAATCCTTCGCTGCGATGCGTTATACCGAAGCCAAATTGTCGAAATTTGCCGATGTGCTTCTGGGAGAGCTTGGTCAAGGCACGGTCGAGTGGCAGCCTAACTTTGATGGCACGATGAAAGAGCCAAAAATGCTGCCCGCACGTTTGCCTCACATTCTTCTCAATGGCGTGACAGGGATTGCGGTGGGTATGGCGACCGATATTCCCCCTCATAACGTACGTGAAGTTGCGGATGCCACCATTCATTTGATTGATAATCCAGCTGCGCCGCTGATGGATTTAATGCAGTACGTCAAAGGGCCTGATTTCCCGACAGAAGCAGAGATCATTACCCCAAGTAGCGATCTGGAAAAAATGTATCGCAGTGGCCGTGGCAGCGTAAAAATGCGCGCGGTTTGGTGCAAAGAGGGCAGTGACATCGTTATCACGGCTCTCCCGCATCAAGTCTCAGGGGCCAAGCTGCTTGAGCAAATTGCGGCGCAAATGCGCGCGAAAAAATTGCCAATGGTGGAAGACTTGCGTGATGAGTCTGACCATGAAAACCCAACTCGTATTGTGATTGTACCGCGCTCAAATCGCGTTGATTGCGACCAGTTGATGAACCACTTGTTTGCGTCCACTGATTTGGAGAAGAGCTATCGTGTTAACTTAAACATGATTGGTCTCGACAACCGTCCACAAGTGAAAGGCTTGGTGCAGATTTTGACGGAATGGATCACTTTCCGTCGCGAAACGGTACGTTCACGCTTGCAATACCGTCTTGATAAAGTGCTGGCTCGCTTGCACATCTTGGAAGGTTTGTTGATCGCGTATCTCAACATCGATGAGGTGATTGAGATCATTCGTACTGAAGACGATCCTAAAGCGGTATTGATGGCCAGATTTGGCATTACCGATATTCAAGCCGATGCGATTTTGGATACCAAGCTTCGTCACTTAGCTAAATTGGAAGAGATGAAGATCCGCGGTGAGCAAGATGAGCTGGAAAAAGAACGTAAGAAACTGGAAGAGTTACTGGGTTCTGAGCGCCGTCTGAATACCTTGCTGAAAAAAGAGATCCGTGCCGATGCCGAGAAATTTGGTGATGATCGCCGTTCTCCGCTAGTGGTTCGTGAAGAAGCGAAAGCACTGACTGAACGTGACCTGATGCCGAATGAAGCGATTACGGTTGTCTTGTCAGAGAAAGGTTGGATTCGTCACGCCAAAGGTCATGAAGTGGATTGTCAGGGGCTGAGCTACAAAGCGGGTGACAGCTATCTGGCACATGCGTGTGGTAAGAGTAACCAGCAAGCGGTACTGCTTGGTTCAGATGGTCGCAGTTACTCATTAGAATCGCACACACTGCCTTCGGCTCGCGGTCAAGGTGAGCCGATTACAGGCCGCCTCAACATCACGCCAGGAAGCAGTATTCGTCAAGTGATCATGGGTGAAGAAGAACAGCTATGGCTGATTGGCTCTGATGCGGGTTACGGCTTCGTGTGTAAAGGCAGTGATTTGTTGTCGAAAAACCGCAGTGGTAAAGCACTGGTATCGTTGCCTGAAAACGCAGAAGTGATGACCCCATCGGCGGTATTGGATTTGGACAATGACGATATTCTTGCCATTACCAACCAAGGCCGTATGTTGATGTTCCCAATTAAAGACTTGCCGCAACTGGGTAAGGGTAAAGGGAATAAGATCATCAATATTCCAGCCGCGAAAGCCAAAGCGAAAGAAGAGATCCTGTCGCATTTGATTGCTCTGCCAAAAGGCGCTTCACTGACGCTGTACGCAGGCAAACGTAAGTTGGGCTTGAAGCCTGCCGATTTGGATAACTTCCGTGGAGAGCGAGGCCGTCGAGGTGGTTTGCTGCCACGCGGCTTGCAGCGTGTTACTCGTATTGAGCTTGAGCAAAGTGACTCATCGGATAGCTCAGAAACGGCTACTGACGCGTAATAGAAGCAGAAAAAGAACCCCAAGCCTAGGCTTGGGGTTCTTTTTATCACTCGGATTGCATCGTTTGGATTGAGATTAGATTTCTCGGTTATCTTCCGCAATCGTCACTTTGAGAGTCATCTCTTGTCCTTTGCGGATGATACCGACATCGACGGTTGTCCCCGGACGTAGGTCGGTCACAATATCCATCACACTCTGACGACCTTGGATCTTCTTGTCATCAATACTTAAGATAATGTCTTGTGCTTCAAAACCGGCGTTTGCTGCCGGGCCGTTGGGATCGACGCCCAATACGACGATACCACCAATATGTTCATTGCCAAGCAAACGTGCAGTCACCGCATTAATGTCTTGCCCATCAATACCAATATAACCTCGGATCACTCGGCCATCGGCAATGATCTTTTCCATGATTTTATTTGCCAGAGGGAAAGGGATGGCGAAAGAAATACCATAAGTTTCCAGATCGGTGGCTTGCTGAAAAGAGGCGGTGTTGATACCAACCAGCTCGCCTTTGGTATTGACTAAAGCACCACCTGAGTTGCCTTCGTTGATCGCGGCATCGGTCTGAATAAAAGCTTGTCTGCCATCGGCACTGATGGAAGAGCGGCCAGTGGCCGAAATAATGCCAAAGGTGGTGGTTTGCCCGAGGTTATAGGGATTACCTATCGCCAACACCACATCGCCAACTTTGGCTTTGTAGTTTGAATTTAATGGAATGACAGGTAAGTTGCTGCCTTCTATGCGCAAAATGGCGATGTCAGTGCGACGATCTTTGCCCACCAATTGCGCTGCGGCGACTCGGCCATCTTGCAACGCCACAACGATTTGATCGGCTTGGGCGACCACATGGTAGTTGGTAATGATATAGCCTTTTTCACTGACGATGACACCAGAACCCAACCCTTGCGTTGACAGCTTGCTACGGTCGTTTTCAACGTATTTTCGGCTGTAAATATTGACCACCGCAGGCGCAGCATTTCTCACTGCCTGATTAAATGAGATTTGCAGAGAACTGGCATCTTGTGGTGATACATCCAGCGTGGTGGTAATCACATTACTACGAAGAGAGGGAACAGCGAGTAACACCAGCAAAGCTGTCACCAGCCCTAAAACGACGGAACGCATAAGAAAGTTGAGCATGCCCTCTCCACAGAAGTCACAAAGTTAGAACAGAAAGCAGAGAATAGCATTACCTGATTGAATAATAAAAGGGCAGCCCACTTTAGGACTGCCCTTTGCATGCTCGATCATCATTGAGGTGATACGTTTACTTAGCGAATGACTAAGTAGATAGTGCGCTCACCACGTTGGATATTGAGCGCAAGCACGCCAGTTTGTTTTTCAACAATGGCACGGAAATCGGCGAGATTTTTCACTCGCTGACGGTTGACACCGATAATGATGTCGTCTTTTTGTAACTGGTATTGTGCCGCTGGCGAGTTATCTGCCACGTTGATCACTTTAACCCCAGCAATGCGATCGTCTGACGTGGTATTCGCCAACTCAGCACCAGCAAGGCCTTCGTGCATTTTATCGGCTTTGGCCTTGGTTTGTTGCGACTCACCCAAAGTGACATCAAAGCGCTTATCCTTACCATCACGCACCACGCCAAGCTCGATTTCTTTGCCAGCCCCGAGTGTTGCAATTTTGGCTCTTAGCTCAGAGAAGGTATCGATTTTCTTACCATTGAGAGACACAATGATGTCGCCTGCCTTGATGCCGGCTTTATCTGCGGCGGAGTCAGGAACCACTTGGCTGACAAATGCACCTTTGCTCGAGTTATAGCCCAGCGCCTCAGCCAGTTCAGAGGTGATTTCACCACCTTGAACGCCTAACATGCCACGTTTGACTTCACCAAATTCCAAAATTTGGTCAGTTAAGTTCTTCATCATATTCGATGGAATGGCGAAGCCAATACCGACGTTGCCGCCATTAGGGCCGAGAATCGCCGTATTGATGCCGATGAGCTCACCATTGAGGTTGACGAGCGCACCACCGGAGTTGCCGCTGTTAATTGCCGCGTCGGTTTGAATAAAGTTTTCGAAGTTTTCAATGTTTAAACCACTACGACCTAAGGCTGAAACAATGCCGGACGTCACTGTCTGTCCCAAACCAAATGGGTTACCAATGGCGACGCTGAAATCACCCACACGTAACTTGTCGGAATCGGCGAGCTTAATCTCGGTTAAGTCTTTAGCGCCATCGACTTTGAGCAGAGCGACATCGGACATCTCATCGCCACCAATTAACTCGGCATCGTATTCACGACCATCGTGAAGCTGAATTCGTATTTCATCAGCGCCTTTGATGACGTGGTAGTTCGTCACGATATAGCCTTTATTGGCATTAATGATGACACCAGAACCTAAACCACGGAATGGACGTTCACGAACTTGTTCTGTTGGGAAATCAGGCCCAAAAAAGAACTGAAATTGATCGGGAATACGCGAGCGTTCTACCTGTTTACCTTCAACCGCGATACTGACGACCGCTGGGGTAACACGTTCGAGCATTGGCGCTAAGCTCGGCAACTCCTGTCCACTGACGCTAAAAGGCAGTGCGGCGGTTGCTGGAAGAGGGGCAAGGGCTGAGCTTAAGCTCAAAGACAATGCAGTCAAAACAAGCAAAGGTTTTTTCATCCAATAACTCCTATAAATACCAGTCTATTGCAAAGGACAGAGACTCAAACAAAATAGGTTTACTTCCTATCAATATTGTCGTCTTAAACAGTTTTCAATAGACAGTGATGTGAGTTAGGACTCAAAAACCTTTGAAAAGTTCATCAATGAGAAAAATTAGGATGCTTTTGCAGTGATGACTTCTGGTGCATCCAGGATGACTTTTTTCTGATCATTGAATAGCCCAGTTGCGCCGTTAGCGTAATCTTTTGGCTGTTCAGTGACTTCATCCGTTACATTTTCTTCAGTGTTATTTTCTTTAGCCAACAGTGCCACTTTATCAAATGGGTTGTCTTGTGTTGGTAGGTTCGGTAGAAGCTCGGCAGAAGTTTTCGCCATATGTTGATATAGCTTGCTGTAATCTTTACCGAGCGTATCGAGTAGCTCAGCGGTTTGTGAGAAGTGATCAATCAGCTCTTGGCGTTGTTGCTCTAGTTCATACTTTGCTACATCAAGCTCTTTTTTGATGTTCTTCTGTTTTTTGTATTCTGGTGTGGTAAGTCGTGACACGACAACACCAACAATTGCTCCGACAAGCAAGCCCACAATGGCATACATCCAAGGCATAACAGCTCCTTATAATGGTTTTAACATGTTATTTACTGCTTAGTTACACGTATTGCGTCACCATGTTACTATGGGAGCAGTAGTCAATAAAGCAAAATAGCAACGACACAATCTCAAGTTTGATAACGGGATTTTATGCCCTGTTTTGGTATGAGAACAATGAGCCCATTAGAAAAATACGAACACGACCTCGCGCATAACGGATTTCAGAAAGACGCTGCTCAGTACAATGCGGTGCGAGCACTAGATAGGCTTTTTCATCAATATCTCGATTATTGCGCCCAGCCTCAACCGCAACAAACGCGTTGGCAAAAATTATTAGGTAAACAGCCGCCAGCTAAATTGCCACCTCAAGGACTCTATTTTTGGGGTGGTGTTGGGCGTGGAAAAACGTATCTGATGGATACTTTTTTTGAGGCTTTGCCAACTCAACGCAAAATGCGAGTCCATTTTCATCGCTTTATGTATCGAGTTCACGACGAGCTGAAACGGTTAGGCGATGTAGAAAATCCACTGGAAAAAGTGGCTGACGTGTTTAAGGAAGAGGCGGATATTGTCTGCTTTGATGAATTTTTTGTTTCGGATATTACCGATGCAATGATTCTCGGCACGCTGATGCAAGCGATGTTTAGGCGTCAAATGATACTGGTGGCGACGTCGAACATTGTACCGCAAGAGCTATATCGCAATGGATTACAGAGAGCCCGCTTTCTGCCAGCTATCGCTTTGATTGAACAACATTGTGAAGTGCTCAATGTGGATAGTGGCATTGACTATCGCCTACGAACGTTAGAACAAGCAGAGATCTATCATTATCCATTGGATGAACAGGCAAACCTCAATCTAAATCTCTACTATCAGCAGTTAGTTGGAGAGGGCAAAGCCAAATTACACAGTGTTGACATCAATCATCGTCAAATAGCCGTTATAGAGGCCAGTGATGGGGTGCTGCATGCTACGTTCGCCCAGCTGTGCCAAACCGCACGCAGTCAAAATGACTATATTGAATTGTCCAAAATCTATCACACGGTATTGTTGGCGGATGTACCACAAATGGACAATAAGATCGATGATGCTGCGCGACGATTTATCGCCCTCGTGGATGAATTCTACGAACGACACGTTAAATTGATTATTTCCGCGGAAGTCGCACTAGAGCAGCTCTATCTGCAAGGGCAATTGGGGTTTGAGTTTAAACGCTGTCAATCTCGTTTAGTGGAAATGCAAAGTCATGAGTACTTAGCGAGAGAGCATCTTGCTTAGATTCTTAGTCGATGTGACCTAGCGCGGAGAAAAAATTAGTGATTGAGTGCAAAAAAAGGTGATTTTTTCTTCGCCCTTCTCTATAATCCTGCGACCCACCGTTACTGCAGACCTAATTTATCGAAGTTATTCGAGATATAAGGTCGAGAGTGCCAACCGCTCGAAGGGGTGATGACTGGGCTCTTAGACAGTGTGGGAGCACAGCGGTGTGTTCCTTTAAAGTTTAAATTTGAATTAACGGGTTATTATTAGCATGAAAACTTTCGTTGCTAAACCAGAAACTGTAAAACGCGACTGGTACGTTGTAGACGCTGAAGGTAAAACTCTTGGCCGTCTAGCAAGTGAAATTGCATCTCGCCTACGTGGCAAACACAAAGCTGAGTACACTCCACACGTTGACACTGGTGATTACATCATCGTTATCAACGCGGAGAAAGTTACTGTAACTGGTAACAAAGCTGCAGCAAAAACTTACTACCGTCACACTGAATTCCCTGGTGGTATTAAGTCAATCACTTTTGACAAGCTGATTGTTCGTAAGCCAGAAATGGTCATTGAGCTAGCGGTTAAAGGTATGCTACCACGTGGTCCTCTAGGCCGTGCTATGTACCGTAAGCTAAAAGTTTACGCTGGCGCTGAGCACAACCATGTTGCTCAACAACCAAAAGTACTAGACATCTAATTGGGGATATCGGAAATGGCAGAGAATCAATACTACGGCACTGGCCGTCGCAAAAGCTCAGCTGCTCGTGTTTTCATCAAACCAGGCAGCGGCAACATCGTAATCAACAAGCGTGCGCTTGAAGAGTACTTCGGTCGTCCAACTTCTTGCATGGTTGTTAAACAACCTCTTGAATTGGTAGACATGGTTGAGAAGCTAGACCTATACATCACTGTTAAAGGTGGTGGTATTTCTGGTCAAGCTGGCGCAATCCGTCACGGCATCACTCGTGCTCTTATGGAATACGATGAATCTCTACGTCCTGCTCTACGTGCAGCTGGCTACGTTACTCGCGACGCTCGTTGCGTTGAACGTAAGAAAGTTGGTCTACGTAAAGCACGTCGTCGTCCACAATTCTCTAAGCGTTAATTTTTCGATTTCGGAAAATTTTCGTTCCAGAATTATTTCTGGGCGTTGTGGTTCAAAGCTCGGCTATATGCCGAGCTTTTTGTTTATTTATAGCTACTTATTTCCTTTCTTTGTTACATCTCACATCAAACATTTAGAATTTTGCCGCTTTTGTGACGCCGTGAGCGATTCGCCTCACAAATGTTACAAAAAGGTAGCTTTATCTTGTCAAAAAGTAGGGTTTTATTTATCATTTCTCGTCAATAAATAGAACTAGATTCATATTTTGTTAGCCATGCTCTATAAGCGGAATAATCACGATCCAAAAGGAGCAAATGGGAGAATGTTTGGATGAGCAACGCGCCTTTAAATAACGGTCGCAGGCGTTTTCTAACCGCCACAACAGCAGTTGTTGGTGGATTAGGGGCAGCTGCCGTCGCCGTTCCTTTTATCAAATCATGGAATCCGAGTGCCAAAGCGAAAGCGGCTGGTGCGCCGGTGGAAGTGGATGTTAGTAAAATTGAAGCCGGACAGATGATTCGTGTGGAATGGCAAGGTAAGCCTGTATGGGTTGTCCGCCGTACCCAAGAAGTTATCGACAACCTCAAAACGATTGGTGATCAGTTACGCGATCCACAATCTGAGATGGAACAACAGCCAACTTATGCTCAAAATGAGTTCCGCTCAATTAAAACTGAGTTTTTTGTTGCGGTCGGTTTCTGTACACACTTAGGTTGTTCGCCAACCTATCTACCTGATTCTTTTGCTGAACAAGTTCAGGGCGTGAAGTCGGGCTTTTTCTGCCCATGTCACGGTTCTAAGTTCGATATGGCCGGTCGCGTATTCCAAGGCGTTCCTGCTCCACTGAACTTAGTGGTACCTAAACATATGTATTTAAGCGATACCAAGATCCTTATCGGTGTTGACGAGGGGGATGCCTAATGCAAGCACTATTAGACTGGGTTGAAAAACGTATCCCTGCGATGAATGCTTACAAAAAGCATTTGTCCGAATACCCAATGCCAAAGAACTTCAACTTTTGGTACCTTTTTGGTTCTTTAGCAATGCTCGTACTGGTTAACCAAATCCTAACGGGTATTTGGTTAACGATGAACTATGTTCCTTCTGGTGAAGGTGCATTTGCTTCTATCGAATACATCATGCGTGATGTGGAATACGGCTGGTTGTTGCGTTACATGCACTCTACAGGCGCTTCTGCATTCTTCGTGGTGGTTTATTTGCATATGTTCCGTGGTTTAATCTACGGTTCGTACCAGAAGCCTCGTGAGCTACTGTGGATCTTCGGTATGTTGATCTTCTTAGTGCTGATGGCGGAAGCGTTCATGGGTTATCTACTACCTTGGGGACAAATGTCTTACTGGGGTGCACAGGTAATCATTTCCTTGTTTGGTGCGATTCCGGTCATCGGTGATGATTTAACCTTGTGGATCCGTGGTGACTACATCATCTCGGGTGCAACGCTGAACCGTTTCTTTGCTCTGCACGTCATTGCTTTACCTATCGTGTTGCTGCTGTTGATTGTGTTGCACATTCTGGCGTTGCATGAAGTGGGTTCTAACAACCCAGACGGTATTGAAACTAAGTTGCCGAAAGGTTCAATGGGATCAGATTACAAGTCGCAGTTTAAGTTCCACGAGTACTACTCAAACAAATACGACATCATTGATTCGATTCCTTTCCACCCTTATGGAACGGTAAAAGATATGGTGGGTGTAGCGGGCTTCCTGTTCTTGTTCTGCTATGTCTTGTTCTTTAACCCAGAGATGGGTGGGTACTTCCTAGAGCCGCCTAACTTTGAAGCTGCAAACCCGCTGAAAACACCTGAGCACATTGCACCAGTTTGGTACTTTACGCCTTTCTATGCGATTTTGCGTGCCGTTCCAGATAAGCTGTTGGGTGTTGTAGCGATGGGACTATCGATTGTGTTCCTATTCTTACTGCCATGGTTTGATCGTTGTAAAGTACGTTCTTACCGTTACCGTAGCAAAATTCATTTGATTAACATTATCCAGTTTACGATCAGCTTTATTGCATTGGGTATTCTTGGTGCGCTTCCAGCAACACCAACTTACACGCTACTAGCTCAGATCTTTAGCTTGGGTTATTTCATGTTCTTTATTCTTCTGTACGTATACAGCAAGAATGAAGCAACGAAGCCACTACCAGAGAGGGTGACATTCAAATGAAGAAATGGATTGTAATTCTATTTGCTATGTTGCCATCACTGGCGATGGCAGCTGGAGCGGGTGTTCCGTTGGACAAAGCAAACGTTGATTTGTCAGACAAAGCCTCGCTACAAAATGGTGCCAAGTTGTTCATGAACTACTGTTTTGCTTGTCACTCGACGCAGTATCAACGTTATGAGCGTGTGGCGGATGATCTTGGTATCCCAGCCGATCTCATGAAAGAAAATCTGATGTTTAACCCAGAGAGCAAAATTGGCGATCTGATGGTGAACGCTATGCCACCAAAACAAGCTGCGGCTTGGTTTGGTGCTCCGCCACCAGATTTGACTCTGGTAGCTCGTGTTCGTGGTGCCGATTGGTTGTACACTTACTTGCGTACTTTCTATGTTGACCCATCACGTCCATTTGGTGTGAACAACTTAGTTTTCCCGAGCGTTGGTATGCCACATGTCTTGGAAGAACTTCAAGGTATTCCTAACCCAGTTTACGGCACGAAAGTGGTCGATGGTAAGGAGCTCCAAGTCGTTGTTGGTGTGGAAAGCGATGGTTCGGGTGAACTGAGCAAAGGTGAATACGACAAAGCGGTTTTAGACTTGGTCAGTTTCCTAGTTTACTCCGGTGATCCAGTCAAACTTGAACGTCACGCATTGGGTTGGTGGGTTATGGCTTTCTTGGTGTTGTTCACTATTGTGGTGGTACTACTTAAGAAAGAGTATTGGCGTGATGTGCATTAATTGTGCTATCATACCGCGCTAATTCCCAATTTTTTTGAATAAACAATGGAGGCTTAGCCTCCATTGTTTTTATTATTGTAAGTGTACTGGAGGGCCCATGGCTTTAGCTGCCAATAAACGTTCTGTAATGACTCTATTCTCAAGTGCATCAGACTTGTACAGCCATCAAGTGCGTATCGTTCTCGCAGAGAAGGGTGTAAGTGTTGAGGTTGAGTTGGTCGATGAAACCAACTTACCAGCAGAGCTGATCGAGCTAAATCCTTATAAATCAGTACCAACACTGGTGGACCGTGAGCTGGCACTCTATGATTCTAAGATCATTATGGAGTACCTTGACGAGCGTTTTCCTCATCCACCGTTGATGCCTGTTTATCCGGTAGCCCGTGGTAATAGTCGTCTGATGATGTATCGCGTTGAACGTAACTGGTACTCACTGGCCGAGAAAATTGTTAAAGGCAACGCAGAAGAGTCAGAAAAAGCGCGCAATAAACTGCGTAATGATCTTCTGACGCTATCACCAATCTTTGCTGAGTTTGAATACTTCATGAGCGAAGAATTTAGTTTGGTGGACTGCTATTTGGCTCCTTTATTATGGCGCTTGCCTTTACTGGGCATTGATCTTGTTGGTCCTGGTTCTAAAGAGATCAAAGCGTACATGAACAAAGTGTTTGAGCGTGATTCATTCCTAGCTTCTTTGACCGAGTCTGAGCGCGAGATGCGTTTGGTTCGTTAAGATGGAAATTGCTCAAATGACCGCTCGCCGACCGTATATGCTTCGAGCATTTTACGATTGGCTGGTGGATAATGATTTAACACCTCACCTTGTTGTACAAGCGACATTAGCTGGTGTTCGTGTTCCTCAAGAGTTTATTCAAGATGGGCAGATCATTCTGAACATTGCACCACGTGCAGTAGGTAATCTTGAGTTAGGCAATGAAACGATCAGTTTCAATGCTCGATTTGGTGGTCGCCCACATTCGGTGATTGTGCCTCTCTATGCTGTGCTGGCGATTTATGCGAGAGAGAATGGCGCAGGTACTATGTTTGAACCCGAAGAAGCTTATACAGGCATTCATGGTGTAGAACAGGAAGACGATGGCATCTGGATGGAGGAAGAACTTTCTTCATCGCAGGAGCACGATTCTGCTCTTGATGAAGAGCCTGAGCCACCAAGACCAAAAGGTCGACCAAGCTTAAGAGTGGTTAAATAACGATAAACGTTAAATAATAAAAAAGCAGCGAAAGCTGCTTTTTTTGTGCCTGATAGTGAGCCATGTCGATATTGATTATTGACTGACACTACTCGCTGGTGTTGAGCTTTCACCATACTGGAATGCTCGAACAACCTGCTTAACCCCGGAAATATTGCGTGCAATCTCGGTCGCTTTCTCTGCTTGTTGACTATTTACATAGCCAAATAGGAACACATCGGCATCTTCAGTAATGACTTTGATCTTCACGCTGTTTAAAGATTCATCGGTAAGCAAGGCTGATTTCACCTTAGTCGTGATCCAACTGTCATTACTGATTTGTGATACGTTGAGCGGTGCTTTTACTTTGACCTGATTGTGAAGCACTTGAACACCTTTAATGCTACGAGCTTGCTGTTCAAATCCCGATCGTTCCTCCACTGTGGAGGCTTGTCCCATCAGCACCACCGTACCATTGTAAGAGCTTGCGACGATTCGCACTTTGCCACGATAAGGCGCTTTATTGCCAATGGCCGCAATTTCAAACTCGATGTTGTTATCTAACCAAATCTCTTTGGTTGTTCGGGTGTCAGTCACAATAGTCGCTGTTGTCGCTGCCCCTGCAATAAAGAGCCCTGCACAACCTGAAAGACCCACAGTTGCCAATATAATAAGAACGTAGCGTAGCATTTCTACTCCTCGTGAGCTGGGAAAAGCACCTGGTCAATTAAGTCACATAAACAGTGTAATGTGACCATATGAACTTCGTGAATACGCGCCGTGCGGTGGGAAGGAATGCGGATTTCAACGTCATTCTCACCCAGTAATCCAGCCATTTCCCCACCATCTTTGCCTGTAAGAGCGATAATCGTCATATCACGAGTAACCGCTGCTTCCATCGCTTTAATGATGTTTTTGCTATTGCCACTAGTTGATATTGCCAGCAAGATGTCACCCGGCTGGCCGAAAGCACGAACTTGCTTAGAAAAGATTTCTTGATAGTGGTAATCGTTGGCTACAGCAGTCAAGGTGGTGTTGTCGGCCGTTAGCGCCATCGCTGGCAGGCTAGGACGCTCCGTCTCAAAACGGTTGAGTAGGCATGAAACAAACTGTTGGACGTTCGCTGCCGAGCCGCCATTGCCACAACACAGAATCTTGTGACCATTAAGCAAGGTTGCCACCATCGCTTGTGCGGCGTGGGTGATGGCATCAGGCAGGGCCTCTGCGGCGGCGATTTGAATCTGAATACTTTCGGTAAAGCTGTCTTTAATGCTGTCGAGCATTGATTATCCTTGAGTGATTGCATTGGCGATCCAGTTGATGTCCTTTCCATGTTCATGGATTGCCACAACATCAAACCGCACCGCAGTGTTACAGGCATTATATCCGTGTTTGGCTAGCCAGAGATAAGCCGTTTTGATCATTTTATTGGCTTTCGCTCGGCTCACCATCTCCGCCGCATTGCCATAAAAGCTATTTTTTCGATATTTAACTTCAACAAACACAATGGTTTGTGCTTCTTTGAATATCAGATCTATTTCGCCAACCTTGGTTGAAAAGTTAGCTTCAATAAATCTTAGCCCTTGGCGTTGTAAGTACTCTTTTGCCAAGGACTCGTATTGGTTGCCGATGGCGCGTCGGCTAAAGAGCCCCATGCTCTTTCCAGCTGATTTCGCGATGAACGACGCATTGATCATCAATCGTCAGTATGCCAGTTTGCCCATTGACGGCATGATTTGGGACCACTTTCATTTGAGGGAGTTCTGCCATCAGTTTATAAGCGTCCATCCCCAGTGCTTGCAGGCGCTTTTGGAAGTTTGATTGTTCTGGCCACAGCTGTTCCATCTGATTTTCTAGCGATGGATTGGCATCTAATAGCATAGGAATATCACTGTAGATAATGCCAGTTAGGTCTTCATACTGTTTTTCACCACTGTTGCTCATGGAGTTGGAGAAGAGCTTCGGTGGTTTTGCATCTGGGTTTACCGCCACTTCAATAAATGGCTTGATGAGGGTGAGCTCAGAGCTGCGAGCGGCGATGTAAACGGAGTCAATGTCACGACGACTGCGGGGCTGCGTTTCCATTGGCAACTTCATTAGCCCTTCCATTTGCGCGATGCGTTGCTGACTCTCTTGTAGGCCAAACACGGAGTTTACGTCTCGTTGAAGTTGGCGTTTGTCGCCAAAATAACTGACCGCAACTTTGTTGGTGCTATACTTCTTCCATTCGGCTTCAAAGGCGCTGACCACTCGTTGCCCTAAGTTACCTTGCGGCGCAAAAATTAGCGGGTACTTATAGCCATTGGCAAATAGATGCTTAGCTGCTTGAGCGACTTCTTGTTCTGGTGATAGGGCAAGATAGCAAACACCACTACCGTTTTGCAGAGCATCTGGAATATTGAGTGCTAACGATGGAATCGTCACCTGACCATTCTCATCACTCAATTCGCTTTGTAGCACTTCGATGACGTCTTTGCGTAAAGGACCGACAATGAAGTCGATTTGCTCATTAAGCAGTTGCTGCTTGAGTTGGTGCGGTTGATATAAATTGGTATCGATGACTTTCAATGTCGCTTCTGGATCGCGATCTTTGTCATTCATCATGGCAAAAATGAAACCATCGCGAATTAATTGTGCCTGTTTAGCAAACTTACCACTTAACGGAAGCAGTAGCGCAGTGTGAACAGGTTGGATGATTTCCAAATCCAGAATGCTCTGTATTTCCTCGGGAGTATATAGCGCCGCGGGATGAGTCGGATTTTCCGCAAACCAATGTTCTAACGTGTTTTTCAATTGAGGGACATTGGCAGACATGGTTTTCATGTAGATCGACAATTGCAACCAGCCGTCCAACACTTCTTCGTTAGTCTCTGGATGCAGTTTCGTGATTTCATACTGTGAGAAGCCACTAAAATTTGCCCAGACTTGCTGAGCAATCTCGGCTTGTTGAGATTCGTCAACATATTGCGCCAAGCTAACGAGTTGGCGGTTTGCCTCAAAAAATTGCTCCATCGCAGCGTAAGCAGACGCTCTTAGGCTGTAATAATCTTTCCACTGCTCGTTGGGCAGTTTCCACCAAGTTTTGAAGTTGAGTAACTCAATGACGTTTTCTGGTTGGTCCAACTTCAAATGATAGCCAGCACGGGTTAGTTGCCATTCCGCCTGCTGAACTTCGGATAGCGGCATTCTTGCTAATCGTTTGATCAACAGATCAGATTGAGCCAGTTCGTCATTTTGCAGTGCAGCTTTTGCGGCCATAATTAACCAATCTGCCTGTAAGCTGCCTTCGCTACTGTCTGCGTTGATCATGTAGTTTTGAACTGACAGGGTGGGCTCAAGTGTAATATCAACACTGGTTGGCGCTTTAGGGGCTGAAGAACAGGCCGCTAGTGTAATTGCCAGTGCAACAGGAGTGAGTAAGCGTGGTACACTGAGTCTCTTAGGGTTCATCATTGCCGTGAGTTCTCTTAAAGTCCGTACAAAATTGTCTCTATATTAATCGTTGAAGTGATGCTAAACAAATGACAGATAAAAATAACTTGCCTGCAGAGGGAGCTACTCTCTATATCGTGCCGACACCGATTGGCAACTTAGGGGATATAACCCAACGTGCTATCGAAATATTATCCTCTGTGGACATGATTGCCGCAGAAGATACGCGTCATACAGGTAAGCTTTTATCTCACTTCAATATTTCGACCAAAACTTTTGCCTTGCATGATCACAATGAACAGCAAAAAGCGCAAGTTTTAGTGGATAAGTTGCTTTCTGGGCAAAACATCGCATTAGTGTCTGATGCGGGCACGCCACTTATCAGTGACCCAGGGTATCACTTGGTCACTCAGTGTCGTCAGGCGGGCGTTAAAGTTGTGCCACTTCCCGGTGCATGTGCGGTGATCACTGCATTAAGTGCGTCAGGTTTACCTTCTGATCGCTTTAGTTTTGAAGGTTTCTTACCGCCCAAAAGCAAAGGCCGTAAGGATAAGTTCCTCGAAATTGCAAAGGTAGAGCGTACCTGTATTTTTTATGAGTCACCACATCGAATTGTCGATTCTTTGCACGATATGCTTGAAATCCTCGGTCCAGATCGCGAAGTTGTATTGGCGCGTGAGCTCACCAAGACCTTTGAAACGATTCAAGGCATGCGTTTGTCGGCGTTGGTTGAGTGGGTTCAGTCGGACGACAATCAGCAAAAAGGTGAGATGGTGCTGCTGATCCACGGTTACCGTGATTCTGCGGAGGAGTCGCTACCGGAAGAGGCATTACGGAGTTTGGCCATTCTGACCAAAGAGTTACCATTGAAAAAAGCCGCTGCGTTAGCTGCGGAAATCTACAATTTGAAGAAAAATGCGCTCTACAAGTGGGGCCTAGAGAACCTCGAATAACGGTTCTCCGGTTTGGTTGGTTTGCAAAATCGTCCCTATTTGCGCCAATAATGTGATCTCACTAGACACTCAGTGGAGAAGTCTATACAATCCGCCCTCGGAGTTGACTGGGTAGTCGCTGCTTTGTTGATGTCCTTCGGGAGACTGACGTTGAAGTCCTTTGGGAGACTGACGTTGACGTCCTTCGGGAGACTGACAAAGGGGAGGAAAGTCCGGGCTCCATAGAGCAGGGTGCCAGGTAACGCCTGGGGGGCGCAAGCCTACGACAAGTGCAACAGAGAGAAGACCGCCGATGGCCTTGATTCGCAAGATGAGAGGATCAGGTAAGGGTGAAAGGGTGCGGTAAGAGCGCACCGGACGACTGGCAACAGTTCGTAGCAGGGTAAACTCCACCCGGAGCAAGACCAAATAGGCCTCCACATAGCGTTGCTCGCGTTAGGAGGCGGGTAGGTTGCTTGAGCCAGTGAGCGATTGCTGGCCTAGAGGAATGGCTACCGCCGCGCAAGCGGAACAGAACCCGGCTTATATGTCGGCTCCACCCTTTTAAGCCCATCATTACCTAGTAATGATGGGTTTTTTGCATTTTACTGACGCAATGATTATGTGAACCAATAAACTTGGCGCTATATCACGCCTGAACTTTGTCAAATAGTGGCACTGAACAAGGAAATCAGTACACTAATGATTCGCCGTACAGGCTTTGAATATTCAACGAGAAAACCATGACCAACACATTCCAGCACATTTCCGTATTACTTCATGAATCTATTGATGGTCTCGCCATCAAACCGGATGGTATTTACATTGATGGAACATTTGGTCGTGGTGGTCACAGCCGTACGATTCTCTCCAAACTGGGTGAGAATGGTCGTCTTTATAGCATCGACCGTGATCCGCAAGCCATCGCAGAAGCGGGCAAAATTGATGATCCACGTTTTACTATCATTCATGGTCCTTTTTCAGGAATGGCGAGTTACGCTGAGCAATATGATTTAGTCGGTAAAGTGGATGGTGTGTTGTTGGATCTCGGTGTCTCTTCGCCACAACTTGATGACGCTGAACGTGGCTTTAGCTTTATGAAAGACGGCCCGTTGGACATGCGTATGGACCCAACCTCGGGCATTCCTGTTTCTCAGTGGCTGATGGAAGCGGATTTAGACGACATTACTTGGGTGATTCGTGAGTTTGGTGAAGACAAACACGCCCGCCGTATTGCCAAAGCGATTGTTGCGCATCGCGAAGATGAAACCAAAGAGCCACTGACTCGCACGAGTCAACTGGCAAAACTGATTTCGGAAGCAGCGCCAAAAAGCTTCAAAGAGAAAAAACACCCTGCGACTCGTGCGTTTCAAGCATTTCGTATCTACATCAACAGTGAGCTTGAAGAGATCGATACAGCACTGAAAGGGGCGGCGAGGATTCTGGCACCAGAAGGGCGCTTATCGGTGATCAGCTTCCACTCTTTGGAAGACCGTATGGTGAAGCGCTTTATGCGCAAAGAAAGTAAGGGACCTGAAGTGCCTCACGGCATTCCTCTGACCGAAGCGCAAATTAAGGCTATGGGCAGTGCCAATATGAAAACGGTGGGTAAAGCGATCATGCCAACAGCGCAAGAGATTGAATTGAATCCTCGTTCACGCAGTTCTGTGTTGAGAATTGCTGAAAAGCTGTAATTAAAATTTATGCGTCAAGCCAAGCCGAATCTCGCCAAAGAAATTTTCTTCGACCTACTGACAGTGGGTCGAGTTCCACTCATATTGCTTGTCTGTATTTTTGCTTCGGCTATGTCTGTCGTCTTTGCTACTCACCATACCCGTCAAGCGATAACCCAAAAAGATGAAGCACTACAAGAGCGTGAGCATTTGGATAATGAGTGGCGCAACTTGATGCTGGAAGAGACTGCTTTGGCTGAACATAGCCGTGTGCAAGAAATGGCGAAAAAAGAGCTGGAAATGAAGCGCCCTGATGGCGACAAAGAAGTGGTGATTAATCTGAAATGATGGGCAAAAAGAATAAGATCACCGTTAAAGCAAAATCCAGTGAGCAAGAGCCTTCCTTGCTGATTCGTTGGCGTTTCCATTTGGTTCTTGGCTTTGTTTTTCTCGCTTTTGCTGCGTTAGTGACGCGGCTTGCTTTCATTCAGGTGATTGAGCCTGACAACTTGATACGTGAAGGCGATTTGCGCTCCATACGTGTCAAGGCCCTTCCTTCTGCACGTGGTATCATTTCTGATCGCAATGGTGAACCTTTAGCGGTGAGTGTTCCGGTTGAAGCTGTCTGGGCTGATCCGGTGACGATTTTTAAAGAAAAGGCGTTGGATAATAAACAGCGTTGGTATGCGTTAGCTGATGTTCTTGGCCTGCAACGTGAAGAATTGATCGAGAGAGTTGAACGTAATCAAAGTCGTCGTTTCATTTACCTCCAACGCCAAGTTAGCCCTGCGATGGCCAATTATATTCGCGAACTCAAAATTCCAGGAGTAGGTTTAAAATCGGAATCTCGTCGCTATTATCCTGCGGGTGAAGTGAGTGCCCATCTTGTCGGCGTCACAGGGATAGACGGCCATGGCTTGGAAGGCGTTGAGCGTAGTTATGACAACTGGCTAACCGGTGAGGCGGGCAAGCAAACCATTCGTAAGGACCGTTTCGGTCGAGTCGTTGAGAACATCTCTTATGAAGACAGACAAGAAGGTAAGCCACTTAATTTGACGGTGGACCAACGTTTACAAGCGATTGCCTATCGCGCTATCAAACAAGCGGTTGCCGATCACCGTGCTACTTCTGGCTCGGCAGTGATGTTGGATGTGAAAACAGGCGCCGTGTTGGCGATGGTCAACGCACCTTCTTATAACCCAAACAATCGCAGTGATTGGCAAAGCTACAAAATGCGCAATCGCATCATCACCGATTCATTGGAGCCCGGCTCCACGGTTAAGCCATTTGTGATTCTCGCCGCGTTAGAAAATGGTGTTGCAACCAAAGACACGGTGATCGACACGGGCAACGGTATTTTGCAAGTGGGTGGAAGTCGAGTGCGAGATACGAGTAAGGTCGGTAAAGCGGATCTGACCGAAATCCTCAAAAAATCGAGTAATATCGGCGTGACAAAACTGTCGATGGAAATGCCCGTGGAAGCGATTCTCGGCATGTACAACTCTGTCGGTTTGGGAGAGCCTTCTGGCTTAAATTTGGTAGGCGAAGTGACCGGTATTTTCCCCACGCGTTCTCGCTGGTCTCCGATTGAGAGAGCGACGCTGTCATTTGGTTATGGCTTATCAATCACTCCGATTCAATTGGCTCATGCCTACGCCACCTTGGGAAACTTAGGTAAGTACGAGCCCATTCATATTATTCAAAGTCATGATCGAGATAACGCTAAACAAGTGGTGTCCAAACAACACGCTCGTGAAGTGCTCAATATGCTGGAAACCGTGACGCAAAAAGGCGGTTCAGCCAGACGAGCGGCAGTTCCGGGTTACCGGGTTGGGGCGAAAACGGGGACATCACGTAAAGCAACAGCCGGTGGGTATAGCGATGAATACATCACCTACACGGCGGGGGTGGCGCCAGTTAGCGATCCGAGAATTGCTTTGGTCGTGGTGGTCAATGAACCACAAGGGGATGATTACTATGGCGGTTCCGTCGCTTCCCCTGTTTTTTCAGAAATAATGAAAGGTGCCTTGCAAATCTTGAACGTGGCGCCGGATGAGAATGCATTCCAAAACTGATTTTTTGCTGAGCAGAGCTCGGAGAACAACAATGTTAAATAACGTTAGTCTGACAACCTTATTGTCACCTTGGTTTGATTGTCCACAATTGGCGGATATTGATGTTCGCGCATTGGAGTTAGACAGTCGTCAGATAAAACAAGGGGATACTTTTGTTGCCATCATTGGTCACGTGGTGGATGGCCGCCAGTATATTGAGAAAGCAATAGAACAGGGCGCAAATGCCGTCATTGCTCAATCTTGTCAGCAATACCCTTCCGGCTTGGTGCGCTATCAGCAAAACGTGGTGATTGTCTATCTTGAGAAGCTGGACGAAAAACTGTCGCAATTAGCGGGACGCCTGTACCAACATCCTGAGATGTCATTAATTGGTGTGACAGGAACCAATGGCAAAACCACCATCACTCAATTGATTGCGCAATGGCTAGAGTTAGCCGGGCAAAAAGCCGCGGTGATGGGGACCACTGGCAACGGTTTTCTCAACGCCTTACAGCCAGCGGCCAATACCACGGGCAATGCGGTTGAGATTCAAAAAACGTTGGCAGACTTACAGCAGCAAGGGGCAAAAGCAACGGCGTTGGAAGTCTCTTCTCATGGCTTAGTTCAGGGGCGCGTCAAGGCGCTACAGTTTGCCGCTGGTGTGTTTACCAATCTGAGTCGCGATCATTTGGATTATCACGGCACGATGGAAGCCTATGCCAAAGCCAAAATGACGCTGTTTACTGAGCACCAGTGTCAGCATGCGATCATCAATTTGGATGACGAAGTGGGTGCGCAGTGGTTTCAAGAGCTACAGCAAGGGGTCGGCGTTTCATTGTTTCCACAAGATGCAAGTGTAAAAGCACTGTGGGCCAGCTCGGTAGCTTACGCAGAAAGCGGTATTACGATTGAGTTTGATGGCTGCTTTGGCCAAGGGCGTCTGCACGCGCCATTGATTGGTGAATTTAATGCCACCAACTTACTGCTTGCGTTGGCAACACTGTTAGCCTTAGGCGTTGATAAGCAAGCTTTATTGGATTCGGCCGCAAGCCTGCGCCCAGTACTTGGACGTATGGAGCTGTTTCAAGTGAACAGTAAAGCCAAAGTGGTGGTCGATTATGCACATACCCCAGATGCGCTGGAGAAAGCGCTGCAAGCACTGCGTGTTCACTGTACCGGTCATTTGTGGGCTATTTTCGGCTGTGGTGGTGATCGCGATAAAGGCAAGCGACCCATGATGGCTGAGATTGCAGAGCGTCTGGCCGATCACGTCGTGCTTACCGACGACAACCCACGCAGTGAAGATCCCGCCATGATTGTGCAAGATATGCTGGCGGGCTTAACCCGTGTGGACAGTGCAGTGGTTGAGCACGATCGCTTCAGTGCGCTTCAATACGCGCTCGATAATGCACAAGCGGATGACATCATTTTGTTGGCAGGCAAAGGCCATGAAGATTATCAAGTATTAAAACAGGAAACCGTTCACTATTCAGATCGTGAATCGGCTCAACAACTGTTAGGAATTGCATCATGATTGAAACCTCACTGAGTCATTTAGCACAGCTTACGCAAGGGCAATTGCTTGGCGAAGATATTGTCTTTTCCGCGGTCTCAACCGATACACGTCATATTCCTGAGCAAGCGTTGTTTATTGCGCTGGTGGGCGAACGTTTTGATGCGCATGATTTTTGTCATCAAGCGGTGGACGCAGGTGCTGTCGCATTGCTGGTGGAGCGAGCGCTGGATCTTCCCATCGCACAAGTGGTGGTCAAAGATACAAAAATTGCACTCGGTCAGCTCGGAGCGGATGTGCATCAGCGCAGTCAAACCCCCACCGTGGCGATCACGGGCAGTTGCGGCAAAACCACGGTGAAAGAGATGGTGGCCAGTATTCTGCAGCAAAAAGGAAAAGTGCTGTTCACTGCGGGTAACTTCAACAATGATATTGGTGCACCGCTAACCTTGTTACGATCTGAGCCAGAAGACGATTTCGCGGTGATTGAACTTGGTGCCAATCACATTGGTGAAATTGCTTATACCACTCAACTTGTTCAGCCCGATGTGGCGTTGGTGAACAATGTGGCTGCCGCGCATCTTGAAGGGTTTGGCTCGATAGATGGTGTGAAACAAGCGAAAGGGGAGATCTACCAAGGTTTACCAACGGGTGGGATTGCCATTGTCAATCTAGACAGTAACGGTGGTGACCACTGGACACAGGTCCTAGCAGATAAACAAGTGGTGACGTTTTCAGCCACTTCCGAACAGGCTGATTTCTATGCAACAGATATCGTCCTCAATCGTGAAGGCAAGGCGTCATTCATAATGCAGATGCCAACTGAAAGCGTACCTGTATCTCTGGGCATCATTGGCAAACACAACGTCGCCAATGCGATTGCCGCCAGTATTATCGCATTGCAGTTTGGTGCCAGTTTAGCGCAAATTCAATCAGGATTGCTCAATCTCATGCCCGTTAAAGGGCGAGTTGATGTTCAACAATTAGCCGACAACATCAAACTGATTGATGACAGTTATAATGCCAGTGTGCCTGCAATGAAGGCGGCGGTGGACCTCTTAGGTAGTTTTACCGGACAGCGTTGGTTAGTTTTAGGTTATATGGCGGAATTGGGTGATGAAAGTCTTGCACTTCATCGTCAAGTCGGTGAACATGCTGCCCCATTAAATTTTGAACACGTCCTTACCTATGGTGAGGATACAAGGATCATTAGCCAGTTGTGTGGTGGAAAACACTTTTCAGACCATGGTGAAATGATTGCATACATCAAGCAGAATTTGGCCAACGAAAACGGAGCCTGTCATACCGTTCTGGTCAAAGGCGCAAACTCTGCTGGCATGAGTAAAGTTGCTGCTGCTTTGAAGGAGAACTATCAATGATCATTTGGCTTGCCGAGCTGCTACAGCCATATTTTTCCTTTTTCCGACTGTTTGAATACTTGTCGTTTCGCGCGATTCTAAGTGTTTTAACGGCGCTTGGTTTATCTTTATGGATGGGACCAAGACTCATTAAACGCTTACAGTTGTTGCAAATTGGACAGGTTGTTCGTAACGAAGGTCCAGAATCTCACTTCAGTAAACGTGGCACACCAACCATGGGTGGTGTGATGATTCTGGCTGCGATCTCTATCACCATTTTGTTGTGGGCTAACCTTTCAAACCCTTACGTTTGGGCGGTGCTAGCGGTGTTGATTGGCTACGGTGCGATCGGGTTTGTTGATGATTATCGTAAAGTGGTGCGTAAAAATACCGATGGTTTGATTGCCCGTTGGAAGTACTTCTGGCAGTCAACCATTGCACTGGTAGTGGCTTTCGCTCTATACGCATATGGAAAAGATACCGCAGCGACTCAGTTGGTTGTGCCTTTCTTCAAAGATGTGATGCCTCAGCTAGGGCTGATGTACATCGTTTTGACCTATTTTGTGATAGTCGGTACCAGCAACGCAGTGAACTTAACTGATGGTCTAGATGGTTTGGCGATCATGCCTACGGTTTTGGTGGCTGCAGGGTTTGCCGTGATTGCTTGGGCAACTGGCAACGTCAATTTTTCTCAGTATCTTCACATCCCGTATCTACCTCACGCCTCTGAACTGGTGGTGGTATGTACTGCCATCGTCGGTGCCGGTTTGGGCTTCTTATGGTTTAACACTTACCCAGCACAAGTTTTTATGGGCGACGTTGGCTCGCTGGCGCTTGGTGGCGCGTTGGGAACAATCGCAGTGCTGGTTCGCCAAGAGCTGGTGTTAGTGATCATGGGCGGCGTATTTGTCATGGAAACCCTATCTGTTATTTTGCAGGTTGGTTCATACAAGCTACGTGGCCAACGTATTTTCCGCATGGCACCTATTCACCATCATTACGAGCTAAAAGGTTGGCCAGAGCCACGTGTTATTGTGCGCTTTTGGATCATTTCTATGGTTCTGGTGCTGATTGGTTTAGCGACTCTGAAAGTGCGTTAAGTGGTTATTCACTCTTTTTAACGGTGTAGATAGATATGGATCGTTGGCAAGACATCAAACAGGTTGTGGTTGTAGGGCTCGGTATTACCGGGCTCTCCGTCGTTAGACATTTACAAAAAACACAACCTCACGTCGAAATAAAAGTCATGGATACGCGTCAAACTCCTCCTGGAGCGGATAAGTTGCCTGAAGCATTACCACTTCATGTTGGAGGTTGGAACGAGGCCTGGCTCGCTGAAGCAGATTTGGTCGTTACTAACCCTGGCATCGCTTTAGCAACACCGCAAATTCAAACGGTGTTGGCTCGTGGTATACCTGTGGTCGGTGACATTGAACTGTTTGCCTGGGCGGCAGATAAACCAGTCATCGCGATTACTGGCTCAAATGGCAAAAGCACCGTCACGGATTTAACCGGAGTGATGGCGAATGCCTGTGGGGTGAAATGCGCCATTGGCGGCAATATCGGTGTCCCTGCATTGGATCTGCTTGATCAAGATGTTGATTTGTATGTGCTTGAACTGTCGAGTTTTCAGTTGGAGACTACATCAAGTCTTGCTCTTGTTGCAGCCGCTTTTTTGAATCTTTCTGAAGATCATATGGATCGCTACCAAGGCATGGATGACTATCGCCAAGCTAAACTGCGTATTTTCCATCACGCACAAACTGGCGTAGTGAACCGTGATGATAAGCAAACCTATCCAGATTCGCTTCTGGCTTCGCTTCCTCTTGTCTCCTTTGGCTTCGATGAGCAAGAATTTGGCCTTATTCAATATCAAGGTGAATCATGGTTGGCTGAAAATCAGCAACCCATTATCCCTTGCCAAGCGTTGAAGTTGGTTGGACAACACAATGTTGCCAACGTCCTCGTTGTGCTGGCTTTACTCTCTTGCGCGGGCATTGACTACCGTAAGGGTTTGAGCGCGCTGAAGTCTTACACCGGGTTGACACACCGATGCCAAGTTGTCGCAGATAATCGTGGTGTCAAATGGGTTAATGATTCAAAAGCCACCAATTTAGCCAGCACTCAAGCAGCACTGTCAGGGTTGAACTGCACTGGCAAACTCTATCTGCTGGTCGGGGGTGATGGTAAAGGTGCAGATTTCTCACCGTTGCAGCCGATTCTCGAGCAGTTGAATCTGCAACTATGTTGTTTTGGTGCTGATGGTGATGAGTTTATGCCGCTTCATCCTTCCGCTATGCGTTTTATCTGTATGGAAGATGTGATTGAACATATATCTCCACGTTTGCAATCGGGAGATATGGTGATGCTTTCTCCTGCATGTGCTAGTTTTGACCAATTCAGTAACTTTATGGCTCGAGGCGATCGATTCGCACAGTTGGCGCGTCAATATGCTTAAGCGCTCGTTCTGCGTTTATTTTCGCACGGCATGATTTGGGGTGATGTGATTTTTGGTGATGGTAGGTACAAGCAAAAAAAATATGCTCGGTTGGTTTCGCCACTCACCGCCAGAGGCCTTATTTGATAGGCAGCTGGTTTGGATTGCGCTCGGGCTGATGCTGACGGGGCTCGTAATGGTCACCTCTGCTTCCTTTCCTATCAGTTCGCGTCTGACCGACCAGCCATTTCACTTTATGTTTCGCCATGCCATGTTTTTATGCTTGGCGTTAGGCACGTCAGCGGTGGTACTGCAAGTCCCGCTGGATAAGTGGCAACGCTATAGTCACTATTTACTCGGCCTCGCGTTTGCGTTGTTGGTGGTGGTTTTGCTGGCTGGTAAATCGGTCAATGGCGCCTCACGTTGGATCCCTCTAGGGCTTTTTAACCTACAGCCTGCAGAAGTGGCCAAGCTTGCACTATTTATCTTTATGTCCGGCTACCTCGTTCGCAAGCAAGACGAAGTTCGAGCGACCTTCTTCGGTGGCTTTATGAAACCGATTATGGTGTTTGGTGCGTTGGCATTGTTACTCTTAGGCCAGCCAGATCTTGGTACTGTAGTGGTTATGCTGGTAACGCTCTTTGGTATGCTTTTTATCGCAGGAGCGAAGCTAAGCCAGTTCTTAGCGCTAATGGTGGCGGGGATTAGTGCGGTCGTGGGGCTGATTTTAATCGAGCCTTATCGTGTTCGGCGGGTAACGTCGTTCTTAGACCCTTGGGAAGACCCGTTTGGCAGCGGTTATCAGTTGACTCAATCATTAATGGCGTTTGGTCGCGGTGAATGGTTTGGTCAAGGCCTTGGTAACTCGATTCAAAAGCTGGAATACCTGCCTGAAGCGCATACCGACTTTGTGTTTGCTGTCATGGCGGAGGAGCTGGGTTTTGTTGGTGTCGTTTTGATCCTCGCACTGATTTTTAGTTTGGTGGTGAAGGCCGTCTTTATTGGTAAGAAAGCCTTTGAACACCAACTGCAGTTTGGTGGTTATCTCGCCTTTGGTATCGGTATTTGGTTTGCGTTTCAGACCTTGGTTAACGTTGGTGCTGCTGCAGGTATGGTTCCGACAAAAGGATTAACGTTACCTCTCATTAGTTACGGTGGTTCAAGTTTAATTATCATGTCTATCGCCGTCTCGATATTACTCAGAATTGATCACGAATGCCGATTGCTCTCGGCAGAGAACAAAGCAGATTTACAGACAGATGAAAAAGAATAAAAGATTAATGGTCATGGCTGGAGGCACGGGTGGACACGTTTTTCCTGGCTTGGCGGTGGCGAAAAAATTACAGCAACAAGGTTGGGAAATCCGTTGGCTCGGAACCGCGGATCGTATGGAAGCCGAGTTGGTGCCTAAACACGGTATTGACATCGATTTCATTCAAGTAAAAGGGCTGCGTGGCCAAGGAGTTAAGCGATTACTGCTTGCCCCATTCCAAATCATTAACGCCATCTTTCAAGCGAAAGCGCACATCAAACGCTGGCAGCCAGATGCCGTGTTAGGGATGGGCGGCTACGTAAGTGGTCCTGGTGGTATTGCTGCTTGGCTATCTGGCATTCCAGTGGTTTTGCATGAACAAAATGCCGTTGCAGGTTTAACCAATCAGTGGCTTGCGAAGATCGCGAGAAAAGTGTTTCAGGCTTTTCCTGGGGCGTTTCAAAATGCTCAGGTGGTAGGCAATCCAGTGCGAGACGATGTGGCCGCCCTGCCCGAGCCGATGCAACGTATGCAAGATAGACAGGGACCGATTCGTATCCTTGTGATGGGTGGCAGCCAAGGAGCTCGTATACTGAACCAAACCATGCCAGAGGTAATGGCACAGTTAGGTACTGGATTTGAAGTGCGTCATCAAGCGGGTAAAGGTAACGCAGATGAGGTTCGTCAAGCGTATCATCAACGTGCAGTTGAGCATGTTGATGTCATGGAATTTATCGATGATGTTGCTGCGCAGTATGCATGGGCGGATTTGTTAGTGTGCCGCTCTGGCGCTCTAACGGTGTCGGAAATTTCCGCGGCAGGCGTGGGCGCTATTTTCATTCCTTTCATGCACAAAGATCGTCAACAAGCGTTGAATGCAGATCATCTCGTGGCGTGCGGAGCCGCACTGATGATTGAGCAGCCGCAGCTGACATCGGACAAGCTGGCGGGAGATATACAAAAATTAGGTCGAGATCAATTGCTCTTCATGGCTTTACAAGCAAGAGCCGCAGCGCAGAGTAATGCCGACCAAGTTGTGGCTGATGCCATCATCGCCCTAACTGAACAGAAATAAGAGAACAGGTTAATGACTATTCAACACAAGCAAGATCTTGCACAGATTCGCGCCATGGTTCCAGAGATGCGCCGAGTAAAATCCATCCACTTTATTGGTATTGGTGGCGCTGGCATGAGCGGCATTGCCGAAGTATTGCTCAATGAGGGGTATCAAATCACCGGTTCTGATATTGCGGAAAATGCTGTTACGCAGCGTCTGGCGGAAAAAGGTGCCAAAGTCTATATCGGTCATCAAGCGAGTAATGTTACAGAAGCCAGTGTTGTGGTCGTTTCCACCGCGATTAATGAGGCTAACCCAGAAGTCAAAGCGGCGCGTGAAGCTCGCATTCCGGTTGTTCGCCGTGCAGAAATGCTGGCGGAACTGATGCGTTTTCGTCATGGTATCGCCGTCGCTGGTACGCATGGTAAAACCACCACGACAGCATTGGTGACGCAAATCTATTCAGAAGCGGGACTGGATCCAACGTTCGTGAATGGTGGTCTGGTAAAAAGTGCAGGCACCAATGCGCGTTTAGGTTCTAGCCGCATTTTGATTGCTGAAGCCGATGAAAGTGATGCGTCATTTTTACATTTGCAACCGATGGTGTGTATTGTCACCAACATTGAAGCTGACCATATGGATACCTATGGCGGTGACTTCGAAACACTGAAGCAAACCTTCATCGACTTCTTACACAATTTGCCATTTTATGGTCAGGCGATAGTTTGCATTGATGATCCGGTGATTCGCGAGCTGATCCCACGCATCAGTCGTCAAGTGATTACTTACGGTTTTTCAGAAGACGCCGATGTTCGCATTGAAAACTACCGCCAAGAAGGTCAGCAAGGTAAGTTCACCGTGGTACGCAAAGGTTGTGAAGCCTTGCATATCACCTTGAATATCCCTGGCCGCCACAATGCACTCAATGCCGCTGCGGCGATTGCTGTTGCCACAGAAGATGAAATTGGCGATGACGCGATCCTTGCTGCTATGATTGGTACCCAAGGCACTGGTCGCCGTTTTGAACATCTAGGTGAGTTCGAAACAGGTAATGGTAACGTAATGCTGGTTGATGATTATGGCCATCACCCAACCGAAGTGGATGTGACCATCCATGCTGCACGCAACGGTTGGCAAGATAAACGTTTAGTGATGATTTTCCAACCACATCGCTACAGTCGTACTCGAGATCTCTATGATGATTTTGCGAATGTGCTGGAACAAGTGGATGTGCTGATCATGTTGGATGTTTACGCGGCGGGAGAGAAAGCCATTGCTGGAGCCGACAGCCGATCATTGTGCCGAACCATTCGTGGAAGAGGTAAAATTGACCCGATTTTTGTTGCTGATACTCAACAGTTACCAGAGATACTGGCGAACATCTTGCAGGAAGGCGATTTGCTGTTAGCGCAAGGTGCCGGTGATATAGGAAAAGTCGCTCGTCAACTGGCCGCACTTGAGCTAAATATCAGTAAAATGAAAGCGAACTAATCATTTGAGACGGACATTAGCCTGTTAGTAACGCAGATCTCGTATTTGCGATAACTTCGTTGCGATTTCTCTTTATCAGTGTTTGATAGTTTAGAAGAGCTCAGTATAATCCCGAAGTTAAAGTCATTACTTTTCGCTCGCGAATACCCGCTTGCAACAAGAGCAATTGAATAAAGTCAGGAAGCGTTAACGTTGATAGAAATCGCAGTTGATGAAGCTGATGTACTTCCAAATCCATGGAAGAAACAAAAGCACCAAATTATTGGCGCTGCTTTTTTTATGTTAGTTGTTGTTTTAATAGGCTCCATTTTGTATTCGACATTAAGTTGGATGTGGGATGATCAACGACTGCCTTTATCAAAAATTATTCTTGAGGGAGAGTTACAGTACGTCACCGCGAATGATGTGCAGCATGCCTTTGGCAGTATTGCTCACATAGGTACTTTTATGTCTCAGGACGTTTCGGTACTGCAAGAACGCGTGGAAGCCTTGCCTTGGGTTGCGCATGCCTCCATTCGCAAGCAATGGCCTGACACAGTAAAAGTCTTTATTACTGAGCACAAAGCCGCAGCAATTTGGAATGGAAATGCGTTACTTAATCAAGATGGAATGGTTTTTGACGGTGACGTCGCTCAGTTAAATGAAGAACGAGTAAAACTCTATGGTCCCGTTGCTACCGGAACGGAAGTACTGAAAAAGTACCAAGAAATGAATCCAGAATTTAGCCAACTGGGATTATCCATTTCGTCATTAGTCTTAAATGACCGACGGGCTTGGCAAATAATTTTGGACAATGGCATTCGCCTAGAGTTAGGCAAAGAGTCATTGGATGAGCGTGTAGCGAGATTTTTTTCGCTCTATCGCCAATTAGGCAGCAAAGCTGATAAAGTCAGCTATGTCGACCTCAGGTATGATACGGGAGCTGCCGTTGGTTGGTTCCCAGAGCAAGAGTCAGAAGAAGAGAGTACAGATGACTAAGACCGCCGATGACAACATTATTGTTGGTCTTGATATAGGCACTGCAACCGTATCCGCTCTGGTAGGTGAAATTCTGCCTGATGGTCAAATTAATATCATTGGTGCAGGCAGTAGCCCATCGCGTGGTATGGACAAAGGCGGCGTAAACGATCTTGAATCAGTAGTCAAATCCGTACAGAGAGCGATCGATCAAGCTGAAATGATGGCTGAGTGCCAAATCAGCAACGTATTTATTTCTTTGTCAGGAAAGCATATCGCCAGCCGAATCGAAAAGGGTATGGGTACCATTTCCGATGAAGAAGTCTCACAAGAAGATATGGATCGTGCTATACATACGGCTAAATCCATTAAAATCGGTGATGAACAACGAATCCTTCATGTGATTCCGCAAGAGTTCACCATCGATTATCAAGAAGGGATTAAAAATCCTCTTGGTTTATCTGGTGTGAGAATGGAAGTTAGCGTACATCTAATTTCCTGTCACAACGATATGGCGCGTAATATTATTAAAGCCGTTGAACGTTGTGGCTTAAAAGTGGAACAAATAGTTTTTTCTGGATTGGCAGCAAGTAACGCCGTCATTACGGAAGATGAACGAGAGCTAGGTGTGTGCGTGGTTGATATTGGCGCAGGCACAATGGACGTTGCAATCTGGACGGGTGGTGCACTTCGACATACCGAAGTGTTCTCTTATGCCGGTAATGCTGTCACTAGCGACATCGCTTTTGCCTTTGGTACACCCGTGAGTGATGCCGAAGAGATCAAAGTGAAATATGGCTGTGCTCTGAGTGAGCTAGTCAGCAAGGATGATACGGTTAACGTCCCAAGCGTTGGTGGGCGTCCTTCTCGTAGTTTGCAGCGTCAAACTTTGTCGGAAGTGATTGAACCGCGCTATTCAGAATTAATGGGATTAGTTAACCAAACTATTGAATCTGTTCAGATGAAGTTGCGAGAAGATGGTATTAAACATCATCTTGCAGCGGGTGTTGTCCTCACGGGAGGTGCAGCGCAAATTGAAGGTTTAGTAGAATGTGCGGAGCGAGTGTTCCGTAATCAAGTTCGCGTTGGTAAACCGCTTGAAGTGAGTGGTTTAACCGATTATGTAAAAGAGCCGTATCATTCCACGGCAGTTGGATTACTTCATTACGCACGCGATATGCGTTCGAGTGATGACAGTGACTACAACGAGCCCAAACGTTCGGCAGTCACTGGCTTGTTTGGCAAGCTGCGTAATTGGATACAAAAAGAGTTTTAACCTGAGAGTTGCAGGAAAAACGGAGATAACACATGTTTGAACCGATGATGGAAATGTCTGACGATGCTGTAATTAAAGTCGTTGGAGTGGGTGGCGGCGGCGGTAATGCTGTAGAACACATGGTGCGTGAATCCATCGAAGGCGTGGAGTTCATTAGCGTCAATACGGATGCACAAGCACTTCGTAAGACCAGTGTGGGCAACGTTATTCAGATTGGTGGCAATATCACTAAAGGCTTGGGTGCTGGTGCAAACCCACAAGTTGGTCGTGACGCAGCTCTTGAAGATAAAGAAAGAATTAAAGAATTGCTGATTGGTGCCGATATGGTATTTATCGCAGCTGGTATGGGCGGTGGTACTGGTACTGGTGCTGCACCCGTTATTGCAGAAGTTGCGAAAGAGCTAGGCATCCTAACGGTTGCAGTAGTAACCAAGCCATTCAGTTTTGAAGGAAAGAAGCGTTTAGCGTTTGCTGAGCAGGGTATCGATGAGCTTTCTAAGCACGTTGATTCATTGATCACCATTCCCAACGAAAAGCTGCTGAAAGTGCTTGGTCGCGGCATCACTTTGTTGGAAGCCTTTGCTAGCGCGAATGATGTACTAAAAAATGCAGTGCAAGGTATCGCCGAGCTAATTACTCGCCCTGGCATGATCAACGTGGACTTTGCGGACGTTCGTACAGTGATGTCTGAGATGGGTCACGCGATGATGGGTAGCGGTGTGGCAAAAGGCGAAGATCGTGCAGAAGAAGCGGCGGAAATGGCTATTTCTAGCCCACTTCTCGAAGATATCGACCTTGCAGGGGCTCGTGGTGTGCTGGTTAACATTACCGCCGGTCTAGACATGCGTCTAGATGAGTTTGAAACGGTGGGTAATACGGTTAAAGCGTTTGCTTCGGATAACGCAACTGTCGTCATCGGTACTTCACTTGATCCAGATATGGCGGACGAAATTCGAGTGACGGTGGTTGCGACAGGTATCGGTAACGATAAGAAGCCAGATATCACTTTAGTTTCTGGTGGTAAGGCCAAAGTGGCTCAACCTGCAACAGCGCCACAACCTGTTGTGGCTGCGAAAGTAGAGGAAAAACCGGCACAAACTTTGCAGGAAAGACCTCAGGTTACTCCGCAGTCATCGGCGTCAGTTTCCTCTTCTTCTGCGTCAGGCAGCCAGAATACGGCACCTAAGCCAGAAAAAGAGAGTGGCTACTTGGATATTCCAGCGTTTTTACGTCGTCAGGCTGATTAATAGACAGGCACAAATTTGACACTGTTCAAAATTGTGGTAGCATTCACGGTCGGCGTTGTAGACGACCGTGATTTGTAGCACTTCTGAGAGGCAAGCAGATGATCAGACAACGAACTCTGAAAGAAATTGTGAAAACAACTGGTGTGGGTCTCCACTCTGGTCGTAAAGTCACATTAACTCTTCGCCCAGCAGCTGCAAATACTGGCATCATTTATCGCCGTACCGACTTAACTCCAGCGGTTGATTTTCCTGCTGATCCCGCGTCTGTTCGTGACACTATGCTGTGTACAGCGTTAGTAAATGATGCAGGTGTTCGTATCTCGACGGTTGAACATTTGAATGCAGCACTCGCAGGTATGGGTATCGATAACATCATCATTGAAGTTGATGCGCCTGAAATTCCAATTATGGATGGCAGCGCAAGTCCATTTGTTTACTTGCTTCAGCAAGCAGGCATTGAGACACAAAATGCAGCGAAGCGTTTTATCCGTATTAAGAAACCAGTTCGTTTTGAAGACGGTGACAAGTGGGCTGAATTTGTACCATTTAATGGTTTCCGTATGGATTTTGAAATCGAGTTTAACCACCCTGCAATCGATTCTGATGAGCAGCGTCTGTTGTTCGATTTCTCAACGCAAGGTTTTGTTCGTGAAATCTCTCGTGCACGTACCTTTGGCTTTATGCGTGACATTGAATACCTGCAATCACAAAATCTCGTTCTAGGTGGTAGTTTTGACAACGCGATTGTGTTGGATGATTACCGTATTCTTAACGAAGAGGGCCTTCGTTTTGAAAATGAGTTTGTGACTCACAAGGTATTGGATGCGATTGGTGATCTCTACATGTGTGGTCATGCAATCATTGGTGAGTTCCGCGCATACAAATCTGGCCATGGTTTGAATAATCAGTTGCTACGTGCCGTTTTAGCCGATCAAGAAGCTTGGGAATGGACAACGTTCGAAGAAGAAGTTGGTTCTCCAGTTGCCTTTGCCGAACCAAACATGGTTCTCGCTTAAAAATGAATACAAGAAAAAGCCAGACGATAGTCTGGCTTTTTTGTATCTGCTGCTGTTGGCTCGATAATACCAAACCGCTATGGTTTCTTTTTCTCTGCCATGGCGGCGATACGCTCCAAGCGTGCTTTCACTTTTGGAGGAGCGATGTCGGCAATCATTGTTAGCGCTTTAGCGGCATTTTCCGAGATCTGAGGTCGTTTCTTGTGATCTTTGGGATCTTTATCGCGATAAAGCCCTGGATTGATTCGAACTTCAATACCCATCAGTTTTGCAAAACCTTTTGCGCGTAACGCATTTAAGATCGTCAATCGTTCATAATCAATCTTCATTTTAATCGCCGCGCTGGCGACATCGAGGATCAAACATCCCTGACGTAAATTTGCCGCACGGCAATGTTGCGCCGTCCCTTTTGGTAACAACTCCGCCAACATTTTGTTCAAAGCAAGGATCTCACTCGCGTGATCTTGAATTTTTTGCAGTGAGCTATTGTCGATAAGCTCTTGCGTTGAAGTGGGACGATGATCGCGCATATGAACAACTCAAAAAACATCTGTATATGCATTCTAAGTTACCACGTAAGTCCGCTTCAAGTTGCTTTGGAGTTATTTCACTGGTGAATCCATCGCCAATAACAATAAAAACTTCAAAGCGCTTCAAACAAATGGGGTTTGTGATGGTTGTCTTAAAGAAAAATCCTTACACTAGGCGACATTATTTGCCACCTTAGCCTTGAAAAAATAGCTCGTCAGTACAATATCTGAGTTACATGATTTATCTCAGTATCCTTAGTTTAAAACTGGTAGAGACTGAAGGCATTTATCGTAGGCCGAAAATGGTCTAACAAAGAGAGATTCATAAAAATGATAACTAAGCTACTGACAAAGGTGATTGGTAGTCGCAACGATCGCACACTGCGCCGCCTTAGAAAGATTGTTAAAGAGATTAACAACTACGAGCCGACCTTTGAGGCTCTCTCAGATGAACAATTAAAAGCAAAAACCGTTGAGTTCCGTCAACGCCTAGAGCAGGGCGAAACGCTTGACCAACTATTACCTGAAGCATTTGCTACTGTTCGTGAAGCGTCAAAGCGTGTCTACGGTATGCGTCATTTCGACGTTCAGTTGATTGGTGGTATGGTTCTCAATGCAGGCCAAATCGCTGAAATGCGTACGGGTGAAGGTAAAACTTTAACCGCAACTCTTCCTGCTTACCTTAATGCATTAGCAGGCAAAGGTGTTCACATTGTTACCGTCAATGATTACCTAGCGAAGCGCGATGCAGAGACCAACCGCCCTCTATTTGAGTTTCTTGGAATGACCGTAGGCATTAACGTGCCAAACATGCCACATCCAGCGAAAAAAGAAGCGTACCAAGCGGATATTCTATACGGGACCAACAACGAGTTTGGTTTTGATTACCTACGCGACAACATGGCTTTTCGTAATGAAGATCGTGTACAGCGTGAGCGTTTCTTTGCCGTCGTCGATGAGGTGGACTCGATCCTGATCGATGAAGCGCGTACACCACTTATCATTTCTGGCCCTGCTGAAGACAGCTCTGAGCTTTACACGCGTATCAATGCGCTGATTCCTTTATTGCAGAAGCAAGATAAAGAAGATTCTGAAGAGTATCGTGGTGACGGCCACTACACTGTCGATGAAAAATCGAAGCAAGTGCATCTAACGGAAACAGGCCAAGAGTTTGTGGAAGAATTGATGGTGAAAAATGGCCTAATGGAAGAGGGAGATACATTGTACTCTCCAACCAACATCAGCCTTCTGCATCACGTTAACGCGGCATTACGTGCGCATGTCCTGTTTGAGAAGAACGTAGACTACATCGTAAACGAAGACGGTGAAGTGGTGATCGTTGACGAACACACTGGCCGTACTATGCCGGGTCGTCGGTGGTCTGAAGGTCTTCACCAAGCGGTTGAAGCGAAAGAAGGCGTTAAGATTCAAAACGAAAACCAGACCTTGGCTTCGATTACATTCCAGAACTACTTCCGTTTGTATGAAAAACTGTCTGGTATGACGGGTACAGCGGACACCGAAGCGTTCGAATTCCAATCGATTTACGGTCTTGAGACAGTGGTTATCCCAACCAACAAACCAATGATCCGTAACGACATGCCAGATGTTGTTTATCGTACTGAAGCAGAAAAATTTGCTGCCATTATTGAAGACATCAAAGCGCGTGTAGAAAAAGGTCAGCCTGTACTTGTGGGTACGGTTTCTATCGAAAAATCCGAGCTGCTTTCGAATGCACTGAAGAAAGCGAAAATTAAACACAATGTTCTAAATGCTAAGTTCCACGAAAAAGAAGCGGAAATTGTTGCAGAAGCCGGTAAACCGGGTGCGGTGACCATCGCAACCAACATGGCTGGTCGTGGTACGGACATCGTGCTAGGTGGTAGTTGGCAAGCGAAAGTTGAATCGATGGCTAACCCAACGCAAGAACAGATTGATGAAATCAAAGCGGAGTGGAAGCTGGTTCACGATCAAGTGCTTGAGTCGGGCGGTCTACACATTATTGGTACTGAGCGTCACGAATCTCGCCGTATCGATAACCAGCTGCGCGGTCGTTCAGGTCGTCAGGGTGATGCCGGTTCGTCTCGTTTCTACCTTTCTATGGAAGATTCACTACTGCGTATCTTTACTTCGGATCGTATGGCGGCATTGATTCAAAGTGGCATGGAAGAAGGGGAAGCGATCGAATCTAAGATGCTTTCTCGCTCTATCGAAAAAGCGCAACGCAAAGTGGAAGGACGTAACTTTGATATTCGTAAGCAGCTACTTGAGTACGATGACGTGGCGAACGATCAGCGTAAAGTAGTTTACGAGCTGCGTGATGAGCTGATGAGTGTTGATGACATCAGCGATATGATCGAACACAATCGCGTTGATGTGCTTCAAGGTGTCATCGATGAATACATTCCACCTCAATCACTGGAAGACATGTGGGATCTTGAAGGGCTGCAAGAGCGTCTGAAGAACGATTTCGATATCCATGCTCCAGTGAAGCAGTGGTTGGAAGAAGACGACAAGCTTTACGAAGAAGCGTTACGTGAAAAAGTCATTGATACTGCGGTTGAAGTTTACAAAGCGAAAGAAGAAGTGGTTGGTGCACAAGTGCTGCGTAACTTCGAAAAATCCGTGATGTTACAAACGTTGGATACATTGTGGAAAGAGCACTTGGCGGCGATGGATCACTTGCGTCAAGGTATCCATCTGCGTGGTTATGCACAAAAGAACCCGAAACAGGAATACAAGCGTGAGTCGTTTGAGCTGTTTGAAGGCTTGCTTGAAACATTGAAATCCGATGTTGTGATGATTTTGTCAAAAGTTCGTGTGCAGCAACAAGAAGAAGTCGAGCGTATGGAAGCTCAACGTCGTGCTCAAGCAGAAGAGGCTGCTCGCCGCGCTCAAGCTCAACATGCTTCAGCTCAAAGCCAACTTGCCGATGACTCTGCTGAAGGGCATCATCAACCTATGGTTCGTGAAGAGCGAAAAGTGGGTCGTAATGAGCCTTGTCCGTGTGGTAGCGGTAAAAAGTATAAACAGTGCCACGGTCAAATTAACTAACACGCTGTATTTAAAGTACAAAATGATTCGAGAGTCGCTTAGGCGACTCTTTTTTTAAGGAAAAGGCGATGAAGCGCATTCATATCGTAGCGGCGATTATTTTTAATCGTGATAAGTCAGAGATCTTCATTACGAAAAGACCTGAAGATAAGCACAAAGGTGGCTTTTGGGAGTTTCCTGGAGGCAAAGTCGAAGAGGGTGAAAGCATAGAGCAAGCCATGGTACGTGAACTCGAAGAAGAAATCGGTATTACGGCGACTCAACAGCAGCTGTTTGAGCATTTAGAGTACGATTACCCAGATAAATCTCTCAAGTTTGACTTTATCACAGTGACGGATTTTAACGGTCAGCCTTATGGAAGAGAAGGACAGCAGGGAGAGTGGGTGGCGATTGCGGAACTGAGCCGTTACCCGTTTCCAGAAGCGAACGTACCAATTCTCGAAAGAGTGCTAAAAGAGTTTGCTTGAGATCTGGTCTCGCTTTGCAATAGTTGATAGTTTAAGAGCCTATTTGATCGATTTGCCCGTTTGGCAGATCCAGAAACACGGAGAAAAATGCAATGGTAAGAATTGCAGTGGCAGGAGCGGCGGGTCGTATGGGTCGCAATTTGGTTAAAGCAGCACATCACAATCCGGCGGCCAAGGTTGCTGCTGGCTCAGAGCGTCCAGAATCATCACTGGTTGGTGTCGATCTTGGTGAACTATGCGGTGAAGGTAAATTTGACGTTGTGGTTTGCGATGATTTAGCCAAACAAATTGATCAATTTGACGTAATTATTGATTTTACCGCTCCAGCAAGCACTTTGAACAATCTGGCGCTTTGCCAACAATATGGCAAGAGTATTGTGATTGGTACCACTGGCTTTACCGAAGAGCAACGTGAGCAGATCGATCTGGTCGCGCAACAGGTACCTGTGGTCATGGCGCCAAATTACTCTGTGGGTGTGAATCTTGTTTTCAAGCTGCTTGAAAAGGCGGCTAAAGTGATGGGCGACTACTGTGACATCGAAATTGTGGAAGCGCATCACCGCCACAAAGTGGATGCTCCATCGGGTACTGCAATTGGTATGGGTGAGGCGATTGCTGGTGCCATGGGTAATAAACTCAGTGATGTTGCCGTCTATGCTCGTGAAGGGATCACTGGAGAGCGAACCAAGGACGAAATTGGTTTCGCGACCATTCGAGCGGGGGATATTGTTGGCGAGCATACCGCGATGTTTGCTGATATTGGTGAGCGTGTAGAAATTACCCACAAGGCAACAGACCGTATGACTTTTGCTAATGGTGCCGTCAAAGCTGCAGTGTGGCTGCACGAAAAACCTGCCGGGTTTTATACGATGACAGATGTCCTTGGTCTTAACGACCTGTAAATAAATAATTATGCGCCAGCCAATGCTGGCGCTTCTTTTATCTGCTCTACTTTTCCTTAAAGTTTGCTCAAAGCTCTTGTCTTCTTAGCGTTAAGTTAATGTATTATTTCTTGTTGTTTGGCTTTGTTTTGCTCTGAAGTGCCAGAAAGTAAGTGTAATGGAAACTCGCGCAACGTTTGCTTTTTGGTGTAAATAAAAAATGTGATCTAGGTTTGCTTGGTTTTTGCTCGTTTCATAAAATTTTCATGAATTGGGTGGTTGAGGCTGAATAAAGTTATACTTTTGGGGCTGTTTTGCTGTTTTTTACCCTAGATGCTCTAAAGTGATATTTTGTTAGATGCGAAATGTTGACATGTATCAAGAGTGTCTTTAGAATACCGCCAATTTGTCTGAATTCCCCAAAATCACACTTTTCTGGTGATAGATAGGGCAGATTTGCAGTTTAATTTATTTTTTATGCATTTTTATTCTGGAGGTTGTCTTGAGTAAATCAGCACTGTTAGTCCTGGAAGATGGGACAGTGTTCCGCGGAGTGTCCATCGGCGCAGATGGTATTTCCGTTGGAGAAGTCGTTTTCAATACCTCGATGACGGGGTATCAAGAAATCCTCACTGATCCTTCTTATTCCCAGCAAATCGTTACTCTTACTTACCCTCACATTGGCAATACCGGAACCACTTCCGAAGACGAAGAATCCTCTTCCATTCATGCTCAAGGCCTTGTGATTCGCGATCTCCCTCTTATCGCTTCTAACTTCCGTAGTGAACAATCTCTTTCTGATTACCTCAAATCGCAAAACATTGTCGGCATTGCTGATATTGATACGCGTAAACTCACTCGTATTCTGCGTGAGAAAGGTGCCCAGAATGGTTGTATCGTTGCAGGTAACAACCTAGATGAAGCTTTGGCACTGGCGAAAGCAAAAGAATTCCCAGGTTTAAAAGGAATGGATCTTGCGAAAGAGGTTACAACAAAAGAAGCGTATCAATGGAAACAAGGTTCGTGGACGCTTGAGGGTGGACTTCCAGAAGCGAAAGATGACAGCGAATTGCCATATCACGTTGTTGCCTACGATTTCGGCGCAAAACGCAACATCTTACGAATGTTGGTTGACCGCGGCTGCCGCTTAACGGTCGTGCCAGCAGAAACGTCGGCAGAAGACGTTCTGGCGCTAAACCCAGATGGTGTTTTCCTGTCAAACGGCCCTGGTGACCCGGCACCTTGTACTTATGCGATTGAAGCAACCAAAGTGTTCCTAGAAAAAGGCCTACCAGTATTTGGTATCTGTCTTGGCCACCAAATTCTCGCGTTGGCGTCTGGTGCAAAAACGGTGAAGATGAAGTTTGGTCACCACGGTGCAAACCATCCTGTAAAAGATTTAGACCGCAATGTGGTGATGATTACTTCGCAAAACCACGGTTTTGCCGCTGATGAAGCAACTCTACCAGATAACCTACGTGCTACTCACGTATCGCTCTTTGATGGCTCTTTGCAGGGAATTCACCGCACAGACAAGCCAGCATTCAGCTTCCAAGGTCACCCAGAAGCGAGCCCAGGTCCACACGACGCAGCTCCGCTATTTGACCATTTCATCGAACTGATTAAACAACACAGCGCTTAATTTGGAGTAGTAGACAATGCCAAAACGTACTGACATTCAAAGCATTCTTATCCTAGGTGCTGGTCCAATTGTTATCGGTCAGGCTTGTGAGTTTGACTACTCAGGCGCACAAGCATGTAAAGCGCTACGTGAAGAAGGTTACCGAGTTATCCTAGTAAACTCGAACCCAGCGACCATCATGACAGACCCAGATATGGCGGATGCGACCTACATCGAGCCAATTCAATGGGAAGTGGTACGCAAGATTATCGAAAAAGAGCGTCCAGATGCGGTTCTACCAACCATGGGTGGTCAGACGGCTCTAAACTGTGCGCTTGCGCTTGAAAAGCACGGTGTGCTAGCGGAATTTGGCGTAGAAATGATCGGTGCAACTGCTGATGCCATCGATAAAGCGGAAGACCGTTCGCGTTTCGACAAAGCGATGAAATCTATCGGCCTAGAGTGTCCTCGTGCTGATACGGCGAAGACCATGGAAGAAGCGTACAAAGTGCTCGATATGGTTGGCTTCCCATGTATCATCCGCCCGTCATTCACCATGGGTGGTACGGGTGGTGGTATCGCGTACAACAAAGAAGAGTTCGAAGAAATCTGTCGCCGTGGTCTTGACCTGTCGCCAACCAATGAACTGCTGATCGATGAATCTTTGATCGGTTGGAAAGAGTACGAAATGGAAGTGGTTCGCGACAAAGCGGACAACTGTATCATCGTATGTTCAATCGAAAACTTCGACCCAATGGGCATCCACACCGGTGACTCTATCACTGTGGCACCGGCTCAAACGCTGACAGATAAAGAATACCAACTGATGCGTAATGCGTCGCTAGCGGTACTTCGTGAAATCGGTGTAGAGACCGGTGGTTCAAACGTGCAGTTTGGTATCAACCCGAAAGATGGCCGTATGGTTATCATCGAGATGAACCCACGTGTATCGCGCTCTTCTGCTTTGGCTTCAAAAGCGACAGGTTTCCCTATTGCGAAGATTGCAGCGAAACTAGCCGTTGGCTTCACGCTTGATGAGCTACAAAACGACATCACTGGTGGTGCGACGCCAGCATCATTTGAACCGACCATCGACTACGTAGTGACTAAGATTCCTCGTTTTAACTTCGAGAAATTTGCCGGTGCTAACGACCGTTTGACGACGCAAATGAAGTCAGTTGGTGAAGTGATGGCCATTGGCCGTAACCAACAAGAATCACTGCACAAAGCGCTGCGCGGTCTAGAAGTGGGCGCGACTGGTTTTGATGAGATGGTTGATCTTGATTCACCAGATGCACTGACCAAAATTCGCCACGAGCTGAAAGAAGCGGGCGCTGAGCGTATTTGGTACATTGCAGATGCATTCCGTGCGGGTATGTCAGTTGATGGTGTGTTTAATCTAACTAACGTTGATCGCTGGTTCTTGGTTCAAATCGAAGAGATTGTGAAGCTGGAAGAGCAAGTGAAAGCGGGTGGTTTTGCTGGTTTGACTCAAGATGTGCTTCGTCAAATGAAGCGTAAAGGTTTCTCCGACGCTCGCCTATCAAAACTACTCGGCGTGGCTGAAAGTGAAATCCGTCGTCTACGTGATCAATTCGACATCCACCCTGTATACAAGCGTGTTGATACCTGTGCGGCAGAATTCTCATCGGATACGGCTTACATGTACTCATCTTATGATGACGAGTGTGAAGCAAACCCAACCGATAAAGAAAAGATCATGGTTCTGGGCGGTGGTCCAAACCGTATCGGTCAAGGTATTGAATTTGACTACTGCTGTGTACACGCTTCGCTCGCGCTACGCGAAGATGGTTACGAGACCATCATGGTGAACTGTAACCCAGAAACCGTATCAACCGACTACGACACTTCAGACCGTCTCTACTTTGAACCGGTTACTCTAGAAGATGTGTTGGCGATTGCTCGCGTTGAAAAGCCAAAAGGCGTGATCGTGCAGTACGGTGGTCAAACGCCACTGAAATTGGCGCGTGCGCTAGAAGCGGCAGGCGTACCCATTATCGGTACTAGCCCAGATGCCATCGACCGTGCGGAAGACCGTGAGCGTTTCCAACAAGCGGTTGATCGCTTAGGCCTGCTACAGCCAGATAACGCAACCGTGACCACCATGGAGCAAGCGGTTGAGAAATCGCGTGAAATTGGCTTCCCATTGGTCGTTCGTCCATCTTATGTACTGGGTGGCCGCGCGATGGAGATCGTTTATGACGAGCAAGACCTACGTCGCTACTTCAACGAAGCGGTTAGCGTGTCGAACGAATCGCCGGTTCTACTGGATCGCTTCCTAGACGATGCAATTGAAGTCGATATCGACGCTATCTGTGACGGTGAGCGCGTGGTGATTGGCGGTATCATGGAGCACATCGAGCAAGCAGGTGTTCACTCAGGTGACTCTGCATGTTCACTGCCTGCTTACACGTTAAGCCAAGAAATCCAAGACAAGATGCGTGAGCAAGTCGAAAAGCTGGCATTTGAGTTGGGTGTTCGTGGTCTGATGAACACGCAGTTTGCTGTAAAAGATAACGAAGTGTACCTCATCGAAGTGAACCCTCGTGCTGCACGTACCGTTCCATTCGTATCGAAAGCGACCGGTGCACCATTGGCTAAAATCGCTGCACGTGTTATGGCTGGTCAGTCTCTGGAATCGCAAGGTTTCACCAAAGAGATTATTCCTCCTTACTACTCGGTAAAAGAAGTGGTTCTGCCATTTAACAAGTTCCCTGGCGTTGACCCACTATTGGGCCCTGAAATGCGCTCAACGGGTGAAGTGATGGGTGTAGGTGCAACTTTTGCTGAAGCGTATGCGAAAGCAGAACTGGGTTGTGGCAATGTGTATCCTGAAGGTGGTCGTGCGCTGCTTTCGGTACGCGAAGGCGACAAGCAACGTGTGGTTGACCTAGCGTCTAAACTACTGAAACTAGGCTACAAGCTGGATGCGACACACGGCACGGCAGTGATCTTAGGTGAAGCGGGCATCAACCCACGCCTAGTAAACAAAGTGCACGAAGGTCGTCCTCACATTCTTGACCGCATTAAGAACAACGAATACACCTACATCGTGAACACGGCGGCTGGTCGTCAAGCGATTGAAGATTCGAAAGTTCTACGCCGTGGCGCACTTGCAGAGAAAGTGAACTACACCACGACACTTAACGCGGCATTTGCAACCTGTATGTCTCATACGGCGGACGCGAAAGCAAGCGTGACGTCGGTTCAGGAACTACACGCGCAAGTGCAAGCGAGTTTGAAAGCGTAATAATCAGTAAGCCCTGAGTTCATAACTATAACGGCTTATATGACAACCTCATTGCCCGCTCATTTGAGCGGGCTTTTTTTTGTTTAAATTCGGTTAGTGGTTCTACTTATTGAAATTTTTAATTTGTCTTCGATGAGCTCTACGGTTTAGAGCTAGTTCATGGTAGAAGCTTATGAAACATTTGTAGGACGGTGTGTTCATCAAATAAAGTGCGAGAACTGGGAAAACGGAAGCTATTATCCAGAACAGATCTCCTATTTTTGATTCTGAAATACCAAACCATACCGCAATGAAAAGCTGTATCGTGGCATTAACAATATTGATTGGATTTAGGTGCTTCAAACCATGAATAATGATCATTCCATATGGAATCGTTACCAAAAGAGCGCCAAGTCCCATCATCACTACCCATAAGTAGAATGGGCCGTAGGTAGTAGAAATATCGACGAGTTGATCCAGAAAGAATATGTTTAGTCCACCCCCTATTGTTAAAAGCATTATCGTACTTAAAGCTATGACAATGCTTTTAGCGGATAGAATGAATACTTCTTTTTCCTGACTACTCAACGGAAAGCTCCTCGTAGATACCTACAGCAATAGCCCCGACGTTACCGGAGGTTGCGCTGCCCACGAAACTGATAGTTGCACCTATGGCATCTTTTAGTTGATAGGATTAAGCCCATATTTTCTGTTTTCTTCAAAACATTAAAATATTCTTGAGAGTGATCTCAATTGGAAATGTAACTGATATGTTTGATGCATTATGTTTACCCTTTTCCTAACTAATGAATTTTAGGAATGGATTACTGTCTTGGGTTTCCTTTTTACCTCGCTAGTTTTGATGCTACCGTCTTGTTCTTTACTCTTCCTCTTTGAAAAGGATGCTTGAATTGGACATAACGATTGAGGTGTTGGCAGCACTGTTCTTTGTTGCTTCTGTGGCTGGCTTTATTGATGCCATGGCGGGTGGTGGTGGACTGCTCACTCTTCCTGCGTTGTTGGCTTCAGGGTTGAGCCCAACACAAGCATTGGCGACCAATAAGTTGCAAAGCTCATTCGGCAGTTTCTCAGCCAGCTTATATTTTGTCCGTAATGGCATCGTCAGTTTAAAAGAGATGAAAGTCGCCATCGCATGCACCTTTATTGGAGCGGCCATCGGGGCAGAGCTTGTTCAAGTGATTGATGCCAGCGTGCTAACCAGCTTGATTCCCGTGCTGCTAATCGCGATTTCTCTCTATTTTTTACTCGCGCCGCCCACCCGCAATACAGGGGGACAGCCAAAGTTATCCGAGGCGATGTTTGCACTGTCGGTCGGTGGTGGTGTTGGTTTCTATGATGGTTTTTTTGGCCCGGGAACGGGATCGATCTTTACCGTTTGTTTTGTTGTGCTTGGACAGTTTTCCCTCGTTGAAGCCACTGCGCGAACCAAAGTGCTCAATTTTACCTCTAACATCGCGGCATTACTGTTTTTTGTGCTGGCGGGATTGCCAGTCTGGAAAGTGGGCTTAGTGATGGCTGTGGGGGGCTTTATTGGTGCGCGCTTGGGAGCAAAAGTGGTGGTGACCAAAGGACACAAATGGATCCGTCCTCTGGTCATTGTGATGTCGATGGCAATGGCCTCTAAACTACTTTGGCAACAGCATCAGCAATGGTTGTTATCACTGTTTTAACTCGGCTGTTTTGATGGCTTTTGGCTCGACAACATATCGTCACCGGACGAGTGAGATGACTAAGCTCGTCAAAGTGATAGCAATACTGTGGCTCTATTCGTAATGCGTTAATCACGGATTTCGGCACTAGGGCGGGTGCCATTCCACCCACAGCGAGCTGGGCTGACGCGGTGTAAGAGTCCATTTGCATCAAGGGCGTCACACCCACCGCTGACAATGCAGCCAGTTGATAGGTATTGGCGGGATTGTTGAGGTCATTGGTTATGATTGCTTTTGGTAGCTCAGTTAGTGGGTACTTACTAATGATGCTAAAAGATTCATCAAAGAGGTGAAAGGTCATTAGCCCATGATTTGGCGGTAAATAGCCGGCGCAAAATCCGAGTGTGGCTTTGCCTGACTGAACGTGTTCCACAATCCTAGGTGTGTGGTTGGTGGTCAAGGAAAGGTGACGATCCTGCTGGTACAGTGCTTCCATCGCATTGTTCAAATAACCCGCCAGTAGCGTTTCTGAACAATCGATTTTAATCAATGCATTATCTTCGATAAGTTGCTGATCGTAGATCTGCCCGCGCAGCTCATTAAAACTTGGTTCAATGCTCTTTATTAAGGCTTGAGCGTCAGCGGTTAAACGAATATGACGTCCATCAGGCTCAATCAGTTTCTTCCCAAGCTTTTTCTCAAGATTCGCAATGCGTTTACTGACAGCAGATTGACTAATATAGAGCTGACTGCCGGTGCGACTCATGGTCTTTTCTTTATGCAGAACCAATAAGGTTTCAATGCCTTCGAGTAACATAATGATTGATGACGAGTGGGAATAGGTAGTTCACTTTAGCGAGTAAGGACTCGGCTGCCAAGGCGAAAGCAAGTGAGGCGTGACGTTGGCCGATAAAGTCGGCCAACAACCACTACTTATTGAGGGCAAAGGTTGGGAGAGACAAATGCCAGCGAATGGCGCCCAAGCGGATGATCAAGGTCGAAAACACTCCTGCCAATAAGGCTGTAGAGTGATCATAGCCAAGGCTTAGGGCTGATGTGTGGAATATCCCACCAACAAGACAGGCAGTCGCATACACTTCACTTCGCAGCACCATTGGAATCTCACGCGCCAACACATCGCGAATGATCCCGCCACCACAGCCGGTAATGACGCCCATGATCACCGCGACCATCGCTGAATCTTGATAGGCGAGGGCTTTCTCGACGCCGATCCCAACAAATACCGCCAAGCCAATGGCATCGCAGACGGGTAATATCCACCACGCCAAGCGCTTAGGTCGTCGCACAACGAGCATTGTCAACAGACAGGTAACGATGATAACCCAAAGATAGGTGGTGTCCTTGATCCAAAAGACGGGGGTTGCGCCCAAGGCCATATCGCGAATAGTGCCACCACCAATAGCGGTCACGCTGCCTAATACAACCACACCAAAAGGATCCATCTTTAACCGTCCAGCCAAGAGAACGCCGGAAACAGCAAAAACAGCGGTGCCAAATAAATCGATAAAATACAGCAGCATGGAGTCCATGTTACTTAATGCCTTAAAATGTGAGGGAACAGAAAATGGGGGCAAATTGTACGAAATTTTCCAGCCAAACGTTAGCGTTTTTGCTCGATGCTGGCAAAGTGCTCACAGACTTGTTCAATCGCCAGTAAGGTGCGAGGGGTTGGTCGGTTTAACCAATCTGAATTGAGCTGCCAAAAATGCGCATTTTTTAATGCAGGAATCTCCTCAACCCAAGGACTCCACATGCCGTTATTTTGAATCGCGTGAGGAGAAACAAACATGGCTTGGGGTCTTTTTAGAATCACCTGCTCAATACTGACTTGAGGATAAGGCGCTGATGCGCCATCAAACACATTCTCACCGCCACAAAAACGAAAGACCTCTGTCGGCCAGTTTTGGCCAGCAACGGTGATGATCGGCGTGTCGCTGAGTTGGTAGAAGTAGCGGGTTTTAGGGAGATTTTGGTACTTTGCTCTTAGCGCTTCGAGATGAGTTCGGTAATCTTGAGCATTGTTTAGGCCGATTTGCGGATCGTCACTGTATTGACTGAGTTGTTCAATGTTATCGCCAATATCTTTAAGTGATTTGGTTTGTGAGTAATAGATCTTAAAGCCAAACTGCTCGAGTTTTTCTAGCTCTTTTGCAGGGTTACCCGCCGGCCATGCGATGATCAAATCCGGTTTTAAGGTGATGATTTTCTCTAAGTTAATCCCCTTGTAGTTGGAGACTTTCTCTAACGTTTTGGCTGCCTCTGGATAGTCGCTCATCTCACTAACGGCAATCAGTTTATCCCCAAGCCCTGCTGCGTACGCGATCTCGGTGGCGTGTGGTGCCAAGCTGATGACGCGTTCAATGGGGGCTGCTTGTAAACCGACCGAAAACAGTAGAAGAAGTGAAGAGAGAGTTTTCATCATATCCCTTGATAAATAAGCCCCATAAATAGGCTCTGAAGCAAAATCCAAACTAGGATCCTACGTGCTAATAAATGTTGTAGCTGATCAATATGCAAAGCGGAAGGCGCAATGCGTCCACCAATTTTGGCTCTTTCGGCTCTTTTACCTTGATAAATCGCTGGCCCACCCAAAGAGAGTTGCAGCTTGTTGCCTACGGCACACAGTAACCAAGCCGGACCAGGCAATGGCCAAGAAGCGGCTTGTTGACGCATGCCTTGCCATGTTTGACCTGCGTGTTGACCAAGCAGGATCATAACGGCAAATAAACGCAGAGGAATAAAATCCAGTACCGCGGCAAGTCGTACGGCTGCCATGCCAAATGGCGCATAGTTAGCACGACTTGGCGACCAAGCTCTTGCCAGTTCAACTGTGAGGCGATACATCAACGCTCCGATGCCGCCTGAAAGTGCGAACCAAAAGAGAACGCCAACCACATTTCTCCCATACCCCATAATCAAGGTTTCAGCGGCGGCTTTGCCGATCCCAAGCTGGGAGAGTGCGTTGGTTTCTCGATTGAGGTAGGAGGCCAATAGGCTTCTTGCAGCAGGTTTATCTTCATTGGCCATGGCACGAATCAACGCTTTGGCGAGGCTCTCGTTACTGCGCCAATCTAGCGCCAACAACAGCAACGCAAGTTCAAATAGCTGCGGTTGCCAAACCAAGGGTTTTAAAGCAAACAGGACCGCTAAACAAGGAAACAGCATCAACAATAACGCTAAATTGCCTGAGATGAGGCTTTGTTGATAGCTTTGTTGGGTATTGACTTTATCTGCCAACAGCTCGGCAAATTTGTGCCAGAGTGTGACGGGATGAGAGGAGCGTGGAATCGGGATAATGAGATGGAACAGTAACGCTCCCCATAGAATGAGGAGCGCGCCGTTGGCATAGAGTTGATCAAACAGCTCTGTCATAGATAGGGCGATTACTTCAGCAGTTCCAACATTTTGAAGACCATTTCTGACGAGCTCTTGGCTGCCAAAGGTAAGAACTCTTCAAAGCTCATTGGTGATTCTTTGTCTGCCACATCTGAAATTGCACGCACGACAACAAACGGCACTTTGAACTGGTGACAAGTTTGTGCAATTGCAGACGCTTCCATTTCAACCGCAATCACGGATGGGAAGTGTTGACGGATAAAGGCTTGACGCTCAGCGGTACAAACGAATGCATCACCAGTACAGATGAGACCACGAACCGCGTGCTGTCCGTCCATTTGTTCTAACGCTTTTTCAGCCAAGTTCATCAATTTTTCATCAGCGAGGAAAGCGGCTGGTTGACCTGCCATTTGGCCCATTTCATAACCAAATGCCGTCACGTCAGCATCGTGATGACGGACTTCAGTCGAAATGACCACATCACCAAGATTTAAGCTGGAATCAAAACCACCGGCAGAACCGGTGTTGAGGACCATATCAGGTTGATATTCATCGAGAAGGATAGTGGTGCCAATCGCGGCAGCAACTTTACCAATGCCGGATTGCAGTAGCACAACCTCAACACCATTGATTTGACCTGAATAGAAGGTGCAACCTGCTTTATTTACGGTTTGTGCGTTGGTCATTGCTTCTTTAAGGATGGCCACTTCTTGTTGCATGGCACCGATAATACCGACTTTCATATCAATCTCTTCATTTTTAAACAAACATAGAATTGGCGAGAGTATAGCAAAGCTCTGTCACAATAAGTACTTTCGCTTGTTGTTTACCCTTTGCCTTTACTCAATGAAACCCGCCTCAGTCAGTAAGCTTCTTAATTGCTCTGCACGCTTGCGATTGACGCCAAGATCGGAGTAACCAACGCGAGACTCTGAACGGACGAGTAATTGGCCATCGACGATTTTGAGTTCGAGATCATCAACAAAGCGAAACAGTCGCGAAGTGCATTCTACTCTTAAGTAGTGTTCCGTTTTATCCGCCACTTTTGCTCCTGGGAGCTCAAGGGCAACTTGCTCTATTTGATCTAAGGTGGCGTTGGCCGTGAGCTTAAAAGGGTCGAGTTGGAAACTCGCGCGCTCATCTTGTGTGGAAACACAGTTGGGTTTATTGCCACAAGGCTGAGAAGTTCGATCGGTCATTGTGTAAGCTCCATTGCTGCAAGCGGTCAGGGCTAAGGTGGCGCAAATCGTTAAAATGAGTTTTTTCATCCTGTACACCGACTGTTTTCCAAAGGGAATTATCCGCAGATCTTAAACATTAAGTCTAAAAGAAAAAAGGTTGGTGAGCGATCACCAACCTCTCATAACACACCGATAGATATTAGAGTTCGAGATAATCTAATATGCCTTCCGCGGCTTTACGGCCTTCATCAATCGCCGTCACCACCAAATCGGAACCACGCACCGCGTCACCACCGGCAAAAATCTTCTCATTGCTGGTTTGGAATTGGTAAGTCTGTTTCGCAGCAGCTTTGATGCGACCCCATTGGTCGAGATCAACCCCATAGGGTTCCAACCAACTCATTTGATGGGGTTGGAAACCAAAGGCCATGATCACCACATCGGCAGGTAACACATGCTCACTGCCTGCCACAGGTTCGGGGCGACGGCGGCCTGCCTCATCAGGTTCACCTAACGCAGTCTGCACCACTTTCACGCCCGTTACTTGCCCGCGAGTGTCCACTTCAATCGACAGAGGTTGCAGGTTAAACATAAAGTTCACCCCTTCCTCTTTGGCGTTTTTCACTTCACGACGTGAGCCTGGCATGTTCTCTTCATCGCGACGATAGGCACAAACGACATTGGCAGCGCCTTGGCGGATAGAAGTGCGAACACAGTCCATCGCGGTATCACCACCACCAAGCACAACAACATTTTTGCCCGCCATATCGATGAAAGGCTGGTCGTGTTCAAGGCCCATCACTTTGTAGGTGTTGGAAATCAAAAACGGCAGGGCGTCATAAACGCCGGAGGCATCCTCATTCTCCAAACCAGCACGCATGTATTTGTAGGTGCCGACGCCAAGGAACACGGCATCATACTCTTCCAGCAATTCTTGCATCTGCACATCTTTACCGACTTCGACGTTCATGCGGAACTCAACACCCATTTCGCTGAAAATGCGGCGGCGATTTTCCATCACCCCTTTTTCCAGTTTGAAAGAAGGAATACCAAACGTCAGTAGCCCACCGATCTCTGGGTAGCGGTCGAAGACAACGGGTTTGACCCCATTGCGCACCAAAATATCGGCAGCCGCGAGACCTGCAGGGCCCGCTCCAATGATGGCCACTTTCTTATCTGTCCATTCGACTTTGGACATGTCTGGCTTCCAGCCCATCTCAAAGGCTTTGTCGGTGATGTATTTTTCAATATTACCGATGGTGACGGCACCAAAGTCGTCATTTAATGTGCAAGAGCCTTCACACAGTCGGTCTTGAGGGCAAACACGACCACACACTTCCGGCAAGCTGTTGGTCTGATGTGAAAGCTCGACCGCTTCTAAAATTCGTCCTTCATTGGCCAGTTTTAGCCACTGAGGGATGTAGTTGTGTACCGGGCACTTCCATTCACAATACGGGTTACCACAATCTAAACAGCGATCCGCCTGAGCGGTCGCTTGCTGTTTGGTAAAGGGTTCGTAGATTTCGACGAACTCGATCTTGCGAATCTGCAGCGGCTTCTTAGCAGGATCGACACGTTGAACATCGATAAACTGGTATACATTCTGGCTCATGTTCATATCCTCCTTGAATTACTGGGCCTGCACGCGAAGTTCTGCCGCACTGCGGCTTTGGTGGCCAAGCAGGGTGTTAAGATCCGCTGCTTTCGGTTTCACCAAGTAGAACTTCGGTATCCATGCGTCAAAGTTGGCCAGAATATCTTCGGCGTGAACGGAGCCGGTCTCTTCAAGATGCTCGGCGATCAAACCGCGTAGATGTTCTTGGTGGATATAGAGATCAGAAAGCGAAATCGCTTCAACCGACTCACTGTTAACACGGCCTTGGAAATCTTCATTCTCATCCAGAACGTAAGCAAAGCCACCCGTCATCCCTGCGCCGAAGTTAACCCCAGTCGCGCCAAGAATGGCCACGATGCCGCCGGTCATGTATTCACAAGCGTTGTCGCCCGCGCCTTCAATCACGGTGATGGTGCCGGAGTTACGTACACCAAAGCGTTCACCCGCCTTACCAGCAGCGAACAGTTTGCCGCCTGTTGCACCATAGAGACAGGTGTTGCCGATAATGGTCGCATCGTTACAACGGAAGGCAGTGCCTAAGTGCGGTTTGATGACAATCTTACCGCCTGCCATGCCTTTGCCGACGTAGTCATTCGCATCACCAGTGAGATAAAGCTCGACGCCGCCTGCGTTCCACACACCAAAAGATTGACCAGCGGTACCATCGAGATAGAGTTTAATGGGCGATGCTGCCATACCTTGGTTGCCATAACGCTTGGCGATTTCACCGGAAAGGCGTGCGCCAATCGAACGATCGGTATTGATCACGTTGTAGAAGAAGTTGGCAGATTGACGGTTTTCAACCGCATCAAGCGCGTCTTCAATGATCTTCTGATTCAGTACCGCTTTATCAAACGGTGCATTGGGCTCTGTCCAGAACAGAGGTAGATTCTGTGGCGACACCGGTGCTTCAAGAATGCCTGACAGATCAAGCTTGGACTGCTTAGCGGTCATGCCTTGCACCACTTCGAGCAGATCGGTGCGGCCAATCAAGTCGGTGAGTTTTTCAACGCCCAGTTCAGCAAGCAAGCCTCGCACTTCATCAGCCAAACCGATAAAGTAGTTCATCACCATTTCTGGCAAGCCTTTGAAATATTCTTTACGCAGAGTTTCGTCTTGCGTTGCTACACCGGTCGCGCAGTTGTTGAGGTGACAGATACGCAGGAACTTACAACCCATTGCCACCATTGGTGCCGTACCAAAGCCAAAGCTCTCGGCACCTAGAATCGCCCCTTTCACCACATCCAAGCCCGTTTTCAACCCGCCATCCACTTGAAGACGAATTTTATGACGCAGGCCATTGGCCACTAAGGCTTGCTGCGTTTCAGCTAGGCCCAGTTCCCATGGACTGCCGGCGTATTTTACTGACGTCAGTGGGCTGGCCGCAGTACCGCCATCATAGCCAGAGATGGTGATGAGATCGGCATAGGCTTTGGCAACGCCGGTGGCGATGGTGCCGACGCCTGGCTCAGACACCAGTTTGACGGAAACCAACGCTTTCGGGTTGACCTGTTTCAAGTCAAAAATCAATTGCGCTAAGTCTTCAATCGAATAGATGTCGTGATGCGGTGGTGGCGAGATAAGTGTCACGCCTTGCACGGAATAACGCAGCTTAGCAATCTCGGCAGTGACTTTGTGGCCAGGTAACTGACCGCCTTCGCCTGGTTTTGCACCTTGAGCGACTTTGATTTGCAGTACATCAGCGTTGGTGAGGTAGTGCGGCGTGACGCCAAAACGGCCAGAGGCAACTTGCTTAATGCGCGAGTTGCGCTCGGTGCCAAAGCGACGTGGATCTTCGCCCCCCTCGCCTGAGTTGGAGTAACCGCCCAAACGGTTCATGGCGGTTGCCAACGCTTCATGTGCTTCCGGGCTTAATGCACCAATGGACATCGCCGCAGAATCAAAGCGCTTAAACAGTTCGGTACTGGGTTCAATTTTTTCTAACGCAAGTGGCTGGTCCGCTTTTTTCAGTTGCATTAAATCGCGCAGCATGGCGACAGGGCGTTGATTCACTTGTTGAGCGAACTGCTGATAATCACCGCTTTCTCCCGATTTCACCGCTTTTTGCAACGTGCCAACAACATCAGGGTTGTAGGCGTGGTACTCTCCACCATGCACGTATTTGAGTAAGCCGCCGTGTTCGATCGACTTACGTTTTGCCCATGCCTTGCGAGAGAGGTTAAAGAGATCTTGTTGGAAGTCCGCAAACCCGGCACCTTCAATGCGGGTTGTCACGCCTTTAAAGCACAACTCCACTACATCACGGCTCAAACCAACCGCTTCAAAAAGTTGAGAACAGCGGTAAGAAGCAACGGTGGAGATGCCCATCTTCGACATGATCTTATACAGACCTTTATTGATGCCGTATTGATAGTTTTGCATTACCTCGCGATAGCTTTTTTCGAGTGCGCCATCGTCGATCAATTTCCCTAGCACTTCATAGGCAAGGTAGGGGTAGACTGCGGTTGCACCAAAGCCGAGTAATACGGCAAATTGATGAGGGTCACGTGCGGTCGCCGTTTCCACCACGATGTTGGCATCGCAACGCAAGTTGGCGTTGACGAGACGAGTTTGCACCGCACCCACAGCCATGGCTGCTGGGATTGGCAGTTTACCCGCCACTAAAGGGCGGTCAGAAAGCACAATCAAAACCGTGCCATCACGGACAACTTGCTCTGCTTGATCGCAGAGATCCAATATCGCTTGCTTGAGATCTTTTTCACTTGGATCGTAGTTGATGTCCAAAATGGTGTTGCGATAGTGGTCATCGCTCAGCTCAAGTAGTTGCTGCATATCGGAATAGAGCAGCACCGGAGAACCGAATGTCACGCGGTGAGCGTGCCCGTCTGTTTCGCAAAAGACGTTCATCTCTTGGCCGATGCTGGTGGCCAATGACATGACGTGCTGTTCGCGCAATGGATCAATCGGTGGGTTGGTGACCTGAGCAAATTTCTGGCGGAAGTAATCCGTTACGAGTCGCTCTTTTGAAGACAAAACGGCCATCGGGGTGTCATCGCCCATAGAGCCGACGGCTTCTTGCGCCATATCACCCAACACGCGCAGTACTTGATCGACTTCTTCATTGCTCATCGCAAACTGCTTTTGATAGGTTTTTAGTGTGTCACTATCAAAGCTGCGTTCACCCACTTGATCTTCAGGTAGTTCAGAAAATGGTGTAAGGCGGCGAACGTTGTTGTCCATCCATTCGCGGTAAGGGTGACGGCTTTTAAGATCGTTGTCGATCTCACTCGATTGCCATAACTTGCCTTTACGGGTATCTATCACCAACAGCTCGCCGGGACCAACGCGACCTTTCTCCGCCACTTCATCCGGTGCGTAATCCCAAATGCCCACTTCTGAGGCTAGGGTGATCAATTTGTCTTTGGTGATCACATAGCGAGCTGGGCGTAGGCCGTTGCGGTCGAGGTTACAGGCGGCGTAGCGCCCATCAGAAAGTACGATGCCAGCAGGGCCATCCCAAGGTTCCATGTGTTTGGAGTTGAAATCGTAGAAGGCACGTAGGTCAGGATCCATATCTGGGTGGTTTTGCCACGCAGGCGGCACCAACATGCGCATGGCACGGAAGATATCCATACCACCAGCAAGGAAGAGATCCAGCATATTGTCTAAGCTGGAGGAGTCCGAGCCCGTTTCGTTAACAAATGGCGCAGCGCTTTGCAGATCAGGCAGAAGTGGTGATGCAAATTTATAGCCACGAGCGCGAGCCCATTGGCGGTTGCCTTCGATGGTATTTATTTCACCATTGTGTGCTAAGTAGCGGAACGGTTGAGCGAGCGGCCAACGTGGTTGAGTGTTGGTTGAGAAACGTTGATGGAACAAACAGATAGCCGATTCCATCCGCAGATCCGCGAGATCCAAATAGAAACGCGGCAGATCCGCTGGCATACACAAGCCTTTATAGACAATCACTTGTGTTGATAAGCTACAAACGTAGAAATCTCTATCGTCAGTGATCTGTTTTTCAATACGGCGGCGAGCAATATACAAGCGTCGTTCGATATCTCGCTCACGCCAGCCCGCGGGAGCAGAAATGAACACTTGTTGAATATCGGGTAAAGAATCCGCGGCAATGGGACCAAGTACCGCTGGATTGGTTGGCACTTTGCGCCAACCTGCGACCGTGAGTGTCTCTTTGGCGAGTTCTTTGTTGATGATATCGCGAGCGGTTTGCGCCTTAACGGGATCTTGACTGAAGAAGATCATACCGATGGCGTATTGTTTCGCTAAATTGAAGCCTTTTTCTTTGGCTATCAAGCGTAGATATGAGTCGGGTTTTTGAAGTAATAGCCCACAACCGTCGCCGGTTTTTCCATCGGCAGCGATACCGCCGCGGTGGGTCATGCGATCGAGTGCTGAAATCGCGGTACGGACCAGTTTATGGCTTGGCTCACCTTCCATGTGTGCGATAAGACCGAAACCACAGTTGTCCTTCTCTAAACTTGGATCATAAAGAGCCATTGCAATTCTCCCTTTGCTTCTCTGCCTTCCAGACAGAAATACCAACACAATTTATGTTGGTATGTATGACTAACTATGCGTTCTAATTATTTGTATTCGTATGTTTATGCAATAAAAACGTTCTAAATTCTTAACAATAAATGAGGCTTTATGTTGCACTGACTTCACAACGTATAGGTTATTATGAAAAAGGTCAAGTTGTTAGTGAATAATCACGCCAATATGCGATTTACCACGTAATGGTCTAAATAAGAGTATTAAATTCAAGTGGATAGATTTCTTGTTGTTACAAGTTTGCAACATGCTGAGGGTGTTTAGTAAAAAAAAGACCAGCATAAAATGCTGGTCAAAAGAAAAAGTTTGGAAGGATTGGATTATCTTTTCTCACTCGAACAGATGGGAGACCTGTCCGAGTGAGATATTGGCAACTAAGCCGAAAGCATGAGTGAATCGGCTTTTGCTTCCAGATTGGTATTGCCCATTAGGTATTGGTCGATAGCACGTGCACATTCACGGCCTTCGTTGATGCAGCGCACCACCAAAGATTGACCAGTACGCATATCACCTGCGGCAAATACGCCTTGTTGATTGGTCTGGAAATCTTGAGTTGCCACGTTACCGCGCTCATCCAGCGCGACATTCAACTGCGCAAGTACACCATGTGGTTCTGGGTGAAGGAAACCCATCGCCAAGAAAGCCATATCACATGGAATCACGCGCTCGCTACCTTCGACTTCTTTGAAGCTTGGGCGTTCGCCTGGTTGTGCATCTTGCCAAACAATATCCGCTAGACGCAGACCTGTGACTTCACCTTTGTCGTTGCCGATGAATTCTTTGGTCAGAATATTCCAATGGCGATCAACCCCTTCTTCATGCGAAGTTGAGGTGCGAAGAATCATTGGGTATTGCGGCCAAGGCATATTAGCAGGGCGCTTTTCTGGGGGCACAGGCATGATTTCTACTTGAGTTACACTCGCAGCACCATGACGGTTAGAAGTGCCCACACAGTCTGAACCAGTATCACCACCACCGATCACGACAACATGTTTCCCCGCAGCGTGAATTTCTTCACCTTTGAGGTCCATATTGTTTGCACGACGGTTGTTTTGTGCGAGGAACTGCATCGCAAAGTAAACGCCTTTCAGCTCGCGGCCAGGGACAGGAAGATCGCGTGGTACGGTCGAGCCGCCAGTAAGCAGTACAACATCGTATTCTTGGCGAATTTGCTGTGCGTTCACATCCACACCAACATGTTGATTGACTTTAAACTCAACTCCAGCTTCTGCCATGAGATTGATCTTACGGTCAATGACGTCCATGCCCAGTTTGAAATCTGGGATACCGAAACGCAGTAGACCACCGACTTTCTCATCGCGCTCGAAAACCGTCACCGAATGGCCTGCACTATTGAGCTGCTCAGCTGCCGCCAATCCTGCCGGACCGGAACCGATGATCGCCACTTTCTTACCTGTGCGCGAACGTGGAGTTTTGGGTTTGGCGTACCCTTCACGATACGCCGTTTCCACAATGGTTTTCTCAATGTTACAGATGGTGATTGGGTCTTGGTTGATGCCCAAGACACAAGCACTTTCACATGGCGCAGGGCAAACTCGTCCGGTGAACTCTGGGAAGTTGTTGGTTGAACTTAGAATGTTCCACGCTTCTTCCCAACTGTCGCGATAAACCGCATCGTTGAATTCCGGAATGATGTTGCCAATTGGGCAGCCGTTGTGACAAAACGGCACGCCACAGTCCATACAGCGAGACGCTTGGGTATTGATTTTCTTACCAAACTCCGCGTTGAGTACGAACTCTTTGTTGTTTTTGATTCGCTCTGCTGGTGCAAGCTTCTGTGGAAGCTCGCGTCCAAACTCTAAAAATCCAGTCGGCTTACCCATTACACTGCCTCCGCTTCACGTTGCTCTGCTTCTGCCTTGCGTTTTTGTAGTACCGCTTTGTAATCACGTGGCATGACTTTCACCAAGGATTTCAAGCTGGTTTCAAAATTAGCAAGGAAAGCTTGAGCTACTTCACTTCCTGTGAACTGAACATGTTTGTTCAACATATCCAGCAGTAGATCTTTGTCTTCTTGTTCGATTGGATCGAGGTCAACCAGTTCAGGGTTCAGTTTCGACTGGAAGTCACCTGATTTGTCCCAAACGTAGGCCACGCCGCCACTCATACCGGCGGCAAAGTTGCGACCTGTTGAACCGAGGATAATTGCTACACCACCGGTCATGTATTCACAGCCGTGGTCACCCACGCCTTCAACGACTACTTTGGCTCCGGAGTTACGAACACAGAAGCGCTCGCCAGCTAGGCCACGAATGTAAGATTCACCGGATGTTGCACCGTAGAAACAAACGTTACCCACGACGATGTTGTCTTCTGGCACCAATGTTGAGTTGCTGTCTGGGTAGAGCACCAGCGTACCGCCAGAGAGACCTTTGCCCCAGTAGTCGTTCGCATCGCCTTCCACTTCAAACTTCACGCCTTTCGCGAGGAAAGCACCAAAGGATTGGCCAGCAGAACCTTTGAACTTGACGTTCATTGGTTGTGGTAAACCTTGGTCTTTGTACACTTTCGAAATTTCGTTCGACAGCATGGTACCCACAGAGCGATCGGTGTTGATGATTGGGAATTCCGCGGTTACCGCCAAACCGTCTTCCAGTGCTGGTGTCGCCACTTGAATCAATTGACGATCAAGTACCGCTTCTAGCTGGTGGTTTTGTTTGGTTTGACAGTAAATACCATCTTGCTCGCGAGGCTGCTCTAGGAAGAGAACTGGAGAAAGATCCAAATTCTTGTATTTCCAATGAGAAACGTTGTCGCGTACTTTGAGTTTTTGCGCCTGACCCACCATCTCATCCACAGTACGGAAGCCAAGTTCCGCCATGATTTCACGCACGCCTTGTGCCATGTAGAGGAAGAAGGTCACCACGTCTTCTACGCGGCCATCAAAGCGCTCACGTAGCGTTTTGTTCTGAGTTGCAATACCAACAGGGCAAGTGTTTTTATGACACTTACGCATCATGATACAGCCTTCAACCACGAGGGCAGCGGTCGCGACACCCCATTCCTCAGCACCCAATAGCGTTGCGATTGCGATGTCTCGAGGGGTTTTCATCTGGCCATCGGCTTGAACTACGATACGGTTACGTAAGCCGTTCTTCAGCAGCGTTTGGTGTGTTTCTGCAAGACCGAGTTCCCAAGGTAGACCGGTGTGACGAATCGACGAAATTGGTGAAGCACCAGTACCGCCATCGTGACCGGCAATCAGTACTACGTCCGCTTTCGCTTTCGCCACGCCAGAAGCAATTGTCCCCACGCCAGCTTCCGAAACCAGCTTAACGTTGACACGGCCTTTACGGTTGGCGTTTTTCAAGTCGTAGATCAACTGAGCCAAATCTTCGATCGAGTAGATGTCATGGTGTGGCGGTGGCGAAATCAAACCAACCCCAGGAGTGGAGTGACGTGTTGCACCAATCCAATCGTCGACTTTGTCGCCCGGTAGCTGACCACCTTCGCCCGGTTTTGCCCCTTGTGCCATCTTGATCTGAATTTCGTCAGAGTTGGTGAGGTAGTAAGAGGTCACACCAAAACGGCCTGAAGCAACCTGTTTGATCGCAGAGCGCTCTGAATCGCCATTCTCATTCGGAGAGAAGCGAATTGGATCTTCACCGCCTTCACCGGAGTTTGATTTCGCACCGAGACGGTTCATCGCGACTGCTAGAGTCGAGTGTGCCTCGTAAGAGATAGAGCCAAATGACATTGCGCCAGTGGCGAAACGTTTGACGATGCTCTCTACGGGTTCCACTTCATCGATTGGGATTGAACCCGCTGGATTTTTCACGAAATCAAGTTGGCTACGTAGGGTAACGGCGTTGTCACCTTGGCGATCCACTTCCGCTGCGTACTTCTTGAACTCTGCGTAGTCTTTGTTACGAGTAGAGTGTTGCAGCAGGTGAATGGTTTCAGGGTTAAACAGGTGTTTTTCACCACGTTGTTTCCACTGATAAACACCACCCACATCGAGCATTTGAATTGGGATTTCACGAGTTGGGTAGCCTACGCGATGACGCACTAAGACTTCTTTAGCGATGTCATCTAAGGTCAAACCTTGAATACGTGTAACGGTACCGGTGAAGTATTTGTCGACCACCGCTTTGCTGATACCAAGGGCTTCAAAAATTTGCGCACCGTGGTAGGACTGCAGCGTCGAAATCCCCATTTTCGAGAAGATCTTTAATAGGCCGCCGTTGACCCCTTTACGGTAGTTGTTGAAGTACTCTTCAACCGACACGTTGGCATCCAGCTTTTTACGACGTTGTAGATCAACGATCGTTTCAATGACCAGATAAGGGTTCACTGCATTGGCGCCATAGCCTACGAGCGTGGCGAAATGGTGTGTTTCACGCGCATCACCCGTTTCCACTACGATGCCACATTTGGCGCGTAGCCCTTTACGAATCAGGTGATGGTGAACCGCACCCACTGCTAACATCGCTGGAATCGCTGCGTGGTTAGAGTTTACGGCACGGTCAGTCAATAGAATGATGGAGTAACCGTCGATCACGGCATCTTCCGCGTACTGACAAATACGTTTGAGTGCGCGTTCCAGTTTGCCAGCGTCTTCGTTGGCTTGGAATACGATATCTAACGTTTTTGCTTGCAAGTGTTCGTTGTCGATAGCACGCAGTTTTTCGAGCTCAGCGTTTGAGATCACTGGAGACTCAAGTTCTACTTTGCGGCAATGAACTGGCGATTCTGCCAGCAGGTTCTGATCTTTACCGATGTAGGTATTGAGTGACATCACCATACGTTCACGGATCGGGTCGATCGGCGGGTTAGTCACCTGAGCAAACAGCTGCTTGAAGTAGTTTGAAAGATGTTGCGATTGGTGTGACAAAATCGCGACTGGCCAGTCCGCACCCATCGAGCCAAGTGGTTCATAGCCGGTTTGTGCCAACGGCAGAATGATCTCATTCACTTCTTCTGCGCTGATGCCAAACGCTTGCTGGCGATGCAGTAGACGCTCTGGAGAAGGTTGGCTGTGTACGTTATCGGCATCTGGCAGCGATTTTAGGCTGAGCAGATTGTCCGTTACCCACTGCTCATACGGCTGAGCGTTGGCAATCGAATCTTTCACTTCTTCATCGGAAATGATGCGGCCTTGTTCGAGATCGGCGACGAAGATACGTCCTGGCTGCAAACGGCCACGGTATTCAACGTTTTCTGGTGGGATTTCCACGACGCCAGATTCGGATGCCATGATTAGCATGTTGTCTTTTGTCACGGTATATCGTGACGGGCGCAGACCGTTACGGTCTAGTGTTGCACCGACTTGTACACCATCGGTAAAGCAGACAGACGCAGGGCCATCCCACGGTTCCATGATGTTGGCATGGTATTGATAGAAGGCACGGCGTTTTGGATCCATGGTTTTGTTTTCTTGCCACGCTTCAGGAATCATCATCATCAGCGCGTGCGGCAGACTGCGGCCTGAAAGCACCAGCAGTTCCAACACCATGTCAAAGTTGGCAGAGTCAGAAGCACCTTCCTGACAGATCGGCAATAGCATGTCGATCTCTGCTTGTGTGAAGAGCTTAGATTCTAAGATCGCTTCGCGTGCTTTCATCCAGTTAAGGTTGCCGCGAACCGTGTTGATTTCACCGTTGTGCGCAATGTAACGGAAAGGCTGAGCCAAGCGCCATTTCGGGAAAGTATTGGTAGAGAAACGAGAGTGCACAAGAGCCAGTGCGGTGACCATGGTCGGGTTTTGTAGGTCTTGGAAATACTGAGGCACTTGCTCAGTGGTTAGCTGACCTTTATAGACCAAGGTTTTGTAAGACATCGAGTTGATGTAGAAGTCATCCCCGATATTCGAAACGCTCTCAAGGCAAACGCGTACGGTGTAGTTACGCAGCACATACAGCTTGCGCTCAAGTTCTTCCGGTGAGGTACCTGGGCCGCCAGAAATAAACACATGCTCAAATTGAGGCTCTGTGCTTAGCGGATCGGCGCCAATCATCGAATTGTCGGTTGGCAGAACACGATAGCCAATGATATCCAAATCAAGGCGTTTCGCATTGCGTTCTAGGATGTCACGGCATTGTTCGCGTTTGTATTCATCTTTCGGGAACAAAACGACACCGACACCGTATTTCTCAAAAGAAGGTAGCTTGATACCAAGCTTGACCGCTTCTTCTAACAAAAATTCGTGAGGCTTTTGCAGCAAAATACCCGCACCGTCGCCACTGCATGGATCGCAGCCTTGACCACCACGGTGTTCCATGCGAGCTAGCATATCTAGAGCTTGGGTCACAACCTGATGGGATTTGCGGTTTTTGAGATGAGCGACAAAACCGATACCACAGGCATCATGCTCTAGCTCAGGAGTATAAAGCCCTTGCGAACTTTGCTCTCTATCTACCATAGATACTTCCTTCCAGTTCTAGAAGGCGCAGCAACACCAATACGATGAGATCGCATTCTCGGGTTGAGCACCTTGTCCTTTATAGTTTTGAATCGCAATCAACCAGAGGGGGTTGATTTTGAGTCCTTTCCGTATCCCACAGGAAAAATTTTGTGGGAAAAACAATCCTTGGTGATAAGCCTGTTTTATTGATCACTTTTTAGTGATTTATATAGGTTGGAGTGGCTTATCGCAGACATATTCCGCATTTGATTTTGTAATAAAGCTCACAAAAATGACGGTTATGTGTAAGTATCCTACAATTTTGTGACTAAGGAATGCAACGAAAAGTAACCATGGTTAGGCAAAATTCTTGTTTAAAAATGCACCTTTTGTTTAACAAGTATGCAACATTGGCTTGTTTTACTTTGATTTGTGCATGTTTATTGATTTTTGCCATGAAAAGCTTCGTTTGAATTCACTAAAATTTTGTGTTTTTTCTTGCAGGTATGTAATTAATTTACATAAACCGTAGTGAGATTGATTGCGGTTTACAATTGGTGGTTTTCAATGCAATTACATGAGCTAGTGAATACGATTGGTCAGGATCTTCAGCGCCGATATGGAGAAAAAGTGCATAAATTGACGCTTCATGGAGGGTTTAGCTGTCCAAATCGTGATGGCACGATCGGCCGTGGTGGTTGTACTTTCTGTAATGTGGCATCGTTCGCTGATGAGCAAGCTCAAATCAAAAGTATTCGAGAGCAATTGACTGAGCGAGCGGGAGAAGTGCATCGCGCGAAGAAGTACTTAGCCTATTTTCAAGCTTACACCAGTACCTATGCGGAAGTGCAGGTGCTGAAAAACATGTATGAAGAGGCGTTGAAAGCCGCGGATATTGTCGGTCTTTGTGTCGGGACTCGCCCAGATTGTGTGCCAGATGCGGTGTTAGACTTGCTCTCGGATTACGTGCAGCAAGGTTATGAAATTTGGTTGGAGTTGGGGCTGCAAACGGCCAGCAATGACACCTTAAAGCGGATCAATCGTGGACACGATTTTGAGTGCTACGCAGAGATCACCCAGCGAGCCCGTGCGTTGGGTATCAAAGTATGTACGCATTTGATCGTTGGGTTACCAAAAGAGTCTCAAGACGATAACTTTACCACCTTGGAAAAAGTGATTGAGGTTGGTACGGATGGCATCAAGTTGCACGGTTTGCATATTGTCGAAGGCAGTACCATGGCCAAAGCTTGGCGGGCGGGTAAGTTGGATGCACCAAAATTGGAGCAATATGTCGAGATTGCCTGCGAAATGATTCGCCGAACACCGCCAGAGGTGATTTTTCACCGAGTCTCTTCAGCCGCTCGTCGTCCGACATTGCTATCGCCTTTATGGTGTGAAAATCGCTGGTTAGCCATGACTGAAATCGGTCAATACCTTGCTCAGCATGGCGGACAGGGCAGTGCGCTTGGCCATTCTTTTGTCTATACTAAACCGCAATTAAAAAGCGGAATTCACCCTCAATAGTTGGTATAGTCGCCGCACAAACAATTCATCTAAGAGTGAGAATGGACAAGCAGTTTGCATGGATAGCACACCTCGCAGAGCATTACGGCGCGATTATTTTAATGGCGGTGTTCGGATATGTTGTGGTTCGGCTACTGCATCTTCGCTATCAACGAGAGCTTGATAGTTTGATTTTGGATGTGATGTCCCCCGTAATAGTGGTAGACATTAATGGTCAAGATATTTTACTCGCAAACTCAGCTGCCATTCAGCAACTTGGCGTTCGCCGTCTTCATCGTACCTATCTCTTTCCTGCTGCATTTGCAGGCAGAAGTTTAGCGCATGCTTTGCAATCTCTATCGGGCAGGCAGTTTAGCCATGTCGCACTCCTTTGGCAGGCTTCGGAACACGACCATTTAGAATTGGAAGTGAGTGGCCGAAAAATCCGTTACCGTGGTCATCCTTCGTGGTTGCTTCAATTGCATTTGGCTCCCCATCGACCAAGAAATATGGTTGGCCTTGATGCTTACTCTGTCGCGAAAGCCGCTCTAGACTCACTCAGCGAGCTTATTTGTTTAAAAGACAGCGATGGTCGAACGGTGGCAACCAATCGAGCGTTTGAGCAGTTTTGGCAAGGGCGCCGTGATGAAGCCATCGTACCAGAAAGCCACTTAATGAAAGGACGGCAAAGCGAACGTCGTTGGACAACGGATCCTCACGGACGCAGTTGTTTACTGGAAGTGAACCAAAGTTTACTGATGTCAAAGACGGGGCAAACCATCGGCACACTGAGTATCAGCCATGATGTGACTGATTGGCATGCTATGCAGCAAAAATTACGTGATGAAATGGAGCGGCGTAAAGACACTGAGGTGGCCTTGGCTCAGCGGGATACCATTTTACAAAACATTCTAGAAGCCAGTCCTGATCCGATAGGTATTTTCAACGAAAACTTAGTGTATCAGGCATGCAATAAGCCTTTCGTTCGTTCTCTCGGTATTGCAGAGGTCACCGACTTGATTGGTAAGAGATTGCAAGATGTTGTGCCTCAAGAGATGTATCAGCGTTTTTCCAACAGTGATAGTGAAGTCTTGCATGAGGGGAGGTCGTTGCGATATATCGATAAAGTGCTAGACAGCAATGGTGAGTACGCTTGGTATGATGTGGTGAAATCTCCATTTCGCGACCCAGTCTCAAACACCAATGGTGTGTTGATCATGGCGCGTGATATTTCGGAGCGTTATCTTGCCGAGCAGAAATTGGAAGCCGCCAACCTAGAGCTGGAAAAACTGAGCTTTATGGACAGCTTAACGCAGGTGTCTAACCGCCGTCGTTTTGACGAACAACTCAGCACTTTGTGGTATCACCACGCAAGAGAAAAGTTACCGTTAGCGATCATGCTGTGCGATATCGACTTCTTCAAAGAGTTCAATGATAAATATGGTCATCAAGCGGGTGATGAAACCTTGCTCAAAGTGGCCCAAGTCTTCAGTAAAGTGGTCAGTCGCTCATCTGACTGTGTTGCTCGCTATGGTGGCGAAGAGTTCGCTTTTCTTCTTCCCAATACCACCTCGGAAGGCGCATTGAAAGTCGCTGAAAAGATTCATACTTTTATTGCAGAAATTGCGATTGCACATACCGGATCCAAAATTGCAGAATGTGTCACCATTAGCATTGGTCTTGTTTCTTACATTCCTTCTTCTGAAGATTTACCTGAAATGGGCGTTGCACTAGCGGACAGTGCGTTGTATCAAGCCAAATCGGACGGGCGAAATAGAACTTGCGTCCATCCGATATCTTTACGAGTGAGTGACTTGTCAAGCCGTTACGCTACTGAGATCACATCACAGCCCGATTGATCTCCTCACTATTGTGCTTGTTGTGATTTCAACGGGTTACCCCTACCGCCTAAACAGGCTACACTAAGTCTATCGCCTGAACCTACCTCATTTCAGCTCATCTCAGGCCACCCTATCATCCTTTGGAGCATTACATGAAACCGATGAAAAATCTTGCCCAGTACTATGTGGATTTGCTGGTTAAGCTGGGTATTGTTCGTTTTTCGATGTTACTCGCTTTAGCACTGGTCGCTTTGGCTGTTGTGGTTCAAGTTGGTATCACCCTTGTTCTGCAAGGCAATGTTGATGATATCGATATTGTCCGCTCGGTGTTTTTTGGCCTATTGATCACTCCTTGGGCAGTGTATTTCTTATCGGTGGTGGTGGATCAATTGGAAGAATCTCGCCAGCGACTTTCGAAGTTAGTATCCAAACTCAAAGATATGAGATCTCGAGACCAAGAGTTACATTTTCAGCTCCAGCAGAACATCGAACAGTTAAATCAAGAAATTGAAGAGCGTATTCGTGCGGAAGAAGCCCGCGAAGAAGCGATGAAGGATTTGGAAAATGAGGTGTTTCAACGGGAAAGGACCCAAGTGGAACTGGCGGAGCGTACAGCGTTATTGCGCTCGTTTATTGATGCCTCTCCGGATTTGATTTACTACCGTAACGCCGAGGGGGTGTTTTCTGGTTGTAACCGAGCAATGGAAGAGTTGACCGGCAAGAAAGAGCATCAATTGGTCGGCTTAAGCCCTTGGGATGTTTACAGTAAAGAAGTTGCTCAGCAAATAGTCGATACCGATCAGCAGGTGTTTGTTAATAATCGAGCGTTAACTTATGAGCAGTGGCTGGAATATCCAGATGGAAGAAAACACTACTTTGAGCTGCGAAAAGTGCCATTTTATAGCAAAGATGGTCGTCATCTAGGGTTGGTGGGTTTCGGTCGTGATATTACGGAGCGTAAACGCCATGAAGAGTCGCTCGAAAAAGCTAGCCGAGATAAAACCACTTTCATTTCAACCATCAGTCACGAGCTGAGAACACCACTTAACGGCATTGTTGGTTTAAGCCGTATGTTGCTTGATACGCGTTTGACCGATGAGCAGCGCAAGTACATGCAAACCATCAATGTCAGCGCGATCACCTTAGGTAACATTTTCAATGACATCATAGATATGGACAAGTTTGATCGTCGCAAACTCGAGCTATTGCCCGCGCCGCTTAACTTCGAAGATTTTGTCGCAGAAATTGAAAGTATTTCAGCGTTGATGGCGGAGCAGAAAGGATTGCGATTTGACTTGGAGCGTCTGAGTGAACTGCCAAAAGCAATTGAAGTCGACGGTACGCGTTTACGCCAAGTGATTTGGAACTTAATCAGCAATGCGATGAAGTTTACCAAAGAAGGTGGCGTAGTGATGACGGTCAGTGCAGAAGTTGAAGACGATTTTGCCACCATCATTATTGAAGTGGAGGACACCGGAATCGGGATTCCGGAAGCAGAACTGGATAAGATTTTTGCCATGTATTACCAAGTCAAATCCGGTAAAGACAACCTTCATGCCGTTGGAACCGGGATTGGTTTGGCGGTTTCAAGGCAGTTGATCAACATGATGGATGGTGACATTACCGTAAGTAGTGAAGAAGGTTTTGGTAGCACTTTCACGATCTCCATTCACGTTCCTGTGATAGAGTCTGCGCCTTCGCAAAACGACACGCCAAAAGCGCAAGTAAATTTGAGCATTTTCATGGTGGAAGATATTGCACTGAATGTCACTGTTGCCCGTTCTTTGCTCGAAAGCCTTGGCCACAAAGTGACGGTTGCCATGACGGGAGACGAAGCAATTCGCTCTTTTGACCCTAGTCGTTACGATTTAGTACTACTGGACATTCAACTTCCCGATATGACGGGTTTTGATGTCGCAGCTTACTACCGTAAGCACTACAAAAAGTTGCCCCCTTTAGTCGCACTAACCGCTAACGTATTGAAAGACAAGCGTGAATACTTTGATAATGGTATGGACGAGGCGATTAGCAAACCACTTTCGGTGCACGCCATTCAAGATGTCATTGAAAAATTGATACTTGTGGGCGAAAAAACGATGTCAGAGTCAGAAACACAGGTAACTGTGGAGAGTTTATCCGCCGCAGGTGTGTTGGAAAATCAAATCTTAGACCTGGTGATGTTGGAGTCGTATGTTGATATTGTCGGCGCGAAACCTGTGTTGGACAGCATCCGCATGTTTGAAGAGATGATGCCTGCATACATAGAAATTCTTGACTCTAATATGATGGCAAAAGATCAACCAAGCATTGTTTCTGAGGCCCATAAAATAAAAGGGGCTGCAGGTTCGATAGGATTGAAGCGAATTCAAAGTGTTGCACAAAAAGCTCAGTCGCCAGATCTGCCTGCTTGGTGGGAAAACATTGCTGATTGGGTAGAGGAAATCAAGAATGAGTATCACAATGATATTCAAGTACTGAAGAGTTGGTTAGAGCAGAGGTGAGGACATGAAAAAACGATTAATCGCACTACTACCGTTAATCTTGTTAGCTGGATGTGCTACTGAGCCGCCTGCTAATTGGCAGCAGGATAATCAAATCACCATTGCAGACACGCGTATACAACTGGCAAGCAACCTGTGGATCAATCAAATGCCAACCTTGGGTGAGTCACAGCAAGATAACTTGCATGGAGCACTTTACCTCTCGTCTGAAAATGATCTGCCAGCCAGTTTGATCGTGACTGAGTTGACGATTAAGCAGGGCGATCGGGAGTGGAAAATTGATGGTGAGGTGTTGGAGCTAAGAACACACAGTGAAAATAAGTGGGAAATTGCTTTTGTGTGGCAGGTAAATTTTGATACGGATAAACACGTCGATCTATTGGTCGAGCTTGAATATGCAGGAAAGCGACAATGGTTGGTAGAGAGAGATGTTGCCATTGACAAGATTTATTAATCTTTACAAACGAACACCTAACAGCGGAAAAAAAGGTTGGCTAATTGCCAACCTTTTCTTTTAGACGACTTACGCGTCTAAATCACCACAGAAACGGTAACCTTCACCGTGAATGGTCGCGATGATTTCTGGCGTGCCAGAGACAGATTCAAAGTGCTTGCGAATACGACGAATGGTCACGTCAACGGTACGATCGTGTGGCTTAAGTTCGCGACCGGTCATTTTCTTCAGCAGATCAGCACGAGTTTGAATTTTGCCTGGATTCTCGCAGAAGTGCAGAAGGGCACGAAACTCAGATCGTGGTAGTTTATAACCGTCGCCTGATGGGCTGATGAGTGAGCGGCTATTAATATCCAGTACCCAACCATTAAATTCGTATTTCTCTACAGAACGCTTTTCTTCAGGAATGCCACTGCTGCTCATTGAGCGGCTTAGAAGATTACGTGCGCGAATAGTCAACTCACGTGGATTGAATGGCTTAGTGATGTAGTCATCAGCACCAATTTCCAAACCAAGAATTTTGTCGACTTCGTTGTCGCGACCCGTGAGGAACATCAGGGCTACATCTGCTTGTTCACGTAATTCACGAGCCAAAAGAAGCCCGTTCTTACCAGGCAGGTTGATATCCATGATCACTAGATTAATACTATTATCGGACAGCATGTGATGCATTTCATCACCATTGCTGGCTTCAAATACAGCATATCCCTCTGCTTCAAAAATACTCTTAAGAGTGTTACGAGTTACTTGCTCATCTTCAACGATAAGAATCTGCGGGGTTTGCATTGGCGGTACCTAAATTTGTGACAAAATTGTACGAATAGAATAAATTCTAGGCAAAAACATAACATACAGGTAATGATTTTTTGATAATAAAACAAAGTGATCAAAAAAACACATCTTTCAGTTATCTGCCTTCCGTGGGTTCTCGCCAAATGTATACAGCATCCAACTGCTACTGGATTATTCTACTGGGCTGTTTACCTTTCAAGATGACTAGTTCAATGTTGAAAGGTAAACATCCCAAGGCTTTTGAGCGGATTCTATAATGTTAACAGCATGCTAACAATGCTCAAATGTTAATTCCATTCACTTTGTTGATTTATATCAATTGATGAAATGTAACAAATATTAATCAATGAAATCTTATGATAAATAATGGTGAACCAACTGTAGATGCGGCATTATGGCATGCTTATTCAGCCTCTTTTTTCCATTTTAGTGATAAATGGGAGGTTGAATCTTTCGCCATAATAACTGCTTGTAATCCAGCGAGTGTGTTGAGGTCAAAAGCAGAAAATTGCATAAATAATCAACGCATGAAAGCTAGAATAGATGGGCTTCATTTCTGTTCTGTAATAGTTGCAGATCAAGCCTGCTCTTGGAGTGAAGAAAGTTTCGCAGTCGAGACAAATTTGAACAACGCACTAAACTTAGCAAGAGAGTTTGAACAAAATGCGATTTATTTTGTTGAACGAGGGGAGCTTTTTTTAGTGTCTTGTTTGAGTGATCAAAGGAAAGAGTCAATTGGATCGTTTGATCTGCGAGTTAAAGGTGGTTTTTGATTTGAGGCTACCCATGAGGTGTAGCACAGTTTTTCTCAAGGAGGATCTATGAAGGACATAACCCCAGATATCTGTGATAAGTACGAGAGTAAGGTGACATTACTCAATCTGCCATTACAGAACTATGGGCAGAAAACCGCGTTTTGTGGTGAGATTGTTACTGTTCGTTGCTATCACGACAATTCCAAAGTGCGAGATGTTCTGAGTGAAAATGGCAAAGGCAAAGTACTTGTTGTTGATGGACATGGCTCTTGTCAAAAAGCGTTGCTCGGCGATCAACTGGCGATTCTTGCTATTGAAAATGATTGGGAAGGGGTTATTGTTTTTGGTGCAATCCGAGACGTGGCTCAAATGTCGCAAATGGAACTGGGTATTCAAGCATTAGGTACCTCGCCGTTCAAGACAGAAAAGCGCGGCTCTGGCGAGGTCAATGTGACGTTAACCATGCATAATCAGATGGTTCAACCCAGAGACTATATTTACGCGGATTGGAATGGCGTTTTGATATCTAAAGAAGCGCTTCCAGTTTAAAAACGAAAGCCAAGACCAAACTCTATACCCTGTTGCCACTCTTGGAAATCGAGAGTGGCATGTAGATCTATTTGTTCATTGATTTTCACTCGGCTGGTGACTTCCGCCGCAAAATTGCTATTTTGATCGGACTTGTTTTCCAGCGTATTTTTAAATGAACGAATGGTACTTTTTACCATCACTCTATCGGTCACTTGATAACTGATCCCGCTTAGAAAGCCATTTTGACTGGTGTTTTGAGAATTATTGACACGAGCTCCCACATAGAGATCAAACGAGTCAAACAACTGATAGGCGTAGCCACCATCGATATTCCAAACATCAAAGCTATCTTCTGCTTGGCTTTCACTGGTGAGGAAGAGTTTGTGTGGCGAACTTTTTGTTGGATTGAGTGCTGGCAGATTATTGGCAGATGCCTGAAAAAACACAAAGAAAAGCAGCAAGATAGGCCATGTTTTCATACCACTACTCCTTGTGATTATTATGAGGATTTTTTTATTGTACTCTCAAGTTAAGCACAAAATTCCTCCCATGTTGGGAAAAATTTTTCCGTCGAAGATCTAGGTTAGCGAGTTTTCTACAGCCATTTTGCTGAGAAGATCAAAATGCTGAGATTTAAGATCCTGAAAATGAGAACACGATCCTAAAATGTGCGCATATGCATAACCCTCGCGATAAAAAAAACGTAACTTTTTGTTGACGAACTGCTTAGAACTACGGTAAACGTAGATACAAGCAAACAGACAACAGCAAACAGACAACATTTATGACCCTTAACAGCCAACTAGTAATGACCACAACCATTATTATTACCGACATCACATATGTTGGGGCGGGCTGCTGAGCGAAAAACAAATTTCAAAAAAAGGCCTGTATCCAACAAGATGCAGGCCTTTTTTTATACAGGTTAAAAATAGTCCGGGAGGAAGGGATGCGAGTATTAAAGTTTGGTGGCTCATCGTTAGCCGATGCAGATCGCTTTTTAAGAGCGGCAGATATCGTTGCCAATAATGCAAAACAGGAAGAGGTTTCTGTAGTGTTGTCGGCGCCAGGGAAAACAACCAATAAACTGGTCGCGGTGATTGAATCCGCGCTTAAGAATGGCGAAGCAGAAAGACAGGTAGAAGAGCTCAATGAGGCTTTTCTCCAGTTGTTCAACGATATCAAGGTGCAACTCCCGAGCCTTAATGGCGAGGCGTATTTAAAACAAGTGACAGACTCGCTTTCGCAGTTGCGCCAATTTGTCCATGGCATTGGTCTGCTTGGCATGTGCCCTGACAACGTCAATGCTCGCATCATCAGTAAAGGTGAACGAGTTTCTATTCAATTGATGAAAGCGGTGTTGGAAGCGAAAGGGCACTTGGTCAATCTGATTGATCCTGTTGAGTATTTGCTAGCCCATGGTGATCATCTTGAAGGTATGGTGGATGTTGATGTCTCAACGCAAAATTTCCGTAATCGCCCGCTTCCTGCAGGTCATGTCCATATTATGCCTGGTTTTACCGCTGGGAATAAAAAAGGAGAGCTAGTGACGCTAGGCCGCAATGGTTCGGATTATTCTGCCGCGGTGTTGGCTGCGTGTTTGCGCGCCGATTGTTGTGAGATCTGGACGGATGTGGATGGGGTGTACAACTGTGATCCGCGTTTGGTTGAAGATGCACGACTGCTGAAGTCTCTGAGTTATCAAGAAGCGATGGAGCTCTCTTATTTTGGTGCATCGGTCTTACATCCAAAAACCATTGCACCCATTGCACAGTTTCACATCCCATGCTTGATTAAAAACAGTTTCAACCCTCAAGGGGCTGGTACCTTAATTGGTCAGGACACTGGTGAAGATAAGTTGGCGATAAAAGGTATTACCACGCTAAACAATCTCACCATGGTTAACGTTTCTGGTCCAGGTATGAAAGGCATGGTGGGCATGGCTAGCCGTGTATTTGGTGCGATGTCTGCTTCGGGTGTATCGATTGTTTTGATTACTCAGTCTTCTTCTGAGTACAGCATCAGCTTCTGTATTGAAGCAGCCGACAGACCTTTAGCTGAACAGGCGCTCTCAGATGCTTTTGAACTAGAACTCAAAGATGGCCTACTTGAACCGGTAGAATTCTTAACTAACGTTTCCATCATTACGTTGGTGGGTGACGGCATGCGTACCTCTAAAGGCGTTGCATCACAGTTCTTCGCGTCACTGGCGGAAGTCAGTGTGAACGTCATTGCGATCGCACAGGGCTCTTCAGAGCGTGCTATCTCTGCGGTGATTCCAGAAGATAAAATCTCGCAAGCGATCAAAGCGTGTCACGAGAACTTGTTTAACTCAAAACACTATCTTGATGTGTTCGTAGTTGGCGTCGGTGGCGTTGGTGGTGAGCTGGTGGATCAGATTCACCGTCAACAAGCTAAGTTGGCAGACAAAGGCATTGTGATTCGTGTGTGTGGGTTAGCCAACAGCAAAGGTTTACTGCTCGACAGCAATGGTCTACCGCTTGAACATTGGCGTGATCGTATGGCCAATGCATCTGAAGCGTTTAGTCTAGCGAGTTTGATTGCGACAGTTCAGCGTAATCACATCATCAACCCCGTGTTGGTGGATTGTACGTCCAGTGACGTCATTGCCAATCAGTATACAGAGTTCCTATCGGCAGGTTTCCACGTCGTTACACCAAACAAAAAAGCCAACACAGCCAGCATGGCTTACTACCATCAATTGCGTGAAGTCGCGCGTAGCTCTCGTCGTAAGTTGATGTATGAGACCACGGTTGGTGCAGGCTTGCCTGTGATCGAGAACTTGCAAAACCTGATTTCTGCCGGAGACGAGTTGGAGCGATTCAGCGGCATTCTCTCTGGTTCACTTTCTTTCATCTTTGGTAAATTAGATGAGGGAATGACCTTGAGTGAAGCGACAAATATCGCCAAACAAAATGGGTTTACAGAGCCGGATCCTCGTGATGATCTGTCCGGAATGGATGTGGCGCGTAAACTGTTGATCTTGGCGCGTGAAGCGGGCATGGCATTAGAGCTGGAAGATGTCGAAGTGGATCAAGCCTTGCCCCCAAGTTTTGATGATTCAGGCAGTGTCGATGAATTTATGGCTCGACTACCGGAAGCCGATGCGTACTTCAAGCAACTTTCTGCGCAAGCGGCCGAAGAAGGCAAGGTACTGCGTTATGTCGGTGAAATCATCGATGGTAAGTGCAAAGTCTCGATCGCTGCGGTAGATGAAAATGATCCGATGTTCAAAATTAAAGATGGTGAAAATGCGTTAGCATTTTACAGCCGTTACTATCAGCCGATTCCGTTAGTATTGAGAGGTTACGGTGCCGGTACTCAAGTGACTGCGGCAGGCGTGTTCTCAGATGTGATGCGTACTTTAGGCTGGAAATTAGGGGTTTAATCGATGAGTTCAAGCGATATGGCGGTTGTAGTGTACGCTCCCGCTTCTATTGGTAATGTCAGTGTTGGTTTTGATGTATTAGGGGCGGCAGTGTCGCCCATTGATGGCACTTTGCTTGGCGATCGAGTCATGGTGAAAGCGGGGAATGAGCCGTTTTCGTTAAAGACGGCGGGTAGTTTTGTCGCAAAGCTGCCAAGCGATCCGAAAGAAAACATTGTTTATGATTGCTGGCGAGTATTCGCTCGCGAACTCGATAAAAAAGGGGTTGAGCTCAAGCCGCTTGAAATGACATTAGAAAAGAACATGCCGATTGGATCTGGGCTTGGCTCTAGTGCTTGTTCTATTGTTGCCGCGTTAGATGCCCTCAATCAGTTCCATGCCAACCCACTGGATGAAATGGAATTGCTCGCACTGATGGGCGAAATGGAAGGTCAAATCTCCGGTGGAGTGCACTATGACAACGTGGCACCCTGCTATTTAGGTGGTTTGCAATTGATGCTCGAAGAGCTCGGCATTATTAGCCAAGAAGTTCCGTGCTTCGATGATTGGTATTGGGTGATGGCCTACCCTGGCATTAAGGTGTCGACGGCAGAAGCGCGTGCGATTTTACCTTCTCAATACCGACGTCAAGATGTGATCGCACATGGCCGCCATTTGGCCGGCTTTATTCACGCTTGTCACTCAGAGCAGCCTGAGCTTGCCGCGAAGATGATCAAAGACGTGATCGCAGAGCCTTATCGTGAGAAACTGCTTCCCGGTTTTGCCGATGCGCGTAAATATGCCGCTTCTGCGGGCGCATTGGCAACGGGCATTTCTGGCAGTGGGCCGACACTGTTTAGTATTTGCAAAGACCAAGATGTTGCACAACGTGTAGCACGCTGGTTAGAACAAAATTACGTACAAAATGAAGAAGGATTCGTCCACATTTGTCGTTTAGACAAAAAGGGCTCAATTGTGACAGGAAGTGAGCTATGAAGCTTTACAACATAAAAGAAAATGACGAACAAGTTTCCTTTGGCCAAGCCGTGCGCCAAGGGTTAGGCCGTAATCAGGGGCTATTTTTCCCAGCAGAATTACCGAAATTTGACGATATCGATGCATTGCTTGCGCAAGATTTTATCTCGCGCAGCACTGCGATTCTTTCCGCGTTGATTGGTGATGAGCTAGCAGAAGACAAAGTTAACTCAATGGTGGATGCGGCATTCCAATTCCCAGCACCGATTAAACAAGTGAAAGAGGGTGTCTACGCGCTTGAACTGTTCCATGGACCGACACTTGCCTTCAAAGACTTCGGTGGCCGTTTTATGGCTCAGTCGTTGGCTGCGGTTTCTGATGGTGGGAAAATCACTATTCTAACGGCGACATCGGGTGATACAGGAGCCGCGGTTGCACACGCTTTTTACGGTATGGAAGACATCAATGTGGTCATTCTTTATCCGAAAGGCAAAATCAGCCCATTGCAAGAAAAGCTGTTCTGCACATTAGGCAAAAATATTCACACGGTAGCGATCAATGGTGACTTTGATGCGTGTCAGGCGCTGGTGAAGCAAGCGTTTGATGATGCAGAACTGCGTGAAGAGATTGGTCTCAACTCCGCAAACTCAATCAACATTAGCCGTTTGATGGCGCAAATCTGCTACTATTTTGAAGCAGCTGCTCAGATGAGTAAGCAAGAGCGCGAGAATCTGGTGGTGTCGGTCCCAAGCGGTAACTTTGGTAACCTTACTGCGGGTTTGCTTGCTAAAGCCCTGGGTTTACCGATTAAGCGCTTTATTGCTGCAACGAACGCCAATGATACCGTGCCTCGTTACCTAGAAACGGGGAAGTGGGATCCAAAACCGACTGTCGCGACGACCTCAAATGCCATGGACGTGAGTCAGCCTAATAACTGGCCGCGCATCGAAGAGCTGTGCCGTGTGAAAGAGTGGGGCTTGGAAACACTGGGCAAAGGTGCTGTGTCTGATGAGCAAAGTGCGCAATCGGTGAAAGATCTCTATTCACTTGGTTACCTGTGTGAACCACATGGTGCTATTGCTTATCGAGTGTTGGAGGAGCAACTGCAAGAAGGTGAAACTGGCTTGTTCCTCTGTACCGCACATCCGGCGAAGTTTAAGGAAGTGGTCGATGACATTCTTGGCAGTGACATCGATTTGCCAGCACCACTAGCAAAACATGCCGTGATGGAGCTGCTTTCGGAAGAGCTAGATGCCGATTTTGACGCATTAAAAGTGGTGCTTCGTCGCGTCCAAGCAGTAGCTTAATGGTTGTTATCTGAAAGAAAAGCTACAGCACACGCTGTAGCTTTTTTATCGAGCGAGCCTTTTACCGATTTTTGAGTATCAAAGGCTGAGAGAGCGAGTCAGTAGAATGGCGATGGTAAACATCATCGCAGCCACCGCAATGTCTATCCCCTTTTTCACTTTTGGTTTTGACAATGTTGGTCCAAGTTTTGCCGCACCGATAGAGAGAGCGTAGAACCAGGTAAAAGAAGCGAGCGTTGTCCCTATGGCGAAGGCAATGCGATCGTTCCCTTCGAATTGCCCACCAATGGATCCCAAAATTACCACCGTATCCAAATACAGGTGTGGATTTAATACTGTAACAGCTAAAGCACCCAAAATGACGGTTCTGCGTCCACGGGCAACCACTTCATGATTTTTTTCTGCTTGTTCTGCGGGCTTGAAGGCGCTTTTTAATGACATTAGTCCGTATACGGTCAGAAATGCAATGCCACCCAGTGTGACAGCGGTAAGCAGCATTTCATTTTGTGAGAGAATGGCACCACCACCGAAAATCCCCAATGAAATAAAAATCATATCTAAAACGCTACAGATCGCGGCGGTTGTTAAATGGTGGTGACGTTTAATTCCTTGATTTAAAACGAACGCATTTTGTGCTCCGATGGGAATGATCATCGTGGCGCCTAAGCCAAAACCTTGTAGCAATACCCAGAAATTCACGGGATACCTCAGCAAAAATAGATGGTGGGGAGAATGTGAGCAAGGTATCGTTTTGATGTTCATAAGTATAATTAATGATTTTAATACTATATAAGCATAACTAATTTGGTGGATAGGGCGAAAACGATGCGTGGCTTGGATTACAAATGGGTAGAGGCTTTAGATTCGGTGGTGGCTCAAGGTGGTTTTGAGCGAGCAGCAGAAGACCTCTATATTTCACAGTCCGCAGTCTCACAACGGATAAAACAGCTAGAAAAGTTTTTGGCACAGCCTGTACTTATTCGTGAGCAACCCCCTAAACCAACGCCTGTCGGGAAAAAACTGTTGGGTTTATATCGGCGTGTACGCATCCTCGAGCATGAGTTGATTCCTGAACTGATGAACGATGATGTGACGCGTCCTATTCAACTTGCTTTGGCAACCAATGCCGATAGTTTGGCGACTTGGTTGTTACCCGCACTAAAGGAAGTCATGACGCAAAGGCAGGTCGAACTGAATCTGACTATTTATGGGGAATCACGTTCAATCGACAAGCTAAAAAGTGGTGAAGTAGCAGGTGCGATCAGTTTAGAAGATCAGCCAATTGCTGGTTGTAAGGCTGATTATCTTGGCCGTATGGATTACGTCTGTGTGGCAAGTCCGGAGTTTTATCAACGTTACTTCTCACAAGGCGTGAATTATCAATCACTGCGTAAAGCACCGGCGGTGTCGTACGATCAATATGATGATCTACACAATCGATTTCTGCACGACCATTTCAACATTTCTCGCGATTCCATCATCAATCATAATGTCGGAAGCTCAGAAGCGTTTGTTCGTTTGGCGCTTTCTGGTATCGCTTACTGTTTAATCCCTAAATTACAAATTGAGAAAGAACTTGCATCGGGAGTGTTGATGGATATTACGCCAGGCTTTTTACTTTCATATCGAATTTATTGGCATCATTGGCAACTTGAGACTGGTGTATTGAAAGAAATTTCTCAAGCGATTGTGAGCTACGCGCAGGCCAACTTACCGCAGTAGTTACCTTTTTATGACAGAGTCAAAGTTGTGTAAGAAATGGCCACAAGATATTGGTTAATTCTGCAAACCTTCTATTATCAAAACAGTTTCTCTAGAGAAAGGTCTATTGCATGAAGTGTTTTCGTACGAGTTTATTGCTTTCAGCTAGTTTAGTGTCGGGTTACGCATTAGCTCAAGCGCCAGACTTTGCCCATCTTTCAACGACTGGCTATGGTGAGGTCGTGGCTAAGCCTGATATGGCCGTATTTAGCGTGCAAGTGGTTGATTCAACCATGACGGCGGAATCTGCCAAGCAGTCGGTAGATGCAACCGTCGATACGTTTTTGGCCGCGCTGGCAAAAGCGGGCGTCGAGAAGCAAAGTATTACCAGCTCTAATCTTTATTTAGCGCCACAGTACCATTACCCGAAAAACGAGAAGCCTGATTTAGTGGGTTATCGTGCCTCACGCAGCGTGACTGTCAAAGTAGCGAATTTGGCGAACCTTAATGCTTATCTCGATCTTGCTTTAAATTCAGGGATCAATCAGGTCGACAATATTCAATTGCTGGTTAGTAATGAAGCGGAATATCAGCAACAAGCGCGTCTAGAAGCGATAAAAGATGCGCAGCAGAAGGCCAGTTTCCTAGCGCAAGGATTTGGTAAATCGCTGGGCGAGGTTTGGCAGATCAACTACAACCAGCCGAATGTTCAGCCTGTGTTGATGCGAACGATGATGATGGACGCTAAATCGGAAAGCAACAGCTATCAAGATTCGAGCTTAATCATTCGTGATCAGGTGGATGTGACCTACAAACTCGATTAGAAAAAATGTGAGTCCATAGCAAAGGGCAGGATAACCTGCCCTTTATTGTCTGTGTGATTTAGTGAAGGATACGAGAGCGGATGGTGCCTTCGATGCCTTTCAATTTCACTAATGCTTCTTCAGAACGCTCAGTTTCGACGTCAATCACCACGTAACCAATATCAGCGGATGTTTGTAGGTACTGACCAGCAATGTTGATCCCTTCTTCAGCAAAAATGGTGTTGATTTGCGTCAGAATGCCCGGGCGGTTTTGGTGAATGTGCAGCAAGCGTGAACAGCTGCGATGTTCTGGCAGTGACACTTCAGGGAAGTTAACGCTAGACAGCGTTGAGCCGTTGTCTGAATACTTCGCTAATTTGCCTGCGACTTCAACACCAATGTTCTCTTGTGCTTCTTGAGTTGACCCTCCAACGTGTGGAGTAAGAATCACGTTGTCGAATTTTTGCAATGGCGACTCGAAAGGATCTGCGTTGGTTGCAGGTTCTACCGGGAACACATCGATTGCTGCACCAGCAATATGACCTGATTCGAGTGAATGGCAAAGCGCTTCGATATCCACAACTGTGCCACGTGCCGCGTTAATGAAGATAGATCCTGGCTTCATGCGCGCAAACTCTTCTGCGCTCATCATGTTTTTTGTGTCTGGAGTCTCAGGTACGTGTAAAGAAATTACGTCACATTTGTTGAGTAGCTCACTCATTGTGTGCACTTGCGTTGCGTTGCCTAATGACAGTTTGTTTTCAATGTCGTAGAAGTAGACACGCATACCCAAGTTTTCAGCAATAATACCGAGCTGAGTACCGATATGGCCGTAACCAATAATACCAAGACGCTTACCACGAGCTTCGTAAGAATTGTCGGCACTCTTTTTCCAAATACCACGGTGTGCCAAGGCATTTTTTTCTGGAATACCACGAAGTAACAGAAGGATTTGCCCCAACACTAATTCCGCTACGCTACGCGTGTTAGAGAATGGGGCATTAAACACGGGAATACCACGTTTTGCCGCCGCATTCAGATCCACTTGGTTGGTGCCAATACAGAAGCAACCAATCGCAACCAGTTTTTGCGCTGCGTTAATGACTTCTTCGGTTAAGTTGGTGCGAGAGCGAATACCGATGAAGTGCGCATCTTTAACCGCTTCTAGAAGATCCGCATCCGACAAGGAACCCTTGTGGTACTCGATATTGGTGTAACCTGCCGCTTGTAGCACTTCTACCGAAGAAGGGTGGAGGCCTTCAAGAAGTAAGATTTTTATTTTCTCTTTTTCCAGTGAAACTTTGGCCATTGTTTTCGTCCTTAAAATGGAAAGGTGGGCTAATTTGGCGCACGTTAAACAAAATCGTTAAGAGCAGTGAAATTAACAGTTTTGGCGGAGGACAAACGTTTCCTTGTGCGTCTTCTGCTCAATAAAGTAACAAAAAATTTTTGTTTTGGGTAAGAAAATTACGGAATAAGAGATAATTTTCTTCAAGAAAGTCATAAAAAACGGCGCCCTTGGGCGCCGTCTGTAATCAAATAACGGAAAATAGCGTAAAACCAGCTATTTATTCCTCAATTTTGGCACCTTCTGGAGTGCCGGTAATGACCACGTCAGCACCGCGATGAGCAAATAGGCCGACAGTGACGACACCTGGGATGCCGTTGATCTGATCTTCCAGTTGTTTTGGATTGGTGATCTTCATACCGTAAACATCAAGGATGACGTTACCGTTGTCAGTAATCACCCCTTCGCGGTAACAAGGATCGCCACCAAGTTTAACCAGTTGACGCGCAACGTATGAGCGAGCCATTGGGATGACTTCAACAGGAAGAGGGAAGGTCCCAAGAACATCGACAGCCTTTGTACCATCAACAATACAGATAAATTTGTCCGCAATCGCCGCAACGATCTTCTCGCGAGTGAGCGCCGCGCCACCGCCTTTGATCATTTCACGATCGGCGTTGATTTCGTCCGCGCCATCAACATAAATGTCTAAAGATGCGACTTCATTGCAGTCGAAAATTTTAATGCCTAGCGCTTCAAGTTTTTCTGTTGATGCAACAGAACTGGATACCGCACCTTTGATCTCTTCACTCATGGTTCCAAGAGCATCGATGAAGTGATTAACCGTTGAGCCCGTTCCTACGCCAACAATGCTGCCTTTTTCCACATACTTGAGCGCTGCCCAACCAGCGGCTTTTTTCATTTCATCTTGAGTCATGCTCATCTCCTGAATTGATGAAGGATAGTTTGTGCCGCGCGATTATAACGAGTTAAACGTCGTTTTCCCATTGCCAGATTTGGCTTGGGGTCACGATCTTAGGCAAAGGAATATCCCAAACTTCGCAAGGTAGCTGCTCAACATGCTGGCAATCATGCGCGATACCGATAGGCTTAGCACCTAAGCCAGTGCGAAACCAACGCTCTAAGGTGCGATCATAGTAGCCGCCGCCCATACCGAGCCTTTGCCCTGTGCTGTCAAAGGCGACCAGTGGCGTACAAATTAAATCAAGCTCTGCGAGTGGGATGATATGACGTTTATCAAGCTTGGGCTCAAGGATACCGTAGCGGTTGTAGATCAAATCGGTGTGGCGATGGTAGTGCAGAAAAAGAAGCTGCCCTTTGGAAAAAGGATGGATGACCGGGAGATACACTTGCTTACCCAGCTCCCAAAGCCATTCAATCAACGGTTTGGTATCGAGCTCTCCGTCAGCAGAAAGATAGAGGGCGATGTGTTGCGCGTCAGTGAGTTCATCGAGCTGGGCAAAGTGGGCTGTCAAATCCAGCGCAGCTTGATATTGAGTATCACTGCATAATTGATTGCGTCTTTGGCGGATAAGTGTGCGGATGTCTTGCCGGGAAAGGTTTTGCATAGAGGATACCCCAGAGTGCCGTTGCGGATTTTGGCCCTTGAACCAGCTGGTTCAAGGCGGATCGGCAATGATTACCGTAGGCTTCTCGGTACGGGCCAAGCTTGCTCAATAGCGATCAAGTACCAACCCTTTGGTGTTGCTTATCGGCTCAGGGACGTCAATCCCGCTGACAAACACTCCAGGGTAAAATTCTTTACTGCGGCGATCCATGCGCGACTTTTGTTAACGCTTGGTCTAGCGACGTGGTTAGCTGCTCCATGCGCTCAACCATCAGTTGTTGTTGCTCATTACTTTGGCTACTTTTGCTATTTAGCTCGTAGCAAATGTTCAAGGCAGCAAAGGTGAGTAACTGAATTTCATTAGTAATTTTAGTTCGCTCACTCATCTCTTTCAAACGGGAGTCAAGATCTTTTGCTGCGGCAACCAATGCATCTTCCTGTCCTGAAGGACAGTTAACACGGGTGATTTTGCCAAGAATTTCAACGTCTACCGCTTGGTTGCTCATGATGGATTAACTCTATAACGCGCGAACTGAGATGCTGTACTCAACAACGACTGAGGAACAAACTATAGGTAAAGCGCTATCAAGATTCAAGCATTTCACAACGTCTTGAGATAAATGTGACAACAAGAAGTCAGTTATTGGACAATTTGCTCATTTGCTATGCAGAAAACGCGTTTATCATCGTTTTCGCTCAAGGCGCTAAATGGTAGGATTACTCCCCACAGATGATCACTATGAAGAAAGACAATGAGTAAAAATCAACTTCCAAGCTACCAAGTCGTTGCTGATGAAATGAAAATGGCCACTCTGGCGGTAACTCCAGCGGAATTGCATGGATTACTTGCAGGTATGATCAGTGGTGGTTTGTCACAGCAAGGTCAAAGTTGGCAGCCAATGTTGTTTGATTATACCAATGATGGCATGGGGTGGCCGAGTGCAGCGTTGGAACAGGCGCAAGTGTTGTTTAACGTGACTTCAGCTCAGTTAACCAGTGATGAAATGGTGTTAAACCTGTTGTTGCCAAACTTTGAAGGTGAAGAAGCCATTTTTGCGCTGGCGGACGCTCTTTCTGATTGGGTAAATCATTATATTTCTGGTTTGGGTTTAGCGGGAGCAGCACTCAACAACGCGTCAGAAGAGGCGAAAGAAGCATTGGCGGATCTCGAGGAGATGGCTCGTCTCGGTGTTGATGAAGACGACGATTTGCAAGAGCAAGCAGAGCTGCTGGAACACGTTATTGAACATGTTAAAGCGTGTGCGTTGCTGATCCATGCAGAGTTTGGCGCCAAAACGTCTTCCTCTGAAACCCCGACCATTCACTAATCTGAGGGGCGGAAATGACGCAATATGATGTTGTAATTGCTGGCGGAGCAATGGCTGGGGCGACGCTCGCTTTAGCTCTTTCGCACCTGACGGATAATAAATTGAACGTCGCGGTTGTCGAACCTTATCAGGTTGATACCAGTCACCCGGGGTTCGATTCTCGCTCAATAGCACTCTCATATGGCACCGTTGATATTTTGCGTCGTTTCCAACTCTGGTCATCGATAGCGCCTTGTGCCACGCCGATTACGGATATTCACGTTTCTGATCGCTCTCATCTGGCAATGACCTATATTTCCGCGCAACAAGTTGGCGTTGACGCACTGGGTTATGTGGTGGAGCTGGCGGATGTTGGGCGTATCTATCAGTCGTTATTGCAGCGTTGTGAGTCCATTTCCCTCTACACCCCTGCCGCAGTGGAACGCGTGGAGCGATTCACGGATAGCGTTGCGGTGCATTTGAATAATGGAGAAACGCTGCAGGCAAAACTGCTGGTGGCCGCTGATGGGGCAGTCTCCAACTGTTGCCAGCAACTGGGCATGCCCCTTGCGCAGCATGATTTTGCACAAACCGCTGTCATTGCTAATGTCGTGACAGAACAGGCGCATCGTGGGCGTGCGTTTGAACGCTTTACTGAGCATGGTCCAGTCGCGTTGCTGCCGATGTCTGACAATCGCATGTCTTTGGTATGGTGTCTGCCTCCGGATTTGGCTGAGCAGGTGATGTTGTTATCTGAAGAGCAATTTTTGGCACGTTTGCAGCGAGAGTTTGGTTGGCGGTTAGGTCAAATGCAAAAAGTGGGTATGCGAGCGAGTTATCCGCTGATATTACGTCATCGAGAACAGAACATCTCTCATCGCTTTGCGGTGGTAGGTAACGCGGCGCAAACCTTACATCCGATTGCAGGACAAGGGTTTAATCTTGGTATTCGCGATGTGGCCTCATTGGCAGAAGAGATCACCAAGCAGCTTGATGATGTTGGGGCGTATTCTTCTCTTATGCGCTTTAAGCAGCGCCGTTGTGGTGACCGACAAAACACCATTTGGATGACGACCAGTTTGGTACACCTTTTCTCTAATGATTACCTTGCACTCAGAGTGGCTCGCAACCTCGGGCTAGTGATGATGGATAATCTTTCTGGGCTGAAACAGCCACTATTACGCCAGACATTAGGTCTGGTGAGCCGATAGCGAGTAAAACAAAATGATACAAAGTGTGGATGTGGCGATCGTTGGCGGTGGCATGGTGGGACTGGCACTGGCGGCGGCATTTAAAGACAGTGATTTGCGTGTAGCAGTGATTGAAGGGCAGGCTCCAAATCTGCAAATGAATGAACTGCCGGATGTGAGAGTTTCCGCGCTCAGTCGTTCCAGCGAACATATCTTAAAAAATCTGGGGGCTTGGCAATCCATTGTGGAAAAACGAGCCTCTCCTTATGTGGCGATGGAAGTGTGGGATCAAGACAGTTTTGGCCACATTGACTTTAGTGCGGATGCGATGGCACAGCCGGATCTGGGCCATATTGTTGAAAATCGCGTCATTCAACTGGCACTTTTGGAGCAGGTCAACAAGCTGGATAATGTGATGGTGCTGATGCCTTGTCAGTGTCAATCGATGAGTGTAGGAGAGAGCGAAGTGTGGTTGTCGCTCGACAATGGTCAGGCGCTCACGGCCAAATTGGTGGTTGGTGCAGATGGCGCCAATTCTTGGGTTCGACGTCAGCAGGATATCCCGCTAACTCATTGGGATTATGGCCATTCTGCGATCGTAGCCAATGTTCGCACCGTCGAGCCACATTGCTCAGTTGCACGTCAAATTTTTACTCCTCAAGGACCTTTGGCCTTTCTGCCAATGTCTGAAGAGAACATGACCTCGATTGTGTGGTCGACTGAATCACTGCGCGCAACGAGTTTGATGGCGATGTCAGACAGTGAGTTCAATAAGGCGCTGAGTGCCGAATTTGATATGCGTTTGGGACTGTGCGAAGTGGTTGGGGAGCGTTTTAGCGTACCACTGAAAATGCGTTTTGCTCGAGATTTTGTCAAAGAGCGTGTCGCCCTGATTGGTGACGCTGCACACACAATCCATCCTTTGGCGGGGCAAGGCGTGAATTTGGGCTTGCTCGACGCTGCCAGTCTGGCGCAAGAGATCCTCGCGCTTTGGCAACGAGGTGAAGACATTGGCGCCAAGCGCAACCTGCGTCGTTTTGAGCGTTGGCGTAAAGCGGAAGCGGCGCAAATGATTGCCGCGATGCAGGGTTTTCGAGAGTTGTTTTCCGGCTCTAATCCATTGAAAAAGTTCTTACGTGGCGTTGGTTTGACAATGGCAGGGCACCTTCCGGGCGCTAAAGATCAAATCATGAGACGTGCGTTGGGATTGGATGGCGAGCTTCCTGAGTTGGCGAAACGTCGTCAACCAGAGCTGAGTCGCTCATAGTGAGAATAAAAAGAAAGGGCTGAAAATTAGCCCTTTCTTTTTTGAATTCAGTTGGTTATCTTGTTTTATCGACAAGACAATTAAGCGTAGGCACAGCGCAGCTTCATGATCTCCTGATTGACTTCTTTCACGGTTTGAAAATGCTTTTGCTCAGCTTTTGCTGGCAGGATCAATTTACCATTATCAAACTCAAATTTTCCTACGCCGTAAATGTAAATTCTTCCCTTAAATAGTCGACTCACGTGTTTAGCAATCATACCTGGTGTATAGCGCTTAAACAGTCTCATACTTACTTTCCTTTTTTCTCAATCAGCTCCGCTAGTCTAACAGTTACTGTGACTTAAATGTGTGACATCTCTGGATTAAAATAGAGCTAAGTCTTTCGTGTTTAGATAATTGTGCTGAGCTAGACAAATTTCCCCATAATTGTCCTCAATTTAGTGAGGTTAAGCTCAAAATGGTCATGCAAACGGAACCTTAACGTTATCTGTCTCTTTTCGAATCATGGTCACTCATGTTTTACGTGACGCATTAAGCAATAGTTTTGTTACAAGAATAAGAATAGTTGGTAATTATTTGTTACGCACTATGAGGTGGCTATTTATGGGGAAAAGATTCACTCGAATAGGTTGGAGCCTAAAAAAAAGCCCGCAACAGCGGGCGAATAGTCACAGATGCATTACACAAAAGTGGATTTCCTGACTAAGGTCAGTGGATTCACTTGGGTCAACTGAACGCTCATTGAGCGGTCAATCAACAAATTCAGGTTATCCTAAAATAATCGCTGTGACTATTTATGTTTTTAATGTGACTAAAAATCCCATTGGGATTTTTCTGTTGATTTGAAGTTGATCACAAATTGTGAGCGCAATCGATTACTTTTGGTGTGTTGGGAATGTGCCTAGCTCACTAGAACGACAAATGTCAGCCCAGATGGGGGTGCTGAGTTGAGCTAGGCTTGTTAACGATAAAGCCACTCCTGCCATATTGTTTCCGCTGCTGATGGTGACCATCGACTCCGCTTGGAGTGCATGGTCAAAGACAATCGGCATAGGGGTTTTCAGTAACAGGGGAGTCACGGTGCCCAGTTGATATCCTGTAATTGCATAAATTTGCGAACTGTCAACACAGGTCATGCGCCGATAATCCATTAATGCTCTGACTTTTTTCGGATCAACAGCGCGATCGCCTGGTGCACACGCCAGTACATAGCGATCACTCATATCACGCAGCAAAATGCATTTGACCATTTGCGCAGGACGAATCCCCCGCTGTTTGGCTGCGTCTTCGATGGTGGTGGCTGGTGTTTGATGAGGCAACAGACGATAGGGCACCTGTTGCTCATCAAGGTAGCGGGTCAATGCTGTGGACAAATCACTATTCGTCATCGAGGGAATACGGTAGGGGCTCTCGTTGCCACAATTGCTCACTTTGACCTGCTAGGCGAAATTGCGTCTCGGGCTCTAGGTCATTTGGTAGCACAAAAAGTCCGGTCGCTCGTCCATCATCAAAGTGATAACTCACCAAGGCTTCACCAGCCGCGCGCCAGTTATCACCCACACTGCGTTCCAAGCTGATCGTTGCCTCTGTGGCTGATGGTGCTATGGCGCCGGAGAGGCGATACAGAGCTCGCTTGTTGATGCCACGATATTTGGCTCGTGCAACGGTCTCTTGGCCTGTGTAGCAGCCCTTTTTAAAGCTGATGCCATTCACCGCCTGCAAATTTACCGCTTGAGGAATGTGCTCATTTTGGGCAAAAGCAGGGATGCGTGGAGCGACTTCTAGGATATCGTAAAGATCCCAAAGAGCGTGGTCACACAACAGTGCTGTCGCCAACATGGCAAGCACTTCATCTTGTTGGTTTGCATCTACGACCAATAACCAGCGCTGTGGTGAGATCTTTACCGCTGTCCCTTGGGCAAAGGTTACCACTGCCGCCTCTGCATTGTTGGTCAGTTTCGCGATGGCTTGTTCCGCTTGTACACCGCAAACGCCCAGCAAGATGGCATCGCTAACATTGATTTCAACCTTGGCAAAGACGGCGTATTTTTTGAGTTCACGCAACTCCACGTCAATGGCTGACTTATCTTGCAACATTGCGTAGCCATCGGCGTAATGAAACAGACGAAAGGCACTCCACAGCTTGCCTTTTGCATCGCAGTGGCCGCCCCAAGTCACTTGATCCGCTTCTAAGGAAACGACGTCGCAAGTCACCTGACCTTGAAGGTACGATTTTTTATCGTTACCTGTCATGGTTATCAGACCAAGATTATCTAATAAGCTGACGGCGAGCTCTGGTAACGCTTGTTGGCTGCCAAGCGCGCATCGTTGGATTGGTTGAGTCGATTGCATGTTATTCGCTATCCATAAAGTCGATTTGTTGAGGTATGTTAATCTGCAAGTGACCATTTGTCAGCAGAGGAAATGTAGGGGCTTCCCTTTGTTGAGATGCGATTGCTACTCAGTTTGTGACATATCTACTAGTGGCAAATCGGTAGCCTTGTTACACTCCGCGCTAAATTATAAATACTTTGGTGGGGAATAGCCGATGTACACTACAGAAGAAAAAGCACGTATCCGCTGGGCATGTCGCCGTGGCATGTTGGAGTTGGACGTGGTTGTTATGCCTTTCTTTGAAGAGTGTTTTGATAAGCTCAGCGAACAAGAACAACGTGATTTTGTCTCTTTATTGGAGTGCGATGATCCCGATTTGTTTACTTGGGTGATGGGGCATGGACGAAGTGAGAATCTTGGTCATGCGTCAATGGTAGATAAAATTGTCGCACACAACCTCAGTAAGGTTCGTTAACCTTAGCCTCAAGATCTCACGGAACGCCCAAATAGTGAACCGCATGCTTTGCGCTTGTTTGGTTTGGGCGTTGCTCTTTTCGCCCCTTCCTTTGGTGCTCTTTTTCCCTCTCACTTGTCTTTTGATGCGGTCCGGTTGGTCTACAGAACTTCTCAATCCGTCACTGACTGGAGTGGTGAGAGTGTATCGCTCTGGTTCGGTGAAACAACACCAAACAACACGTTACCTTACTTCGGTGAATCGACACTTTTTGTGGTGGTTTGTTTCTGTTCGACTGAATGATGGAGAGCGTTTGTTATTGTGGAAAGACAGTTGCGATGATGTCAGTTACCGGCAATTGCAATTAATTTTGACGCAATGGCAACAAAAAAGGGAGCCAAACGACTCCCTGTAATGCCTGGTGCGATTATGACTCTGGCGTCAAAATCGTCGGGCCACTGTTTTCAAGTTGCTCAGGGTAATCCAGAGTATAGTGTAAACCGCGGCTCTCTTTCCTTTGCATCGCACAACGTACCATCAGCTCCGCGACTTGCAGCAAGTTACGCAGTTCGAGCAAATTGTTAGAAACGCGGAAGTTACTGTAGTACTCATGCGTCTCTTGTTGCAACATTTGAATGCGACGCAGTGCGCGCTCAAGACGCTTATCAGTACGAACGATGCCCATGTAGTCCCACATGAACAAACGAAGTTCATGCCAGTTATGTTGAATGATTACTTCTTCATCACTGCAGGTCACTTGGCTCTCATCCCAACTCGGCAAGCTTGGTGGAAGCGTTACTTCTTTGTGCTTTTTCACGATGTCTTTTGCCGCAGACCAAGCATAAACCACGCACTCCAACAAGGAGTTGGACGCCATTCGGTTGGCACCGTGGAGGCCAGTATAGCTCACTTCACCAATGGCATAGAGATTGTCGAGATCCGTTTGTCCTTGAGTATTGACCATGACGCCACCACAGGTGTAGTGCGCAGCGGGCACGATAGGGATTGGCTCTTTGGTCATGTCGATACCTAAATCCATTAGGCGAGAGTGGATCATCGGGAAATGTTTGGTAATGAATTCAGCGGGTTTGTGGCTGATATCGAGGTACATGCAGTCAGCGCCAAGACGTTTCATTTCGAAATCAATTGCGCGAGCCACGACATCTCGGGGAGCCAGTTCTTCGCGCGCATCAAAATCTGGCATAAAACGAGAACCATCCGGACGGCGTAGGTAGGCACCCTCACCACGCAGTGCCTCGGTGAGGAGGAAGTTACGAGCTTCTGGGTGGTATAAACAGGTTGGGTGGAATTGGTTAAACTCCATGTTTGCCACGCGACATCCGGCACGCCAAGCAATGGCAATGCCATCTCCAGAAGAGACGTCTGGGTTAGAGGTGTATTGATACACTTTCGATGAACCGCCTGTCGCGAGCACGACAAATTTGGCTCGGACCGTTTCTACGTGTTCTTCGTTTCGGTTCCAGACATACGCACCGATCACTTTTTTCTTGTCACCGCCGATTTTGTCTTCGGTGATCAAATCAAGGGCATTGTGGCGCTCTAAAACATGAATATTAGGGTGGTTGTGAGCGTTATCTTGCAGCGAGGTCTGCATCGCCATGCCCGTTGCGTCGGCTGCGTGCAAGATGCGTCGATGACTATGACCGCCTTCGCGGGTTAAGTGGTAGCGAGGTTGGTCATCGGAATCGTCTTCCTCACGGTCAAAGGGCACACCTCCATCAATGAGCCACTGCACACACTCTTTGGCGTTTTCAGCGATAAACTTTACCGTCGCTTCTTCACAGATACCGTCTCCGGCAATCAGAGTGTCTTGAACGTGTGATTCAATACTGTCTGACTCATCGAAAACAGCAGCGATGCCACCTTGGGCGTAGTAAGTCGCCCCTTCACTACGTGGTCCTTTACTAAGCACAATCACTTTGCAGTGATTAGCGACGCGCAAGGCCAACGACAAGCCAGCAGCTCCGCTGCCCACCACTAACACATCACATTCATGTTCACGGTTTGCGTTCATAAAATTTTCAAAATCCCGGTCTAAAGTGGCACTGGCCACCTTGTATAAATCCGCACATCATGTGCTTCCAGTACACGCAAAAACACCAGTTTGCACCGGTAAGAAAAGGCTATCTGAAATTAATGCCATTGCTTTTCTTACTCTGTCCCTCCAAAATCAGCGACAGAGAGTGTTTATTACATCACATTGCGCCTAAATTTTTGACAAAAAAATGCACTTAATTGGGAACTTTCTTGACGAGCGCAAGTCACAATAGTGCTCAAGTAAGCAGTGGTGTCAATACTACATTTTGCATAATTATTGCTCATATCTGAAATGTATGGAGCATAACGAATAGGAGTATCCGCTCGAATGAACGAGCAGTTGACCGATCAAGTATTGATTGAGCGAGTTCAGAGTGGCGATAAGCAAGCATTCAATCTTTTGGTGGTGAAATACCAAAACAAAGTCTGCAATCTTATTTCCCGATACGTTAGTAATCCTGGCGATGTCCCTGATGTAGCGCAGGAGGCTTTTATTAAAGCTTACCGAGCTATTCCAAGTTTTCGTGGTGAAAGTGCCTTTTATACTTGGTTGTATCGCATCGCAGTGAATACGGCGAAAAACCACATTGTTGCCCAGAGCCGTAGGCCACCCGCCAGTGATGTGGATGCTGATGAAGCTGAATTATATGAGACAGGTAACGCTTTGAAAGAAATTTCGAACCCTGAGAACCTCACGTTGTCCAATGAGTTGAAGCAAGTGGTTTTTAGTGCGATCGATGCGTTACCAGAAGACTTAAAAACAGCAATGACTCTGCGAGAGCTTGATGGCTTGAGTTATGAGGAAATTGCAGAAGTAATGGATTGCCCTGTAGGAACGGTACGTTCGCGTATCTTCCGTGCTCGTGAGGCGGTGGAAAAGAAAATTCAACCTCTTTTGCAACGCTAGTACCAGTAACAACAATGGTGAATTAGAATGGCTGACAAAGAAAAGCTTTCGGCGCTCATGGATGGCGAAATTGTCGATAAGGCTTTGATCAAAGAGATCGCTCGAGACGATGACGTTTTGGCCTCTTGGCGCAATTACCACTTAATCGGTGATGTTATGCGTGGTGAAGCACCGCAACAGCCCGAGTGGAATATTGCTGAAAGTGTCGCATTAGCGTTGGAAAACGAACCCGCGCACAGTTTACATCAGCAAAAAGTCATCGAGCTTACTCAGATGCCTCCAGAGCCACAACCTTTGCCACAACAGGCAAGAAGGCAGTTACCAGCGTGGTTGTCTCAGTTTGGCCAAGTGGCCGTTGCGGCGTGTGTGTCCCTTGCGGTCATCCTCGGCGTGCAACAATACGGTGGCAGTGATCCCGCGGCGCCTCAAGCGGATCAATTACCTGTGTTGCAGACCATTCCGTTTGCCGGCAGTGCTGAGCCAGTGAGTTTGACACGTGAATCAGTCGAAAAGTCGATGAGCGAATCGTCAATTCAAGAGCAGCGTAAACGCGTTCATGCTATGTTACGTGATTATGAGCTCCAGCTAAGATTAAATAGTGACTCATCTCATATCGCAGGTGAGCAATCTACATCGGAAATTGAATGAAGAAATTCCTGTTCAGTGTCTGTGCTCTGTTCAGTGTGATGACTCCCCAAGCCTTTGCCAGCGATAAGCCGGCGGAGGCTTTATTGCATCAAATGAGCGAAGCCAGCCAAAATTTGAGCTATGAGTTAGCTTATATTCTTATCAAAAAAAACAGCATAGAGCCGTTACTGTATCGACATGCCAGTAAAGAAGCGCAGCAGTATGCGCATCTGATTTATCTTAGTGGGCCTGTACGCGAAGTGATTAAACGTGGCCATGAAGTCAGCTATATAGAGCCTGGTGTGGAGCCGTTTACCATTCAAGCCGGAGAAATGGTTGCCCCGGTCATGCCTATGTTAGGCAGTGACATTGAGCAACTGCACAAGTTTTATGATTACGTACAAGTCGGCCGAGCACGTGAAGCCGGCTCTCCTACGCAAGTGATCCGTATTGTGCCGAAAGATGGGTTACGTTACTCCTACGTGGTTTGGATTGATGAGCAGAGCAAGCTGCCTTTACGCGCAGACCTGGTGGATCGTGACGGGGAAGTGATTGAGCAGTATCGTGCCATTACATACACCGTGAATCAGAAAATTGCCGACCTAATGAGTGGTCTTGAAGATGTGCAGTTACCTGCTGTTTTGACTTTACCGAAAGGGGAAGTGGAGAAGAGCAACTGGCGTGTGTCATGGACTCCGGAAGGATTTGTTGCCAACGACCTAAGTCGTTATCGCTTGGCCTTGACGGATCAAATGGTGGAAAGCCAACTTTTCACGGATGGTTTGTTTAGTTTCTCTGTTTATGTTGCAGAAAAAGACGATCATTCGCTGAAAGGCCAGCTAGTGCGTCAAGGCCGTCGCACGTTACATAGTGTGGTGGTGGGTAAACATGAAATTTCTGTGGTGGGTGATATTCCACCAGCCACCGCTCAGCGTATTGCTCAATCGGTCACCTTTACGGCTGAAGTTAACCAGAGTAAGGCAAAACCGCAATGATGACCGCACTGGCCACCGTTACCCAAGTCACTCAACATGAGAGTGGCTACCAAATTGCGTTAAGTTGTGAGCAGCAAACCAGTTGCAGCAGCTGTTCATCGCAAAAAAGCTGTGGTACTGGGGTTGTCAGTAAAGCCTTTGGTAACAAAAACTTACATTGGCAACTTAAGACCTCTCGAATCTTAAAAGTGGGCCAGGTGGTTGAAATCGGCATTCCGGAGCAAAGCCTTCTACAATCGGCGATGTTGGTTTATCTGTTGCCTATCGTTGCGATGCTGCTGGGGGCTTTGTTTGGCCATCTGGTGCTTTCCCCATGGTTAGATATGGGAGAGGGGGCGGTGGTACTGACCTCGATGCTTTTTGCGTTTATCGGCATCCTCTTAGCCAAAAAACTGGCTCAGCCGCTTGAGCAGAAAAGTGCTGCTCAGGTCGAGTTGATTCGAGTCTTTGGTGAACCTATCGCCTAAATTATGATGCGCCCACAGTTGAAATTGGGTAGAATCTGCCAACTTAACAGAAATGCCGCCAATGAGCGGCGTTTCTATGTCCCAGAATTACAGAGTTTAGTCACCCCAAATCTATGAAGCACATTCGTAATTTTTCGATTATCGCCCACATTGACCACGGCAAATCGACCCTATCAGACCGTTTAATCCAAGTGTGTGGTGGATTAAGCGACCGTGAAATGGCAGAACAAGTCCTAGACTCAATGGAGCTAGAGCGTGAGCGTGGAATTACCATTAAAGCGCAGAGTGTGACTCTCGACTATACAGCCAAAGATGGTGAAACCTACCAACTTAACTTTATCGATACTCCGGGACACGTAGACTTTTCTTACGAAGTATCTCGCTCGCTGGCCGCGTGTGAAGGTGCTTTGTTGGTAGTGGATGCCGGTCAGGGTGTTGAAGCTCAAACGCTTGCGAACTGTTACACCGCGATTGAAATGGATTTGGAAGTCGTTCCAATCCTAAACAAAATTGATTTACCAGCAGCAGAGCCAGAGCGTGTTGCGGAAGAGATTGAAGACATCGTAGGTATCGATGCGATTGATGCGGTTCGCTGTTCAGCCAAAACAGGTCTTGGCGTTGATGATGTGCTAGAGAAGATCGTTTCCGCGATCCCGGCGCCAGAAGGCGATCCGGATGCACCATTGCAAGCGCTGATCATTGACTCGTGGTTTGACAACTACCTTGGCGTTGTCTCTCTTGTGCGTATTAAACACGGCAAGCTGAAGAAAAACGACAAGATCAAAGTGATGAGTACGGGGCAAGTTTGGGGTGTAGACCGTTTAGGTATCTTCACACCAAAACAGATCGATACGACAGAGCTCAACACTGGCGAAGTAGGCTGGGTGGTTTGTGGTATTAAAGACATTCTTGGCGCACCTGTTGGTGATACGTTAACTCTGGCGAAAAATGGTGCAGAGAAAGCGCTGCCAGGTTTTAAGAAAGTGAAACCTCAGGTATATGCTGGTCTATTCCCTGTTTCTTCGGATGACTATGAAGCATTCCGTGATGCGCTAGGTAAATTGAGCCTTAATGACGCCTCGTTATTCTACGAGCCAGAAACTTCTGCGGCGCTCGGTTTTGGTTTCCGCTGTGGCTTCCTTGGAATGCTGCACATGGAGATCATTCAAGAACGTTTAGAGCGTGAGTACGACCTTGATCTCATCACCACGGCGCCAACGGTAGTTTACGAAGTCCTGACCACTGGCAAACAAGTTATCTATGTTGATAGCCCGGCGAAGTTACCAGCCGTGAATGACGTTGCAGAGATTCGCGAACCTATCGCACGTTGTAATATTCTTGTACCAGCGGATTACCTAGGTAACGTGATTACCTTATGTATTGAAAAGCGCGGCACTCAGGTTGACATGGTTTACCACGGTAACCAAGTTGCACTGACGTACGATATTCCTATGGCGGAAGTGGTTCTTGATTTCTTTGACCGTTTGAAATCTACCTCGCGTGGTTATGCGTCGCTTGATTACGGTTTCCAACGTTTTGAAGAATCGAACATGGTGCGTGTGGACGTGTTGCTAAACGGCGACAAAGTGGATGCTTTGGCGATCATTACTCATAAAGATCAGTCACAAACACGTGGCCGTCAGTTGGTAGAGAAGATGAAAGAATTTATTCCTCGCCAAATGTTCGACATCGCTATTCAAGCCGCAATCGGTAACCACATCATTGCTCGCTCTACGGTAAAACAGCTACGTAAAAACGTATTAGCGAAGTGTTACGGTGGTGATGTGAGCCGTAAGAAGAAACTACTGAAGAAGCAGAAAGAAGGTAAGAAACGCATGAAGCAGATCGGTAACGTTGAGCTACCGCAAGAAGCTTTCCTAGCGATTCTCCATGTAGGTAAAGACTAATAGTTTGAACTTACATCTTGCTTACCAGTCATAAGACGGTAGATATCCATTAAGTGAAAGGGTTACGGCTCTTTCACTTTCGTATTTTTTAGATAAGGGAAGTCCATGGCGAATACATTCTCACTGATTTTGGTCATCGTCACGCTGATCACAGGTGTGGTTTGGTTGCTCGAAAAACTGGTTTGGGCCAAGAAACGCCAACAAAAAGTGGCGGAGATTGAAAGCCAAACGGTTAATGGGTTAGATGCACAAACTCTCGCAAAGGCGAAAATGCAGCCTTGGTGGGTGGAAAACAGTGTCTCTATCTTCCCGGTTATCGCCTTTGTTTTGGTGTTACGCTCTTTTATCTATGAACCGTTTCAGATCCCTTCAGGCTCAATGATGCCAACTCTGCTCGTGGGCGATTTTATTCTGGTGGAGAAATACGCTTATGGCCTGAAAGATCCGGTTTGGCGTACTCAATTGGTGGAAACAGGTAAGCCTGAGCGTGGCGATATCGTGGTATTTAAATACCCACCGTCACCGAGTATTGACTACATCAAACGAGTGGTCGGATTGCCGGGCGATACGGTGCGCTACAATCGCCAAAAAGAGATTTGCATTCAACCTAAAGGGCAAAGTGCATGTGAAGTCGTCAAACGCAACAATGTTGTGGAGAGCGAATTTAGCCAAGACGGCATTCCTCTTATTCAAACGGACGAACAGCTTGGCGATGTAAAACATCAAATTTTGGTTAATCCACTGCGTCAAGACCGAGTCGAAGCCTATGCGCCTCGCGCTGGTGTTAACGAGTGGGTTGTACCACAAGGTCAGTACTTTGTGATGGGGGATAACCGTGACAACAGTGCTGATAGCCGTTACTGGGGCTTTGTACCAGAAGCTAACCTAGTCGGTAAGGCGGTAGGTATCTGGATCAGCTTCGAGTTTGACCGAAGCGTAGACAGTGTGCTGCCGTCTTGGATTCCGACTGGGGTGCGTTTTAACCGCATCGGCGGTATTCACTAACTTTGATGATTATCGGAAAAGTATGAATTCTCCAATTGAGAAACTAACCAGACAGCTCGGCTATCAGTTTAAAGATGACGAGCTGCTCAATTTGGCGCTGACTCATCGCAGCGCCAACAGTAAACACAATGAACGTCTTGAATTTCTGGGCGATTCAATTTTAAGTTTTGTCATTGCTGATGAACTTTATCATCGTTTCCCGAAGGTGAATGAGGGAGACATGAGCCGCATGCGAGCGACGTTAGTGCGCGGAAACACATTGGCAGAGCTAGGCCGCGAATTTGGCTTGGGAGATTACTTAAAATTAGGTCCAGGCGAGCTGAAAAGTGGCGGTTTCCGCCGTGATTCTATTTTGGCTGACGCCGTAGAAGCCATTATTGGTGCTGTCTATCTTGATAGTGATCTAGAAGTGGTGCGTGGCATCGTTTTGAGTTGGTATGCTTCTCGTTTGGATGCCATCAAACCTGGTGTTTCGCAGAAAGATCCTAAGACACGTTTGCAGGAATTCTTGCAAGGCAGAAGAAAACCGTTGCCAGTGTATACTGTGACTAATATTAAAGGTGAAGCACACAATCAGGAATTCACGGTTGAGTGTGATATCGCGGGTATGGATAGACCCGTTGTCGGTAGAGGTACCAGCCGCCGCAAGGCAGAACAAGCGGCTGCGGAATTGGCTCTGGAGCAGTTAACCAATGGCTGATAATGAATTTGATATCGATGCGTTTTTCTCGACAGAGAAGAAAAGCACGTCTTCTGAAAACCAGCACTGCGGTTTTATCGCCATTGTTGGTCGTCCTAATGTGGGTAAATCGACCCTACTGAACAAGATTCTTGGTCAGAAAATTTCGATTACCTCCCGTAAGCCGCAAACTACACGTCACCGTATCATGGGTGTCGATACCGATGGCGACTATCAAGCGATTTATGTTGATACTCCGGGATTGCACATCGAAGAGAAACGCGCCATTAACCGTTTGATGAATCGTGCCGCTAACTCGTCGTTAAGTGATGTGAACTTGGTGTTTTTCTTGGTTGATGGTACCCATTGGACTAACGACGATGAAATGGTACTGACCAAGTTGCAGAAAGCGAACTTCCCAGTCGTGTTGTGTGTTAACAAAGTCGACAACGTCCAAGATCGCAATGACGTGATGCAGCACATGATGGAAATGTCGAAGAGAATGAACTTCGTCGATGTGGTGCCCATTTCTGCCAAACAGGGTAAAAATATAGATGTGCTGCGTAAGCACGTTCGTGACCACTTGCCAAAAGCAGTGCACCATTTCCCTGAAGAGTATGTGACGGACCGTTCACAGCGTTTTATGGCGTCTGAAATTGTGCGTGAAAAACTGATGCGTTTCACCGGTGATGAATTGCCATACTCAGTGACCGTAGAGATCGAACGTTTCGATTACAACCCAGAAACCGATGGCTTCCACATTAACGCCTTAATTCTTGTCGAGCGTAGTGGTCAGAAGAAAATGGTGATTGGTAAAGGTGGTGAGAAAATCAAAACCATTGGTCGTGAAGCGCGCCTCGATATGGAAGAACTGTTTGGTCGCAAGGTTTACCTAGAAACTTGGGTGAAAGTGAAATCAGGTTGGGCAGACGACGAACGTGCGTTGCGCTCACTCGGTTACATTGACGACCTCTAACTCGGTTAGCGAGAGTTATCGCTCCGATCGTATCTTGTTAAGGAGCCCAAGTGGCTCCTTATTTTTTGTGGAATAGAAGCACAGCATGAACGCGCCTGACGGTTTACAGCGATGTTTTGTTCTCCATCGTCGCCCTTATAGCGAATCCAGTCTGATCTTGGACGTATTCAGCGAAGAGTTCGGCCGCATCACCTTGATGTCGAAAGGGGCACGCAGTAAGCGTTCCAATTTAAAAGGTGCGTTGCAGCCGTTTACACCACTGTTATTAAAGTGGTCTGGTAAAGGCTCGATGAAAACGTTACGTCAAGCGGAGCCGATCAGCTTAGGTCTTCCTCTAACGGGTATCTACCTCTATTCCGCGATGTATGTGAATGAGTTGGTCGGCCGCGTTTTGATGCAAGAAGTACCTATGCCAGGGTTGTTCCATGACTACCTTTTCGCGCTGACTGAGTTAGCTCAAGCGGATAATCCTGAACCCGCTCTGCGCCGTTTTGAGCTCGCTCTATTGGCTGCGATGGGCTACGGCGTGGATTTTTTGCATTGTGCTGGTACTGGCGAGTCGATTGATCCGCAAATGACTTATCGCTATCGAGATCAAAAAGGCTTCATCGCGTCAGTACGACGCGATAATCTCACTTTTTATGGCAATGAACTGATTGCCATCAGTGAACGTCGCTTCCTCACGAAAGAGCAGCTGCAAGCTGCAAAACGCTTTACACGTATAGCCCTAAAGCCGTATCTTGGCGGCAAACCTTTAAAAAGTCGGGAATTGTTTGTGCAAATGAGGATTCCCCGAACACGGAGTATGGAAAAATGAGTTCAATTTACCTGGGTGTGAACATCGACCACGTTGCAACATTACGTAATGCCCGCGGTACGAAATACCCTGATCCTGTCCACGCTGCTGAAGTGGCAGAGCGAGCAGGTGCGGACGGCATCACCATTCATTTGCGTGAAGATCGCCGCCACATCACTGACCGTGATGTTCGAATTCTGCGTGAGACCTTACAAACCCGCATGAACCTGGAAATGGCAGTGACAGATGAAATGATCGACATTGCACTGAAAACTCAGCCAGAATATGTGTGTTTAGTGCCAGAAAAGCGTGAAGAACTCACTACAGAAGGGGGGTTAGACGTTGCTGGGCATTTAGAGAAAATCAAAGCTGCAACGAAGAAACTGAGTGCCGCAGGCATCAAAGTTTCATTGTTTATTGATGCTGATCGTGAGCAAATTGACGCAGCAAAAGCGTGCGGTGCTCCCTTCATTGAGCTGCACACTGGCCACTACGCTGACGCAGAAACGGAAGAAGATCAGCTCGATGAGTTGAAAAAAATTGCTGCGGGTGCGAGCTACGCAGCCGATCTTGGCATTACGGTGAACGCAGGCCACGGTTTGACTTACCACAACGTGGCACCCATCGCAGCATTGCCTGAAATTTACGAGCTGAATATTGGCCATGCGATCATTGGCCGTGCGGTGTTTGATGGCCTGCATAAAGCGGTGGCGGACATGAAAGCCATTATGGTGGCGGCTCGTCAGTAGTATGGCCATTGTTGGACTGGGTACCGATATTGCGGAAATCGAGCGAGTGGAAAAAGCCCTCGCTCGTACTGGTGAGGCATTTGCGCAACGCATCCTCACCGAGCATGAGATGATGACCTTTCGTGCCTCAAAGCAGCAGGCGCGTTTCCTAGCAAAGCGTTTTGCGGCCAAAGAAGCGGCTTCAAAAGCGCTAGGCACGGGCATTGCACATGGTGTCTCATTTCAAGACTTTGCGATCTGTAATGATGAGAATGGCAAGCCGGTGCTCACTTTGCGCGGTAAATCGGCTGAACTGGCGCAAGCCTACGGCGTTTTGCATACTCATCTTTCTATCTCTGACGAACGTCATTATGCCATTGCAACCGTAATATTAGAAAAGTGATCCCTCAGCCTTCGCGTGTCGTTGTTGCACACGTGAAGGTATTTTATTAAATCCCTCCCAATTACGTATCTTTTTCACAAATTTACAAAATACCCACGTTTAAGGTGATCTTCGTTCCATTTGAGATTGTCGCTTGCTGATTGAATTGCATATACTCTAAATGTGTATTTGTTGTAATTATAAAAATTATAAATGCAAAGTTGGTCAGTTTTTCCTTGCCGTTGCTCTATTTTGACTTTAATGAGGAAGTCGAAATGCGTGTTAGCAATGGATTTGCTTAGAAAGGCGGTGCCATGTTGAGTGATGCTTATTCCACAATTCGACTTTATTCGACTTCCCTAGTGGTTGCTTTGCTCTGTCACTCTTTCCCTGTATCTGCACAAGAGTGGTCAGTATCTGGTTTTGGCTCTTTGGGCTACAGCTACGAAAATGAACCTGATATTGGCTATCTGCGAAATATTTCCCAACCTCCAGATGTGGAACGAAATGGCTCATTTCTTCCGGATTCTAACCTCGGTTTACAACTTGATTTTACCTGGGATTATCGATGGTCTGCGACTGCACAATGGGTTCTAGAAGACCGAGTTGAGCAGGATTTCAACAACGTCACCGAACTGGCTTTTTTACGGTATCTTCCTGATGCTAACTGGGATCTGCGTTTAGGGCGGGTTGGGCTGAATGCATACACTGCGGCTGACAGCCGTCGAATCGATTACGCTCACCTGTGGGTACGCCCTCCTCAAGAGTTGTACGGCAGTATTTTCTATGACTCCATCGATGGTATTGATGTCACTTACCGCTCATCGTTCAACAAACTCAATTGGTCTGCCAGCGTTCAATATGGCCGCATCTCTCAAGTTCTAGAGGATGAACGAACCAATGAGCTATCTAAAGCCAGTTCTGATCATACGCTCGCCGTTGCTTTAACGTTCGACTACCACGAATGGAGTGCGCGTTTTTCTTATGTTGATGTCGCCGATTTGGTCGTGACTCTTGGTGAAAATGGCCTTTCCGCACAGCAGGGTATTTTGCAGTTGGCGAACTCGGGGTTGGGGGCGGTAAGCTCAGAAGCGGCAGAGATCTATGATCAATCTGACATAAATGGCGAATCGGTGAAATATTGGCAATTGGGTCTCGGTTACTTTGATGGTGAATGGCTCATGCAAACTGAGCTGTTTTACGTGGCTGGTATGAAGCAAGCCATTCCACAAGGTAAGGGGGGGTATTTAATGTTGGGTCACAACATAAATCGTGTGACCCCTTATCTGATCGCGGCTTTTTTTCAACCGTCGTCCGAGATCTTTGGTGCGAAAAGTGATTGGGGAATGGTGGATCCTCAGCTGGGACAAATTCAGCAGTTGATCGTTGGTGGTATCAATGCAACCCATATCGACCAAAATTCCTATTCACTGGGACTGCGATGGGACATTCATCCTCAAGTCGCGCTGAAGGGGCAAGTCGACTTTATCCAGATCAGTGAGGTGGGCTACGGATTGTGGGCCGCAGACAACCGATCTTCGATGAAGGAACGCGATGTACAACTTTACACACTTAGTGTGAACTTTATTTTCTAGGGGGCAGAGATGAAATATCTAATACTGCTCCTTATGTTGTGGGGAAGTGGATTGGCGCAAGCGGAAATCTTTGTTGTCGTCAGCCATGACAGTTCGATTCATCAAATGAAACAAAGTGACGTAGCCGACATCTACTTGGGTCGTAAGCGGACCTTTGGCCAAGTAGAGATCACACAAGTGCTTGATCGAGAAGATGACGTACGCGAACGATTTTTTATTAGGATTGCCAATATGCGTGCCAGTCAGATTAACGCCTACTGGGCTAAGCTTAAGTTTTCAGGTCGTATGCGTGCTCCTCACTTGGTCGAAACGGATGAAGAGTTGGTGAGTCATTTACTCAATAACCCCAATGCGATTGGTTACATGCAGACTCCTCCCCCAGACGGACTCAAGGTGGTGGTGACGATTAATGAATAATTTGCCTCGTCAATCCTTAGCGAATCGTCTGCTTAGATTTGTCTCGATTTGCGCGATCATTTATTTGGTGCTGCTATTGGCACTAATGATTCCGTTTGGTTTTAAAAATGCGACGCAGGCTCACATGGAGTTGGAACAAAAACTGGTGCTTTCCTTATCAAACTCTGCCGCCATTGCCCTTTACGTCAATAACCATGAAATCGCGGAAGAGGTGATTGACGCCCTGTTGTTGCATGATGAAATCAATGCGGTGCGGTTAGAAAGTTTAGAAGGGGTCACTTTCGATAAAATTAAACCGGGTCAATTTGAAAAAGACATGTGGGAGCATTCCAACCAGTACCCTTTGCTGTCTCCTGTCGATGCTAAGCCATTGGGGATGCTCTATGTTCACGACAACCATTTGGTCATTCAACGTCAAACATTAGACGAAGTGCTTTATCAGATCCTCTTTGTCTTATTGCAGTTTTTAATGACTTTTATTGTGATCGCTTTGGTGGTGAAGCGTATCATCGGCAAGCCATTACAAGCGCTTTCTATTGCGGTTGCGCGCGCTACGCCAGGGCAAGTGAAAACGGTGGAGATTGATGAGCAGAACCGTAGTAACGAAATTGGCCTCGTGGCCAACAGCATCAATACCTTTATTGAAGCCTCTCACCAAGCCTTGATCCGAGAAAAAGAGCTGCGTTCACAAATCGAGCGTTGGGAGATCTACTACCGTGGTATGGCTGAGCAAGATACCTTAACGGGATTAAAGAATCGCTTGGGGTGTGAAAAACACTTTTCGTACATGAAGCACAGTGGCACCTATCTTTCTTTATTTTTGATCGATTTAGATGGGTTTAAATTGGTCAATGATAACCATGGTCATGCTGTGGGGGATGCAGTGCTGTCTACGATTGCCAGCCGCTATCTAAATTTGACCCAAGAGCATTTTGCGCAAAGTGTGGTTGGCAGAATTGGGGGGGATGAGTTCGTCATCTATCTTTCACACCGCGATGGACCGGAAAAAATGGAGGCATTTTTAATGGCTTTTGCTCAGCAGCTGATTGAGGTGAGTAATACACCAATTGAAGTGAAACAAGTGCAAGTCCACGTAGGATGTAGTATTGGAATTGCGAGCTCTACCGCTACACAGGCGGATATGGAAAAACTGCTATTGCAAGCCGATAGCGCCATGTATGTGGCAAAACAAGATGGAAAGAATGCGGCGCGTTTTTTTCGCCAACCGATGAGCCAATCGATGGGGCATTGATCTTAGTGCTGGGTATGAACAAAGAAAACCGCCGGATGAACAGGCGGTTTTTTATTTATTTGAGATAAAGCTGCGCAGTAGTGGAAACCTTGAGCATCTCATCTTGCAGTTCAAAAAGCTCCGGTTCTACATCCATCAAATCGGCATCGCTGCGTAGGGATTGCTCAATGGTGGCGCACAGTGCCTTTAAGCGTGGCACCCCGCAGTAAGAGCTGCTGCCATGCAGTTTGTGAATCACATCAATCAGCTCTTGTCGTGGATACGCTTCTTGTTCGAGTGCCTGCTCAACCACGGCTTCGACATCTGGCATAAACTCAACCAGCATTTTAAGCATGTCTTTAGCGAGATCTTCTTTATTGGCGGATTGCTTTAGTGCCGCCTGCCAATCAATGATGATATCGCTGCTACGTGCTATGTTCTGCTGAGCTTGCTCCTCCTCAGTGGCTACATAACTTGGTGAGATTTTTTCCACTTTACTGTCACAGGTGTTGGGGTTCCAATGAATTAACACCTGCTGAAGAATGTGTTCCTCAATAGGTTTGGTGAGATAGTCGTCCATCCCCGCTTTTAGCAAGCGGTCTCGTTCACCGCTCATGGCGTGTGCCGTGACCGCGATCACAGGCGTGTTGGCATTGAGTTCGGTTTTTTTGATCAATTTACAAGCCGTTACGCCATCCATCTTCGGCATTTGAATATCCATAAAGATCAGATCGAATTGGCGGCTGGTGGCGATATCGACGGCGTCTTGACCTGAACTGCAAGAGGTGACCGAAACCACTCTTTCGGCAAGGAGCGCGGTGATCAGTTTGAGGTTGGCCGGGTTGTCATCCACAGCCAGTACCGACAGGGAAGAGCGCTCTGCTTGCGCGTTTTCAGGCGCCAGAAGTAAAGGTTGTAAGGTTTGTTTTGCCGCAAGACTTTGCAACAGTTTTCTTCGACCCAGTGGTTTGGTCAAACATTGAATACCAAAGCGTTCAGTAAGCTGATCAGCTAGGGCGAGCTCGGTACTCGGAATCGCCAAAATAGTATTTGCGGAGATATGCAGTGCACGGTTGAGCCAGTTCTCAATGGTTTCCATCTCATGGCTCTGATTCACCGCTAAGCTCAGCAGCACAAAGTCGTAGCCTTTGGCGTTATCGGGCAGTTGCGAGCGGTAAGTGACATTGATGCCTTCTTGCGTCAGTACTTGCTGAGTCACGGCGGCGGCTTGCATGTTTGGTTCCACCAAAAGGAGCTCTTTTCCGTGCAGCAGTTCCGCATCCCTGGATTCTGTCATTGGCATTTGCGTGGAGTGCAGACGCAAGGTGAACCAGAAGGTCGAACCTTGATGTAAACGGCTGGTGAGGCTGATCTCACCGCCCATTTGGCTGACTAGCTTCTGGGTGATAACCAACCCAAGGCCTGTGCCACCATAACGGCGAGAAATACTGGCATCCGCTTGACTAAAGGCTTGGAAAAGCTGTGCTTGTTGACGTTCAGAAATGCCGATACCCGTGTCTTTAACCATGAACTGTAGATCAAGGCTATCACCCGATTGAGCGCGCATCTCCACACTGACATCGATGTTGCCACGCTCGGTAAACTTGATTGAGTTACCCACTAGGTTGGTCAGTACCTGCTGAATACGTAATGGATCGCCCACCACGCCTTCTGGGATACGCGGATCAATCTTCAACGTGATCTCTAACCCTTTTTCGTGCGCGCTGGTGGCTTGAAGGCTGATAACCTCTTCTAGGCTTTCACGGAAATCGAATGGAATGTTTTCCAGTGCCAGCTTACCTGCTTCAAGTTTCGAGAAGTCCAAAATATCGTTGATGATATTGAGTAGGTTGTTGGCTGATTTTTCAATGGTCTGCAGATAGTCGGTTTGGCTGTTGGTAAGCTGCGTTTTGAGCATCTGACGAGTAAAGCCGATCACGCCATTGAGTGGTGTACGCAGCTCATGCGACATATTGGCGAGGAACTCGGATTTGACTCGTGCCGCTTCTTGAGCGCGTTTTTTGGCGATATCCAGTTCAACGTTTTGAATCTCGAGCTGCTCAAGTGTTTCTCGTAAGTCGGAGGTGGCTTGGTCAATGCTGTGCTGCATCTCAACGTGGTATTCCGACAATGAAATCGCCATCGCGTTGATACCGTTTTTCAACGAATCCAATTCCCCGTGCATCTTGCCTTCAATTCGCACATCCAATTGACCACGGCGAATGCGATCGACCACGTTTTTCATATGGGTGATTGGCTGAGTGACGTCCTGCATCAAACGTGAAGCAAATACACTGGCTAAGCCTAAACCGAGGATCAAGACTAAAAATGCCGAGAACACTTCTTGATATTGCTGAAGGCGAAGTGTGGAGAGATCCATTTCGACAGCGATATAACCGATAGCACGAGTCGCTTGACCAGGTTCGGCCAAATCACTCAAATAGTGCCCTTCAGACAACACGGGCACTCTCAAAATCATGGTATCACTGAGAATTTCGGCATTACCTAGCAATGGGATCGGCTTATCTTTTGGGTAGGTGAGTGATTCAAAGTTTGGGTGGAAGTTCGAGGTTACAAACAGTTCATGTTTGCCATCAAAGACCGCAATACTTCTGACGAGCCCTGAATTTTTGCGATGGGCGTAACTGACGAGGCGGCGCACGGCTTCGCGGCTTTCAGAAAGAAGATGAGGCTCGCTGGCGATGGCGATCGGTTCAATAATGCTGTTGCCCGTGGTGATCACCTGACGTTCCAAATCTTGATAGCGATTGAAAGAGAAAAAACTACTGAGCAACAACCCGATGATCAAGGTTGGCGCTAGGGTGAGCGTAATTACACGTGCTCGTAAGCCATATCTGGTCATGTTATCTAATTACATCAAGGTCTGGATATGGGAAAATAGGTGCCACTATATGTCAGTGACCCAGCCGGATAGTCGCTAAGCATAATCACAACCGCTCACAGGCACAACGGCTGCGCAGCAGAATAGTGAAGCGGTAAAACAAATTTGAGTAAATCATTCAGGTAATTGAGCATGGCACGTTTTTTCCAACCGAAAAAGAAACTTCAACCCGAAAGCAAACATCAGCAGGTGTTGGTGGAAAAACTCGACCATCAAGGGGCGGGGATCGCCTATCTCAACAAAAAGCCGCTTTTTATTGATGGCACTTTACCGGGGGAAGAGGTAGTGACGCAGCTGACGGAGAGTAAAAGTAAGTTTGCGCGCGGTAAACTGATCAAATTGCTTAAACCGGCGGCCGAACGTGTTGAACCATTCTGCCCTCATTTTAATCAGTGTGGTGGTTGCGACATGCAGCACATGGATTACCAAGCCCAACTGGCTTATAAGCAGCGCACTCTGCTGCAACTGATGAAGAAATTCTCCGGCAGTGAGATCCTTTTATCACCACCAGTAACGGGGCTTGAGAAGGCGTATCGTCGTCGTGCGCGCGTCAGCCTGATGTGGGACAAAAAATCGCGTCAGTTGCAGTTTGGATTCCGCCGTAAACAGAGCAAGCAAATCGAAAACGTTACTGAGTGCCCGGTATTAGTGGCTGAGCTTGAGTGCTTGCTGCCAGAACTGAAAGCGATCTTGAGCCATTTCCACCATCCTGAACACTTAGGCCATGTTGAACTGGTTGCGGCAGACAACGGTGCGGTCATCACACTTCGACATACAGGCCCATTGTTGGATGAAGACGTGGCTAAGCTACGTCAATGTGCAGAACAACATCAAGCTACGCTTTACCTTATGCCTGCAAGCGATCAGCTCGAACGTATTTCTGGCGAAGCGCCATACTACCAAGAAATTGGCTTTAAAGTGCCATTTGAGCCAAACAACTTTATTCAGGTGAACCAGAAGGTCAACCAACAGATGGTGGTTCAAGCGCTTGAGTGGTTAGACCCGCAAAGCAGCGACCGTGTGTTAGATCTCTTCTGTGGTCTAGGCAATTTTAGCTTGCCGATCGCCAGTAAAGCTAAGTTGGTGACTGGGGTGGAAGGGGTGGATGACATGGTGCAAAAAGCAGCAATCAACGCCTCTTTGAACCAAATCAATAACGCGCAATTTTTCCACGCTAATCTGGAGCAGGATTTTGTCGGGCAGCCTTGGGCGAGCGAGAAGTTTGATAAGATTTTACTCGATCCAGCAAGGGCTGGCGCAAGCGGTATCATCGAGCAGGTTTCCGCACTCGGTGCGAAAAGAGTGGTTTATGTTTCGTGTAATCCTGCTACCCTTGCAAGGGATAGCCAAAGCCTGTTGGAGCAAGGTTATCGCTTAACCAAATTAGGTATGTTGGACATGTTCCCTTATACCAGTCACCTCGAATCGATGGCGCTGTTTGAAAAGTAAACTACATGGTGAGAAAGCCATCGTTTGATTGGGACAAAACGAACTAACTGGGATGCTGTTAGTCGAAACTGAAAAAGCAATATTAGGATAATAAGATGGTTGCGGTAAGAAGCGCACATTTGAATCAAAACGAACAGTTTGAGCTGGAAAGCTGGGTGGCAAGCCTGAAACAAGACGCGGGCGTCTCCAAGCGCCTTATTGAAGTCTATCGCCACTGTCAGACCATTCTGCAAGGTCATGAACACGCCGAACTTCTGTTGTGGCGGGGACGAGAAATGATTGAAATTCTCGTCACCTTATCCATGGATAAGGCCACCTTGGTTGCCGCGCAACTGTTCCCATTAGTCTCAAGTGGTGCTTTTGCACGCGAGCCATTAGAAGAGCACTACAGTAAAGAGATCATCAAGCTGATTGATGGTGTGGATGAAATGGCGGCGATTGGCCAGCTAAACATCACTCTTGAAGGCAGTGCGGCTTCTGCGCAAGTCGACAATGTGCGTCGCATGTTGCTGGCGATGGTGGATGACTTCCGTTGCGTGGTCATCAAATTGGCTGAGCGTATCTGCAATCTGATTGAAGTGAAAAAAGCGCCAGATGAAGTGCGCCGCGCCGCAGCCAAAGAGTGTGCCAATATCTATGCACCACTGGCCAACCGTTTAGGCATTGGTCAGTTAAAGTGGGAAATTGAAGATTACGCTTTCCGCTATCAACAGCCAGATACCTACAAGCAAATTGCTAAGCAGTTATCTGAACGTCGTATTGTGCGCGAACAATACATCAAAGACTTTGTCGATGACCTTTCTGAAGAAATGAAAGAGTGCGGCATTAACGCCGAAGTCAGTGGTCGCCCTAAACACATCTACAGTATTTGGCGCAAAATGCAGAAGAAGAGCTTAGAGTTTGATGAGCTGTTTGACGTGCGTGCGGTGCGGATTATTGCCGATAAACTGCAAGATTGTTACGCCGCATTGGGTGTGGTGCACACCAAATATAAGCATCTGCCAAGTGAGTTCGACGACTATGTCGCCAACCCAAAACCGAATGGTTACCAGTCGATTCATACCGTGGTACTCGGCCCAGAAGGCAAAACCATCGAGATCCAAATCCGCACCAAGCAGATGCATGAAGATTCGGAACTCGGGGTTGCCGCGCACTGGAAATACAAAGAAGGCAGCAGCAGCGGTCGCAGTGGTTACGATGAGAAAATCACCTGGCTACGCAAACTGCTGGATTGGCAAGAAGAGATGTCAGACTCGGGCGAAATGCTCGACGAGCTGCGCAGCCAAGTGTTTGATGACCGCGTTTACGCCTTTACCCCGCGTGGTGATGTTGTTGACTTGCCAATGGGCGCGACACCACTTGATTTTGCCTACCATATTCACTCAGAGGTGGGCCATCGTTGTATCGGTGCCAAGGTGGCTGGGCGCATCGTCCCATTCACCCATAAACTCAACATGGGCGATCAAGTGGAAATTATCACCCAGAAAGAGCCGAACCCGTCCCGCGATTGGTTAAACCCGTCATTGGGGTTTGTGACCTCAGGTCGTGCTCGGGCGAAAATCAACGCTTGGTTCCGCAAACAGAGCCGTGAGAAAAACCTCGAAGCTGGCCGTGAGATCCTTGAAAACGAACTGGCGAAAATTGGTGCAACGCTAAAAGATGCAGAGCAGTACGCCGTAAAACGTTTTAACGTGAAGTCAGCCGATGAGTTGTACGTGGGTGTGGGCAGTGGCGATTTGCGCATTAACCAAATCTTGAATCATATTAATGCCTTAGTGAACAAGCTAACGGCTGAAGAAGAAGATCGTCAAGCACTCGAAAAACTGCAAGAAGCGGGCAATAAAGCGGCAGGTAGTCCAACTCGTCCACGCAAAGATGCCGTGGTTGTGCAAGGGGTCGATAACCTGATGTCTCACTTAGCTCGTTGCTGTCAACCAATACCGGGTGATGAGATCTGTGGTTACATCACGCAAGGTCGTGGCATCTCAGTACACAGAGCCGATTGTGAACAGCTTGAAGAGCTACGTCACCATGCACCAGAACGTATCATAGATACCGTCTGGGGGCGTGATGTTGTCGGCTCCTACATGTTGACCGTTCGTGTCGAGGCGATGGAGCGAAGTGGTTTGCTAAAAGACATCACCACCATGTTGGCGAATGAGAAAATCAAAATCATCAGCATGAAGAGTCGGCTTGATTACCGCACCCATCTCAATGTGATGGATTTCGAACTCGAAGTGACCAACATTGAAGTGCTGACTCGCATCATGAAACGTGTTGAGCAGATCAAGGATGTGATGTTGGTAAAACGCCTAGGCTAACTTTCAAGTCGTACTTGCTGTTTTTACTGCGTTAACTTCGCTTTCTCGCTCAATCACATGGTGAACCATGCTCAGGAGCCTCGAAAGCTTGTTGCCTTGTCAAAACAACAATTACTTAGTGAAAGGCGAGTATTGATAAAAATCCACGCAGTGTTGTAAGCGAAGTAATTTAAGGTGAGTGGTTTTGACTACTCACCTTTTTCTTTAGATAGAAAGGGTTAAGGAACAGAAAATGAGTCATCCAATTGAACAATTAGAGCAAATCATGGCGAAGCTGCGTGACCCGCAAAGTGGTTGCCCTTGGGATTTAAAACAGAGTTTCGACACCATTGTTCCTCACACGATCGAAGAAACGTACGAAGTGGTGGATGCGATTCATAATCGCGATTGGCCTAATTTGCAGGAAGAGTTGGGCGATCTGTTGTTCCAGGTGATTTTCTACAGCCAGTTAGCAAAAGAGCAGGGGTTGTTTGATTTTTCCGCAGTGGTAGAGACCGTGAACGAAAAACTGACCCGCCGTCATCCCCATGTCTTTGGTCAAGTCGAATTTGAGACAGAAGCAGAAATAAAAGCCAATTGGGAAGCGGAAAAGGCCAAAGAGAAGGCGCAAGTAGGCAAAAATGAGCAAAGTATTCTAGACTCAATACCAAACTCTCTACCTGCATTAATGCGTGCTACAAAGATTCAGAAAAAATGCGCTCATTATGGTTTTGATTGGGATTCACTCGGACCTGTGGTCGACAAAGTCAAAGAAGAAATTGAGGAAGTGGTGGAAGAGGCGCTTCAAGTCGATGTCGATGAGGAAAAAGTGGAGCTTGAACTGGGGGATCTGCTGTTCGCCACCGTCAACTTAGCGCGTCATTTGCAGGTCAATCCAGAAGCGGCATTGAGCAAAGCTAATCTCAAGTTTTCTAATCGATTCAAGCAAGTAGAGCAAGGCGTGCACGCAAAAGGTAAGAAGCTTGAAGAGTGCGATTTAGCAGAGTTGGATGCCATTTGGGATCAAGTGAAGCGCGCGGAACGCAGTCAAGCTGCCGAGTAGAAATTTGAGACACATTTGACTCAACTATTTTTTATTCAACTCGATTGGTGTTTATCCACTTTGATTTGAAGCAAAAAATAAAAAATTGGCGTGTGATAGATTTCACGTTGTGGCGGTTAGGGTCTTCTGGTATATTTTCGTCCCGTCCAGAAGAAATCCGTTTCCCTCATTCAACCAATTTCAGGTTAAACATGACGACAAATTACATTTTTGTTACTGGCGGGGTTGTATCCTCTCTAGGTAAAGGTATTGCAGCAGCATCTCTTGCAGCGATTTTAGAAGCTCGTGGTCTTAAAGTGACTATGATGAAGCTTGACCCTTACATCAACGTTGATCCAGGCACAATGAGCCCAACTCAACATGGTGAAGTGTTCGTTACAGAAGATGGCGCCGAAACAGACCTAGACCTTGGTCACTACGAGCGTTTCATCCGCACTAAGATGACTAAGCGCAACAACTTCACTGCAGGTCGTGTTTACTCAGACGTTCTCGCGAAAGAGCGTCGCGGTGACTATCTAGGTGCAACTATCCAAGTTATCCCTCATATCACAAACGATATCAAAGACCGCGTGATCAATGGTTCTCAAGGTCATGACGTTGCGATCGTTGAAGTGGGTGGTACTGTTGGTGATATCGAATCTCTACCATTTATGGAAGCGATTCGTCAGCTAGCCGTTGAAATCGGCCGTGAACGCGCTATGTTCATGCACCTAACACTTGTTCCTTACCTTGCAGCCGCAGGCGAAGTGAAAACAAAACCGACTCAGCACTCTGTTAAAGAGCTGCTATCAATCGGTATCCAGCCAGATATCCTAGTTTGCCGCTCAGATCGCATGATCCCAGCGAACGAGCGTAAGAAGATTGCGCTGTTCTGTAACGTTCCTGAGAAAGCGGTAATCTCCATGAAGGACGTAGATTCTATCTACAAGATCCCTCAACTGATCAAATCTCAAGGTCTTGATGATCTCGTTTGTGCACGTTTCGGCATTTCTGCGCCAGAAGCGGATCTGTCTGAATGGGAACAGGTGATTTACGAAGAAGCGAACCCAACTGGTGAAGTTACTATCGGTATGGTGGGTAAATACATCGAACTACCTGATGCGTATAAATCAGTAAACGAAGCGCTTAAACATGCAGGTTTGAAAAATCGCTTGAGCGTTAACATTAAATATGTAGACTCTCAGGACGTAGAAACCAAAGGCGTTGAAGTTCTGCAAGGACTTGACGCAATCCTTGTACCTGGTGGTTTTGGCGACCGTGGTATCGAAGGCAAGATTCTTGCGGCGAAATACGCTCGTGAGAACAAGGTTCCTTATCTAGGTATTTGCTTAGGTATGCAAGTGGCACTGATTGAATACGCGCGCAACGTTGCGGGTATGGAAGGTGCACATTCAACAGAATTTAACAAAGACACCAAGTACCCTGTGGTAGGTTTGATCACGGAATGGGTGGACAGTGAAGGTAACGTGGAAGAACGTACTGAATCGTCAAATCTTGGTGGTACGATGCGTCTAGGTTCGCAACTATGTCACCTAGCGAAAGGCACTAAAGCTCGTGAGCTATACGGTAGCGATACGATCCATGAACGTCACCGCCACCGTTACGAAGTGAACAACAATCTTCGTCCACAAATTGAAAAAGCAGGCCTAAAAGTATCTGGTCTGTCTGCGGACAAGAAACTGGTTGAGATGATCGAGAACCCGAACCACCCATGGTTTGTGGCTGCTCAGTTCCACCCAGAGTTCACTTCTACGCCACGTGACGGTCACCCACTGTTCTCTGGCTTTATTAAAGCAGCGGGTGAAAACGCGCGCGGCGAACTGAAGTAAAAGGATACGGGCGGTTGCAAAGGTTGTGCTGCCGCCCTTTAAATTTGACATTTATATTTGAACGAGAGGAAACATTAATGTCTAAGATCGTTAAAGTTCTAGGTCGTGAAATCATCGACTCACGTGGTAACCCAACTGTTGAAGCTGAAGTACACCTAGAAGGCGGTTTCGTAGGTATGGCGGCAGCTCCATCTGGCGCATCTACTGGTTCTCGCGAAGCGCTTGAGCTACGTGACGGTGACAAAGCACGTTTCCTAGGTAAAGGTGTTCTTAAAGCGATTGAAGCGGTAAACGGTGCAATCGCTGACGCTCTAGTTGGTAAAGATGCGAAAGATCAAGCAGCGATCGACGCTATCATGATCGAGCTAGACGGTACTGAAAACAAATCTAAGTTTGGTGCGAACGCAATCCTAGCTGTTTCTCTAGCTAACGCTAAAGCAGCGGCTGCTTCTAAAGGCATGCCTCTATACGAGCACATCGCTGAGCTAAACGGTACTGCTGGTCAGTTCTCTATGCCTCTACCAATGATGAACATCATCAACGGTGGTGAGCACGCTGACAACAACGTTGACATCCAAGAGTTCATGATCCAACCAGTTGGCGCAAAAACTCTGAAAGAAGCAGTTCGCATGGGTGCGGAAGTATTCCACAACCTAGCTAAAGTTCTTAAGTCTAAAGGCTACAACACTGCAGTTGGTGACGAAGGTGGTTTCGCTCCTAACCTTAAGTCTAACGCTGAAGCGCTAGAAGTTATCGCAGAAGCAGTTGCAGCTGCGGGTTACGTGCTAGGTAAAGACGTTACTCTTGCTATGGACTGTGCAGCATCTGAGTTCTTCGACAAAGAAGCTGGCATCTACAACTTGAAAGGTGAAGGCAAAACGTTCACTTCTGAAGAGTTCAACCACTACCTAGCTGGTCTAGTTGAGCAATTCCCAATCGTATCTATCGAAGATGGTCTAGACGAGTCTGATTGGGCTGGTTTCGCACACCAAACTCAACTTCTAGGCGACAAGATCCAACTAGTTGGTGACGATCTATTCGTTACAAACACTAAGATCCTAGCTGAAGGTATCGAGAAAGGCATCGCTAACTCTATCCTAATCAAGTTCAACCAAATCGGCTCTCTAACTGAGACTCTAGCTGCAATCAAGATGGCTAAAGACGCAGGTTACACAGCAGTAATCTCTCACCGTTCTGGCGAAACTGAAGATGCAACTATCGCTGATCTAGCGGTAGGTACTGCAGCAGGTCAAATCAAGACTGGTTCTATGAGCCGTTCTGACCGTGTTGCTAAGTACAACCAACTAATCCGTATCGAGGAAGCTCTAGCTGGTCGTGCTCCTTTCAACGGTCTTAAAGAAGTGAAAGGCCAAGCTTAATTCTCAACAGAATTAATCGCTTAGTTTGAAACTTTAAAAGCACCTCGCGTTTGCGGGGTGTTTTTTTATCGCCAATATTTCCGCGAGTCCCCCTATCTTCGATAAATAAAAGTGACCGTGCATAAGGCTCTGTCATTCTCTTCACTTTCTTCTGTCTAACCCTCTCTAGAGCCAATGAGCTAATTGTGCTATAAACAGGGCTTGATCAATCTTTCCTTCTAATAAGTCATAAGTAAATTGCCATGCGACTGTTTATTCTCGTTTTAACCTTACTGTTTGGCTGGCTGCAGTACACCCTGTGGTTTGGTAAAAATGGGGTTTCCGATTACTACACGATTGAAAGTGATATTGAAGCGCAGCAATTGGTGAACACCAAGTTGCAGGCAAGAAACAGTGAAATGTACGCAGAGATAGATGACTTGAAGCAAGGTCTCGATGCCATTGAAGAGCGTGCTCGTCACGAGCTGGGTATGTTGAAAGAAGGTGAGACGTTCTATCGCATTGTCGGTGAGGAGAATCAATAATGGCGCGTAGTATGACGTCATTGGTTGCAGTGGTACCAGCCGCTGGTGTCGGCAGTCGAATGAAGGCAGATCGACCAAAGCAGTATTTGCAGATTCACGGCAAAACCATTTTAGAACATACCATCGAAAGGTTGCTCTCTCACCCGGCCATTACACAAGTCGTCGTTGCCGTGAGTGAAGACGACCCCTATTACTCAGAGCTCGCCATTGCGCAGCATCCCGATATCATTCGTGTCGCTGGTGGGAAAGAGCGTGCAGATTCGGTGTTATCGGCGTTACGTTTCCTTTCGCAGCAGCCACAAAAAACGGATTGGGTTCTCGTGCATGATGCAGCAAGACCTTGTGTTGCTCATCAAGATATTGATGCCTTGATTGAACGCTGCTCCTCGCATGAAACGGGTGGGATTTTGGCGACGCCCGTACGTGACACCATGAAGCGCGCCAACGCACAACAAATGATCGACCATACAGTGGATCGCAATGCACTTTGGCATGCCTTAACGCCGCAAATGTTCAAAGCCGAAGTACTGACAGACGCGCTAAGCGATGCGTTGGCGCAAGGTGTGGCGATTACCGACGAAGCCTCTGCGCTAGAGTGGCGAGGAGAGCTGCCAGCTTTAGTTCAAGGGTGTTCGAGTAACATCAAAGTCACTCAACCTGAAGATCTCGCTTTAGCGGAATTTTATTTGAGCCGAGAAAAGGATAGAAAATGATTAGAATTGGTCACGGTTTCGATGTACACAAATTTGGTGGCGAAGGCCCGGTTATCATCGGTGGTGTTGCGGTTCCTTATGAACAAGGACTCATTGCTCACTCCGATGGTGATGTTGCTTTACATGCGTTAAGCGATGCTCTGCTGGGGGCGATTGCCGCGGGTGATATTGGTCGCCATTTCCCAGATACGGATGACAAATGGAAAGGGGCAGACAGTCGAGAATTGTTGAAAGACGTTTATCGCCGAGTCAAAGAACAAGGTTACAAACTGGGGAATGCGGATGTGACCATCATTGCGCAAGCACCCAAAATGGCCCCTTATATCGATGCCATGCGTGAAGCCATTGCTCACGACTTGGAAACCGATATTCGTAACATTAATGTCAAAGCGACAACAACCGAGCGTTTGGGTTTTACAGGACGCAAAGAAGGTATTGCAACGGAAGCCGTTGTGTTACTGATTAAGCAATAATATTAGCATTAGCAAAACTGGCAGTGGATAGTTCTATGACAGACACTTTGGCTTCTCTGGCCTATTTAGCGGGTAAACCAACCGCACAAGCAAAAATCAAAGCAAAACCAGAACATTTTCAGGTAAGAGAAGACTTAGGTTTTGAGTTCACTGGTTCTGGTGAGCACTTGATGGTGCGCATTCGAAAAACTGGTGAGAACACCTCCTTTGTTGCCAATGAATTGGCGAAAGCATGTGGCGTGAAATCAAAAGACGTCAGCTGGGCTGGCTTGAAAGATCGCCACGCGGTGACGGAACAATGGCTTAGTGTCCATTTGCCTAAAGCGGAAACACCGGATTTTTCCGCTTTCCTCGCACAGTACCCATCGATTGAAATTCTCACGACCGCTCGTCATAACAAGAAATTACGTCCTGGAGACCTTGTTGGGAACGATTTTGTTGTGACGCTATCCGAAGTCTCGGATGTGGACGATGTGCTCAAACGTCTAGAGACGGTTGCAAAACTCGGTGTTCCAAATTACTTCGGTAATCAGCGTTTTGGTAACAATGGCAATAACCTGCAAGAAGCAAAACGTTGGGGTAGAGACAATGTTCGTAGCCGCAATCAAAATCAACGTAGCCTCTACTTGTCTGCTGCGCGTTCGTGGATCTTCAACTTAATTGTCTCGGCGCGACTTGAGCAATCACGGTTTGATAAGGTTTTGCTTGGCGACATCCTGTTTAAGGGGGATGAACAGCTATTGGTGAGTGCAGAAAATCATGCGGATCTCCAGTCTCAATATGATGCTGGCGACTTGGTGATCAGTGGTGCCTTGGCTGGCGATAATGCCTTGCCGACTCAAGATGACGCGTTGGCGCTAGAGCAAGTGTTCTTAGATGCTGAACCCGATCTTATGGCGCTGATTCGCGGCAATCGCATGAGACACGATCGCCGAGCGATCGCATTGAAGCCAGCCAATCTCAGTTGGCAAGTGGATGGCAATAATATCATCCTGACTTTCTCGCTCGATGCAGGCTCTTTTGCTACGTCTATTATCCGCGAGCTAGTGCAAGAAATCGCGTTTGAAAGAGAATTCTAATTATCATGGAAGATAAGCAAGCTAAACCGCTGCGCATTTTGCTGAGTAATGACGATGGCGTTTTCGCAGAAGGTATTCGCACGTTAGCCAGTGAGCTAAGAACATTGGCAGAAGTGATCATCGTTGCTCCGGATCGCAATCGCTCAGGAGCGTCGAATTCGTTAACACTGGAACAGCCATTGCGAGTGACCTGTGTTGAAGAAAATATTTATTCAGTGCAAGGCACGCCGACAGATTGTGTCCATTTTGCTTTAAACGAACTACTGAAAAATGATCTCCCAGACTTAGTGTTAAGTGGCATCAATCATGGCGCCAATCTGGGGGATGACGTGCTTTATTCGGGTACGGTCGCCGCAGCGATGGAAGGACATTTTCTTGGCGTGCAGTCGATCGCTTTTTCTTTGGTTGGCAAAACCCACTTTAAAACCGCGGCAACCATTGCTAAGCGGATCGTTGAGCAACATTTAGCGAAACCTATTCCGACCAATCGTTTATTGAATATCAATATTCCGGATCTGCCGTTCGAACAGCTAAAAGAGATACGAGTGACTCGTTTAGGCGCGCGCCATCATGCAGAGAATATGATCAAGCAGCTTGATCCCCGTGGTCACGAAATCTATTGGTTAGGCCCTCCGGGTAAAGAGCAAGATGCGGGGGAGGGAACCGATTTTCATGCGATTGAACAAGGCTATGTGTCCATTACACCACTGCAAGTTGATTTAACTGCCCATGAATCGCTCCGAGCGATGGATACTTGGCTAAAGGAAAAGTAATCATGAGCAATCCTCAAGCAGAAAGATTGGTTCATTTCTTAGCGGTCAATGGCATCCGTGATAGCGAAGTGCTATCTGCCATCGCTCGTGTACCGAGAGAGTGTTTTTTGTCACAAGCTATGATGCATCAGGCTTATGACAACAACGCATTGCCTATTGGTCAAGGTCAGACGATCTCTCAGCCCTATATTGTGGCCAAAATGACGGAACTTTTGCGTCTCAAAAGAGACAGTAAAGTATTGGAAATTGGCACTGGATCGGGTTATCAAACCGCAGTATTAGCGCTTCTGGTTGAGCATGTATATTCTGTTGAGCGCATCAAGTCTTTACAATGGGATGCAAAACGTCGCTTAAAACAGTTGGATATCTACAATGTCTCGACTAAGCATGGCGACGGCTGGCTTGGCTGGGAAAATAAAGGACCTTTTGACGCGATCATTGTGACCGCCGCAGCAGAAAGTGTTCCACCGGTGTTACTTCAACAATTGAATGATGGTGGCCGCATGGTACTCCCTGTCGGTACGGATGAGCAGCAGTTGATCTTGATTGAGCGTCAAAAAGATCAGTTTGTTTCCCAAGTGATTGAAGCGGTGAACTTTGTGCCGCTGATCGCCGGAGACTTGGCATAATTTGAGATTAGGTGTGAGTAAGCGTCTTTATTTACGTGGGTCAATGATTTTCAGTGCAGCTTTACTGGTAGGCTGCGCTGCGCATACTCCTGCACCGGTAACGGGTTTAGGTAAAGACTATAACGCGGTTGATCGTGGTAGCTATCGTGGTAGTTACTACGAGGTTGAAAAGGGCGACACGCTGTATTTTATTTCCTACGTCACAGATAAAGATGTAAATGAGTTAATCCGTTTCAATAATTTGACCGAGCCTTACACGATTTATCCGGGCCAGAAACTCAAGTTGTGGGCACCTGCTTATGTCGCACCTAATTATGGCCACACGGTAGAAACCCCTGCTACCACTGTGGTTGCTGTGTCAACTGTCGCTGTGACAGCTCCTAAACCAGCCCCTACAACACCACAAAAGTCGAATAAAAACTCTACTTCAAAAAACACTAAATCCGAACCTCAGGTGGTTAAAAAAGATCCAGTTAAGGGGATTGATCAATCCAAACCAAAGGAGTATGTTGGTTCAAAAGGTAAAGAAAATGTTAAACCCGTCACTTCACCACCACCGGCAAATAACCAAAAAATAGCCAAGTGGCAGTGGCCAACAAAAGGGAGAGTAATCAAAAACTTCTCTGCAGGAGAACAAGGAAATAAAGGCATTGATATCGCAGGACAGCGAGGTCAAGCCATCGTATCAACGGCAGAAGGTACGGTTGTTTATTCGGGTAACGCACTAAGAGGTTATGGCAATTTAGTTATTGTCAAACATAACGATAATTACCTCAGTGCCTATGCGCATAACGATCGGTTACTGGTATCGGAAGGTCAATCAGTGAAAGCTGGGCAACAAATCGCCACGATGGGCAGCTCTGGAGCAAAAACAGTGATGTTGCATTTTGAAATCCGATATCAAGGGAAGTCAGTGAATCCAAAGCGCTACTTACCCTAATTCAACTTTGAGCAACTTGCGACACAACTAGCGACATTTAAAGTTGTAATGTCTTGCTAACTCGCCATGGGGAGGCGTTATGAGTATCAGCAACACAGTAACCAAAGTTAAAGACTTCGATGTTAATCAGATGGATGATGATTTTAACGATGATATTGAAGTGAATGAAAAAGAAGAACTTTCCGATGATAAAGTCTCACTCCGTGAGGACTTTGATACCAACAACAAAAGCTTAGATGCGACCCAACTTTATTTGGGTGAGATTGGCTTTTCACCGTTACTAACCGCAGAAGAAGAAGTCCTTTATGCTCGTCGTGCTTTGCGAGGCGATGAAGCCGCGCGTAAACGTATGATTGAAAGTAACTTACGTCTAGTGGTTAAGATTTCTCGCCGTTACAGTAATCGCGGTCTTGCACTGCTTGATTTGATTGAAGAGGGTAACCTTGGTTTGATCCGCGCGGTAGAGAAATTCGATCCAGAGCGTGGTTTCCGCTTCTCGACTTACGCGACATGGTGGATTCGCCAAACCATCGAACGCGCTTTAATGAATCAGACTCGAACCATCCGTTTACCTATCCATGTTGTTAAAGAGCTGAACATTTATCTACGTACGGCGCGTGAACTTTCTCAAAAACTCGATCATGAGCCAACCGCTGAAGAGATCGCTGCACAACTGGAGATTCCGGTTGACGATGTGAGCAAAATGCTACGTTTGAACGAGCGCATTAGTTCTGTCGATACACCGATTGGTGGAGATGGGGAGAAGGCGTTATTGGATATTATTCCTGATGCAAACAACTCTGACCCAGAGGTTTCAACGCAAGATGAAGACATGCGTGTTTCCTTGATTCATTGGTTGGAAGAGCTCAATCCGAAACAAAAAGAAGTGTTGGCACGTCGCTTTGGTTTGTTGGGTTATGAGCCTTCAACGCTGGAAGAGGTTGGGCAAGAGATTGGTTTAACTCGCGAGCGAGTACGCCAGATTCAGGTTGAAGGGTTACGTCGCCTCCGTGAAGTTCTGATCAAACAAGGTTTGAATATGGAAAACTTGTTTGATATCGATATGGATTGAATTTGCATTCTCCAATAGAAAAAAGGCTATGGAATCATAGCCTTTTGTCATTTTAGTGAGGTTCGTTTAAAAACGTTAGAGCATTTTCTTTAAACGATATAGGGCTTCTAACGCTTGGCGTGGGGTCAGATCATCCGGATCGATGCTGGCCAACGCTTGTTCTACTTCACTTGGCTCTGGAATAAGGCTCAATTGGTTAGCGATATCCACTGTTCTTGCTTTCGGCTGCGAACCCTCTGCGCTGAGTAGCTCAAGTTGAGACAATTTTTGACGGGCGTTTTTAATCACCGTTTTTGGAACGCCCGCTAACCCCGCAACCGCCAAACCGTAGGATTTGCTTGCCGCCCCCTCTTGTACGGCGTGCATAAAGGCGATGCTGTCGCCATGCTCAACCGCATCAAGATGCACGTTGGCCAAGTGAGGAAGTTGATTTGGCAGTTCTGTCAGTTCAAAGTAATGCGTCGCAAATAGCGTCATTGCCCCAATCTGAGTCGCAAGCCAGTGTGCGCTTGCCCACGCTAGGGAAAGGCCATCATAGGTACTGGTACCACGGCCAATTTCATCCATCAAAACTAGGCTATTTGCTGTCGCGTTGTGCAAGATATTGGCTGTTTCTGTCATTTCTACCATGAAGGTTGAACGACCTGACGCGAGATCATCCGATGCACCAATTCGAGTAAAGATGCGATCAATAGAGCCAATGGTGGCCGATTCTGCAGGAACGTAAGAACCAATGTGCGCCATTAAAGCAATCAATGCGGTTTGGCGCATGTAGGTGGACTTACCCCCCATGTTTGGACCGGTGATGATCAACATCTTACGTTGGCTGTTCAGTTCAATTGGGTTGGCAATAAAGGGATCGGAAGTGACTTGTTCAACCACAGGGTGACGACCCGCGGTAATGTGAACGACGGGATCTTTGGTTAAATTTGGGCGGCAATAATCCAGCGTATCAGCACGCTCCGCCAAATTTTGCAATACATCCAATTGTGCAACCGCTGCTGCCAACTCTTGCAAACGAGCTAGGTGAGGGAGCAATAAATCAAAGAGCTCTTCCCACAGTTGCTTTTCAATGGCTAATGCTTTTGATTTTGAGTTGAGAACTTTGTCTTCGTGCTCTTTCAGTTCAGGAATGATGTAGCGTTCAGCGTTTTTCAGCGTTTGACGGCGAACATAGTGTGGTGGAACCAAATGGCTTTGACCGCGGCTTACTTGGATGTAGAAGCCGTGGACATTGTTGTATCCCACTTTCAGTGTATCGATACCGTGGCGATCACGCTCTTCCTCTTCGAGTTTTTCCAAGTAGCCCGTGGCACCGTCTGCAAGATCGCGCCATTCATCCAAATCTGCGCTGTACCCTTCGGCAATGACCCCACCATCGCGAATCACAACCGGCGGGTTTTCTTTAATGGCACGCTCGAGCAATTCGCACACATCATCCATTGGAGCGGCTGCCGTGGCCAGTGATTTGAGATGGCTATTGCCCAGTGAAGACAACGTCTGAGCCAATTCGGGTAGCTGCTGCATCGCATGGCGTAATCGCGCGAGATCGCGTGGACGAGCAGAGCGGAGTGCTAAGCGAGCCAAAATACGTTCAATATCGCCGATTTGTTTCACCACAGGATGAATATCGCTAAATAGAGCTTGTTCTTTCAGTTCGGCGATGGCGTCTAGGCGATGCTCTCGCGTGGTAATACAGCGCATTGGTTGATGGATCCAACGTTTCAGCATCCGGCTTCCCATCGGCGTCGCACAACGATCCAAAACCGCAGCAAGCGTGTTGTCACTTCCGCCAGCAAGGTTTTGAGTCAGCTCGAGATTGCGTCTGGTCGCGGCATCAAGGATAACCGAGTCGTCTTGCCGATCATAAGTAAGCGCGCGGATATGAGGCAGTGCTGTACGTTGAGTATCTTTGACATACTGGATCAAGCAACCTGCGGCGCACAATCCTAAAACCGCATTTTCTACGCCAAAACCGACCAAGTCTTTGGTGCCAAATTGCTGGTTGAGCTGTTGTTTGGCCGTTTCGAGTTCGAACTCCCAAACTGGACGACGACGGTTGCCGTTACGGCCTGTCATCAAATGAACGGGCTCAAAATCTTCTGGGAAGAGTAACTCACGCGGAGAGGTGCGTTGTAACTCAGCTGCCATTGCCTCTTCTGACTGAGGTTCAATCAATTGGAAACGACCAGAGGTGACATCCAAGGTGGCGTAGCCGAATTTACCATTGTGGTGATAAATCGCGGCAATTAAGTTATCCAAACGTTCAGACAGTAAAGCTTCATCCGTTACCGTACCTGGCGTGACAATACGAACGACTTTACGCTCTACTGGGCCTTTACTGGTGGCAGGATCGCCAATTTGTTCGCAGATCGCGACCGATTCCCCAAGCTGAACCAATTTGGCTAAATACCCTTCAACGGCATGAAATGGCACACCTGCCATCGGAATGGGTTCTCCTGCCGAAGCGCCGCGCTTGGTGAGAGAAATATCCAGCAACTGCGACGCCTTCTTTGCATCATCGTAAAAAAGTTCGTAGAAGTCGCCCATGCGATAAAACAGCAAAATATCAGGATTTTCAGCCTTCAATCTGAGGTATTGCTGCATCATTGGGGTATGTTGTTGTTCAGCTTTCACGGTTTTTATCTTTAGTTTGGACAGTTTGCGGCTTAGGATACGTGAATCACTGATAGTGTAAAAGAGAGAAAAGGGAAATCGGCATGCAATCACTAATACAATTATCAGAACAACTGGGTGAGCGTCTTTTGCAACAAGGTGAAGTGTTGGCTACCGCCGAATCGTGTACTGGCGGTGGTGTTGCAAACATGGTCACGGAAGTCGCAGGCAGCTCGGGTTGGTTTGATCGTGCATTTGTCACTTACAGCAATGAAGCAAAACAAGAAATGCTGGGGGTGGCAGAAAAAACCTTGGCCGACTTTGGTGCGGTCTCGGAGGCGGTGGTCAAAGAAATGGTACTGGGGGCTTTAGCCCATTCGAATGCAACTATCGCGGTTTCCATTAGCGGCATTGCAGGGCCGAGCGGCGGTAGCCCGGAAAAGCCTGTTGGCACCGTTTGTTTTGGTTTTGCGGATAAGCATGGATGGCTACGGTGTGAGACCTGCTATTTTGCTGGCGATAGAGCAAAAGTTCGCATACAAGCGATTGAATACAGTTTAAAAGTCTTGTGTGATGCGCTACTGAAAAATGGCAGTGAACGTCAATAACAGGCGAAATTTTTTTATACAGGGGTGGACACTGTACAAATCAACAGTATAATGAACCCCAACATGACAAACATTGTCGACCCTATTTCGACATAATTACCTATCACCTGAGAGTGACTATCTGGAGAGAGTAATGGACGAGAACAAACAGAAGGCACTGGCCGCCGCACTAGGTCAAATTGAAAAGCAGTTCGGTAAAGGTTCAATCATGCGCCTAGGTGACAACCGTGCGATGGATGTTGAAACCATCTCGACAGGTTCACTATCTCTGGATATTGCGCTGGGTGCTGGTGGCTTACCAATGGGCCGTATCGTTGAAATTTTTGGTCCAGAATCTTCAGGAAAAACCACGTTGACCCTTGAGCTGATCGCTGCGGCTCAACGTGAAGGCAAAACTTGTGCGTTTATCGATGCCGAGCACGCGTTGGATCCTGTGTATGCGAAGAAGCTTGGCGTTAATATCGACCAGTTGTTGGTATCTCAGCCTGACACCGGTGAACAAGCATTGGAAATCTGTGATGCTCTTGCTCGCTCAGGTGCGGTTGACGTTATTGTTGTCGACTCTGTTGCAGCATTGACGCCAAAGGCAGAAATCGAAGGTGAGATGGGCGACTCGCACATGGGTCTCCAAGCTCGTATGCTCTCTCAAGCGATGCGTAAGCTAACGGGTAACCTAAAGCAGTCTAACTGTATGTGTATCTTCATCAACCAGATCCGTATGAAGATCGGGGTGATGTTTGGTAACCCAGAAACCACAACGGGTGGTAATGCACTGAAATTCTACGCTTCTGTTCGCCTTGATATTCGCCGTACTGGTGCGATCAAAGAAGGTGATGAGGTAGTGGGTAACGAAACGCGTATCAAAGTGGTGAAGAATAAGATCGCTGCGCCGTTTAAAGAAGCCAATACTCAAATTATGTACGGCCAAGGCTTTAACCGCGAAGGTGAACTGATTGACCTAGGCGTGAAATGTAAGCTGATTGAAAAATCAGGCGCTTGGTACAGCTATAACGGCGACAAAATTGGCCAAGGTAAAGCGAACGCTTGTAAGTACCTGAAAGAAAACGTAGATGTAGCAAAAGTATTGGATACGAAATTGCGTGAATTGTTGCTTTCTTCAGCAAACATCAGCGATGAATCGGCAGAGTTAGTCGAAGAAATGCCAGAGCAAGAAGAGTTTTAATTCCAGCCTCTATTTTATTAAGCCCTGCAATGCAGGGCTTTTTTCTTCTCTTTTCCATTTCGGATTCATTGCCATCACTTTATTCCCCGTTTTAAGGAGTTCTGATGCATCATCGTTTTACGCCACCAATGATGGGTTGCAAAGACACGGCGATCCAACTGCTCAGTCGACGAGATCATGGTCAGTATGAGTTGAAGCAAAAGCTCACACTTAAAGGGTATGCAAGTCAAGACATTGAAAGTGCAATGCATTTTTGCTTGGAACATGGTTATCTCGATGATCTTCGTTATGCCAAAAGCCAAATTCGACAACACGTTGGAAAAGGGCATGGCGAAAGACGCATACGGCAGGAGTTATCGCTTAAACAAGTGTCTGATTCTGTCGTTGAAAATGCATTTGCGGAAGAGCCACAAGATTGGTTTGAGTTAGCTAAATCCGTTGCGATGAAAAAGTTCAACGGAGTGAAGACCAAAGAACAAAAAGAGTATGCAAAACAAGTTCGCTTTCTCCAATATCGTGGTTTTTCATTTGAACAGATACGTTATGCTTTGAGCGATGAAGCATAATGTTTCCGTCAGTTCCCTGCCAATTTTCTCTCCTCACATTCGTGAAGAAATCATGATTTCCCGCGATTAAACGATTTTTTCATTTCATCCGCTCTTTTCCATAAGAAAACTAGTCGAAGCTTTAAGCATGATCTACAATACGGCAAAATTCTAACTCGACTATTTTCAGGAAGAGCTGCATGTACATGAGCACTGATGAGGTTCGTAACGCGTTCCTCAAGTTCTTTGAGAGCAAAGGACACCAAATCGTAGACAGTTCATCGTTGGTTCCACATAACGATCCAACCCTGCTATTTACTAACGCAGGTATGAACCAATTTAAAGATTGCTTCTTAGGCGCCGAAAAGCGTGCCTACACTCGAGCAACTACGGCTCAACGTTGCGTACGTGCAGGTGGTAAACACAATGACCTAGAAAACGTAGGTTTTACCGCTCGTCACCATACTTTCTTTGAAATGTTAGGCAACTTCAGCTTTGGTGACTACTTCAAAGAAGAGGCGATTGCTTTTGCTTGGGAATTCCTAACTGAGACGCTAAAACTGCCAAAAGATCGCCTTTTGGTCACGGTTTACGAAACGGATGATGAAGCTTTTGATATCTGGAACCAAAAAGTCGGTGTTCCAGCAGATCGCATCATTCGCATCGGCGATAAAAAAGGTGGCAAGCAGTACGAGTCAGACAACTTCTGGACTATGGGTGACACGGGCCCGTGTGGTCCTTGTACTGAGATCTTTTATGACCACGGTGAACACATTTGGGGCGGTCGTCCTGGCACTCCTGAAGAGGATGGTGACCGTTTCATCGAAATCTGGAACAACGTTTTCATGCAGTTCAACCGCCATGCCGATGGTACGATGGAGCCGCTTCCTAAGCCGTCTGTTGATACCGGTATGGGCATTGAGCGTATTTCTGCCATCATGCAGGGCGTACATTCAAACTATGAAATTGATGTGTTCCAAAAGCTAATCAAAGCGACAGCTGAAATCGTGGGTTGTGAAGACCTATCAAACCAGTCGCTACGCGTTATCGCAGATCACATCCGCTCTTGTTCATTCCTAATCGCGGATGGCGTTATGCCTTCAAACGAAGGTCGTGGTTACGTGCTACGTCGCATCATTCGTCGTGCTGTTCGTCACGGTAACAAGCTAGGTGCACAAGGCGTATTCTTCCACAAACTTGTCGGCGTATTGGCTGAAGCGATGGGCAGTGCCGCGGACGAACTGAAGAAGCAACAAGCGGTTGTTGAAAAAGTACTTCGCATCGAAGAAGAAAACTTTGGCCGCACACTAGAGCGCGGCATGGTTATCCTCAATGAAGCACTCGATGCACTTGAAGGTAAAGAACTTGACGGTGAGACGGTATTCAAGCTTTATGACACTTACGGTTTCCCTGCTGACTTAACGAACGATGTTGCTCGTGAACGAGAGTTCACTATCGACGAAGCTGGTTTCGAGAAAGCGATGGAAGAGCAGCGTCAGCGTGCTCGTGAAGCTGGCCAATTTGGCACCGATTACAACGCGAAAATCAAAGTAGACGCACAATCTGAATTTTGTGGTTACACCTCAACACAAGAGCGTAGCGATGTGGTTGCTCTGTTTGTTGAAGGTGAGGAGACCGCAACGCTTTCTGCAGGCGACAAAGCGATGGTCATTCTGCAAGAAACGCCTTTCTACGCTGAATCAGGTGGCCAATGTGGCGATAGCGGCGTGTTGAAAACAGAATCCGGTCTATTCCAAGTGGAAGACACCCAGAAGTTGGGTAATGCCATTGCGCATCACGGTGTGTTGGTTGAAGGTGTATTGGCAAAAGGTGATCAAGTTACTGCGATCGTGGACGCTGAGCGCCGCGCTGCCATTTCACTTAACCACTCTGCGACGCACTTGCTTCACGCCGCTCTACGCCAAGTGCTTGGTGAGCACGTAGCGCAAAAAGGCTCATTGGTGAAGGCAGAGAACTTACGCTTTGACTTCTCACATCTAGAAGCGGTTACGGCAGCAGAGCTGAAAGAAGTTGAGCGTCTTGTGAATGCTCAGATTCGTCGTAACCATACCATTGAAACCAACATCATGGACATCGAATCGGCGAAGCAGAAAGGGGCTATGGCGCTGTTCGGTGAGAAATACGATGACGAAGTTCGTGTGTTGTCTATGGGTGATTTCTCTACCGAACTTTGTGGTGGCATTCACGCATCAAATACCGGTGATATTGGCTTGTTCAAGATCACTTCAGAAGGTGGTATTGCGGCAGGTATTCGCCGTATTGAAGCGGTAACTGGCGAAGCTGCGTTGGAGACGATTGACGCTCAAGCTCGTAAGTTCGAAGAGAAACTTCAAGATGCAGCGAATAAAGCGAAGTCGCTAGAGAAAGAGATTCAACAGCTTAAAGACAAGTTGGCTTCACAAGCCAGCGCAAACTTGATTGATCAAGTAAAAGAAATTGCGGGTGTGAAAGTCTTAGTAGCGAAGCTTGACGGTGCTGATAACAAAGCACTGCGCGGCATGGTGGATGAGCTGAAAAACCAAATGGGCAGCGGCATCATTATGTTGGGTAACGTTGCTGATGATAAAGTGGGGCTGATCGCGGGTGTGACCCAAGATTTGACTTCAAAAGTGAAAGCGGGCGAGCTCGTTAACATGGTTGCGCAGCAAGTGGGTGGTAAAGGTGGTGGCCGCCCAGATATGGCGCAGGCTGGTGGTACCGATAGCTCAGCTCTACCTTCAGCTCTGGCATCTGTCGACGCGTGGATCGCTGAACGTCTTTAATTTATAAATTATTACGCTCAATCAAAGTTTTTTGATTGAGCGTATTTTTTTTGTGCTAACCAAGTGGTTTAATTGGCGGAAATTTACACAAGCCAATTACGTTGCTTGGTTTTTATTGTAACTACTGCGGAATATCTGTGAGAGCAGCTAGGAAGTGGTCCGAATGAGACTTTGGTCTTGGGAAGGTGAAGACTGGTGAAAAAATCCCTTATCGTGCAAAAGTTCGGCGGAACCTCTATGGGGTCGATTGAAAGAATTCATACAGTGGCTGAACACATCATTAAGGCGAAAAATGATGGTAATCAAGTTGTCGTTGTTGTCTCTGCGATGGCAGGTGAAACCAACCGACTATTGGATTTGGCTAAGCAGGTAGATAGTGTACCTACGGCCCGGGAACTTGATGTTTTGCTCTCTGCTGGTGAGCAAGTGTCTATGGCACTGCTAGCAATGACGCTGAATAAATTAGGCTATGCAGCGCGCTCACTTACCGGAGCACAAGCGAACATTGTGACGGATACTCAGCACAATGACGCAACGATTAAACACATTGATACTAAGCCAATTAACGAGCTGCTTGAACAAGATCAGATCGTGATTGTCGCAGGTTTTCAGGGTGTGAATGAAAATGGGGATATCACCACTTTAGGTCGAGGCGGCTCCGATACGAGTGCTGTGACATTAGCAGGCGCATTGGCTGCCGATGAATGTCAAATCTTTACCGACGTTGATGGTATATATACGTGTGATCCACGTGTGGTTAAAACGGCTCAGAAGCTAGACATCATTGATTTTCCTTCTATGGAAGAGATGGCTAGAAAGGGAGCTAAGGTACTGCATCTACCGTGTGTGCAATATGCATGGAAAAATAAAGTGCCGCTGCGCGTGCTTTCGACCTTCGATATTAACGAAGGGAGTTTGGTCAAGGGAGAGACTGGCACACAAGCTGTCTGCGGTATAGCTCTGCAGCGCGATCTTGCCGTCATTAAAGTCTCTAAAGAGTCTTTGTCCGGTTTGACAAAACAATGCCAAATGTTAGGTATTGAAATTTGGAATGTGATCGAAGAAACAGATTGGGCAGGTATCATGATAAAACAGGATGCTTGTGCTAAGTTGGATCTGGTTTTCAACGATAAAATCCGTAATAGTGAAGCAGTAAGCTTGCTGACCGTCGTCGGTCTGGAAGCGAATTCGTTGATGCAACACGCATGTGATGCGCTAACTACTCGAGGAATTTCGATTCGTCATCAAAGTGTGACGCCGTTGTCCAGTATGTTGGTTGTATCTCCTGAGAGTGTCGATCAGGCAGCAAATATACTGCACGATGCTTATATTAGTTCTAACGAAGCCTTAAATATTCAGCAGAAACAAGCCTTTTTAGGTTAATTTTCACAAACATGGTAGTTTACGAAAATATAACTTTTGTTGGATAATAGCCTCGTAGCTAGAGATTTAGAGATTACTCAAGGAGCAAAGAATGCTAATTTTGACTCGCCGCGTAGGCGAAACACTAATGATTGGTGACGAAGTGACAGTGACGGTACTGGGTGTGAAAGGCAACCAGGTTCGTATTGGTGTGAACGCTCCCAAAGACGTTTCTGTACACCGTGAAGAGATCTACATGCGCATTCAGGCTGAGAAAGGCAACGTTACCCCTGGTAACTACTAAGCTTAATCTTTGAATGATAGAGGCTGGCCATCAAGGTCAGCCTTTTTTTATATTTGCAATTTCTTAAATGCTTTTGTTCCGAGTATTAGAAAGTAAAGGGGTGAAGCAACTTCCAACTTGGCAATTTAAGAAGGGGCAGCTTCGTGTTTAGCACAAGAAAATTTCGTGAGCCATAGCTCAGATAATTTGCTCATTTGGTCGTGCATTTCATCGGGCAGCAATAAGGTCGTTTTCTTGATTAAAGGTTGTTTTTACAGCAATAAAGTTCATTAATCACACGCATTGATTAAATAGCCAACGCTTGAGCGGTATTGCGCTATTTTTTCAAAGAAAATGTTTGACTTATTTTTGGTAAATCGTAATATGTGCCTCCGCAAGACGGTGAGGTGGCCGAGAGGCTGAAGGCGCTCCCCTGCTAAGGGAGTATACGGTTTATCCCGTATCGAGGGTTCGAATCCCTCCTTCACCGCCATTCTTGCGAATCGTTTTACGATAGATTGCGCGCTCGTAGCTCAGCTGGATAGAGTACCTGGCTACGAACCAGGCGGTCAGAGGTTCGAATCCTCTCGAGCG
>NZ_JAKGCY010000007.1:0-213530 GCF_021852965.1 Vibrio floridensis | reverse complement strand
CCCGAGTGGCCAAAGGGAGCAGACTGTAAATCTGCCGGCTCCGCCTTCGATGGTTCGAATCCGTCCCCCTCCACCATTTTCTTTCTTGTAAAAATTCCTCAGAAAAAACGCTCTCAACGGCGTTCAGCTCATCTAAAATTATTTCTTATTTTGCATTTCTTCATTTGATACATCCGTTCATCGGCTAATTTGACTCTTGTTGACAGGCTACCTTCTGTAAACTCGGAAAAGCCATATGAAAACTTGATTGCCCGCTTGAGACACATACTCTTCAACGCACCAAGTACCAAAGAGATCCTGTTGGGCTTTAACAACAAGATGAACTCATCACCACCGACACGAAACGCATACTCATCATCTTCCGTTGATTTGGTGAGCAGCTGAGAGAACTGGATGATCAGTTCATCACCCGCTTCATGTCCTTGCGTGTCATTGACTATTTTCAAATCATTCAAGTCGATATAAACCAAAGCCAGTTGCTCTTGGCTAAATCGATCCAAATATCGTCGATTGTAGAGCCCGGTTAATGCATCACGATGGATTTCATGATCTTTCGCTTTTATCAGGCGATCAATACCAATTGCGATACAAGAAACAGCAACCAACATGCCTCCTTGTTCAATAATGTTGTCTAAGACGGCATGATATTGGCTCCAACGTACCAAAAATTCGATTTCCGTAAGCACATCATACAAAGCAGCCAGCATCAGCACGTTGAGACCAAGCGGAATGAGACGTTTCGATTGAAGCGAAGAACTGAGAACAAGGCGAACATAAACTAAGACGCAGAGGTACGCGGATTCTGTCAGCACATCCACATGGTCTGTGACACCAAAAAAAGGGAAAAAAGGGAGTAAATTAAGAGAACAGAAACAGAACACTGCAAAAGATAGCGCGCTTTTGGAACGACTCCATTTCGTCATTATCATTATGCTTTATTCCCCGCTCGTGGCTTTCAGTTAAAGCATAGACCAAAGCAATAAAAACGAAAAAAGAGCCAAAGCGCTAGCTTGGCTCCTTTTAATCAAGTGGGCACAAGAGTGTCGTTTACTTACTTGCGATTATCTTGCGTACCGTTTCCAAATCTTCAGGCGTATCAACCCCTGCTGGCGGCGCTTCTTTCGCCAAAGCAACGTGAATTTTTTCACCGTACCAAAGCACTCGGAGCTGCTCTAGACATTCAATACGTTCAAGCGTGCTGGGCTGCCAGTTTACATAGGTATTGATGAACCCCGCTCGATACGCGTAGATACCGATATGTCTCATCAGTGGGTTTACGGTCAGTACTTCCCCACGCGCAAATGCATCGCGATCCCAAGGAATTGTAGCTCGGCTAAAATAGAGTGCGTAGCCTTGTTGATCAGTGACCACTTTAACCGCATTCGGGTTAAAGACTTCCTCTTCTGCAGTAATCGCCACGCCCAGCGTTGCCATTGGTGCGCAACTTCCCGCAAGATTATCCGCAACTTGACGGATAATGGCTGGGGGGATCAAAGGCTCGTCACCTTGCACGTTGACCACGATATGATCATCGGCGATACCCATCAGCTTCACTACTTCAGCTAAGCGTTCCGTTCCTGATTCGTGATTTGGAGAAGTCATACAGAATTTGCCACCAAAATGGGTAACGGCCTCTGCGACACGTTGATCATCCGTGGCAATGATAACATCATCCGCACCTGCTTGAAGTGCTTGCTCATAAACCCATTGAATCATTGGTTTACCACCAATATCAGCCAAAGGTTTACCTGGTAAGCGCGTTGATTGATAACGAGCTGGAATAACGACAGTAAAAGGCATTAGCGACCCTCATCCATCCCCATACTGCGAGCTTCTGGCTCAAGCAGAACAGGAATGCCTTCTTTAATTGGGTAAGCAAGGCGATCAAGTTTGCAAATCAGTTCTTGATTCTCTTTATCAAACGTTAGCTTACCTTTGCACACTGGGCACGCGACGATCTCAAGCAGTCGATGATCCATATTCTTTTACTACCTCTGTAATTCTTTCTAAGATTTTTTGCTCATCTTCACTTCTGAAATGAGCAGATACAGGCAAATACCACCAGTTTTCTTTGGCGAAGCGGCGACATTTAACGGCATCTTTTTCTGTCATTATGACGTTTTTCCCTTGATTAGCTAGCTTTGCCAAAGCATCAAGTTCAAAGTCTTGGTGATCAGCGAACCCTTGTGTGGCAATCAAATCTGCACCGAGTTTTTCGAGCGTCGCGAAAAAACGCGGAGGATGACCAATGCCAGCAAACGCCACCAACTCAACCAGCTCTTTCACCGCAACTTTCTCACCCGTACTCAAATTAACAGCCAAATCAGGCTCCAGCGTCATCGGGAGCTCGTTGTCGTTCGCTTCTCCACCATTAGTGATAACAAAATCGACCGTTTGCAAGCGAGAAACTGGCTCACGCAACGGCCCTAAAGGGATGAGCTGTTGACTGCCAAAACGTCGATGTCCATCGACCACCACCAGTTCGATATCTCTTTGCAACGCATAATGCTGCAATCCATCATCGGTAATGATGATATTCGCGCCTTTCTCAACCAAACACTTCACTGCATTAGCTCGAACAGGATCAACAGCAACAAGTGCCCCCGTTCGCTCAAAAATCAATTTAGGTTCATCACCACAATGCGCCGTCGACGTTTCATGAACGACATCCAATGGGTAACTCGGTGCTTTGGCTCCATAGCCTCGCGAAACAACACCAGGGGTGAACCCCTGTGCTTGCAACTTTTCCACTAGCCAAATCACAACGGGGGTTTTGCCATTCCCGCCAGCAGTGATGTTTCCGACCACCACAACAGGCACTGGTGCCTGATACGCTGTTTTTTTCCCACTTTGGTAAGCGCGTCGCTTGTGACGACTGATCAAACCAAACAACAGTGAAAGCGGCCACAAAAGTGGCCACATGAAATACTTCAACGGATGGTTATCGAACCAGATTTTCTCAATCACTAACCTTCACCAAACTGAATGCGATGTAATTGCGAGTAAACGCCATTTTTTTCGATCAACTCAGTATGAGAGCCTCGCTCAACAACCGAACCTTCATCAATCACTAAAATCTGATCAGCTTTTTCGATGGTCGATAAGCGGTGAGCAATCACTAACACCGTCTTGTTCTTTTGCAACTCATCTAGGGCCGATTGAATGGCTCGCTCAGACTCCGTATCCAACGCAGACGTTGCTTCATCCAGAATAAGAACGGGGGCATCGCGCAACAAGGCACGCGCTATTGCAATACGTTGACGCTGACCACCCGACAAGCTCGCGCCATTTTCGCCAACCATGGTATCCAATCCATTTTCCATCTTCGAAATGAACTCCATCGCATGCGCAAGCTCTGCCGCTCGTTCAATGTCTTCTCGGCTGTATTTATCACCCGCAGCATAAGCAATATTGTTGGCAATGGTATCGTTAAACAAATGCACATTTTGCGACACCAGCGCAAACTGGGTACGCAGATTTTTCAGTTCGTAGTCACGAATATCCACACCATCCAACTGAATTTCGCCGGAATCCACATCATAGAAACGCGTGAACAAACTAGCGATGGTGCTTTTGCCTGAGCCAGAACGTCCAACTAATGCCACCGTCTTACCGACAGGCATATCAAAGGAGACATTAGATAAGGCGGGTTTTTCTGCACCTTCGTAGGTAAAGGTGACATCCTTCACCGTAACAGCACCTTCGGCTCTTTCAAGCTTGTGAGTCCCTGTGTTTTTCTCTGGCTCTAGGTCGACCAAAGCAAACAAAGTCTGCGCCGCAGCCATACCACGCTGGAACTGAGAGGTAACGTTGGTTAGCGCTTTTAATGGGCGCATTAAACCAAACATCGCGGAGAAAACCACGGTAAAGGTACCTGGGGTCAACTGCTCTTTGATTGAGTCGACGCTCGCTAGATAGAGCACGGTGACAAGCGCGATAGAGGCAATCATTTGAATGATAGGGTTTGCAGCAGCTTGCGCTGTCACCAGTTTCATCGTTTGCTGACGCATCTGATTGCTCACGGTGTCAAATCTCGATTTTTCGATTTCTTGTCCACCGTAGCTCAACACCACTTTGTGCCCTTTCAGCATCTGTTCCGCCGAACTGGTCACAATACCCATCGTGGTTTGCATATTTTTTGAGATTTTTCTGAAGCGTTTGGAGACGACACCAATCGCCCAAGCAACGACAGGCGCAACCAGTAACAGGACTAATGATAGTTGCCAGCTGTTATAGAACATCAACACCAACAGACCCACAATGCTCGCACCTTCACGAACCATACTCACTAAGGCTTGAGTCGTTGCGGCCGATACTTGTTCGGAGTCATAAGTAATACGTGAGAGCAAACTACCCGACTTTTCTTTATCGAAATAGGAAACAGGCATCTGCATGTAATGATTAAACACCATGCGACGTATTTTCATCACCACATTGCCAGACACCCAGTTCAAGCAATAGCTGGAAATAAAACCACTCACGCCTCGGATAAACATCATCGCGAACACTAAAAAAGGCAGGATTCGTAAAAAGTCCGATTCTGCGGTGCCAAAACCTTCATCAAGTAAAGGTTTGAGCAGGGAAATCATGTAAGTATCTGAGGCGGCAGTGACGATCAAAGCCACAATAGCGACAGCAAGCCCCGACTTATAGACGCGAATAAAAGTCCACAAGCGCTTAAAAGTACACCAAGTCGACTCATCAGTATTAATTGACATAAATTAATGATTCTTTTCTTTAAGTTGGTCTTTATTCTACTTGGTTACGCAGCATCTGCCTATACCAAGCAGTGAAACTGTCTTTTCGCATCGAAGATACGTGCCAACGACCATTGTCTATCACCAGCGTGACTTGACCCTCTTCGCCCGTATCTAACCACTGAGTCCCATTGTCCAAGTAGGTATCAACCACCTCAGGTTTCGGCATATTCCATTGATTTCCTTTTGCTACCGATGCAATAGCAAGCTGAGCCTTGACACTGGCGACAAAAATGGGCACTGAGGATGTATGACTACCATGATGCGGCACTAACACCACGTCACTGGCGAGCTTTTGAGGCTCTCTTACTAATATCCATTCAGCCAGAGCGTCAATATCGCCTGTCATCAAAAATGAAAACTGATTTTTCCGATCCCACATGCGAACAACACATGAATGCGGGTTATACGCGCGTTTCACCTGCCTTGGTGGCCAAAGTACTTCAAAGTATAAACTTTGCCATTCAAATGACACACCACGTACACATGGCGATTCACTATCCATATCACTGCTCATCATCCATTTGGGTTGCATTGCGACTTCAAGATAATCTGCCCCGCCCGCATGATCGTTATCTTGATGACTGATGATCATGCCATCGAGAGCATGGATTCCTCTTTTCACTAAAATTGGTTCAATGACCTGCTCTGCAATACTCCCTTCTTGCCATGCTTTACCTGTGTCATAAACGATCGCTTTACCCTGTTTTTCTATCAATACTGAGAGACCGTGTCCGACATCCAATACGTCAATACGAGTACTTTGGCCGCCATAGCGAAACACGCTGATGATCAAAACAGAGCCAATACAAACTAAAATGCTCGACCTGCGAACGGCATGACGAAAGACGAGGAGAAGCGCAAGTAAACCTAGCAGCACCACGGTTTGTCCCGAGACTTGCCACCATCCAAACTCAGCATAAGGCAAACTTAGCGTTAAAGGCTGCAGGGCCAGGTCAGTGACTTTCCAAAACATTCCCGCTAACTCTTCAACATTCAACGCCGTAAAAGCGAGAGATGCAAACATAAGAGGTACAACCACAACGGTGAACCAAGGAATAAAAACCAAGTTATAAGCAAGAGCGGTGAGACTAAAGCCACCAAAAAAATAGGCGGTGATCGGTGACAGTAAAATGATCAGCAAACATTGGGGCAACAGAAGACGCTTAATTTTCCCCCACAGTGAATCGGCAGTGGTAAGTGATGTGATGGTGAGAAAAACGCAAACCACCGCAAGAAAGGAAAGCCACAAACTGGCAGATGATGCGGCAAAAGGAGTGAGTAACAAGCATATTGCCAGTACCGCTAGCAACAATGTCCAACGGCTGATCGTCAGTGAGAAGAAGTGCAGTGTCATCGCCACTGTGCAAAAAGTCACAGCCCGTTGAGTAGGGATGGTGAAACCCGCCAACCATGCGTAGCTCCAACTCAAACCTAACGCGACCATCATGGGCAGCCAAACAAGATTCATTCGTCCAAAACGTAACCAATGGCCAAGCCAGTAGCCAACACCAAATGCCATCCCAATATGTAAGCCAGAGATCGAGAGAAGATGGATCAATCCACTTTGCTTTAACAGGCGCCACTGCTCAGCAGAGATGTCGTCTCGCTGCCCAAAGCACAAAGCAAGCAAATACCCCGAATGTGGTAACGTCGCCAGCGCGAGTTGAGTTTTGTCGATGAGATCTTGCCTTAAGGTTGAACGACTGACTCGATACCAAGATTGTGAAACATCAACACTTGCTCGCGCCACAAGGCCTTGGCTTATTGCAAAGCGTTCGGCATCGAATCCCGCTTCATTGAGTAAACCGTAAATGGGTTTCAACGCCACATTCGCTTTTAATTCATCATTTTGTTTGAGAGGGATAGGTGAAATAAGACGAATTTTTGGACTAAAGTATTTTATGAACGACTGATTATTGATTGAGGTGATAGTCACAACACCTTCATAAGCGTGACTTATTTTTTTAAAAGAGCTGTCAACGTCGCCTTTTATGGTAATATTCCCCCCTGCCTGAAATAGGGTCTTTACTTGCCATTGCATAAGGTTACCAGCCGAAATGGCAATCAAAAGTGCGATGGTCACCCCCAGCAAGTAACGACACGTTTTACGCACAATAATGATAAAGATGGCAACAACAATTAGCATTAACCAAGGCCAGGAAGGCATAAGCGGCCAGTAGCTTGCCGAAATAAGGGTTGCTGAAAAAGAAGCCAATAACCAATTGTTACCTAAGAGAGTCATGTTGTCCCATGCCTAGAAAGCTAATTAAACGCTTTATGCCTGACCATGAAGTAATCAAACGCCAAAAAGCGCTGAAAGTGTTCGGCAATGTTTTATACAACCCTAATCTATGGTGTTTGAATCGTCGCTCCGCTGCGGGTGCGTTTGCCGTTGGTTTGTTTATGGCGTTTGTCCCTCTGCCGAGCCAGATGATCATGTCGGCTGGGCTAGCCATTTTTCTTGGCGTAAATTTGCCACTGTCTGTCGCTCTCGTGTGGGTAAGTAACCCAGTCACCATGCCCGTGCTGTTCTACTTTGCGTATAAGCTCGGCGCCTTTGTGATGAACGTGCCACCGCAGCCATTTCACTTTGAGCTTTCTTGGGATTTCATTCTCGACCAAATGAGTACCATTGGTCCTCCATTTTTATTGGGTTGCGCCATTTGTGGTGTTGTTTCTGCCATCGTCGGCTACTTTGGCATACGAGGCTTGTGGCGTTATTCCGTGGTGAGAAGTTGGCAAAAGCGTCAAACAAGATAACGATCTTCACCCTCCATTGCAGAGAGTCAGTGTGATTTTCCGATAGAAATGCCACTTCCATTGCAACGTCGGGTAATCAAAGTTTGATTTATCTCGTGGATCACCAAAAAACACCAAGGTTGCCAATCGCTAACCGAACACCTAAAACAAAAGGACCATTCTGGTCCTTTTGTTTATCTATCATTCTGTTGTCGGCTATTTGCTGCTCAGTACAGCGGCAGGTTTAAGCTTTGCCGCTCTTGCTGCGGGGTACCAAGTGGCAACAATACTCAGAACAATGGCCGTGCCGGACACCAATAACACATCATCTAAACGCAGTTGAGAAGGCAAAAAATCGACAAAGTAAATGTCACCGGATAAAAACTGATGACCAATGACTCGCTCAAGGCCCTTAATGAGAGTGGTAAGATTCAGCGCCACTAAGACACCGACAACACTGCCTAACACACTGCCAAGCACGCCAGAAAACACCCCTTGCCAGACAAAAATGCGCTTAATCAAACCATCGCCAGCCCCCATGGTGCGTAAAATGGCAATTTCGCTCGCACGATCTTTCACCGCCATCATCAAGGTGGAAACAATGTTAAAGCACGCCACCCCAATCACTAGCACCATGACTAAGTACATGATGGTTCTGACGAGTTGAATGTCTCGATACAAAAAACCAAACTGCTGTTGCCAGCTACGAAGGTAGACATAAACGTCAATCTGTCGTCCTACTTCTCGCACAATCGCTTGTGCATTAAGCACATCATTGGTTTTCAGCGCAATGCCAGTGACACCTTCACCCAGATGATTGTATTGCTGTGCATCCGCCATCGGCAGCAACACCAAATTGTGATCAATTTGACCATTGAGTGTCAGCATACCCGTCACCTTGACTCGAACGCGTTTAGGCGCTTGAACTTTAGTGCTTTCACCGGTTTGAGGAATCAACAAGGTGACATAATCGCCAACGTCCACACCCAGCTCGTTTGCTACGCCTCGCCCGACAATGACCTGATTTTGCCCCGGTAAAAACTGGCTCCACGCTTGCTGGTCAATAAATTGAGACATGGTCGAGACCGCTTGTTCAAAATCCGGCTCGACACCTCTCACTTCCACCGCTTTGAGCTTGTTGCCCCGCTCAACCAAACCGGTAAATTTGACATAAGGGGCCGCAGCCACCACTTTGGGGTTGGCCACTGCTTGAGACATCACCGATTGCCAGTTTTCCACCGGTGCACGAACACCTTCCAGCTCCGCGTGTGGAATGACCGACAGCACGCGAGATTGCAACTCGCGCTCAAAACCATTCATTGCCGAAAGACCAATAATGATCACCGCCACGCCCACCGCAATACCGATGGTCGAGGAGAGAGAAATAAACGACACCATTTTGTTACGTTGTTTGGCTTGGCTAAAGCGACGGCCAATCAACAGTGCCAAAGATGAAAACATCGACTCGTCTCCTAACGATTGTCCGACGCAAGCACACCATCTTGCATATAAAGGATTCTATCCATTTTTGCCGCGAGCTCGTTATCGTGTGTCACCACTAAAAACGCGGTGCCGGATTCTCGATTGAGCTCGCGCATCAAATCGTAAATCTGCAACGCGGTTTTGTGGTCCAAATTGCCCGTAGGCTCATCCGCCAGCACTAATGCAGGCTTATTGACCAATGCCCGCGCAATTGCGACACGTTGGCGCTCACCCCCAGACAACTCTGACGGACGATGATGCATACGATGTTGCAAACCCACTTTTTCCAGTAATGCCTCGGCGGCTAACTTCGCTTGCTTCGGACTTTTCCCACCAATCAGTAACGGCATCGCCACATTTTCCACTGCAGTAAAATCCGCCAATAGATGGTGAAACTGATAGATAAAACCCAGATGCTGATTGCGCACTTGTGCTTGTTTATTACCGCTTAACGCAGACAACTGATAATCAAGAAACGCGACCTCACCATGAGTGGCATCATCAAGCGCACCTAAAATATGCAGCAGAGTACTTTTGCCTGACCCCGATGTACCAACAATCGCGACCAACTCGCCTTGCTCTAGCTCGAAATCAACCCCTTTGAGGACTTCCGTTTCAAACTCCCCTTCTCGATAGATTTTGCTAACTTGGTGACATTGTAAAAGCTTATTCATATCTGAGGGCCTCAGCAGGTTTAACAGAAGATGCACGGTAAGAAGGGTAAAGCGTCGCCAACAGGCTCAATAAAACGGCTAACACAACCACAGCGACAATTTGAAATGGTTGAATCAGCACAGGCAAACTACCACCAAAGGTGAACAAGGCAACACCTGCGGTTTCGAGAATAGTATTGAGATTTTGCGATAAGAGCACGCCAGCGGCTCCACCGAAGAGCGAACCAATTATACCGCTGCTGGCACCTTGCACCATAAAGATGGCCATGATACCAAAGCTGTTCATGCCCTGAGTTTTTAAGATCGCGACTTCAGATTGTTTCTCCATCACCACCATGATCAACGCTGAAATGATATTAAAGGCCGCCACAGCGACAATGAGTCCAAGCATCAAGCCCATCATGTTCTTTTCCATTTTTACCGCTTGGAAAAGCTCTCCACGTTGCGCTCGCCAATCGCTCCATTGCCAACCATCAGGCAGTGGCGTATTGGCCGCCTCGGTCACTTGGAAAGGATCATCAAAATAGAGTCGCCAGCCAGAAATGGTCTTTGACGGAAGACGCAATAAACGCCCCGCGTCTTCAATGTGCGTCACCATCAACTGCCCATCGATATCCGAACCGGTATTAAACATCCCTGCAACGGTAAAATTTCGTTGGCTTGGAATGCGGCCTAATGGCGTAAACTGACTGGCACTGGTCACCATCAAACGGACTTTGTCGCCCATTGAAACATTTAATGATCGTGCTAAAGAGTGGCCGAGAAATACTTGATACTTACCTGCTTCCAATTGGCTTAAGCGGCCGGCAATGAGGTGGTTTTCAATCGGATCGTCTGCCGAAGGCTCAATACCGATCAAATAACCCACAGAAAGTTGTGAAGGGCTTTGAATCACCGCTTCACTACGCACCAAAGGAGTGGGTTGATAGCGAGGAGACAAGGCACGCACAAAGTCAGGCGGCGTGGTGTGTGGCGTTTTTCCACCATCCATCGACACCACCGCTTGCGGTAACACACCCAAAATGCGCTCTTTCAATTGCGCCTCAAAGCCGTTCATCACCGATAACACCGTGACCAATGACATCACGCCAACCGTGATGCCAGCGGTCGACATATAGGAGACAAATCGGCTAAACCTGTCACCGGAGCGTCCGCGCAGGTATCTCAATCCAATAAATATAGAGACAGGATGAAACATTCTAAAAACCGTCAATAAGTTCAGCGGGCTAATGTAACCAGAAAACTGGCACGAATATAGCTAAAATATTTCATATGTCTGAGATTTAACAGCAAATTTGCCCATTTACGTGTTACAGAACGTATAGGACTCTCGGTTTAAAAAACGAATTTGCGAAAATCACGGTGTGCGAAATAACATCGCTTGCCAAGCGTCGCCAGTTGGCGATAATCAGTAGCTTATCGATTCTTACCAAGAATCTCATCGGCCAAAGGAATAACAGCATGACAGAACAAGAGTTTTTTACCGTAAATTCAACGTTGACGATCAACGTTGAGCTGTTGCCTGAAGGCTATCACTTACCGTCACCTGAAGCATTTGAAGCGGAAATTCCAGCACCATTTATCGTTGCCAGTGAATTCAGCCAACTGGACCAACTCGCTGAAAGCGCGCGACTTGAACTGAAAAATAGCGATCTCAAAAACGTCATCAACCTGCTGGATGCGCAAAATTCGAAACTCAATTTGTTGTTGAGCTTTATGTTATCGCAGCAAGACCAAGAAAACCTTCGCTTCAAAACCACCCGTTTTGGTGCCAGTCAGGTTTCGTTTTTGTCCGCCGACATTATGGCGATTGGTCGCTCCACACGCGTGAAACTGTTCTTAGAAAGCCCCGCTGCGGCTATTTATTGCTACGCGCAAGTCGCCAGTTGCGAAGCTAAAGATCAACACCATGAAGTAACAATGAAGTACGTATTGCTTCGCGATTCAGACCAAGACCTATTAATCAAAGCGGCCTTACACCAACAACAACGTCTATTGCGTCAACGTTCGCTAGAAAGAGATACCAAATAACATTCGATTATGACTTATCAACCGATTTTACAAGTCTCCACGCCCAAAGGGGCGGGAGACAAAAAATACTTGGGCCAGCTGCCTGGCGCCTCACTGGCCCTTTCTGTGGCCGAACTGGCAAATACCCATGCCAACCACACGGTTCTCATTGTTCCAGATCCTCAAACCGCGCTGAAGTTGCAAAGCGAGATCGAGCAGTTTTACACCGCTCACGTGACGATTTTTCCCGATTGGGAAACGCTGCCGTACGATAACTTTTCTCCTCATCAAGAGATCATTTCCGATCGTATCGCCACGTTATATCAGCTTCCCTCTCAGACCGACGGTATTACCATTGTGCCGGTGAGCACGCTGCTGCAACGTCAATCTCCACGCGATTTTTTGCTGCAGCATACGTTGATGGTCAATGTTGGTGATCGCTACTCGCTCGAAAAACTGCGCCTACAACTTGATAACTCGGGCTACCGTCACGTTGACCAAGTGTTTGGGCCCGGAGAATACGCTAGCCGCGGTTCGATTCTTGATCTCTTTCCGATGGGCAGTCGCGACCCTTACCGTATCGATTTCTTTGATGATGAAATCGACACCATTCGCACGTTCGACCCTGAGAATCAACGTTCTATTGAAGAGATCCAACAGATCCGCCTATTGCCTGCGCACGAGTTTCCAACTACCGAGGCGGCAATAGAAGAGTTTCGTATCCGCTGGCGCAGCCAATTTGATGCCCGTCGCGAGCCAGAATCGGTCTATATGCAGGTGAGCAAAGGCGTTTGGCCTGCGGGGATTGAATACTGGCAACCCCTTTTCTTTGAACAAACGGAAACGCTGTTTGACTACATCAATCGTGACTCGCAACTGCTGGTGTTGGGGGATATTGAACCCACCATCGATCATTTCCTAAAAGATGTGGATTACCGCTACGATCAGAAAAAAGTCGACCCGCTGCGCCCACTGCTGAAACCCGAGCAACTTTGGCTTAAAAAAGATGAACTGTATGCGCATCTGAAAAATTTTGGCCAAACCTGGCTGTGTGTTGACGCCATCGACGAAAAAGCCGGGCGTTCCAACCAGCCATTGAGCCCACTGCCAACTCTCGCGGTGCAACAGCAAAATAAAGAGCCTTTGGCGCAGTTGCGTCAGTTTAGTGAAAGTTTCTCAGGCAAAATCATCTTTTCCGTTGAATCGGAAGGCCGTCGCGAAGCGCTCAGTGAGTTGCTACAGGGCGTTAAGCTCAAGCCACACGCTTGTACCTCACTCAGTGAAGCCCTTGCACATAACCATAAATTCACTTTGGTCATTGGCGCCAGTGAGCACGGTTTTATTCACAACACGCTGAACTTCGCCTTTATTTGTGAAAGCGATTTGCTTGGCGATCGCGTTATCCAACGTCGCAAAAAAGATAAGCGCAACGTCAACAGCGATACCGTGATTCGTCATCTGGCGGAGCTGAAACCTGGGCAACCTGTAGTACACATCGACCACGGTATTGGCCGTTACATTGGTTTGGAAACGCTTGAGGCGGGCGGCATCAAAGCTGAATACGTGATGCTTGAGTACCAAAACGAGGCCAAACTTTACGTACCTGTGGCGGCATTGAACTTGATCAGCCGATACTCTGGTGGTGCAGAAGAGAGCGCGCCGATTCACAAACTGGGCAGCGATGCTTGGACCAGAGCGCGTCGCAAAGCCGCTGAAAAAGTGCGAGATGTTGCCGCTGAGCTTTTGGACGTTTATGCCAAACGTGAACTCAAACCGGGTTACAAATTTGTTTTGGATCGTGGCCAATACGCGACCTTCAAATCGGGTTTCCCATTTGAAGAGACCGATGACCAATCGATGGCCATCAACGCGGTGCTGTCTGACATGTGTCAAGCCAAAGCGATGGACCGCTTAGTGTGTGGTGATGTAGGTTTTGGTAAAACCGAAGTGGCGATGCGCGCTGCGTTTGTTGCCACCGATAACGACAAACAAGTAGCAGTTTTGGTCCCGACCACCCTGCTTGCTCAGCAGCATTTCGAAAACTTCCGCGACCGTTTTGCCAACCTGCCGATTCGTGTCGAAGTACTGTCGCGTTTTAAGTCGGCAAAAGAACAAAAGCAGATCATGGAAGATGTGGCCAACGGCAAGGTCGATATCTTAGTGGGCACGCACAAACTGCTTTCTTCCGACCTAAAGTTCAGTGATCTTGGATTGTTGATCGTCGATGAAGAACATCGCTTTGGTGTGCGCCAAAAAGAGAAAGTGAAGGCAATGAGAGCCGATGTCGACATTCTCACCCTCACGGCCACCCCAATTCCGCGAACGCTCAACATGGCGATGAGTGGCATGCGCGATTTGTCGATTATTGCCACCCCACCCGCTCGCCGTTTAGCCATCAAAACATTTGTCCGCGAAAGTGACGATGCCGTGGTCCGCGAAGCGATTCTGCGTGAAATCATGCGTGGTGGACAAGTGTACTTCTTACACAACCAAGTCGAAACCATTGAGAAAGTTGCAGAGGACCTGACTAAATTGGTGCCAGAGGCACGCGTCACCATCGCTCACGGTCAAATGAGAGAACGCGAGTTGGAGCGTGTGATGAACGATTTCTACCATCAGCGCTTTAACTTATTGGTGTGTACCACCATCATCGAGACGGGTATCGATGTGCCAACCGCCAACACCATCATCATGGATCGCGCAGACAATCTCGGGCTTGCTCAGTTACACCAACTCCGTGGGCGTGTGGGTCGCTCGCACCACCAAGCGTATGCATACTTGCTCACGCCACACCCGAAATCCATGACCAAAGATGCCATTAAACGCTTGGATGCCATCGCTTCTTTGGAAGATCTGGGTGCCGGTTTCACCCTCGCCACGCACGATTTAGAAATTCGCGGTGCGGGTGAACTGCTCGGTGATGAGCAAAGTGGTCAAATTCAATCGATTGGTTTTACGCTGTATATGGAAATGCTTGAGCAAGCCGTGCAAGCATTGAAAGAAGGCAAAGAACCTGCGCTGGATGATCTACTTCGCGAGCAAACTGAGGTGGAAATTCGTATCCCAGCCTTGCTGCCAGACGATTATATTCCAGACGTCAACACACGTTTGTCGATGTATAAACGCGTCGCCAGTGTGGCCGATTTAGAAGAGCTAAACGAAGTCAAAGTCGAGCTCATCGACCGATTCGGCTTACTACCGGAGGCGGCGAAAAATCTTCTTGCTGTCGCGGAGCTCAAACTGAGTGCCCACCGAATCAAGGCGAAGAAGATCGAGGCTCACGACAAAGGTGGATTTATCGAGTTTTATCCACACGCTGACATAAACCCAGCGTATTTGGTTAGACTACTGCAATCTCAGCCGAAAAAATTTGCAATGGAAGGTCCAACTAAGTTTAAGTTTAGCGTACCATTGACGGACAGACGCCAACGTATTCAGTTTATCCAAGATTTGCTGAATGAGTTTAACCAGAATTTATTACCAGTGAGCTAGTTATTCCATGAGATTTCTCATTCCTCTGTTACTACTCTGTGTTTCAATGCCTTCTTGGGCACAGAGACAATTTGATGTTGAAGTGATCATCTTTAAACGCGCCGTAGATGCAGAGCAAACTAATGAGTCCTGGCCGAATCAATTGCCAGAGATCACCATGACTTACGCCGGCGATTTTCAGGATGCCCAGTTCCGCCAAAGTAAAGGGGTTTCGATGCTTCCTTACTCTAGCTATGAGCTTCTAACGCAGAAAGAAGCACTAGAGAAACACGCGGGATTCCAAGTGTTGCTGCACAAGGCATGGCGACAAGGTGACCAAGGTAAAGGCGCTGCTCCCATTTTCCATATTCGTGGTGGTAAGGACTATTCAAAAGAATACAACCCAGATGGTTCTGAAAAACTCACTGCGACAGAAACACCAGTGGACGGCGTGACTGAAGTAAGTATCGACAATCCACTTTACGAGCTAGATGGCACACTGCAAGTTTACGTTCAACACTACCTGTTTGCGGAAACGACGCTGGATCTCAAAGCACCAAGCGTGCGGGAGATTACGCTTGAAGCGACACAGCTCGATCAACACTCGGAACAACTTGGCCAAGTTGATGGTAATGTTCAGTTGGGTAACTTAACCGAAGTCACTCCAACGGTGACGGTCGAGCAGTTCTTAAAGAGCTATCGAATGGATCAAAAACGTCGTATGCGTAGTGGTGAAACTCACTACCTCGACCACCCACTGCTTGGAATAGTGATTCAAGTGCGTCGCGTAGAATAACCTCTACTCGCCCTTTGCTCATAAGCCCTCGACTGTGTCGGGGGCTTTGTTTTTCTCAACCAATTCACAAAGTCATCATTTATACTTTACTCAAATGCCTATAACGGAACTGCCATGAGTCCCGATTTCCATATCGTAACCCAACGAGTGATCTTACGTTTAATCGAAGCCGAGCGTGCGAGTGAGTTGGCGAAGTTAATTCGTCGTTCAACCTCTCTCCATCAATGGATCGATTGGTGTCACCCGAATTACAGCGAAAAAGAAGCGCAAAGCTTTCTTCTCATGACCCGATTGAACTGGGTGAAAGCTGACGCGTATGGGTTTGGCATATTTCTCAAAGACAGTGACGAGCTGGTTGGCATGGTGGCCATCAATGAGCTTTACCACACCTTCAACATGGCCAGTCTCGGTTATTGGATCGCCGACGATCATCAGCGCCAAGGGCTAGCCAAAGAAGCCATGTGGGCGCTGGCGGAGTTTTGCTTTGCCAAACTCAAACTAACCCGATTGGAAATTGTGTGCGCAATTGATAACCAAGCTAGCCAGAAACTGATTGAATCTTGCCATGCCAAACAAGAGACCATCGCCCGTAATCGCTTTGTTTTCCACGACAAACCACAAGATGGTGTGGTCTATTCATTGATTCCCCAAGATATGCATTAATACCGACACGAATGGGAGAAATATCAGCCATTAAAAAAGGAGCTCGTTGGCTCCTTTTGGGTCAGTTCGTCACTTCGTATTTCAATTAGTGAAGTTTCAAGTTTGGACGTAATACGCGGTTGATACGACCAACCAACATCATCAACCCCGTTTTGAAAATACCGTGTAGCGCCATTTGATGCATGCGGTACAGCGAAATGTACACAACGCGCGCGATACGGCCTTCCACCATCATTGAGCCTTTGGTCAGGTTGCCCATTAAGCTGCCCACGGTAGAGAAGCGGCTGAGTGAAACCAATGAACCATGATCTTTATACACGTAATCTTTCAGCTCACGGCCATTGAGTTTGGCGATGATGTTGCTAAACGCATGACTCGCCATTTGGTGTGCAGCTTGCGCACGTGGCGGCACAAACTTGCCATCCGCTTGAGTACACTGAGCCAAATCACCGATCACGAAAATATCGTCATCGCGCGTGGTTTGCAGCGTATTTTTCACCACGAGCTGGTTAATGCGGTTGGTTTCCAAGCCCGCAATGTCTTTCATGAAATCAGGCGCTTTAATACCCGCCGCCCAAACCATGATTTGCGCAGGGATCTTCTCGCCATCTTTGGTGGTCAAGCCATCCGCTTCGGCTTTTGTCACCATAGTTGCGGTACGAACATTCACCCCTAGCTTCACCAATTCACTGTGAGCGGCGGAGGAAATGCGCGGTGGCAATGCAGGAAGAATTCGTTCGCCCGCTTCAACAAGGTTGACGTTCAGTTTGCTGGAATCGAGATCGCCAAAACCGTAAGTGCGTAGTTCTTTAATGGCATTGTGCAATTCTGCAGAAAGCTCAACGCCGGTAGCGCCAGCGCCAACAATGGCAATATCGACAGTGCCGTGACCATTTTTGGCGTGCAGTTTAAGAAACTGATTGTTCATTTCATGACGGAAACGGTGCGCCTGCTCTGGGCTATCAAGGAAGATACAGTGCTCACGTACACCCGGGGTGTTGAAGTCATTTGATGTAGAGCCAATTGCAAGAACCAAGAGATCGTATTCGAGCTCACGGCTTGGCATCAATAGCTCACCGTGCTCGTCTTTTAATTCACTTAGAATCACAACCTTACGTTCACGGTCAATGTTCTCTAGGATGCCCATTTGGAAATCGAAACAGTGGTTTTTGGCATGAGCACGGTAGCTTAGTGCATCAACCCCCTCATCCAGAGAGCCTGTCGCCACTTCATGCAGCAATGGCTTCCATAAATGGCTCGCCTTGCGATCCACTAAGGTGATTTGAGCGCGTTTTTTACGACCTAACGTGCGACCTAATTTGGTTGCCAACTCTAGGCCACCTGCACCGCCACCTACAACGATAATTCGTGTCACAGTGATAATCCTCTACAAAATAATAAAAAGGGTCCTGCACGACGGGTCATTCGGTGTTATCACCAGCAACGCGTCCTACAGAGAAATCTTGCGCTTGTGAACGTAAAGTTCAGGGTTATCAAAGGGCATTTAAACGTTTGGATAAAAGCGTATTGGAGATCGCCTCGACAATACGAATTGGGCAAGTTTTTTACTCGCTCTCAATTTTTTTTGATATTTATCAAATTATTTTATGGTGGTTCATTATATAGCGCGAAATCACAACCGCAACAAAAATCCTTACTACCCATACGGAATGGTGATGTTTTCTACTGCTCTCACCTCAAAACAAAGCATCGACATCGCATGGCGCTTTTGTAGCCCCTATAACAGATAAAGAAAAAGCACCTATCGCTAGGTGCTTGTGTGTCGGATTTAGAGGTTCAAATGAGGTGATAAAAGCGCTCAGTTGTTTTCTTTAAATGCTTTCATCTTCTGCAAGTGCTGAGATATCTTTTTGAATTTATGGGTTTCTTTGTCATCCCACACCACTTCGTAGTAATTCTCAAGCGCTTGTGCTGTTTTACTGTTGTCGTGGATTTCATCATCACGTGACAAGATCACTAAACAGCGCCCTTTGTTCTTCATACGAAACTGTTCGACACATTTAGTTGCAATATCTTCATACTCTTCCGGACGGTCAATGCGGCCTGCCATGTTGTTTTCTGGATGAAGATTAGGGTTAAAAATGACTTGCTTGATACCGCAAAGAAAACCGATGCGCTCTGACCAAAAACCGCCGAGACCAACGCCACAAATAATCGGTTCAGGATCGTTTGATTGTTCAATCGCTTTATGAACTTCTTTTAACAAGTGCTGCATATCGTGTTTCGGATGAAGCGTGCTGTAGTTAATGAAACGCACGTCTGGATCGATAAACTGCAGTTGCAATACTTTTTCGTGGTTACCTGGGCTTGTTGAGTCGAAACCGTGAAGGTAGATAATCATGTGTACCTCTCCCTAACTATTCTTGGTACTTATCCCAAGTGACTTCAAGATACCTTCGCAAACAGCAACACAGTGTGGGCAACGGGCGATAACACGCAGCGCAAACAGTGCATCTTGGAGTGACTTGATTAATGCTTTCAATCTACCACGAATTACAAGGGTTTAAAGTGCGAACTTGTCTCAACCGTGCAAACAGTGATCCTCATGGCATAATGAGTGAAGCATTTGTTTGGCAGTGAGCAAATATTCATCATCACCCCAGATTTTGTGTGCAAGTAGATACCACAACATGGCCATCATAGTGGTTCTTGGTTGCCATGCTTTAACCCCCTCAATCCACACCTCAACCTCGTCAATCTCGCGAAGTTGGCAGTAACGGCAGACCATTTCAAACCAATCTTCACCGGATAGCTGAATCGTCAGGGTTAAATCCAAGCGAGGATCCGCCAATGCCGCGTATTCCCAATCGATCACTTTTACCCCGTCCGGCCCTTTCACCATGTTGTATCCACCTAAATCGAAATGACAAAGGGCAACGGGAAGTGGAGTGACAGATGGCGCACTGCGCCACTGTTGGTAGAGGTTTTCGTATTCACTGCCCAGATACTTCCCTTCCAATTGCATCCAATAGTGATCCACTCGAGCGGTATAACTAAAGGGTGCTAAAGGTAGGGGGTGGGCATCAAACTGATGAATTTTGATCGCGGTTTTAAGTAAGGTGTCGGGCGCAACCTCATCACGCATCGTCTCACCTTCTAGCCATTCCACTAAGACGCCATGCTCATTGACTAGCACTGGCTTGGGGCCGAGTTTTAAATCGGCAATGGCATTGAGAATTTGGTATTCACTGTAGCGAGAGATAGAAAAGGCCTGACAAACTTTGCTTGCCGGCCTCCAAACGTAAGATTTGCCTGCGTGATCGTTGATTTTCCAACATCGGTTGGTTAAACCGCCAGTCACCGTTTGTACCTGCATGGGTGCGGGTACAAAAAAGTCACCTACCGCGTTTAAACTCGGATCCAGTTGTTTTGCCTGTTGCCAAGAAAACCATGCCATAGGTGACCTCACATTGTTTATAGTCCTAACAAGCTCTTAGACTGCTGCTTACGGATTTCAGTTTCATCCGCCCACTCAATTAAACCAGTTTCCAGATCCATCAAGCGCATGGTCATTTTGTAGTATACGTCTTTGTCGCTGCCGTCGTTTTTCACGATGCTCGACAAGTTGCCGTATAGCATGTATTGAGCGCCGACCATTTTACCAAACTGAATCGCGGTAGATTGGTTCACAAGCTCATCATTGTTTTGGAAGTTCAGTTGTTCACGAACCGCTTCTACGCGATCCATGTCGACAAAACGGAACTTACCTGAGTTAAGCATTTTGGTTGAAATGGTGTCGGTGATGGATTCCGTATCAATATGCTCACTGGTTTTGTTTTTAATGCGTTCCACAAACACAATTGGGCGACTGTCGCGCGTAATCGCCGCCACAGAGCCAGACATCATCATGCTATCCACCATTTGACCTGCGATGGTTTGTAAGTCTGTCGAACCAAAGTCGATGGTGGTGGTTTCAGTAGCTTGCGCATCACCATAAGAAACTCGGTTAGAACAACCACCCAGTAAAACAGCTAAGCCTAGTAAGGCGACAACACCTTTATTCATTTTTAGTCCTCACATTTTTTATTCATTTGCTGCACGGATTTGCAAGCGATACTGAGTTCCATTCGGATTTACGGTGACTTCCGAAAGGGTAATAGATTCAAAGCCACGAACAATGGCTTGGCGCCATGGGCCTGGCTTGGTGTTCACTTCCAATCCATTGTCGTCATACCAAGCAAAACGATAGAGGATATTTTGATCCCCTTTGAAATCGCTGGTTAAACGAACGACTGCACGAGCTCTGTCATCCACCTTTGTGGTTGCAATGTCATCCACCAGCAATCTGCCACCAAGTACATTGTCATGGAAGAAGACGTGCTGCGTTTCACCGTCGACTCGCATGCCTGCCGTATTCTCTGCACAGCCTGCTAATCCAAGCAAAACCAGTGCCGAAATTAACCAAGTTCTCATTACAGCCTCCCTAATTGTTTATGCCAAACGGTTTGGTTGTTTCCCTGACGAGAGATCCACACCAAGGTTGTTTGTTTATCCGCGACAGTGAACAAATAATCTTTGTCACCCGATGTCAGCGTTTGTTCCCCAGAACGTAACACGGTTGTCATGACATTCACTTTCGCTGGCAATGTTTGCCAACTGCGCGTGTCTGGTTGCTCAGTCAACGCATTCCAAACGTTGAACAGTAAATTGCCTACGTCATCACCTTGCGCCGCCTCTTTGCGCAGTTGGTCTTTAGCAACAACACGTAAAGCTTGGCGAATCACCATCGATGGCAGGCGTTCACTTAAGTCATACTTCGCCATCTGGTCGACATCCACCAAAAGATGACTCTCCAGAGCTTTTTGATTTAAACGTAGTGGTGCAAAACGCTCACTGTTTTGGCTTGGATAATAAGGCAGCGCGAGAGAATACAGTGCTCCAACACCTCGACTGTCATAAACAGGTAAATCTATCCGCCAGCCTTGTAGCGCTTCAACAACGCCTTGTTCTTCAATAACAATCACGCGGCCTTGTCCACCCTCCAACGTGTCGTTGTGCTTACCATAGTGTTTTTCTAACTTGGCCAAATCTTCACGCATGCCCAGCTTTTTCGCCACCAGCATGGTTCTTTCAATCACCGCAGGGTTATTGGGACTCACCGCCAAGGCTCTGCGGTAGTCAACATAAGCACCATTGAGATCTTTTGAGGCTTCATACAAAAGACCCGAGAGGAAAAACAGATAACCATTTTGCACCGATTGTAAGGTTTTTCCTGCATCAGGGTAGTTCGCCAGCACACTGCCTAAATTGGTCGACATGCCATTTTTTTGCATATCACGCTCAGCCGACTGGAGATCATCTTCACGTACTTTACGCGCGGCTTCCTGAACTTGATTGGCACGACGCATTTCAACCAATGCGCCTTCCAAACTATTCTGCTGGAGGTAGTTCAAACCAAGATACAAATGAAGAAAGCCCAGCTCATAATCCGCTGGCGTATAGTTGTTCAGGTTGTCGTTAACGGCGAGCGAACCAATACTGGTCGCAGTTTGTGACAAGGAAATTTTGGCTAAGTCTTGCCATTCACGTACCGCCACATCGCTCGCTTCTAAGGCTGTTTTACTCTCAGGATAATCCTCAGAAAGAAACGCCACTCGGCCCCTTTCCATATTGTCGAGAATATTACCTGCCATCCCTTCCGTTTGCGCTTCTATGGCTTGTGAATAATGGCCACTTTTTACCGCCTGATAAACAGCACGGTTTTGTTGACTGTAGTGGCTGAAAAGATTACCGGCAGACATATTCGCACACCCTGTCATCAGCAGGGTAAAAACCAGTACACCAACTCGTTTCCGGTATTGCTTCACTGGTCACTCCAAAAAAGTGTTCAATACAAAAACGGCCAGTCCATAACTGGCCGCGCATCTGTCATTTAGCCCAATAGCATTGGACCCAGTGGCTTACCGCCCACTAAATGCATATGGATATGGTAAACCTCTTGGCCACCATGGGCATTGCAGTTGACGATCAAGCGATAACCATCTTCTGCAATACCTTCTTCCTTTGCGAGTTGTTTTGCAACAGTGAACATGCGGCCCATCATCGCTTCGTCATCGACTTCAACATCATTCACTGTTGGAATCAGTTTATTTGGAATAATCAGGATGTGCTTAGGGGCGCGTGGGTTAATGTCACGAAACGCCGTAACCAGTTCGTCTTGAAATAGAATTTGAGCAGGGATTTCCTTGCGAATGATTTTGCTAAAGATAGTTTCTTCGGCCATGTGTACTCCATAACGTCTCAGTTTAACCGCACCAGTATGCGCCAACGTTCACTTCTTCTCAATAAAAAACAGTGTTCAAGTAACATTATCAACAGAACATCCTGCTATAAACTCTTTTTTGTCGCCCTCGCCACAAAATGCTCATCACGATCTCAATACAATGATGTCAATTTTGTTAGTTTTTTGAGACGGCTTCCGTTTCTTTTTTTGTTACACGTGGGAGAGGGCTTAAATTATGCATGGCTCAGTCATTAAAAGGATGTATGCAGGCTTCGCGCTGATCATCGTCTTGTTCGTTGTTACAATCACCATCATGACCAATGGCATGAATCAGATTCATTCCAACTTTGAGACCGTTTCGACAAGCTCATTGCCTCTGGTTTCATTGTCGAATCAAACCAGCGTTGAACTCTTATCCGCCGATAAATCCTTTAAAGATTTTCTCACTACACAAAACCAAGAGCGCATGATGCAGATGCGTGAAGAGTTTAGCAAGTCTCAGACCGAGTTTAACCAGACACTCAGCCGTTTAGAAAATGCCAGCAAGGCATACCCAGCACTCGCAGAGTCGTTAGTTCAGTTGAAAGAAGTTGAAAGCAGCTATTTTGCCGAAGCCAATGAAGCGATGAACAACTACGAAGCGATGTTCACCGCTCAAGCAGAAGTGCAAAAATCGTCACGTCGTTTCCAAAAACTGCACTCTGAGCTGAGCGTTGGCATGAAAGAGTACGTCGATGACCAATCCAGCATATCTGTCAAAGTGATGGCAAAGAGCTATTTCGTCAAACTCAAAGATGCCGAAGTAATCACCTCAGATGCACTGGCGAGTTCAGATCTAGAGTTTGTAAAAAATGCCGTCAACAAAAACAAGAAAGCGGTCACTCATCTGAATTACGCATACCGTGGTCTCACTACCCAACTGCCATCACTAAAAGATGTGTTTAATGCTTCTGTCGAGAAGTTTACGCAAGACGTGGGTCAAAAAGGGGGCGTACTGGATCAACACGCCAGTTACCTTGAAGCCAAAGATGCCTTGTATGGCAACATTGCCAACCTTGCCATCAAAGTTGACTCAGCAATGCGTTTGTTGGAAACCTTCACTACAACGGCAACCGACAATCTCAATACCTCTTTGGTGGAAGCGGGTGAAGTGTACGACCAAGGCTTACTCAAAGCGATTGTGATTGGCATTGCGGTGACCATTTTCGCAGCAGCTGTGGGTTATCATATTGCCCACAGTGTACGCGAGCCGTTAACGCGCATTCTTTCCACCCTTGAAGGCCTTGCTGACGGTGATATGACCCAGCGTATCGATATTCGTTACAACAACGAGTTCAGTCGAGTGAGTGGACACATCAATACGTTAGCCGACAGTTTGCATAATATCTTGGTTAAGCTTAATGATGCAGCAGAAAACCTAACCGACACCGCAGCAAACAATGAGCGCACATCTGGCGATGCACAACATCAACTCAACGTTCAACGCGAGCAGACCGCCAGCGTGGCGACAGCGATGACCGAAATGAGCCACTCCGTTCAAGAAGTGGCCCAGAGCGCACAAGGCTCACTAGAAATGGTGCAAAAAGTGGAAACGGCATCTGAATCTGGCCGTACCATCATGAGCAGCAATATCTCGACCATCAATCAGCTCGAAGCTCGTCTTAACGAATCTGTTTGCGCCGTTTCTGAACTGCAACGAATGAGTGGTCAAATTGGTTCGATACTCGATGTTATTCGCAGTATCGCAGAGCAAACCAACCTACTTGCGCTCAACGCAGCGATCGAAGCGGCTCGCGCTGGTGAACAAGGCAGAGGTTTTGCGGTGGTTGCAGACGAAGTCCGTGTTTTGGCTTCTAAAACGACACAATCAACCACCGAAATCGAATCGATGATCAGCAACTTGCAATCGAGTTCACAATCCGCAAACAGTGTCATTCAAAGCTGTATGAAGGATATGGAAATGTCGGTTGAGCAGGCGTCAAAAGCCAACGGTGCAATGGAAGAAATTCAAGCACTGATTATCGAGATCAGTCAAATGAGCACGCATATCTCTCAAGCAGCTGCGGAGCAGAGTGAAACCTCTACTGCTATCGCTCGTAGTTTGGAAGACATCAATAACATTGCCGACCGCAGTTATCATGCGATGGCAGAAATCGCTTCTACCAGCGAGAACTTATCTAGCTTAGCAAGTCAGCAAACCGAGCTTGTTCACCGCTTCAAGTTGTAAGGTTCAACAGAAAACGGTCACTAGGCCTATAAAGTCATCGGATAAGGGCAACTTTTGACAAAGTTGCCCTTGTTTTTTATGCGCTGTGTCTACATATGAAGATCAGGCGCTTGCACTCTCTTTCACATCCTCATTTTTTGCAAGCCGTACTGAGAAGGAAATGTTATGGCTGTACACGTTGGTATCATTGATCAGGACCCTGTCAGACTGGTGACTCCTCTCCTCGATCTGCGTACCGTCAGCACTCATATCGTGTTTATCGGTGATGAGTCTCAACGCGATATGTATCAAAGACTTCATTCTGTGCTTGCTCAGCGTGATATCACTTCCGAACTGTTTGTCATCCCCTCTGTCGTCGATACTCGTTTGATCAAACAATCTATTCAGGCCTTAGCTGAAGATCTCAAAAGCCGTGGGGAAGATGTCAAACTGAACGCCAGCTGTGGCTTGCGTCATCGCCTTCTTTCTGTTTATGAGGTATTCCGCACTTACCATTGGCCAATTTTTGTGGTTGAACCAAACAGCGACAAACTGTGCTGGCTCTATCCTGATGGCCGTGAAGACACTCAAGTACAAGATCGCATTACCGTTGCTGATTATCTCACTATCTTTGGTGCGCGCGGTGAGTTCAATGAGGTCGAACTGCCACCTCAACTTGACCAAAAATTGCATGAACTCGGCGAGCGTTGGGCCAGTCACGCTTTGGAATTAGGCCCTGGTTTGGCGACTTTAAACTATCTCGCGACCACCTGCCGCAAGGAGCAACGTTTGGATGTCGAACTATCAGACAAACAGCAAGGCTATCGCGAGCTGAACATGCTGCTGGCAGATTTAGTGGAAGCGCAGATCGCCACTTACGAAAACGGCATTCTTAGCTTTGCCAATGAAGACGCTCGTCGTTTCTCCAATGGCGAATGGTTAGAGACTCTGGTTCACAGCACCGTCAAACAGATCCAAGATGATATGCCCACCATTCAAGACCACTCGCTCAATGTTCAGGTCTATCGTCAACTTGGCGAGCGCGAAGTGCGTAATGAGCTTGATGTCGCCTCTGTGGTTAACAATAAACTGCACATCATCGAATGTAAGACGAAGGGCATGCGTGATGACGGCGACGATACGCTTTATAAGCTTGAATCACTGCGTGATCTGCTCGGTGGCCTACAGGCAAGAGCCATGTTGGTGAGCTTCCGTCCACTGCGTCACAACGATATTACCCGTGCAGAGGATCTTGGCTTAGCGCTGATCGGCCCAGATGAATTGAAAGATTTGAAAAAGCATCTCACAGAGTGGTTTGCACAAGCGGGTGGTAGCGACGGGATCTAATTCCCGTCTTGCTTGAAGGGGCTTAAAAGACCAATTGCTTTTTCAACCGACAAACAAAAACCCCGAAGCGATCGCCTCGGGGTTTATTTATTCAATCAGTGTAATGTGATTACAGCATTTTACGCGCAGACTCGACAACCACTTTGATAGAGCGAGCTTCCGTCTCTTTTAGCGTCGCGTGATCTGGGATCTCTTTTTGTGTACGGTTGATGATTACACCCGCAACACAACCCGCGCGTAGGCCAGAGCTTGCACACATGGTCAACAACGTCGCTGATTCCATTTCAAAGTTCAGTACGCCCATCTCCTGCCACTCTTTCATTGAGCCTTGGAAACGGCTCACTACGCGCCCCGTAAAGGTATCGTAACGCTCTTGACCTGGGTAGAAGGTATCACTTGACGCAGTAACACCGGTGTGAACTGTTGCACCACTTTCTAATGCAGCCGCTTTCATTGCCGTTGCCACGTCAAAGTCAGCTACTGCAGGGAACTCCATTGGCGCAAAGTGCAAGCTCGCACCATCAAGACGAACAGAACCTGTCGTGACGATCATGTCACCCACGTTAACATGCGGCTGGATCGCACCCGTGGTACCAACACGTAGGAAAGTACGCACACCCAGTTGAGCCAACTCTTCAACCGCAATAGAAGTAGAAGGACCGCCGATACCCGTTGAACAAACAACCACTGGTTTGCCATCTAGCTCTGCACGGTACAAGGTGTACTCACGATGGCTAGCTAGAAATACTGGGTTTTCCATTTCTTCAGCAATTTTTTGTACACGCGCAGGATCACCTGGGATGATCGCTAGCGTTGCACCGTTAAGATCTGCTTCAGTAACACCTAAGTGGAAAACAGCTTGAGACATAAGTCACTCCTTATTGCGGCTTACTTGAAAATAAGCTCAGATAAATTTGTAGGGGTCTAAAAATGCACTTTACTCAACCTCCTCACAACTTGGAGTGATCACCATCACAATAGGTAAATGTAACAAATATTTATTACTTGGAAAAACCGGTTTACATCACACTTTAAATGCAATCAAAAGCTTAATTGCATAAGGTGTCACAACAAAAAGCCCGCATCGTAAATACAGGCTTTATAGATTCACACTGTCTAGTATTCATTTGAGGAACGGAATCGTAACAATCGCAATGCGTTTAGTGTGACCAATGCCGTTGCGCCACTGTCCGCTAATACCGCCACCCATAGCCCGGTGATGCCAAGCAAGCTGGTGACAAGAAACACCCCTTTTAGACCCAATGACAAGGCGACATTTTGACGGATGATGCTCATTGTTGCGCGTGAGAGCTCTATCATGCTTGGCAACTCAACCAAGCGATTATGCGTCAGCGCAGCATCCGCCGTTTCAAGGGCGACGTCGGTTCCTCCGCCCATGGCGATACCAATACTCGCCGCTTTCATGGCAGGCGCATCGTTGATGCCATCTCCGACCATGGCAACGGTTTTGCTTGCGGCAAACTGCTCCACATAGTGCACTTTGTCTGCTGGCAATAAACTCGCTTGGTAATCAATGCCAATCTGCTGAGCGATGGCTTGAGCACTGCGAGGATTATCACCTGTCAACATCACCGCAGAAACGCCCAGTTTACCCAGCGCGACCACCGCTTGAGCTGCGTCTTTGCGCAATGTATCTTGCCATGCGATGAGCCCGATGGCTTCACTATCATGACGCACAATCACCACGGTTTTCCCTTGCCCTTCTAAGCGGACAATTTCTCTTTCTAATTGCAAGGAGAGTGCAAATTGGGCTCGTGAAGGGGCCACCAGCTCCACGCTTTTACCATCGACGAAACCGGAAACGCCCGCCCCGACTTGAGCCATTTTGTCCGTTGCTTCCGCAATGGCGTAACCCAAACTCTCGGTGTGATTAACCAGCGCAACCGCTAAAGGGTGACTCGAACCCACTTCCACCGCTGCGCTCAAACTCAACATAGTTTCATCGTCATAGAGGAATGACACCACATCAGTCACTTGCGGTTTGCCTTGTGTGAGCGTGCCGGTTTTATCAAAGGCAACCGCTTCGACTTTACCAAGCTGTTCTAACGCCGCGCCACCTTTGATCAAGGCGCCACGTTTGGCTGCCGCCGCAAGGCCAGAAGTAATTGCTGCCGGCGTTGAGATCACCAAAGCACAAGGACAAGCAATCAGTAGTAAAGCCAAACCGCGATATACCCACGTTTCCCAAGGCTGGGCGAAGAGCATTGGCGGTACGACGATCACGGCCAACGACACCAACATCATTAATGGTGTGTACCAGCGGCTGAATTTGTCTAAGAAACGCTCCAGTGGTGCTTTGCGCGATTCCGCCTCTTCGATGAGATGCAAAATACGATCGATCGCATTTTCACCTTGTTTTGAGGTGACTTCGATTCGCACGACTTTATCGACAGCCACCACACCCGCCATCAGCTTCGCGCCAGAGGTATGCTCTGCGGGTACCGATTCTCCCGTCAAGGCACTTTCATCAAAACTGGCCGTCGGCGTAAGGAGCAGGCCATCCGCAGGCAAACGAGAACCGGGCGCAATTTCAACCACATCACCTGGCATTAACTCACTTGCCGCCACTTCTACTCGTTGACCATCGACAATTTTAATGCTGTTTTCCGGCACTAAGGCCATTAACGCTTGAACGCCACTTCTTGCTCTTGAGGCGGCGTACGCTTCCAATTTCTCACCAATTAAAAACAGCAGTAAAACCATGGCCGCTTCCACGCTTTCACCAAGATAAAGTGCACCAATGGCCGCCACGCTCATCAGCGTCTCAATGGCGAAAGGGGTTCCGCTGCGAGCAAGGCGCACGGCTTTCTTCGCCACAGGGTATAAACCCGCCAAACAGGTTAGAACAAATAAACCATTACTTAACGGTTCGGAAACCGTCGCCAATAGAGCGGCGATAGCCATGGAAAAGGCAATGGCTAAAATGTGCCAGTTGGCGTAAACAAAACCGAGCCAACCTTGAGGTTGAGGCGCCGTAGTTGCCTTCGCTGCCGATGAGCCAACGAGCGTGATTGGAAAACCTGTTTTTGCCGCGACTTGTTCAATCTCTGCCATTAATGACGTAGAAGCGAAATCCACCACCAACTTCTCGGTGGCAAACAACACTTTCGCCTGCTGAACTCCGGCCACACCCAAGACGGCTTTTTCCAATTTCTGAGCACAAGACGGGCAATCCATACCGGAGATGAGCCAACTTTGTCGCTCCGACACGCTTTGAGCTAAGGGTGCCTCTCGCCGCTCACTCTCTTCATTCGGATCTGAGCTTGAGCACGCATCTGAGCTGCAACAACTGTCTGCTACCGATGAAATTGCGGTCATTTTGCTAGCCGCTAAGCTCGGGCTGCAGCACGATACCGCAGCAGGTTTGGCAATGATTTTATTTGACTGGCAAGCTGTATGTTTTGAGCACATAACATTTTCCTTATTGGTGAGTACGGCGTCAGCATAAACCTTAGAGTCAGCTCCAAGGTCAAGCGTTATTTCACTCGGCAAGGAATCGGCAATAAAATTAAGCCCTCGTTAGAGGGCTCATCGTAATAAGGAAGGTTAAACGGGATGTTTGAAACAATCGTCGAGACTTTGCCCAATCGCTTTTAACACATCGCGACGGGTGATCACCCCGACCAATTTTTTGTTGTCGACCACCGGGTACATTTTCGGTTTGCCGACTTTCATCATGTCGGCAAGTTCGATGATCGACATATCGGACGAAACCGATAACACATCACTGTGCATGCACTCACCAACGGTGTACGAATCTTGGCAGTGATAACTGGCCTTCACCAATTTATCCAGCAAGTCTTGCTCTGAAAGGAAACCTATCACTTCTTCTTTTTCATTGATCACCGGACCACCCATGACCACGCTTTTCATGACTTTGTTCAATGCGGCACTTAAAGACATGTCAACTGTGAAGGTGACGGCTTGTAGGGTCATGTAATCTTTTACTTTGAGTGAGTTCATCGCGTGCTCCTTTGCGGTGTCATTTTGCCCTTTCTTTAAGTGTCGTCTAATTTCTTGTTTTTACTAAATAGGAATCGGCAATTTTCTTTATTGGCCTCACCTATCAATGAATAGATCGAGCTTGTACTACAAATAAGACAAATATTTTGTTCCCCGTCACGCGGCGCTCACGCTATTGAGCTATAAGTTAATGAAATGGTAGGAGTACGCTGCATGGTAGAACAGTCCATTTTTTCGCGTGTTATCGCCAACAACCCGGCGGTCATTCACCACATTTTTGATGCGCTTCCTGAACCAACCTTTTTGATCAATGGCGATGGCTATTACATTGAGGCTTGGGGTGGCACCGACACTTCTCGTCACCACGATCCAGCCAATGTGATTGGCTTAAATCAGTTCGAAGTGCTCCCTCACGATAAAGCTCGATGGTTTTCTGACGTGATCACGCAAGTGATCGAATCCCAAGCTCCACAAGAGTTGGAATATGCGCTGCATCCGAAAGATCTCAACTGTTTTGAAGGTGTCGCGGGGCCGACTGAGTTGCAATATTTTAGTGCCTTTGTCATTCCGGTATTTGGAGAAAACAAGGTGCTGTGGACCGTGCGAAACATCACTGAATACAAAACGGCGCTGCAAAAACTGGAACGGCAACAACTGGAGTTGGAGAAACTCTCCTGCCTTGATCATTTAACTCAACTCTACAATCGCTATGCGCTTGAAGTGCACCTTCCTAGCGCCATTGCCAATACCGCACAATCTGGCAAAAGTGCCGCGCTCTTTATGGTTGATATTGATTGTTTTAAAGATCTCAACGACACCTATGGTCATCTTACTGGCGACAAAGCATTACGCATGGTCTCGCTGGCGCTAAAACACTGGAGTGGTCACAATGGCATTTGCTTTCGTTATGGCGGCGATGAGTTCTTGGTTTTCATCCAAGATATTTCGCAAGAGGAATGCCAGTCTAGGGCGCATTCACTGCAACAGTCGATTCAGAAACTGGCCATTCCTAATCAACATTCTCATGTGGCCGACACCTTAACCCTCACCATCGGCATTCAGTTTTACCCCAGCCTAACGAGCGATAGCCAAGATCTCGAACAGTTTATTTCCAAAGCGGATAAAGCGCTGTTTTACGCCAAAAACACCCAACGTGGCACTGTTCACTTTCTCTCTCATTAATCGTTGGGATCTGCCGAGCAAAAAAAAAAGAGAGCCATTTGTTTGGCTCTCTTTGGGTCACGCGTCTATTGGGGTAGTCACGTTGCGTTAAATCATTGACCTGATTTCAGGCAAATCAGTCTTTCAGTACTTTTACGGTGTAACGGCCATCTTTTTGGCGGTATAGGCCGTGGATGTCGGTCTCGAAGCCTGGGTAATGCGCGCCGATTTCACACAACATTTCCAAGAAATCCAGTACTGGACGAGAGCTTTCTGTCACCACTTCACCTGGTAGCACTAGAGGCACACCTGGAGGGTAAGGAAGGATCATGTTGGCACTGACACGGCCCACCATATCATTCAGCAAGATCTCTTCGGTTTGACCACGAAGCTCTTGTTGCCAAGCTGCGTGTGGCGTGACTTTCATCTCTGGTAGCACATCGAACGCTTTGTACATCAATTCTGGTAGACGGTACTTACGAGTCAGATCGTGAATGCCTTGTGCCAGCTCTTGAATACGCATGCCTTCGTAGAACGCTGGATCTTCACGGTACAGCGCAGGCAGCATGGTGCGAATCGTTAGGTTCAGATCGTAACCACGTTTGAACTCAGTCAAACCACGTAGCAATTGCATTGCTTTTGATTTATCGATACCAATTGAGAACAAGAACAACAAGTTGTAAGGGCCTGTTTTCTCTACCACAATGCCACGTTCATCAAGGTATTTCGCCACCAATGAAGCAGGAATACCACTGGTTTCCAATTCACCATCTTTGCTCATTCCAGGAGTCAGCAAGGTGATTTTGATTGGGTCAAGATACATGTGGTCATCGTCCATGTTCTTGAAGCCATGCCAGTCTTGGTTAGGGTCAAGTTTCCAGCATTCGGTTGTCTCAATATTCTCTGGTTGCCAAACATCGAAGAACCAACCGTCACTTTCACCTTTTAAGCGTTTGATCTCTTTACGGAAACGAATCGCACGATCGATTGAATCTTGCATCAACTTACGACCCGTGTTGCCACGCATCATTGCCGCCGCGGTTTCTGTTGATGCCACAATGCCGTATTGAGGCGAGGTGGAGGTGTGCATCATAAAGGCTTCGTTGAACGACTCACGGTCAAATTCACCTTTTACGTGAATCATTGACGCTTGCGAGAACGCCGCCAACAGTTTGTGAGTGGACTGTGTTTCGTAGAACACTTTGCCTGGCATCGCTTCGCCACTCATGCCGCATTTGCCTTCGTAAATACGGTTGAAGTTAGTGTAAGGCACCCACGCACTATCAAAGTGGATGTGTTTACAGTCGAGAGACTCTTTGATGAATTGTGTGTTGTACAACAAACCATCGTAAGTTGAGTTGGTGATTACTGCATAGCTTGGCGCGCTCGCACCTGGTGTTTTAGCGACTTTCTCAGCAATCACTTCACGGCTGAATTCACTTTGTGGAATACCACCAAGAATGCCGTAAGCGTTACGGGTTGGACGGAAGTAAATGGGTGTTACGTCCGTCATCATCATTAGGTGAGTCAATGATTTATGACAGTTACGGTCAACCAATACCGTGCTGCCCGCTGGCGCTGAGAACATACCGACAATTTTGTTTGATGTCGAAGTACCGTTCGTCACGATGTACGATGCGTCAGCGTTGAACGTACGCGCAATGTACTCTTCCGCTTCTTTGTGTGGACCTGAATGGTCAAGCAGTGAGCCTAGCTCTGGCATCGAAATCGACACGTCCGCTTTGAAAGTATTTGGACCGTAGAAATCGTAGAAAATGCTGCCGACTGGGCTTTTTTGAAAAGCCGTACCACCCATGTGACCTGGAGTACAGAAGGTGTATTTGCCTTCTTCCACGTATTTAAACAGCGCTTTGGTGAATGGCGGTGTAATTGCGTCTTTGTATTCTTGTGTCGCTTGGTTGATCTTGATGGCGATGTCGTCCGCCATGCCCAAAGCGTATTCAAAGAAATGCACGTTTAGGCGTAGATCGGTAAGCGAAATATCCAGCGTTGATTGCTCGTTAGCAAACGCGTGTACTGGCAGTTTTTCGTTGATTTGGCTAATACGCTCACAAAGCTCAAGCGAGTATTTATCCCAGTCAAACAGCACACCACAAATGCGTGGGTTCATTTCGATCATCTTGATCAAATCTTTGTCATCCACTGGATAAACAACTTCATAACCGGCTTTTTCAAGTGCTGCATGCAATTGGCGAACTGGCTCTTCTTTGAAGAACACACCCATGTGGTTCAAGATAGCGAAAATATTCATTTGGACATCTCCAAGACGAAAAAGGGCGCTCTCTGTGATTAGTCACAGTGAGTAAGACGAGCGCCGTGATGAAATTAGGAAACGCTGGCGTGGCAGTCCGCCAGCGGAATCAATCAGTGTTGAGCCGAAGCTTCTTCAGGATGGGCAGCCATGTATTGTGCCAAGCCTGTTTTCTTGCTGTAGAACATCAAGATGATGAGAGACATGATGAAAGTTGCGGTGAGGGTTGAACCTTCTGCACCTGCTAGGGCAACCATACAGAACAAGCTAGCAATGCCCGAGAACAACATCACGAATGTATTGCGAGTTGTCATACCTTCGAAGCGAATCAAGTTAATGCTTGAGTAGAAGTAAGGCAGCATGGTGAGTAGTACTGCGTCAGTGGTTAATTGGTTAAACATGTCTGAAGCGTGCGCGGTTTCTGAGCTAAAGAACATCAGTACCAACATCAACATCGTCATCATGCTAGACGCGATAACCAAACCTTTCTTAGGCACGCCGTTTTTGTCGGTTTCGCCAAACACTTTAGGGAAGTTACCGTCGTTTGCGGCACGTTTACCCGCTTCGCTCACCAACATCATCCAAGAACCAAGAGAGGTGAAACACGCCAACGCAGTAAACGCAGAGACAAATGGCGCAGTCCAGCTACCGAACAGTTCAGTGGTCGCCAACGCAAATGGTGCACCTGATGCAGCCACTTCAGAAGCTGGGAACATACCGCTGATCATTTGAGTAGACAGCACGTAAATCACACCAGCAATCGCAGTACCTAGCATAGTCGCAAGTGGTACTGTGCGTTTTGGGTTCTCAACCATACCTGATGATACCGCCGCAGATTCCACACCCACGAAAGACCAAAGACAGATAAGTACCGCAGTGATGATCGCATGGCCATCGCTACCTGCAGAAACGTTCCAGTTTTGGCTGTAAATAGCGCTGTCGAAGTGCGTCCAACCAAAGAGCGCTGTACCTAATACTGGAACCAAAATCAGTACCAAACCAACGGTACAGAGTCGGCTTACCCAGCTACCACCGAGCAAGTTAACCAGCGTGAACACCCAAACAGAAGCGATGGTCGCAAGGCCTGCTGGAATTGGGTCATTCAGTACTGGGAAGAAAACCGATAGGTAAGAAACACCGGTAATGGCAATGGCTAAGTTGCCAATCCAGTTCGCGTGGTAGTAAAGCACGCCCGTTTGGAAACCAAACACTGGTGACACCTCACCTGCATACGCAATAGGGCCACCCTCTTGAGGGTTTTTGGTTGCCAAACGAGCAAACACGAATGCCAGGCTCAATGCACCAACAATACAAATCGCCCAACTAAAAATAGAGATAGAACCTACACTCGCCAGTGTAGAAGGAAGTAAGGCAATACCACTGCCCATCATGTTACCAGCCACGACACCTGTACAGGCAATTAGGCCGATTTTATTAGTATTAGATGACATAACATCTCCAACTCGATTCAACTTAAGTTACAAAACTCAAACGAATAAATAACCGCAACGCGAAGCAACCTTGTCGCTGCTCTTTTGATGTTATTAACGCGATAGAGAGAAAACTTTCTCCGTGACCTCGTTAATGTTCGAAGTGGAGATTACGCCCAAAGCAGATAAAAAAAATAAACTTACGATTATCAATAAAATGATGAGACAAAAATGAGTTTCTTGATATCAAGGTGATAAACACCCAGCATATAAACCAACGTTTTCAGATAGTTAAGAAAAAACCTAAAAACATAAACTCATGGCAATAAAATTATCAACCCGCTCTTTCATTAGCCATCAAGTACATCAACTTGCCATTAAGGGGGAAGTTGATAATGCGTTGATATCGAATTTATCCAAGCCGAAATGCGAGGAAGCGAGGAAGCTAGGAAGCTAGGAAGCTAGGAAGCTAGGAAAAGAGTAAAAGAGTAAAAGAGTAAAAGAGTAAAAGAGTAAAAGAGTAAAAGAATAAAAGAATAAGAGAATAAGAGAATAAGAGAATAAGAGAATATACCCAAACTACTTGGAGTTGCAGGTAGGCGGCAAGTGAGGTCATCCCCATGAACATAGACAGACTATGTGATTGGGCCGGGCTGGCGTGCCAGTGAACGAGCGTAGCCAACACCGCTGCAGCTTCAAGTAGGAAGGGTATAGACGATGGAACAAGACGTGCAACTCACAATGAGGTTCACACACAAAGAAGGGAAAGATAAGAAAATGAACCGCTCTCAGACGCAGCGATGTCTGAGAGCAAAGGTCAAAGGCAAACCCAAACTGGGTCGTTACATCAAACGCACCACCGAAGGATGCACTGAGCGATACATGGCGTAATCAATCGATTTTAGATTCGATTGAAATACCAGCCTCTCACACAACAAATAGGTTTCTAGTGATGTGTCCATATAAAAAGCTTCGCTGTAACCATCACTGGCACCATCAAGATCACCACGCAGTTCAGCGTGTTTTCCTTGCAGTACATATGAGAGCACCGACTCACGCAATTGCTGCGCTTTGGCTAAATACCGCTCAGCCGAGGGCAGATCTTCATCCACTGTCGCTTGCAGCGCTAACGCTTCGTAAATTCTAGGTTGAACCACTGCGTCCAGTGCTTCACTGGCGCTTTGCAATTTGCTGCTCAGCAATAAAATGCGTTCTTGGTTTAGCGTCGGCATGTCCGACAAGGCTTGCTGAACATGGTAAGCAATCAAGAGCTCCGCCTGAACATAATGATTGTTCGGCTCTAAGTTAAGCACCTGTTCAAGCAAATCAATCCCCTTTTGTACCTGCTGCTGATCAGAGAGATTGAGGTAGTGATTCGCTCGCACATACAAGGCCAACGCCGCTGGCTGCTGAGGAAAATCCACCAGCAAGATTTGCGCTTGTTGCTCTGCGTTTGGCAAACGTAACGCCTGCATAATATCGACTTCCGCTCGGTGCAAAACCGACGAAAGATGCGATGTATCCAACGGGTATTGGCGGCTAAACAACACCGCGCCCGAGGAGTTGTTTTTTAACTCCAGTTCAATAAAGGCGTGACCTTCTTTATCGCTCACTCGAACCATGATCGATTTACCGGGCAAAATGCCAGACGTAAACGCGGTTTTACTCAACATCACGCGATAGTCGGTCACTTGAGTGATGTCGGCCATCAGCTTCTGTGCAATACCATCGGCCAGATCGTGGCTTAACGCTTGGGCGTGATAGTCATCTTGAAACATGAATTCAATCAGATGAGTATCCACGACTTGCGTAATGCGCACTTGTGATTGTTTGATGGTAAAAAAGCCCATCGCAATGATCACCAAACCAATCCACAGCGCATTGAATGCGTTCACACGCCAACGAGAGATATTGGGTCGATTCGGCTTTTTCTGTTGCTGACTTTGGCACATGGCGCGTGTGAGTGGCCCTGCTGGAAAAACCATTTCATTTGCGCTGGGGGCTTCGGCTGCTAGCACCGCGGTCAATGGCTCGGTCATTGCCGGCTCCAACAACTCAACCTCGGCAGGTTCTGCCTGACGCAACAAATAAGGATTGGCCGTTAAACGCTCAACATTGGCCACCAGCTTGTAACCGCGCTTTGGTACGGTCACCACATAGCTGAGATTTTCTTCTCGCCCATCGCGCAGTAATTTGCGGAGCTCAAAAATGGATTGCGTTACCACTTGGTCGGTAACAATGGCCCCATCCCAAACGTGCTGGATCAGTTCCTCGCGACCAAACACCTCTCCAACGTGTTCAGCAAGGAAATGCAGTAAATTTATTAGACGTGGCTCGACGGAGACTTCCCTATCTTGTCGATACAGCTTGTTCTCATCAATGCACAAAACCCAGTCATTGATTTGAAAATAGATTCCAATCATAGAACGCTCTTTGTATCAGGCAGATAGCATTGGATACAGAGAGGTTCTCTCACCCAATGAGGGCGAGATTATAAGCCCGTTACGCCTGTTCACCTAAGAATGATAGCCGCGAAAAACGTAAACTAAGTTTCGCGGTTTAATCAGGCGAAAAAGCGACGTAGCGCAAAGACGGTAAGAGAAAAGGCTTAGCGGTTGCTAAGCCTAAAACGATTACGGCCGAACGTTGCTAAACGTCACTTTGATTTTCGGCGCCGCGCTATTGGATGATATAGATTCAACGCTGACGGCATCCCCTGAAAAATAGTAAGGGTTCAAGTTATCAGCCTTCTGCGCGGACATCGCGTAATACAAAATGGCGGGCTGCTTTGCTAAAGCTTGGCTTGCAACATACCCAACGAGTGCATGTTCAAATTGATGATAAGCATTGCCCCAATGAAACGCTTTGGTACTTTGCGGGTCTAGCCCAACGCCACCGTGTTTTGGATCCACCCAAATTTGCAGGTAACTCGGTAAGGTGTAATACAACACTGGCTTTGGCTTACCCTCCAGCATCGACACCGTGAGCGCAGCTTGATCTAACTCTGCCCATTCCCACGAGGAAATACCATTGCTGTCAGGTCGGCCACGCCAAGTAGAGATGTCATGCCCTTGCCAACGCGCTTTCAAATCGTCAGGAATCCAGGCTTCAATATCAGGCCAATAAGGAACGTACTCCGCGCGCTGCAAGGTCACTTGCATACCTTGTTTACCGAACGCCTGCCAATCAGATCGGTTCAGTTTTTCACCAGCCAGATACGTCATCCAATACGCTTTAATGGTGTGACCGAAGTCATTGTGTTTCGCTTCTTGCATCATCATCGCTTTGTGATGAATCGCCCCATAAAAACGTTGTTCCTCTTTGGAGTGGTACTGGTTAACCATAATGTCGGTTAACCAAGCAAGATCCTTCAACCAGCGCGTTTTGTGCGGCTCTGGCAGTAAAGGGGCCACCAACAATAAGTAGCCATTAATTTGGTCAAGCTGCGCCACCAACTCACGTTGTTTGGTACTTTGCTCATCACCATCGGCCAGCACCCAAGCCAGACCTTGCCCATCTGACAATCGGTATTGGTCAAAAATAAACCGCTGCTGCTCTACTAATACAGCTTGCAATTGTTCATCGCGGGTTAGGTAATAAAGCATCGCCAAACCCACCAAAGCATACGCTTGATCTTGCGATGTACGTTGCTGCCACGCCAAGCCTGGTTTGCCTTGCTCGGTATAGCTGACAAAACCGCCATGCTCTTGGTCTCGCAAATGGCGAATCAGATAGTCAGCCCCTTGCTTGGCCAGTTTTAGCGCTTCAGTATCGCCCGTAAGATGGTACAGCACGCTATAACCATAGATCTGTCGCGATTTCATTCGCGTGTAGTCCCTTGTAAAGTAGGGAGAAATCCAACTTCGATCTAACTCCGGACAAACACTGTCCCGCTTTAATACCGAGCCATCATCACAGCGAAAGGTGGGGAAATTGCCCACAGGCACACCCTGCGCGCTTTCCATCATCCAATAAGGCGCGAGCCCCTGCGCGGCATGCGTTAGCCATTCCTCACCACTGGGCAAAGAAAGAGGCTGAGAGTCAGCGTAAACACTTGATGTATTCACCACAAGGCAAAGCGCAAAAGAAAATTTGGACAACACTTTGTTTTTAATCATTTTTATTACTCAACAACTGAACGAGAGCTGACTATAGCCAAGACCGCCTGCACATATCATTGCCGTTGTCACACTCTGGCATGCTCAGTAAATACAAGACAAAAAAAGCCCAGCCGATATGGGCTGGGCTGATCTTCAAAAGAGTGATTCAGAATGACATCAAACAATAAACTTATTCAACAGGGCATCTTGCTGTCGCACGTACACCGTTTGCTGCGCAGAAGCAATTTTCAGGCTCATACCGGCAATGCGTAAGAGGTATCAAACTTAAAGCAGTCTTTACCGGCTTTTTTAGCGAGATAGAGCGCCTCATCGGCTCGACGGAATACTCTTTTATAATCTTCACAACCTAGATAGGCACAACCACAGCTAAACGTCACCGGTGCATCTAAACCACAATCCAACGATTTAACGTCTTGCTGTAGCTCATTAATTTTTCTCACCAAATCGTTTTTCTCTTGTGTATAAAACGCAATAAGAAACTCCTCGCCTCCCCAACGACATGCAACGCCATCTTGACCAACCTTAGTTTGTATTTGTCTTGCCACCTTTTGCAGAACATCGTCACCTTTATCATGACCATAGGTGTCATTGATCAACTTGAAATTATCAATATCCAAAACCACTATCCAACGTACATCATCAGAATTGATGATCTTCTCTTCTAGATAGTAACGATTGGGAAGTTGAGTCAGTGCATCGGTCACCGACAAATGCTGCAACTTTGAGTTGGAAAGCTTCAATAACGTCATCACTCGACGGCGGCCAGAATCGTAAAAATAGGATATTGCCGAGAGTAAGAAGTAAATCGTCGTTAAATGCATCAACCTGTAAGTTTCGGCAGTTCCCAAAACCCATCCCGTTGAATTAATGTTGCAAATATACAAAATAACGAAAAAATTGACTGCGGCAACAATGGAGCCAACTCGATAACCCAACACAAATATCGCAAAAACAGGCACAACCAACGTAAATGCAATCGCCAATATTTCATTGTTGTGCCCGTTAGTGTTTGCGATATATAGCAAGCTAGACATAACCACTATCATCACCGAAAGCCACTTCGATGCCATGGCATTTTTGTTCTCTTTTAGTAACCAAACGCCGATGAAATTTACGCACGCCGAAAAACTTCCTAGCACAAGCATGAATGAAGAAGCTTTCATCAGGGTGTTGTGAACAAGAAAAAATAGAAAGCTAGCGCAAAGCAACAGATGAGCAATCAGTACAAAAGAGCTTTCTCTAAATTCTTCATGCTCTCGATTCAAAGCAAGCCACGTTTCTACTTTTTCAATAACCACTTTTCACATTCCGTTTCAAACACATTTGGCGACCACAAGCCATGCACCAATTCTATATAACAAGACACTTTCAAACCATATAATTGATACTTCTATGTACAAGCAGTGTGACAACAGAATCTAAACCTCTCCTTGTGATTACGTGCCTAGGTTATTGCTATATCATTTATAGCTCCAGAAGTACGCTTGCCACAGAGAAATAGATCATCACCCCAATCGCATCGGCAATGGTCGTGATCAATGGCGCGCTTGCAGAAGCGGGATCGAATCGAAGTTTGCTGAGCAAAAACGGCAGCAACATGCCCACAACAGAGCCAACAATCACCACAATCTGCATGGTGATCGCCACCACAAGAGCGATGTGATAGCCCCCTCTCACAAAGCCCAGCAGTGACACCGCGCCAGCCATGGTGATACCAAGAAGAGCGGCGATGCAAAGCTCTTTACTGAGCATTTTCGCCCAATCTTTCGCCATCACTTCTCCTGTCGCTAGCGCACGTACCATTAAAGTGGCCGATTGCGAACCCGCATTACCGCCACTGTCGATAAGTAAGGGTAAGAAAAACACGAGTGCCACATGGCTTTGGATGATCTCCTCAAAATAAGCAATCCCAGCGCCTGAAAAAACATTGCCGAAAACCAGCAGCACCAACCAGAAAACACGCTTGCGATACATCATCGAAATAGACGCATCTTTTAAGTTAGTGTGAGTATCGATGTGAACAGCGTGACCGCCACAAACGCCTTGTGCGTTCGCGTTATCGATTTTTTGTGTCTGTAATAGAGTCATGGTTATCTCTCCTGAGTATCGCTCAGGACAAAGAAACCCACGCAGCCACCTCCGCCCTTTGATTGGACGAAAAGTTGTACGTATGACATGTCGTCGCTTATTGCTCTAGATGCGACAAAGCATTTAAGGCAAATCAATAAGCGTATCGTTCCTGCGGCAAACGGCCGAAGGCATATATCAATAAAGAGATGGTATTAACGAGGAAAAGCAGTATTCGCTTATGCCAATGGGTATCGACTACCCAGCACAAGCTAACAGTGTAGATTGGCAGGCTAGCAGAAAACCGTTGGCATTTTCGAAGGCTCGAAAAAACCATTTTGTGATATTCGACTACTCGACGAGTCCATAGGTTTCTGTTGTACCTCAATAAATGAAAAGGAAACGATGAGTGCTGCCCATCGCGCTATAAAAACGAGCGGCATGCTATTTTTTGGACGCGGTAAAGTCAATATGAGCTGGCCGCTTTGACACCATCGTGACATGACTGACAAAGCCCGGACAATCCAAATGAAGGGAAAAATGACCAAAACGAAAAAGCCCCAGCACCATGAGATGCTGAGGCCTTAGAATAAATGGCACGCCCTGTAGGATTCGAACCTACGACCACATCCTTAGAAGGGACGTGCTCTTTTAACCCCCTAAATAAGAGTTACCACATATTACTACTAATGCTTAAATTTTGTCTAGTTTTATTCAAATTGTCATATTTTGTAGCTCTTACTTTTACCACCTCCAACTTGCGTAACCCCTAGCTAACAATTACCATTAAATCATAACACATGGAAGTATAGGTCAACTATGAACGAATTTGCTCCAATAGGCAGGTATCATTTCATCGTAAAGCAAAAAGTAGGGACAGTGCCTGCGACCGCATTCCCAGTGCTATATCTCGAATCTAATGATGGTTTTACAGTTATGTGGTCACTGGTTCACTACTTCCTTGCTCACACATCAAGAAGTGATACTTGGATGCGTGATACAGCTCGTGCAGTTGGGCTATTTTATGATTATTGTACTGCTTGCAACATCACCAGTGTTAATCAACGTACACAACTCCGTAAATTCATGTTTAGCCTCGAAAACGGCACAATAGATACTAATGAGAAAGATCCTACAGGCTTGTACTGGTCACCAACAGGCTTAACTAAAGCAAAAAGATTAATAGGATCTCTTTCAAAATTCATTTACTGGGTGAATCAGGAAGAATCACGGTCTAATGGTTCCACAACATTCGTAGCACCTACAAAAAATAGTGAAAAATTGACCTTATCTTTATTGAAAACGGCTAAAAAGGTTATTAGCAATAGTTTTATGGAACACGCCAAAGACCCAACGTTAATAGCAGAGAAACTCCTATTGGCTCGTGAGACTTTTGGCTATGAATTTGAAGATGATCCAAAGGCTTATATAAATGCACAACGTGAAGTTAAGAGCTTTCCTCATGAATTGATAGCTCCACTTTTCGAATATGGATTCGTAAAAAACCCTCTAGCAACAAAACCGTTTGAACGTGAAGATATCACAGCAAAAATGATCACTTTATTGCTACTATTTGGCGGACTTAGAAAAAGTGAGCCATTTCACCTTTGGTATAACGATGTCACCCCACTACTAGAGTTCAAGTGTCAAGTAACGCTGTATCACCCTAGCGTGGCAAAAACAAACTTAATCGGTGAAAAAGATAAGACTAGAAAACACTATCTCAAAGAGCGGGGACTACTCCCTCGGCATGACAAGGCAAACCCAAAGTCACTTAAGGCTGGCTGGAAAAAACTTGCCGTAGATAAAACCTCTTATCATGCCGACGTACACTGGCTACATAGTTCAGCAGAAGCTATTTTCTCATCTCTTTATCCGCATTATCTAGCCTATAGAAGTAAACTCATGGAGACCTATGAAGAGCTTCATGGGCATGACCACCCATTCTTGTTTGTATCTATAGGTGAAGACAGAAATACTGGAGAGAGTTACGTCGGTGCTCCTTATTCAATCAGTCAATTTATGAAAAGCTATAATAAAGCGTTAGATAGGCTTGAACTGCATCTTGGATTCAAAATCCACCGAGGTAGAGAAGCTGCTACAAACCCGCATAGTCATCGACATTGCTATGTGGAAGCACTCAAAGAAATGGGAGTAAACCCCAAGATTATACAGAAATGTCTGCACCAACGGACCATTACGGCACAGGAAGCATACCAAGGGATTTCATATCAGAAAATCCAAGAAACATTATCCAAATATTCTCCTAGCCTTCCAAAAGACCTTTCCCTACAAGACACGAGTTACCTACACATATGATGACATCCGATAACCCTCATAACCTTAAAGGTATCCAATTCAGCGCCTCTGTTACTGATGAAGAACTCGCCAAAATCAGTGAGATGTTTACCTCTCCACAAAGCTTTGTCAGCTTAGCATCGCAAAGAGCATACCAGTCTGGAATGAATACATTAGAACAACTGATAGATAATGGTGACATCACAATCAATAGCTTGTTTTTCTACCAAAAATTTGGGACAGAAAAGCGTTTCAATGCACCTGAGTTAGCAAAAAGACAGGCATCTAACTTATACAAAGAGCTATCAGTACTTGCAGACAAACTGCTCCTTAACGCCAAAGTAAAAACCGAAGATGGTCGAAGATCTGCTGAAAAACGATTTGAACAATGCGTTGAGATTTTTCAATATGCAACAAAGGTTAGAACTCTCTCTGATATAACTCTCGATAAATTTAAGGAATTTATTCGCCCCCTTAGAACAGAGAAAGATAGATGGCACCACGATACAACGCCACATCATCATAAAGCACTAAGAGGGTTTGCTCTCTGCCTTGATCATCATTTCAACAGTGCCGATTTCGTAAAGTGTACTGAAGTCCAACGAAGTGATACCAGAAACAAAACCAAGGATCTGTTCGCACAGCCAGAAAAGCACATGAAAAAGTGGGTTAGCTCTTGGTTCGAATTCTTAGACGCAAAAAAAGCATTTTCAACGAAAGCATTCAAAGATGCGGCTGCGAAATTCCGAGATTTCCTTGAAGAAACATATGCATCAAACAGCTCTCCATTTCCTAACGAGCCAAGTCTATACTTTTCTAAATATCGCGGAGAAGAGTTCTACGAATGGTTAAATGAACAACAAGAGAGTAATGGACTCAGCAATAAAGTATTGATTAAAACACTCACTGCCATCAATACTTACAGCAATTGGTTTATAGCCAAATATATGTCTGATGTAGATGAGAATGGTGAACTAACAACCCTTGCCTATCCTCTCATGCCGAACCACAGAATTGATCAAATCATACAACAACATGGAGGAGAAGATAATGGTGAAATATATCCAAGCGAATCACCCAAACCCTGTCCCCCGCTTTGGATGGTTCTAAGCCTTAAAGAAATATTGACTGAGAATGATTATGCCTGGGCAAAGTCTTTAACCTCCCAGTATAACGAAAGCATTCTTGATGAAAATGGCCGCCCTGTCTGGATACCTGTAATCACGTATTTGTATCTTGTTATGCTTGAAATACCCATCCGTAAAATTCAAGTCTTACGCCTTGACTCAGGTGAAGGAGACATCTGGAGATACGATGCTCAAGCAGACATGTGGGTAAAAAACGATCATCAATTAGCAAACTACTGGAAGAATACTGGTGCAAAAGTCCAAAATAGAGGCGTTTTTAGGCGAAAATTCTTTAATGGCGTTTTAAATCCGCAATTTGTTTTATATATCAACTCAAATAAAATTTCTGATAAAAAAGTTGGCTTTAACGAGTTTTCGGGTTACGAAATACCTTGGAAAAACCCCAATGTAATCAAATATCTAGATGAATTAAGGGTGTGGCAGGAAAAGTACAATCCAGCAGTAGCTCCAGTGAAGTTCAAAGATATTCCGACATCCATTTTTGAAGGTGAACCTACAAAACAAGTTATTGATTCGATTCCTGATCGCTTCTATTTGTTTCGTTCAGCTAAAGAAGTCAAGAACGGAAATCGTCAGATGCCACCATCAAATCGTATGTTGCATGAGTTCTGGGTCAAATTAATGGATGAACTAGAGAAGCGACTACATGATGAAGGTATAGATTGCCAACTAATTCTAACTCGTAACAAAAATACAGGAGCACCCCAACAAGCACTTTACAATCCTCATGGGTTGCGGCTTGCGGGATTAACTTCCCTTGCTCAGCAAGGTGTCCCTATCGAAGTTTTGAGTAAAATTGTGGCAGGACACAAAAGTATCCTGATGACAATTCACTATTTGAAATATCATCCAAGCCATATTAGCGAATTACTTAGTGAAGCTAGTCGAGATTTAGAGCTTAAATATCAAAAGAGCTTTCAGAGCTGGCTCAAAGAAGCAGCATGGGATCAAGTTGCCAAATACGCAGCTTATAACTCCGAAGATGCAATTGAGGGGGTTATGTCTGATGTTTCTCGTTGTACCTCCTCCTTGTGGAACACAACCACTTTAGGATTGTGCCCATACAATGGAACCAGATGTCACGACGGTGGTATTTGTGTTCGCAAGAATGGCAAGGGTAGAAACATTTACTTACCCGTTGAGGAAAAAAACTGCGTGATATGCAGACACTTCATTACAGGGCTTCCTTGGTTAACTGAACTTTGGGTGCATGGAAATGCGCTTCTACTCAAATCCGAAAAAACCTCAAAAGAGTTAAGCGAGAGTTTAGAAGATATCAAAACACTAAAAGTCAAACGCAAAGATCTTCAAAAGAATGGCGGAGAAGTACCACCACAACTTGTAACAAAGATTAAAAAAGCTGAAACCCTTCACGAAAAGAAATCAGTCGAACTAGACAAAGTTTTTCAAGAGTTGCATGCGACTCACAACCTAATTGAGAAGATAAAACATCTACCTAAACATCCTATTATTGATGAACAAAATGACCATCAGGACAACCTTCCTGCATTATTAATACGTAGTGATTCAGAATTCGAGTTTGACTACAAAGAATCACCAAATAACTTCCAAAACTTGGATTTTGTTATTCAAGCTAGTCGTTTCTATCAGTATGAAAGAAATGAAGATTTTGAACGGGAACGTGATCAGTTTATCGACACAATTTTGCTGAGAAATGAACTAAAACCATTGATGTTAATGAATTTAACACCCGAGGAAAAGAGGCAGGCTGCTGACGCATTTGCAAAATTTCTGGTGACAAAAGTTGATGCCGAGACACTTCAACTTCTAAAAGATGGTCGCGTTTACCTGAATGAACTAGGGCTTGAGCAAGAATTACTTAAGTCTATACCAATTAATATTCTACAAAAACCTACTACATAAGTAGTGGAACATTAGAGTTAAGCATATGAAAGAAGTAGATATTTTTTCAAAACCTGATATCCAAAAGCTCTACGATGAACTTTACGAAGATGCAACAAAAGCTAACGTTAAAGCAACTTTGAGTGCCATAAACAAAGCTTGTGAAAAAATGGTAGATGTTAACGCTACCCCATCCGTCCCAGCAATAGTAAAAGCACTCGCCAGTCAAGGAATGCTTGTTTCGGAGCGTACTATTTACAACAGAAGGGAGGGTAAGAATCCATATCCAATTCTAATTGATTGTTGGATTAAGGTAGCGCAGAGTAAACAACTTGGCATTTCAGCATTGGTTGAGGCAACCACACAAAACAACTCTGATACGGTTATTTCCTCTTACCAATCAAACTCCTTAATTACTGAAGAAGACTTGATGAAGATTACCGATCCTGTGCTACGGTATAAAATATCGGTTCTTTACGGTCAGATGACTTCGCTAACAAAGCAAAATCTAGCATTACGCGGACTCCGCGATTTGCCCGCAGTGTATCCCGAATATCATTCGAAGCCATCAACGACTAATAGTGATGTCAATCCAAGCCTGCCAACAGCTCAACTAGATAGTTTGGATGTAGAGATTCTAAGAAACTTCTTAAATGGTCAGAATAAACAACTATACTTCGATGATGAAGGAGTTCTATACGCTGCCAGACCAATAAAAACACATACGCCTATATCTGATCCTGGTTTCAAAGAAGTAATAGAGAAAATTCTACCTCAGAAATTACTCCTGTAATTCCTATCTTATTGAAGCGATAGTATTGGAAAGTAATGTAATAGCTGAAAGTGGCAATAACAATCGTCTGAGTGAGTCCATGTTGGATAAGAATGTAGAAAACTGAATGAGCGCATACTTTGCTTGTAGTAGCTCATACTCGAACTTACATACTCGCTGGTAACTCACGACTAGATTGTACAGTCGCCTTCTTGTATCGTAACTCACAAATGGACATAAACGTGTTATATATTTCACTAAATTAGCCAAACTTGAATTAATTGAGATAAAGCTATCTCAATTAATTATGGCATTTCAGTTTCCATAAAAAGGATCTGAAAATCTCAAACTTTGCTATTCACTCAGATGCAGTGAACCAGTCCTCAAGATAATGGAAAGGAACTGGATATCGGTAGCAGCGGCAAGCTGTTAGTACTAACGGAGCCTTTCCTTCAGTTACAGCTGACATTTTCTTGAATGAATCTGCCTCGCTACATTCTTGTTTTATATGCTCTAGCGCTGAACTACTATTCATAGGAAAGTCAGTTGATGCAGAGCCATGCGTATCAGAGTTAGAGTACATAGCGTCCTCACTATGTTGGTTTGGATACCAATATTGTAACGTGCTATGTGCCAGTTTTTCTGTGGCAAACTTTTCCAAATCTTGGCTTACTGAATCTAGTTTATACAGAGAGCAAAAAACCGTTAACAGCGGGTACAAAACACTAGCCTCCGTAACTTTATTTTTATAGTTACTGTCGGCTTTATCTTTATTTCGATGTTCAAGCAGCTTTTCGTAAGAGTTGTGAACGATTGGATACATGCCATTACTTTCAAAACAGAATATGCACCTATTGACTATTTCCGAGAGCCAACTTCGTACAAAATCATCAAGTTCTGAATTATTTGAAAGCAAAGTTAAAGCGAGACCAAGATCAATTGCTTGTGAGTCTTTGTAAGGCGATAGCAACATTGGATTATTAACGACCAATAGGTTAATTGACCTCGTTATTTCTCTGAGGCGAAGCCGTAATTTTTCCTGTTCTTCGCTTTCTCCAGCTATAGGTGGAGTTTCCACGTAATTCTTGGACAGTGAGTCTAAAATCCAGTGCCCTTTAACCGCTAAACGTCCTAAAACATCAAATAGCTTAATATTTACATCAATAGAACTTGGCGAATGAACAGCATGAGAGAGAGCGTATTTAAATTCAACATATGGAATTAAACATCGATCTACATAACAATCAGTAATCTGTTGATATGTATCTAAAATGCTATCAAACGATTTCGAGGACTTGTTCCTTCCTGTGTAGTGATCTTTGACCTTATTCCAAGCCAACAGCAATGCTAGCTCCGACGAAAGATATGCTGATTCTAGATTCCCTCCATCACGACACCATGAGTACAGAACCCATAAACAAACGTTTACCCGTGTTATGGCCGATGCAACAGAATCGGAATCAGTGGCATTTGACAGAACTTCATCAACTAATTGTGAAAAATGCTTATTTGAACTCTCGGGTTCTTCGAGTAAAGCCAAGGATTTTCTTAACAAAGCCTGACAGGAGCTAGGCAACAACTTCTCCTTCAGCAAGTACTTTTGAATGAACTCTGAGAGTTTATCTCCATTCCACTCCTCAAAAGAAATATTGTCTCGTGTATTTCGTTTCTCATACCCAGAGACTTCCTGCCTAATACCAGAGTTAACATCCCCGCCAAAACATAAACAGATGACTATTTTTTTATCCCGATGTTCAGGAGGCAGGCGACTAGGGATAAATGAGTCTTGAATCTCATCTAACGAGGGTCTAAGAGCTTGATCTGTATTCCCATTCCAAGTATCACGAGTAAGGTTTCCAGACTTAACAGAGAACAAATAAACTTTTTCTTCCTCCGCCTTAACATGTCCAACTGCTGCTATATCAACGCCGTATTCTTTAACCCCACGAGTCGGTGAAATGAACACATTCATTCCCATGCTACTCAATAAATCGGGTAACACAGCATCTAATTCCTTACGCTCTTTCAGAGAAGCTAAGTATTGCTTAAGAATTAATTTCATTTTTCATTCTCTCACAACGGTAAAGTCGTAACATATAATCTAGTGACTCTGGATCTAGGACGTCTAAACTAGGCATTTCAGTAGAATGAGAAAAAGACTGCATTTGCATCTCTTGCCGAATTGTCTCTCCGTCCCCCTTATGTACATAGTAAATTGAGCTATTACCATACAATAAAATCTGCTTTTTTGAGCACAGATGGTCAATAAGCGATCCTCTAGATGCTTTTTCGTAGGCTGTCTGCATATGCCTGTTGGATTCTTTCCAGTAAACATTTATATTTTCGCTGGGTGCCATTAGCTCCTTTAATTCAGATACTTTCTCAATATCAGAGTGGTAAGACTGTAGTCTACTGAGAAGATGTTCACATAGATGTGCTTGAAATCCTTTATCAATGCATGATTGGAAGAATCGCTTAAGCTGTCCAGGATAACTCAAAAGCAAGGGATAGTATAAAATCTGTTCAAAATCTTTACTTATAGCTGTCGAAGCAGTTTCGCAAATAGATAGAATGAAGCTTGCTGCTGATATAGGGCGCATAAAGAGCCAACCTACAGCCTTGTGACTCACAAATATCTGCTTCACTTCATCATCTAGCAATGCCATATCAGCCTTTAGTTCAATGTCCTTGCCCGTTACATCATGAAGTAAATCCAGAGCACCATGACAAAGTGATACTTCTCCAGATAGGAACCACCTTGTAATAATGTGGTTAAGTAAATCTCGATGTTTACGCAGTAACTCATTAGATAAATAGCCTAAATCCGTGATTTCCACACCTACAGCTAAGATTGATTCCAATAATTCGACTGCAACTGAAGTTGAACCGCTCTTAACCAATTTAACTAACACATAATTAATATTGCTGACGGTGCTATTATGCTCAGGTGAAACATTGAAAAGTTGTTTTACCAGAAGCTCAAGAACACTCTGCGGTAGGGCGACTCTTTGAAAGGCGACAATATCTGATATCTCATAGATAACCTCTGGAGAAGCTCCCTCAACAAACGTCAGTAGAATATCTTCAATCGGCTGCCAATAAGATGGGAATGTTTGTCCAAAACAAAGCATTGATTTCAGTATCGAAGCACAACAATCGCTGTCGCACTCATTTCTAGCACTGTTGTTAAGTATTCTCCAAATGACATTAGCCTGAGTTTCACCTACATCAAGCCTCCCCAAAGTAAAATATGCTTGTCTCCTGATCAGCTCATGTCTATCAGCAATCAAATTTTCTATCGTCTGGATAGCTTCGGTTACATGATTTGAGTCGTATGCGAGAATTGAACTGGATAGAAAAGGGGCATATGTACTAAGCTCACTTTGTGCCAAGATAAATCCAACACTATATCTAGGACGAGAGGCTTGCGCTCGACAGAAACGTTCAAAGGCTCCATATACGCCACTACTACCACCCTGCTGCGTAAGATGAACTAAGCAACGTAGAACATCGTCAACACTTGCATTTAGTAAAGGTAACGCGCTTTCAAAGGCATGCAAAGTTGTGAAAAATTCGTATCCGTTGGAGCTTTTATCAACTCCTCTTACTATCTCGACAAGATCAATCTCTCCTGAGTTATGTAGCTCAGACAGTGCCTCCTTTAAGATTTTCTCTTCAGTTCGTATTTCTTGGATATACAAATCATTAATCTGTGCCAGCAAACCATCTGCTGTTTCGCTTGCAGCTAGCAAACTAGCTTTTGTTTCTTCTAATGACATTTCATGCCCCTAACTAGACAGCCACTAAACACTTTGTTGGATAAAGAAAATTAGGTCAAATAAAGGTGTTATAATTGAGATTTAGAAGGTGCCTAAAACGTTTTGGGGCAAAGGTGAGTTTGCCGTGATCGGCGCAGACACCATTCTGGACATTTCCGTGTTACTATTTCTGGCGAATGTAGGACTCTCAGATAAATTTTGCTTGGGAAAAAAGAAAGACCTGACCCGAGTATTATTTTCCTTTATGTCGCTTTGGGGTAAAGTGCTTTTGACGTAATTGCGCACGCAAATCTCTGTACAACAGTGAGCTAGGGATATTATTCCAAAGCTGCTATTTCAGATTAGGAAAAGCATCTTAACACTCTAAGATACATCCTCGGTTTCTAGTGCTTCAAACCTTTCCGAACCAGTTACCTGTATATCTAAGGAACGGTAAAGCATTTTATGTACCTTGATTTGAGAAGCACGCCTCACTTCACCTCTGCTCACCGTACTTTGATCAAAGAAAGACCACATAAATGTACTGAGCGCACTGATCTTTATTCCAATGGCTCCAACACGATATAAGCAAATCAGGATTTTATTTAATATTTCTGTTTGCTTGACTTCTCCCGTTGTATCGAAATAATCCTTTACAGCGCAAACACATGGATCATCTGTTTTTTGCTCATATAAATCTGTAATTATATGTTCTAGACGTGATTCAGAGAGATCTGAGCGTTTGAAAGAGGTCTGTAACCCCCTTAGGATTTCAACAGTTTCGTCAAATGAGGGGTATACTTCTCCCCACTCTTCTTTTAGAGACTTAAGTCTTTTCTCGGAGTATTGAGCTTCTGCAGCATAAATTGATCTCCATGAGACTCGCTCACGTCCATATGCAACCTTGAAACACTCATTAACAAACTGAAGAATATCTCTGGGGCGAAAGAGAGTACGCTCCAGAATAAAATCAATAGCTAGTTGACCTCCTCCTTTAGTAGCTGAAGGGAATATGTCTTTGAATGTTACATCTTCCTTAGTGTATTGCCGTTTGAATACTTCTTTAACGCGCTTTTCTATCAAATCGGTTAACTCATCGCGTGTCCACTGTATCGGTAAAATATATGATTCATATTTTTCTTCTTGAAATCCAGCGCCCCGCGTTTTGTCGAAAACGAGATCTAATAAGTCCTTCCGCATAGCTGCAATAATCTTAATATTTTCAACTTTTCGGAAAGTTTTTATTTCCTCAATTAGTGCCCGTATGAACTTACATCTTGTAATTGTGTTAGCCCAGCTTTCATCCAATTGGTCAATAACGATATAAAACTTTTGTTGGGGGTCATGAAATGAGTGTTCCGCGATTAAATCTAGCATTTCGTTTAGTTTCTTAATTTGAAGACCGCTCACAACCTGGCTAGCTCTTTGTTTTATCTCTATTTTTTGTTCATCAGTTAGTTTTTCAGCACCACTAACACTGAAGGATAAACCTGTATATTTCGCGCCTAAGTTTGCTTTGGTATCATTTTCAAGCTTTTGAGTGATTACTTTTAAGTGCTCATCCGTGTCAAGCCAGAACCTATCCCCCCATTCTCTAAAGTATTCAATAGCTTTTTTCTTTACAGAATCTCTTCTGAAATAATCACTAATACTATCAAAGAAGTTTCGGTTGTCTGTTTCGTTCTTGATGTTATATCTGAGCTTAAGTAACTCAACTATAAGGATATGCCTCCATAGAAGGCGATAGAAGAGATCCAAATTAACGTCTAAAGTATCCAAGAATTGGATTATGTCTGAATGTTCCAGAAACCTTACTGATATGTCATTAGGATCGATTTGTTTTGACTTTTCGGCTAGTTGAGAAATCTTATAGATCAGAGCGCTTTTTCCTGCTCCAGTTCTACCTAATACGATTGATAGTGGGTCACCTACATCCATTAATTGACTAATGTAGCCTTTATCGATAAAGCATGTCTCAAGTAGACTGGTATCTGTCTCAGCATCTAGGTCACCAACTTTAAGATGATTTTTGATTACAATTGGGTTAGCCAAACGCGATTCCTTAGCTTCTAATAACTACATGTAGTTAAAAGCTATTACCTAAAGTCAGTGTGGTCAATTAAGCCTATTAAGAAATGAGATTCATAACCCATATCACTGTTCAACATCTCTACCTCAAATGTTAAAGAGAAGATAAATCACGAATAGACTATACTTATCTCACAACTTTGGCTGATCATTCACCAATCGGGAGTTAAATCGTGAAAGGACGCTCCTCCTGATGAACACTCGTTCATCCGTGTAAGGTGCGTTATGTTATGAAACAGCGGAATTGGCTAATACGCTGTAGCCAAAAGGCAGAGAGTCGAAAAGAGATTGCCCCATGATCTTTCGTGGTCATTGAACTCTCTGCAACATAGCTGTGAAAATCAGCCCCATCCCTCAAATAAACTCCAATCGATTCAGCCCAAACTACATACAAACCTAATTCATTAAGGCAGAAGTTCCTTTACATCACAGCCCAAAGCGTCTGCAATCTGATACAACTTTTCAAGCGTGATATTGATTTTACCTCGTTCGATGCGGCTCATATAGCTTCTATCTATCTCAGCGACGAGGGCTAGCTTCTCTTGAGGTAAACCTTTGGATCTTCTCATTTGTACAATACGTTGGCCTACAGCTTCGGCAAGTTTCGTGTTCATGTTTTTTATTTATGAAATTAATTTCTAGAACAATGCACACTTGCGGACTATATGACCACGGATTATAATCCTCAAAATCAACACAATCGGTCATTTTTTATGCAAACAAAGGTAAGAATCCGAAAAGAGCTATTTCTCGCCATTTATTACAATGAGCACTTCTCTGCCAACGACCTAAAATCCGTTCCATTAGACAGTGATGAAAAAGAATACTTATCGGATGAATATGTCGAAAAAAAATTGAAGGAAATGTCATTGATCGGAGCAGTGCTCTCGTGCGGTTTCGATAAGCATGGTGATGAAGAATTTTCCAAAGGTTTTATGTTTAACCATATCGACTGGGAGGTCGTGGATTACGACAACTACAGTGAGGACTCCAACTGCCTTTCTTTTAAAAGAGAAAGTCTTTTGACGATTTTGCAAGATAGACAGTCAGAGCTGTCAGAATCCTATTCTCTTCATAAAAGGACATGGAAGCATTTCAATCGGTTGTGTGCTCAACACTCAGAACTTCGGCTGTGTTTAGACGAGTATATAACCGAGTATGACAATCGTAGATTGGATCTCAAAGCCGAAATACAGGCAGTAGAAAACGCAATTACCTTCTACAAAAACACAGCCCACCCAGTGGAAAGTGGGAGCTAATTTGTACAATCCTATACTTTACGCACATGCCACAAACAATATGCTCGTGGGGCAGTTTGTCCAACAGTCGAAGACCAACTTATCATTTTCATACTCTGATGAGTGGTTAGCATATGATTCAGCTTTCCCTATTTCGTTAAGCCTACCGCTCGCAAGAGGAGAATGCTCAGAATTTAATGCACTGAATTTTATTCACAACCTGCTTCCTGACTTGAAAGAAGAACGATTAAGCCTTGCTCACTCGGTAGGTGTGCAATCCAACGATGCATTCAATTTACTCTCCAAGATCGGTCATGATTGTACGGGCGGCATTTCATTTACTGAGAGCAGACAGGCACCAAACATAGGATGGGAATATCGAGAGATCTCGGCAAGTGAATTAAATGAACTCGTTACTCAGCGTAAGTCATTTCTTCCATTTTTTGGGGAATATCGACCTTGTATTTCAGGCACTCAGCGAAAAACAACGCTAACTAGGTTGAACGGTAAATGGTACGTACCTCAAGGGAAATCAATCAGTAGCCACATTATCAAATATCCGATGGATGCGATTGTGCAAAGCAACTCAGTACTAGATATGAGCAGCAGTGTTGAGAATGAATTCATCTGCAATCGAATTGCTAAGGAGCTTGGTTTCAATGTTCCCGATATAGAGATAATAAGGGTAGAATCAGGAGCAAAAGCCCTTGTTGTGGAACGGTTCGACCGATGTTTTGTTGACGGAGTTGTGTCTCGTAGGCACCAAGAAGATTTCTGTCAGATCTTTGGTGTCCCTGAACATCAAAAATATCAATCTGAGAACAACCTCGGAGTCTCCAAAATTATTGATGTTTTGAGTCTCTCAGCAGAAAGAAAGGCGAACAATCATGACTTTTTTAAGTTCATGGTTTTGCAGTGTCTTCTTGGTGCCACAGACGGTCATCTCAAGAACTTTTCCGTGCATATTGCTCCTGGCGGACACTATCAGCTCGCTCCGTTCTACGATTTGCTATCAGCTTATCCTGCCGTCGGTGTCACTGGGTTAAATAAGCGAAAGTTAAAGCTAGCTATGGGACTGAAAGCATCACGGGGATACAAATACCATATCAACAAAATTTGTTTACGCCATATAGAGCAGACAGCTGCTCAGTTCGGTATCAGCAATGCGAACTGCCATGAAATCATCTCTGCCTTTCTCGCTCAATTTAGTAGCGCACTTAGCTCTATAGACAATCGATTTCCTGAAAAGGAGTTTTCGCTAGTAAAGGACGCAATATTTCGACATGCCACTAAGATCGTCGAAAAGTTAAACAGATCAATTAAGTAAACATCTCGGGTAACAATTATTGCCCATTTTGTAAACATACTCGTTAGCAGTGAGGGAAAGATGGCAGAAACCACAACCAATGGAAGTAACACGACTCTTGATTTGAAGCAGTCTTTCGCTCTGCTAAGTGTCGATAAGAACGGTATCGTAACGATGAAGTTTGGTGATGAAGTAATGGTTTTTATGAACGACAAATGCCCAGCAATTGCTACAGATTTATTAAAAGTGATTGCGTCAATAAAAAACGGGAGTAGCCATCAATGAAACGTGAAAAGGCTTTGTTGCGTAATTCGGACAGGAAACCAAACCGCCTGAATTGAGTGATTCCTATACAACATACTGAGTTTCAGGCATACCTAGCCCTGTAAGCTTGTTCAGCGCTTTGATCATAGCGTAAGTCTCACCAACTTGAGCGTTGTAGTCCCTCAGGCTTAATTTCCCACCTAACAACTGTTTTACCCGATACATTGCTGTCTCTGAGAGCGAGCGCTTATGATAACCATACCGCTTTTTCCATTTCTTGTTAGAGCCGTAGAGCTTTTGGCAACCCACTGCTAAGTTGCGAGGATGTCCTCGCTCCCAGAAGGCTGCCCCTTCTCGTGGCGGAATGAGCGGAACAGCTCGCTTGAGCCGTATGGCATCATGGCAATTCCTTGTGTCATAAGCACCATCGCCTGATATCTCAATGATTTTACGACGTGTCTGCTTAAGCAAGTTGGGAAGTACTTCGGCATCGGTTACGTTAGATAAGCTCAGCTCTGCTGCGACTATTTCGTGGGTGCTAGTATCTACTGCGATATGCAGCTTACGCCAAACCCTACGCTTCCCGTCAGTACCATGCTTCTTGACCTTCCATTCGCCTTCGCCATAAACCTTGAGGCCAGTGGCATCAATGGCTAGGTGTTGTATCGCACCTCTGGTTTTAGTTTTAAATGAAACCTCAACTTCCTTAGCTCGACGGCTTATACAGGTGTAGTGGGGACAAACTAGCGGGATGTTAGCCAGCTTAAATACCGAGTCTAGAAATCCTTGCAGTGCTCTCAACGGCATAGAGAACATGCGTTTCACCATCAGTGCAGTAGTAATGGCTAAGTCGCTGAATTGGCGAGGTCTGCCGCGCTGCCTTGTTTGTTTTGCTTCCACTCGGCTATCGCTTCCTCATCAATCCAAAAGGTCAGAGAACCACGGTTGATTAAGGCTTTATTGTACTGCTTCCAGTTAGTTGTTTTGTAACGAGGTTTAGGCATGAGGCTACGACGATTGATGGGTGTAGCCAGATCAGATCGTAGCTTCTTGATTTAGTTCCATCGATTTAAGCAACAAAGCCTTAGTGTATTTACGTAATTTAGCAATCTACGAATAACTACAAATAATGCTACGCTGTTTTAGGATCCACGACGCAGTAACTCCAATTATGAGTATCACTAGTTAAGGAAGGTTTACATGCCCAACTCTAAGTCTATGGCAGCGTCTATTGAAATTTACTGATAGATATGAAGTTTTCTGATGAGATTGAGACTAAAAAACGCGGTTTGAATCAACTTAATACCTTTGATGACAGTGTAATATCTAGAGCAAACTGAATCGATATTTCAAAGAAAAATACAATCTTAAGCTTATGACACAATTAAAGTTAGCTAGTAAACCACCAATTTATCAAGGTCACCCTATTCCACTTAAACAACTGTCATCTGACTCTTTCGAGGATTTTACGTATCAATGCTTGTCATTGCTAGGCCCCAAAAAAGGCTTTGAGATGCAAAGTGGGCCTCAACCTTCAGGCGATCAAGGTTTCGATTGTACAGCTAAGACTACAGATATAGGTGGAGTAGTATGTATTCAGTGTAAAAGATACACAACAACAACACTAAGTATAAACACTGTAGCAGAGGAATTGATTAAAGTCGGGCTAGATGGAAAAATAAATAAATCAACCATTAAGCAGCACTATATAATCACTTCGGGAACAGTTGCTGGAAACTTAAGACAGGCTCTCCGACAAGATAATTACTTAGAATTAAAAAAAGAGTGTGAAAAGCTCATAAAAAAAAGAAACTGTCATAAAAAACTATTAGAGACCGCAGAAGAGAGTGGCATTAAACCAATAGACACTGTTCTGAAATACATAGATTCTTTAGACAACCTAGTAATTTGGTCAGGCCTAGACTTTACAAACGAATTACTCATTATATGGACTGATTTAGATAATATTTTAGAAAAACACTTTTCACTTGAAAAGGTATTGAAAGATACACCAACACCTAACTTTGACATCAAAGAATATCTATCCAAGTTTTCAAAAGAAACTAGCAAACTAACAACTTTACACTATAGCCAATCAAAATTACCAAACAATTTAAAAAGTAATAAAGATTTGGACAATTACAAAAAAAGTCTATTTTCGATCGAAGATCTTGGATTACTACTCAAAAGTGGTAAGAATATTATATTATCTTCGCCAGGTGGCAGTGGTAAGTCTAGCACGTTATCACTACTTCATTACACATTAGTGAGCAATAAATCCGACATTGAATTCCTTCCTGTAAAGATAAGAATTAGAAGTTACTCTAGGAATAATTTAAATGAGATGATAAATCATGAGCTTGGCATTACCTATGGTTCATGGAAAAGCTTGCCATTTAAAATTATATTTCTTTTTGATGGGCTAGATGAAATGCTACAACATGATACTCAGGCATTTTACGATGATCTGTCATCAATCATTGAGAATAACAGTTATATCTTAACAACACGAAATACAGGTTTAACTGTCAGAACAACCTCAGATTTAATTGACACATGTTTTTCAATACAGCCACTGTCCTATAGAAGTGTACTAAACGTTTCTGCAAAAGTATTTACGCAAGAAAAACAGCTATCGTTTTGCAATGAATATAGGGAAAAAGTAGGGAAACTGGGTCATAACTATTTATCATCTCCCTTTGCTTTGTCTCTTTCTATTAGCTATTACGAAAAACATGGAACCTTACCAAATAGTTTGAGTGATGTGCTTGAAAATTGGATATCAAATAAAATTGAAGAAGACAAGAATAGAATAAAAAGCACTTCTTTGAAATTAAATGGGTTATCGACATCCAAAATTAAAGACGTATTCTCACTGATAACTTACAAAGCTAAATTTGAGAAAAAATTAATTTCAATACCAGAAGAGCAATTTTTCGATTTACTCGTTGAAACATACAATGAATTAGAAGAGCAACGTTCATATATTTCAATGTTATTAGATCTTTATGAGTTTATCGAAATGATAAAACAATATGAAATCTATATTAAAGGAGAAGATAGTCATTTCTCTACTCCACATGCAATAATATCAGACTATCTGGCTTCTAAAGTTCTTTCTAAGACTTGGACTTCATACAAAGAAACGGAATTCGACAGCTCTCAATACGATACTTGGTTACATACTAGTGATTATATTTGTGATGATGATAAAGAAGATTATTTAGAAACTGTTTTTTCATTTGATATTAGCCTCGGTGCTAGAGTAGCCAAAAAATTCCAAGGAAAATATATTAAATCAATACAAGATAGGATTCTTGAATTAGAAAAAAGTACTAAGGTTCTTACTAGGAGTGATGCAATTCATGCTTTAGGGATACTGGGTACGGAGGATTGTTATAATCGATTGAGATCCAAAGATGGTTGCCTTGATCACCATCATCAATCTCAAAGGCGTAGAGCACTTGCAGTGAATGGTGATAGGGATACTCTTGTTGACATTCTTGTTAAAAATGAGCAACAGGCACAATTTCCAATAAAAATCTCTGGAGGAGAATATGGTATTTGGTTCAGTTCTCTACCAACAAGTATTACTGATATTGCTAGGGAGCGTTTGGAACAATGGTTAAATAGCGAGAAAGTTCCTCTGTGCATGAGCTTAAGGACTCTTGCACTATTTGGTGATGACTATGATGTGAAAAGCATCACTTCTATACTAGAAGCAACTTCTCATAAACAAGAGTTCTATGATGCATCAGAAGCACTTTTTAGTATAAATAAAGATATACTAGTGAAAGTGCTAAAGAAAATAATAGATGATCAAAAAGGGAGTTCTTACTGGGCAAAGCAAGTACTAGTATCTATGGGTTTAGATTGTAATATAGATGATGAGTTTAACTATTTCATAGAACAAAGCAAGAACCCAGAGATTGAAATGGCTGAAAATTCAGAGTTAATGTATTTTTTAATGGATTTAGTCGAACTTATAAACAAAAATAGCATTGATGACGATAAGATCTCCATCCTCATAGAAACATATAATAATTTAAATTTCAGTAGTGATTTTTACTATACTAGGTTGATTTGGAATCTAGCACAAAGCGGAAAGCCAGGCTGTTTTTTACCCATTGTAAAGCAAGCTTATTTAAGAGGAATTCAGTCAGAGATTCATTTGGCAATCCATTACCTTTCAAGTTTAGAAGATTTGGAGTTAGATGAAGAACTTTCAACAATGATAGATGAACACTTCGAATCATTGAAAGAGGAAAGTATAGGGACATTTTACTATTATATTGATTTTTACTACAACCATAAATCTAAAGAAATAGCAATGACCTATTTCAATGAACTTCTAAAAAAAGAACTATCTAACCTATCTCCAACCACAATAAGTAGAGAAGATCATATAACCCTAACTTTAAAATACAATTTTGTTTTCCATTTTTTACACAAACATATTGATGATAATATTAAAATCGATGATGAATACGCTTTAAAGTTCCTTCTTATTGATACTAGTTGTTCAAGTGATATGGAAAGGAATGTAAAGTTAAAATTATTAAACTCTATAAACAAGAAAAAAATAGATAGTTTCTATAATGACATAGAAAGCCGTTATGTAAAGTTAAACGTAGCCAGCTATTTACTTTACAATGATTTATCTAGTGAACCAGAGTCATTAATCGAAGAATATATATTGTATTTTTTATCTCACCATATGTTCCACCCAACATTAGAGTCAATTTGCAAGAGATATTGGAACGACAATTTGGCCAGACTTTTCTTAACCAGTTTCGTTGAACTAAGCTGGAATGACGTTAATGCTCAAATGTTCGAAAAGCATACTAATTTCTTTTTAAATTTAATCACAAAAGAACAATTAGAAGCGTTCGAACAAGAAAGAGAAAAGCCAGTTAGCTACTTAGTAAAAAGGATCTACCAAATATGGCTAGAGAACCATAATATAAGTTAAATTAAAAACTATGGAAAAATAATATTTTAGTTGTACTGACTCATACACGTTCTGGCAGTTTTTATGGTATGGATTAGCTAGATCGTACTATCTGCACTTTAGCATCACCAAAGTTGCTTCTGGACCAAAATGCGTTAGTGATTTTACTAAATTAGCATTTAAAGTATTAATTGAAGTATTGCAATACCTCTAATTGAGTGACCATATTAATTATACCTCTGCAGATGAACTTCTATGATCGCCCATAAGCCCCCCCCCCCCACAAAGGCGGTGGTTTAGTGATGACAACAAAAGCTCCGAAAGGAGCTTTATTCTGAGGTTTTCGCTAACTCAACAAGTCACTTTTCGTGCGTAGAGTTAACATTGTCAGTACTTTTTCCCTGTTGTTCTGTACCAATGACTATAGTGTCTCTTGGCTTATTAAGTCGCTTGTCAGGTTTTGGCTTGTTTTCAGTATTAGTAAGAGCTTCGGTTGTCTTTTGTGTATCAGCAACGATGGAGTCCCAAAACGATAAAGGACTTTTTAGGCTGTACATTCCCCAAACAAAGAATAATAACACTAGTAGGACTATTGCTGTTGACACATAAACTCGTCGTTGTTTCGCTTTAGATTCAACCAGAGATAGTGAATTACATTCCCTTATTCCATTAAGCTCTCCATCACCTATATAGTAGATATATCTATCAACCATTTCATTCAACTGAGTTCGCGCCAGCTCAGCGTTTGACACTATTTCTTTGCGTATCCAATGAAGATTTAATAATCCTCCCAGAATGAAAATGGTAGATAAAGCGGCAATTTCAAAATTAAACACGTTCTCTACTTTTCCTTTATCTATACCTGTAAAAACAATAATCGTGAAAAAGTAAGAAAGTGTAAGTATTAGTACGTTTCTTGCCGAAGAAATACTGTCAGAAATCTTATCGCCAATTTTAGCTGTTGTTTCGTAAAGAAAGTCAGATAGTTTTGATGTTACTTCTACATATTGCTCAAAATTGTCAGTTATATAGACCTTATAGTTGGACTCCAATATATCAAACACATAGCGTTTGAACGAGTCCCGAATATATTGATGCTGCGCGATTACGTGATTTATAATGCTAACTCGCGTTGGATGTCGTTCGTCGCAGTAACCCCACAAGTACATGTCGTAAATCACTTGCCCATAGCTATGATAAAACTCAATTTCTTCGTTCGCTAAGTCTAGTGTTTTGTCTCCATCGAATACGAAACTTAGCCTATCTAATGCACATTTTCGACACAACACAGCAAGTGATGCCAAAGTTCGAAGCTTAAGTATGTAGTCAAATAACAAACTGTCACTGAAAAACTTGGTATTGAGGTCACTCAAATATTCTACGTAGCAACTTTCGATATCAATTACGTCATTTAGTGCACGTGTCTTGTTCGATAAGATATGGCTGTCACCACATGTGAACGAAATATCTGATATATCTTTGTCAAAATTTACGTGCCTGATACTGTCATACCTGTTCTTCAAAGTGGCTAGAATGAACTTAAATTGAAGCGACATTTTTTTCGACGCCAGATACGCTATGAAGTGTTCACTTGAGTAGATTTGCAAGACGCGATTTGGGTTATCTTTTGTTGCAACAAGCTTTACTGATACGTTGGATCTATCGGGTTCAATTTGAAAGATCTCCGTAGTGCACGCCTCGACATTCGCAAGTGAGTGAGCATCAAGGGTAAAAGAATCTTCTTCTTCGCCAACATGAAAGACTGTTACATTACAGTTGGCTGAGTGATTTTTTGCACCCAGCACAATATCGGAAAAGCTACTAAAGTGACGTACCCAATCTTGTTCATCTAATGTTAACGTACAAGAAAAAGTATTCTCATCTTCAAAATATTGAACGGGCATCTTAATCGAGTTCTTTTCTATTGAATCGTCCGCGCGGAGAGTTGTTTTCAATCATTATGTAGTCTTTATCATTATGAGTGACTTCATAGATGATATCGTTAGTACTGCCTTGAATAATCAGAGTAACTCCCGCATTCACGGTAATGGTCTCTTTGATCTTCTTCTTAATATACGTTTTGTCAATTTCAAATGAACCGTCAAACTCTCTCGTACTTTTCGCTTCACGTAGATTCGAAACTAAGTCTTCAACCGTAAATCCTTCGGTCAAAGGGGTGTATGCGTCAATAGTCTCATCGATGAACTCATCAAAATTGAAAACTTCCTTAGTGTTGAAGTAAGAATTGACACAGTCTTTTAAGCCAAAATAGTCGGCTTCAGATACTTTTTTTACTTTACTACGAAGCAAGCGACCAACTAAGTCAAAAACTTCCTTAGTATTGGTTTCGTTGTTGCGCTGCGGTGTAGCATCTAAGAAATCGGTATGCCAAAAAAACGAAATAGCACCATTTTTGTCCGTTAAGTATATCGCATCTTGAAAAGACTCATCCTGATTGATGTTCACCAAACAAGATTTCAAAATCGCTTTATCTTCAGGTAGGCCTGATTTAAGTTTGTATGTTTTCTCTTCAAAATACTTCTTAAGGTCAAGTTTCGTAAGCAGGTAGCAATGCCGTTGGTCTGTTTTTAGTTTCGCGATGATAAATGAACCATCCGATGTTTTGAAACGAGATTTCTCTTCTGCTTCATAAAGGTGATCGGCAATATTAGTTGAGTGTAAATCAGGATCACCCAAGAGCGAGCTAAGTTCTGACTCCACATAAGCTTCCTCATTAAAAGTGTAAGCTCGAGAAGAGTTGCTATTCATCGTCTCCTGAGAAAGTTTGATAAGAAACGATAGTAAGTCGGCGTTTTGAGATAAATCGATATCACTTTTTTTATAGCCAACCCCATGCTCCAAGTCGTATATACGCAACGTCTCAATTGGGTTTTCTTGGTGTGTTTCTGACTCGGTAGTTGATACCATAATATCTTCATTCATAAATCAATGCCCTAAAAATTTTTGTTAGAATTTAACAGAATGAGATATCTAAAACATCGTAAATTTGTGCACTCAGTGACATAGCTATTGTTTTTATATGGAGATCGTAAGATTCATCTAGACTTTCAACCTGTATTGCTTGACGGGATACTGTCTGCAAACGCTGACTAGATTCACAGCTGGCACTACTATCTAAATGGATAACTTTTAGTAGGGCAAATGAACTTCAACAAGAGTGTGAATGAGTGTTTAATCTAAAATCGGGGCAGTTCCGAGCTAGCCATAGGAACTAGCTCAATATTTGACAAAACCTTGTTACTATTTTTGGCGCGCGAGCTGTTTGTTTAGCTCTCTTCGGAGGGTATTTTAACTCGGCACAATTCTCAAAAACATTTCACATCGCACTTTTTCAAACAAACTAAAACACAGCTTGACACTGATAGAACAACTAGAAATATTTAGTTAAAACAAAAAAATTAAGAGATTGAGATGATGAACATTTGTACACGCTATGAATGTGACACCTGCGAAACTTTGATTGATTGCCGTATAGGCTTTTCCAACCGAAAAGTTCAACCACTCCAATTTGCGTGCCCCGAATGTGGGGAACGTATTAGCTTCACATTAGGCCTTAATGACCTTGAGGGAGCAACGGAAATAAAGGAGTTTAAAGCTCCTTTCACTGGAGAAAACGTCTTCGTTGACTTGCATCTTGATTTCCCAACCACGTTTGGTGAGTACAAACAAGGTGACACTACGTTTATGCGTGTGATTAGCGAAATTGGACAAGAGTCTTTTGCCGATCTATCTAGACGCTTGGAACTTCTAAACCAGCTAGGAGAACATCACCGAACACTAAAACGTCTAGTGTCCCAATACAAGAAAGGTAATATAAAAGGATTTGAAAAAGTCATTAAGAGCCTTGAGAAGTTAGAGTTCATAACGCTGAAATCACATAAACCTCAGGATGTAATTGCTGCTCTGTATTCGGCTACTTCAGTTATGTCTTCTCCATTGACCGTTTATGAGCATAGTCAAGAAATTAGTAAAGAAATGCCGAAAGTACTTCTAAGTCTTTACACTGAGCATCACAAGAACTTAAATGAGTTCTTTGATAGTTTACTAAGCACTGGCTTCTTGAAGAACGTTCACCATGAAACTTTGAGCTTGTACCCTAAGTTAATCAAGCTTGAAGTTCCTCTACGACCAGCTTTGTACTATGACTACAAAGCCGAAGAATTAGGCAATGTCCCTGCTAGGGTATCAACAACTAACTTCGAGTCTTGCAACAACGTCTATAAGGACTTAGCAGAGGTTTACTCTAGACAACTGATACTAGTAGCAGGGTTGAACAATCTAATCAAACGCGGTGACTTTAACAAGTTTTCAGAAAAAGTACTCTTGAATAAGAAAGATAAACCTATTAAGGATTTCACATCGCTTGATAGGTACGCAGATGTTGATTTAGGCAGGAAGCTCGCTGCACTAGATGATTGTTTCTTCAAACTTGACGAAGAAGCTATTGATAACCAGCTTAGAAATGGTATCGCACACTACAAGTATAGCTATGATGAAGCAACGCAAATCATTACATATAATTCTGCCAAGGAAGGACTTACTAGAGACAAAACCATAGAAGTTAGTCTTATGGAGTTCCTACGGAAGATGTTGCTTCTGTTCCGAGAAGTTCATTGTCTCAACCACATCATCAAAGCATTGCTTTTCCACAGCGTGTTGATTTTGAAGAAGCCCGTGTAACCATTCCTCATAGATGCGCTAAAAGCGCTTATTCACCTCTGTCAAGTTTATAGCATAACGAAGCACAAGCTATAACGTAATGTCTGCCTTAAAACCCACAAGGGGTAAAAGCGTGTTTTGGGAAATGTTACATTAGCACTTCAGGAACTAGTCGCAGTTTCTAAGGACGACACTAACTTAGTTGCACTCAAAACTAAATACAAAGGACGTAAACGTATCTTAACTTGAGATGATATATAAGAAGCTATTTTTTGATAAAAGAACCTAGCTTTATCAAATCACGATTTAAAGATTTTTTGATATGCTCTACGCAAAGAGCGAAGAACTACTTCAAAAAAAAACGGTGCAGCAAAAAATTGCTGCACCGTCATATGTATGGCGTCCCCAGTAGGATTCGAACCTACGACCACATGCTTAGCTTACCACTACAGTTTTCACTGCCGCCTTAAGGCGTTTGTAGTCTGGACTATATCTTCATCTTAGTAACCTATTCCTAGGAAATCCGAAGATTTTATACCTTAGATGGAGGGCGCTTATGGTGTCTTACGCAATGAGTTCGCATTGCTCCACCTAGTCTCTGCACCTTCTCTACACGCTTGTAGAGCTAGGCTCAAGATTGCCACCGCCATTACGCGCTGAGGTTTCCTTGAATTCACCCTCTGCACTGTAAAGGTTTCCCAATACAGGCTCCAAATTTAAAGGCACGTGCTCTATCCAACTGAGCTATGGGGACTATGATTTTTAAACATTACCACTTTTTAAGTAAAGTGGTAACTAAAAATGCTATGTAGTAACTCTCTAAAACCCTAAGTAGTAAACTTACCACTAACTAAACCCTTTCAAATCAACTACTCTCTTAACGAATGGTAATTTTTAAGGGGTTAGAATTGCTCTATCCAGCTGAGCTAAGGGCGCGCTACAGGGACAGGATTATACGAGTTCATTTCGGTAAATCAACGGGTTTTCTTAACAAACTGAATCAAATGGCTAAAAAAAGGGCGTCCACATTAAATATGCTTAAAAACGACCCAAAGCAAACGTTTGCGTATAGATATTTATTTGATCATTTGCGACAATACGCGCCAAGTTTTTGCCATTCGTATTCTTAAGGAAAGTCATGACTGCTCAAAATATCGATGGAACTCTCATTTCCCAAACTGTTCGATCCGAAGTCGCTGCTCGCGTAAAAGCTCGTGTAGCTGCGGGATTACGTGCGCCTGGCTTAGCCGTTGTGTTGGTTGGCGAAGATCCAGCGTCTCAAGTTTACGTTGGCAGCAAGCGTCGCGCGTGTGAGGAAGTGGGCTTTGTCTCTAAATCGTTTGATCTACCCGCTTCAACTTCAGAAGAAGAACTGCTGGCGCTGATCGATGAACTCAATAATGATGCTGAAATCGACGGTATTCTGGTTCAACTTCCTCTTCCTGCGGGCATTGACAGCACGCACGTGCTAGAAAGCATTCATCCAGAGAAAGATGTGGATGGTTTCCACCCGTACAACGTTGGCCGCTTAGCGCAGCGCATCCCAAAACTGCGTTCGTGCACACCAAAAGGCATTATTACGCTGCTTGAGCGTTACAACATCGCACTGCGTGGTAAGCATGCGGTGATCGTGGGTGCATCAAACATTGTTGGCCGCCCAATGACACTCGAGCTTCTGCTGGCAGGTTGTACCACGACCACCTGTCACCGCTTCACGAAAGATCTTGAAGGCCATGTTCGCCAAGCTGATGTGCTCGTGGTTGCGGTCGGTAAGCCAAATTTCATTCCTGGTGAATGGGTCAAAGAAGGCGCGATCGTGGTCGATGTCGGCATCAACCGCCTTGAATCGGGTAAGCTGATTGGTGATGTGGAGTATAACAAGGCTCGTGAACGCGCCAGCTTCATTACTCCAGTGCCCGGTGGTGTTGGCCCAATGACGGTGGCCAGCCTCATCGAAAACACCATGCTTGCTTGCGAGCAATACCACACCAAATAAGTCTTTTTCGGCGGATAAAAGCTTGGCCTGCCGAGACTCAAACTGGTTAAAACAGGCGGTTCCTGTTAGACTTTGCCGCCTGTTTCATCTCCCCTTTTTGAGGTCTTCATGGCGTATCAATGCCCCTTGTGTCACCTTGCGTTAGAGCAAGCAGAGCGCACGTTCAAATGTTCCAATAATCATCAATTTGACCTGGCCAAAGAAGGTTACGTTAACTTGATGCCTGCCCATCACAAACGTTCGAAAGATCCCGGTGACAACAAAGAGATGATGCAGGCTCGCCGCCGCTTCCTTGAAGGCAACCATTACGACCCAATGCGTCAAAAAGTGGCGCAACTTTGCCGCCAATACCTGCAAGGTACGCCGCACCGCCTGCTCGATATTGGTTGTGGTGAAGGTTACTACACCGATGAAGTCGCCAAAACCTTGGTCGCGCAGCACCCAGAAGCCAAAACATTTGGTTTGGACATTTCCAAAATCGCCGTTCGTTTCGCGGCAAAACGCTACCCTAACGTTAAGTTTTGTGTCGCTTCCAGCCATCGACTCCCCTTTGCAGACGAAGCGTTGGACGGCATCCTCCGCATTTACGCCCCATGCAAAGCCGAAGAGCTGGCGCGATGCATTAGCGACAATGGTGTTGTGATCACCGTAACGCCTGCTGGCCGCCACTTGCTGCAACTGAAAGAGAAGATTTACGCCGAGCTCAAACTGCATAGCGAAGAGCCAGAGCAAATGGATGGATTTACGCTAGAGCACCAAGAAAAGCTCAATTACGTAATGGACTTAGCAGGCCAAGATGCGTTTGACTTACTGCAAATGACCCCCTTTGCTTGGAAAGCCAGCGATGCCCTTCGCGACGAGCTAAAGTCCGCTACACTGTTCCAGTGTGAGGCCGATTTCATGTTGCGCGTTTACCGCAAAACAGCAAAATAGCCAGACAAAACAATAAGGAGAATTATTCTCATTATTATTGAAGTTCTAGACCGCCTCCATTACACTCTGCGACGTTTTTAATGGAGGCAGTATTATGCGATCAACTATTTCTCTTCTTTTGGCGTCAATGATGCTGAGCGGCTGCGCTAACCAAGCGCTCACAAGCGACCCCCTAAGCTTCTACGACTACCAGCTTTACTCGCCAGAAGGTACTGCCCTTTCACTGCAACAATTGCCTCCAACGGTTCGAGATGCCGATGTCATTTTAATTGGTGAATGGCACACGCACGCGGGTGTTCATCGCTTCCAAACCGACCTACTTAAAACGCTCAGCGCACAACACCGCGTCGCTCTGTCTATGGAACAATTTACCCGCGATAAACAAACCATAGTGAACCAATATTTAGCGGGCGAGATTGGTGAGCAAGTGCTTATCCAACAAGGCAATGCGTGGCCAAACTACGAAAGTGATTACCGACCTTTGATTGAACTGGCCAAATCCAAACAGATGGATGTGATTGCCGCGAACGCACCGAAAAGCACTGTACGTTGCATTGGCCGCCAAGGTTTGGCTTACCTCGATAAGCTAACCCAAGAGGAGCGTGGCTATTTGGCGAGTGAAATCAACACCGGTGAAAGCGAATACAAAAGCAAGTTCATGGCGTCGATGCACCACGGCAAACCAGAGCAAACCGAGAAACAGTTTGCTGCTCAAGTAACTTGGGATGAAACCATGGCAGAATCGATCGTCAACTACCGTCAGCAACACCCCAACACGCAAGTTATCCATGTCGCAGGAAAATTTCATATTGAGCAGGGCTTAGGCACCGCTCACTCGATTCTGCGTCGTGATCCCTCCTTAAAGGTGGTGGTGATCTCTCCGGTATCAAGCGTCGATGAGCAAGGCAGCGATTACCAACTGCTGGTTTTGGAACCGCCGGTACGTTATGTGCAAAAAAGCAATCAAATGAAGGCGTTTCAGGATTTAAAAAAACGTAATGACGATCTGATCTGCAAATAGCCTGATTCTTTTCAACTCCCATCTCAATTAGGCCTGTTTTTTGCTTGATTAAAAAAGCGGCAAAACAGGCTTTTTTTGCACAAGTTTTCTCCAACGCCGCCGATAGAGTATTTAGGATTCGCTTAGGAGATGGTTATGAATCCAGTCGGTTCAAGACCTGTCGAAGCATACGCTTCCGCGCAGAAACAGACAGATAACCCAAATGCGGCAAAGGAAAGTGCCCCTGCTCCGCTGCAGGTAGAACAAAACAAAGTGACGCTTTCTGAAGAAGGAAAAGCGCTGCTTTCTGCACTCCAAGAGCTCGATAAAGAGAGCCAAAAAGTCGAAGCGGAAAACAAAACCGTGGGCGACAAAGTGGAATCCTTCACCTACGGCGCGTTAGGCATGGACCATCCCGACAAGATAAAAGAGGAAGATGATGGCTCCTATTCCGCGGGACAATATCTTTCTGCCGCTGCCACTGTCGGTGGTTTGTTGATGATTTTGGTGTGATTTTTACACTTATCCTCTCTACTGGGGGTTGAACATTGTCGGGAGCCTGCGCATTTTTCGCCACGACAAATTTCATTGGTTGAAGCATGTAAAACAAATCGCTATTTATATATCGATTCTTTGCTGGATGCAGAGGTGAAATTCACTGAAGTGAAACAGCAAGGATTGGTTTTAGCAAAAAACGATAGCGCGTTGCCGCTATCCCCAAATCGCTTTAGCCCATGAATTTCAACTCCCTTACTCAAAAGCTCACTTCGGTGAGCTTTTTCTTTTGCTCAATCAGACGTAATCATTGCTCGCTCAAGTTTGTCACAACACTTTCTTTTTACTGATTTTTTCACTTTCATGAAGTTTTTGTGTCTGCCGCAAAAGTGTCACAAATCAGTGTTGTAATGGCGCCGCTTTTATAAATAAGGGATAGACAATGAAGCACCTGATCAAACCCGTTGTTGCCGTTGTAGCAACTTCTACGCTCTCTTTTAATGCACTTTCTGCAGAAATTAAAAACGTCATTTTGATGATTGGTGATGGCATGGGGCCACAACAAGTTGGCCTATTGGAAACCTACGCCAACAACGCGCCAAATTCCATCTACCAAGGCAAAACCACCGCACTCTACACACTCGCTCAAGAAGGCGTTATCGGCTCATCGCTGACGCATCCAGAAGATGCGATTGTGGTAGATTCGGCCTGCTCTGCCACCATGCTGGCGACTGGCATCATGACAGGTTCAGAAGTGATCGGTATCGATTCCCAAGGGAACAGCGTCGAAACCGTACTCGAAAAAGCCAAACGTATGGGTAAAGCCACCGGCATTATTTCCGACACTCGCATGACGCACGCTACTCCTGCTGCCTTTGCCGCCCACCAGCCTCATCGCTCTTTGGAAAATGAAATTGCCGCCGACATGCTTGCCACCGATGTCGATGTGCTGCTGTCGGGCGGTTTGCGTCATTGGATTCCAAAGTCGGCAAACGACAAAGGTGAAACCTATCAACAGTTACAAGCCCTAACTCAAGGTGACGTTGCATTAAAATCAAAACGCAAAGACGATCGCAACTTGCTGACGGAAGCGCAACAAGCGGGTTACTCTCTGGCATTCAATAAAACCATGCTAGAGCAAGCGCAAGGGACGAAACTGTTGGGTCTTTTTGCCAACTCCGCCATGTACGATGGCATCACCTACAGCCAAACCAAAGGTGACGCAGAGCGCAAAGAACCAACACTGGCAGAAATGACCAGCAAAGCATTAGACATCCTAGCCAAGGACAAAGACGGTTTCTTCTTGATGGTTGAAGGCGGACAAATTGACTGGGCTGGTCACAGTAACGATGCAGGTTCAATGCTGCATGAAATGATCAAGTTTGATGAAGCGATTAATACGGTTTACCAATGGGCTAAAGATCGTGATGACACTTTGATTATTGTCACGGCGGACCACGAAACTGGCTCTTTTGGCTTTAGCTACTCAGGCTATAATCTGCCAAAACCAGAGAAACGCCGAGGAAAAGCATTCGAAAATCGTGATTACGCGCCGAACTTTAACTTTGGTGCTTTCGATATTCTCGATGGTTTGTACAACCAAAAAACCAGCTACTATGGCATGCTTAGTGCGTTTGAAAAGTTGGATAAAAATCAGCAAACCGCGGCAAAACTAGCAGAAATCATCAATAAAAATAGTGATTTTTCGATTACCGCAGGCCAAGCTGAAAACATCCTGAAGAACAAACCCAATCCATATCGTTTGGCCAACCACAGCTATCTTGCTGAGGAAACCGTGCCAGCCATTAACGACTTTGATGCGTTTTTCCCATACAACGACAGAACCAACCTGATCGCTCGTGAGCAAGCGACTAAGCAAAATATCGTCTGGGGGACAGGCACACACACCCATACACCAGTGAATGTTTTTGCTTGGGGACCTGCAGAAACCATTCTCCCTGTGTCACGCATTTTGCACCACTCTGAGTTGGGCGAGTTCATTAAAAATCAGGTGAAATAAGCTCGGTTGATGAGCAGGTAAAGCCTTTGATTCAAATAAGAAAGTGCCAGATGGCGCTTTCTTATTTTGTTTTGCGCGCTAATAAAGCGATTTTTCCAGAGGTTGACGGCATACCAATTAGTCGCCAGTATGTAACGCTTTTCAACCCTAACGGTGCCCTTCCCGCTATGTGTGAAATTTTTGCTAAGCAGCCCAAAGAAAATTACCAAACCATTACACGCTCGATCCGAATAGACGGACACGCCACCAGCGTCAAACTGGAAGCCAGTTACTGGGATATTTTACAAGAGATTGCTGACGCTCAGCAGCTAACCGTGCCGAAGTTCATCAGTACCGTCTATCGCGAAGCACTTGAGCACAATGGTGAAGTCTCAAACTTTGCCTCGCTACTGCGTTGCGCCTGCTTGATGTATGCTCGCCAACCCACTAACGTCATCGAAGTGGCGCACCAAGAGCTCGTAAATAGACAAATTTAAATGTAATACTCACGTACTACCAAAGGTTGGTTTCTCAACATTATTCTGTCGCCTCGCAATGAGGAACCACCATGACCAAAATGATTCACAGCATGATCCGTGTCAGCGATCTCGACAGATCGATCGCTTTCTACCGTGATGCCCTAGAACTCGAGATCAAAGACCAATTTGTTTTCGATACTTTCACTCTGACTTACCTTGCCAACAAGACCACCGGCTTCGAGCTTGAGTTGACTTACAATCACGGCATGTGTGATCCCTACACACATGGGACAGGCTACGGCCACCTTGCAGTGTGCGTCGAAGACATCGAACTCGCTCATAAACGCCTACGCGATTTAGGGATAGCAGCCAGTGATGTGAAAGCGATGGATCACAACCAAAAACACCTTGCGACCTTCTTCTTTATCACCGACCCAGACGGATACAAAATCGAGTTTTTGCAGCGCCAAGGCCGCTACCAATAAAGCCAATAAGCAAAAAGGCACGTTCTCGTGCCTTTTTGTCTCTGCATCCTAGCCACTACTTAGCCTAGCCAGTGCTTAGTAATCTGGATTCTCAATGACGTGGTCTTCCCAATCTTTCACATCAATTTCATAAACCACTTTGTTACGAATGCTCTGCCCTGCTGCATGCATGGCTGACTTAGAGCCGGTAATAAGAGGATGCCACTCCGGCAAAGGTTGGTTTTCTGAAAGTCGGCGATATGCACAGGTGCGCGGTAGCCAATGGAACTCTGCGATTTTATCCTGAGTCAGCTTTAGGCAGTTTTCACCTGAAGAAAAACGATTTGGGTAATCTTTGCATGAACAGGTTTTACTGTTGAGCCAGCTACAAGCCACATTGGTGTAAAAGACTTCATCGGTCTCTTCGTCCATTAATTTGTGCAAACAGCATTTTCCGCAACCATCGCAAAGTGACTCCCACTCTTGCTCTGTCATCTCTTGCAAAGTTTTTGATTGCCAAAATGGTGTGCTCATAGGACTTCTTCTTACTTTCTACTGCGGGAGCCGTTTTATACTCTTGCGGGCCTCAAAGTGCAAGGGTAAAAATTGTCCATTCAGTTCAGCGGAAATTTCTGCTACTATCGCGCCCCTTAATTTTTGACAGGTAACTAAGATGGATTGCAGACTCGGTTGTGGCGCTTGCTGCATCGCCCCAAGTATCTCTTCCGCCATTCCAGGAATGCCAAACGGTAAACCTGCTGGTGTACGCTGCATTCAACTCAACGAACACAATCTTTGTAAGCTCTTTGGCCAGCCGGAGCGCCCAAAAGTTTGCCATGAATTCAAACCGTGCCCTGTGGTTTGTGGCGCAACCAATCAACAGGCGCTCGACAATATTACCGAGTTAGAGCAGCTTACTTAGCAGTACTTCAATTTAACAACTGATTATTTTTCATTATAATTCATATGGTTAAATACAATAACCCAATGAAAAACGTCTTAACTCTAAGAAAAATCTTATAAAGCTAGCGTTATCAGCCACACTCAGACTTTATTCACTAGCAAGTCACCGATTATCCGCTATTTTGATTGCATCAATCACACATTATTAGGACTTGTTGCATGAATAAATACCTCGCAGAACTTTTTGGTACCTTTTGGCTAGTGCTTGGTGGATGTGGTAGCGCCGTGTTGGCAGCCGCCTTCCCTGATGTTGGCATTGGCCTACTTGGCGTATCCCTTGCGTTCGGCTTGACAGTGCTTACCATGGCTTTTGCCATCGGTCATATTTCTGGGTGTCACTTGAATCCTGCCGTGACTATTGGCTTATGGGCCGGTGGTCGATTTGAAGCTAAAGAGATTGTTCCTTACATCCTTGCCCAAGTGATCGGTGGCGTCATTGCTGGTGGCGCGCTTTATACCATCGCCTCTGGTCAAATGGGCTTCGATGCGGCGAGCTCGGGTTTTGCCTCTAACGGTTATGGTGAGCATTCTCCCGGTGGCTATTCGTTGACTTCTGCACTGATCACCGAAGTCGTGATGACCATGATGTTTTTGCTGGTGATTCTTGGTGCAACGGACCAACGCGCACCTCAAGGTTTTGCGCCCATCGCTATCGGTTTATGCCTCACGCTTATCCACCTAATCAGCATTCCGGTGACCAACACATCGGTCAACCCAGCCCGAAGCACTGGTGTTGCTCTCTATGTTGGCGACTGGGCCACCGCGCAACTTTGGCTATTCTGGGTCGCGCCGATTCTAGGCGCACTACTGGGGGCGATGGCCTACAAGTTAATTTCCGGGTCCAACAAAGCCTAATCACAACGAGCCGCCGATTCGAGCGGCTCTTTTTCTATTGCGCATCTATATTTTATAAAACACATCACAAATTTGTGACTTGGTCACAAATGGTCACAGAGCAATTCATTGAGCCGAGTTATAGTTCCACTATTCACTCTCTGCCGTGCAACTCTATGACTTCACCTGCCTCATATCGGATTATTCTTGTTGAAGACGACTTGGAACTCGCTGAGTTGATCAAAGATTTTCTACAAAACTATGAATTTCAGATTGATATCGTCTCGGATGGCTTTCATGCCGTCGATGCAATCTTGTCAAACCAACCTGATTTGGTGATTCTCGATGTTATGTTGCCTGGGCAAAGCGGCATGGAAGTGTGTAAAGCGGTACGCAGTAAGTACCATGGCATGATTTTGATGCAAACGGCCCTAGATGACGACATTGACCAAGTCATGGGATTAGAACTGGGCGCAGACGACTACATCGTGAAGCAAGTAAAGCCAAGATTACTGCTGTCGCGCATTCGCGCGTTGCTGCGTAGACACGAGCGTTTAACGGCAGAAAGCAACAAGGATGATTTGCAACTCGGTCCTTTGGTGATTAATTTGCAACACCGCAGTGTCACATTGCATCAGCAAACGCTCAAACTGACCACCTCTGAATTTGAACTGCTGCTGCTTTTGGCCAGACACGTTGGCCAAGTGGTATCACGCGATGACATCGCACAGCACATTCGCGGCTTTGAATATGACGGATTAGATCGCTCCATCGACCGAAGAATTTCTCGCCTGCGCCGCACCCTCAATGATGACCCTAACGAGCCCACTTTAATCAAGACCATTCGCGGCGTTGGTTATCAACTGTGTGCCTCTTCTTGGGAGGCTTCACTATGATTCGCGCATTTGCCATTTTATGGTTGGCGGTATTTCTTCCAACCACACTGCTCGTCATTCCGAGTGGCATTAACCCTGTTTTGACTCTCAACGAGCAGTTTTCTGAAGACTTCTATAAACCTCTCTATCGCGTCAGTTTTGAATCGTTGTCAAAGAGACTGTTACAACAGCCGCAGTCCGAATGGCAACAAACGATTTCCCACTACGCACAGGATTTTGCTTATCCTTTGAAACTCCTTCCTCTCGCTGATTACCAAACCGACAACAAACTCTATTCGTCACTCGAAAGTGGCGAGTTGACCTTTGTCTTTGGTGATCCAATGGCATTATTGCAACGAGTGGGACACAGTGACCAAATCATTTACATTGCCCTTAACGAGTCCCACGAAATCGCAGCACTCAATCAAGCCAAGGGCACACTGTCACTCGCCGTAGAAGATCTGCTCCAAATACCCAAAGAACAATGGCAATCCTATCTTGCAGACGTTAACACTAAGCTCCCTATTAAGATCAACCTGATGACAGATGAACAGCTGAGTGACGTTGCCATACAAGCGACTTCAGACAGCCCAAACAACATTGTCAGTTACATCAATCAAAATGGCGAGCTAGAACTACTGGCTTTAGTTGAACAAGGATTGTGGTTGCACGTTAAAGATAACTTGTCTCAAACGATACAAATGAAACTAAGCACCACGATTGTTCTCACATTCTTCCTACTGATTTCTCTTGCTTTGATTTTGTGGGTCTACCCTCTTTGGCGTGATTTAACTCGGCTGGTGGCAACCGCCACCGAATTTGGCCAAGGCAAACTGTCACAACGGGCGCGAGCTTCCAAGCTCTCGGTGGTTTCTCAACTCAGCGGCTCCTTCAACAACATGGCCGACAATATCGAGAGTCTCATTGCTCGGCAGCGTGAGCTGACCAACGCCGTCGCACACGATTTACGTACGCCATTGTATCGGCTGCGCTTTGCGATTGAGATGCTGGAAGATCCTCACACCAGCGACGCGCAAAAAGAGAAATATCAACGCGCACTGCACACAAGCATTGATGATCTCGACCATCTCATCAATCAGAACTTACTGCTCTCTCGCTACAATCGGATTGCCGATATCACCCACTTTTCGCCATGCTGCTTTGCTAGGGAGCTGCTCAACGAAATCGATGATTTCAAACTCCAGCATCCCGATCTCGATATCCAGTTTTACTGTTCGCCAGAGTTAAAACAGCATCGCATGTTCATCGACAACAAAGGATTGATGCGCGCGGTGAAAAACCTTCTTACCAATGCAAGCCGATTTGCTCAAAGTACCATTATTGTCTCGTTTAAATACAGTGGCAGCGCATTTCACATTACGGTGGAAGACGATGGTCAAGGTGTGCCCAATGAACACGCAGAACGCATTTTTGAGCCTTTCACTCAGCTTGATAACCAAGAACGAAGCAGCGAAAAAGGCCACGGGTTAGGATTGGCGATCGTTAAACAAATCATGCTTTGGCACAAAGGTAACGCGAAAGTGGTGTCATCGACTTTGGGTGGTGCTGCGTTTGAACTGCAATGGCCTGAGCTGCATCCGAATACTGCCGAGTCGGAATTGTGACCAAAATGGACACAATTCGTCCATAAAACACCAACGATTTATCAATGTGGTGAATGCTAATTTGGAATGGCTTTCAAACGTCATTCACAAGGAATTAGCATGCAAGTTTCCCCAACACACGCGGCAATACTACTTAGTGCAATTGCCGCACTCGTCTCTTCATATAGCCTTGCAGAGCCGGACCCATTTGATCCCGGATTCAGCGGCACCATCAGTATTAATATTGGATTTGGCCAAAGCCAATCACAAAACAACACTCATGAAGATAATGAAATCACCGCTGATCTCACCAACCAAGGCAAAAAGCTATCACAAGCGTCTCCATTTTTTCTTGGCCGATTGCAATACAGCTTTGGCGACACGTTACTCTTTCTTGGCAATAGTGAAGAACAGATAGCAGAAGCGCAATTTCAAGCTGAATTAGGCGTTGCACATCGGTTCAACAACGCCATGATCCTCACTGCCGCACTCTTTGGGAATGTCCCTAGCATGGAAGAAGTCTGGCGTGACCCTTATCTTACTGGTCAAAAAAGGCAAACAACGGAGCAAACGGTCGGTGGCGTGAGATTCGCGATGGACATCACCAGCCCTTTGCCAATCAGTTTGAAATACGCTGTCGCCAGCAGCGAAGTTGAATACGACGACATCGGCCTCTCACAAGGGTTAACCACTGAAGCTCGTTCACAATTAAAGCGTGCCAGCGACTATCAACGCTTTGGCGCAGAGATCTCCTTTCCTTTGAGCCAGTCGTTTGTACTGTCCCCTGCGTTTTACTACACGCTGCGCGACGCCGATGGCGATGCCAAAAGCAATCAGTTATTGACAGCACAGATGTCATTTCTTGTCGCCCAAGGCAGACACAGTGTGATCACAACACTGAGAAACAGCTCTGCCAGTTTTGATGCAAACAACCCCGTTTTTTCTCGCAAGCAAGATTACGAGAGCTTTGGCTTTTTCTCCGTCTACAGCTATGCCGATCTTTGGGGCTGGCGAAATACCCAACTGAACGTTATGGCGGGTTATCAAGAGTCGGATTCCGATATCGATTTTTACGACAGTGAAGAGGCCTTTCTCTCCACTGGCATTAGCTACAGTTTCTGATCCGGAGGATTTAAGATGTGTAACTTACTCAAAATCGTCTTAATAGCCACACTGTTGTTCCTCGCTGGGTGCGATGTTGATGATGCCGCCGATGCTAACAAGTACACTAAACCAACAGTCAACGCAGGTTCCGACCAATACCATACGTTACCGATCAACACCATTACCTTGCACGGCTCAGCGAAAAGCTGGCCGAAACTGGTGTTCTCTATCAAGACTAAGCAATGGCGACAAATTTCTGGCCCACAGAGCCTAACCATTTTAAACGCTGACAGCTTTACGGCCACACTGCTCAACCCGACCGTTGCAGGAACGTACATCTTTGAACTTTACGCCAAAGACAGTGGTGATCGCACCAATACGGACCAAGTGAAGATTGTGCTGCGCGAGTCTCAACCGGTTGTTGCAGCACGAAACTCATTGGGCTATGAAGACGACTACCAGCAACTTTGGCAAAGCGTAGCGACAAACTATCCGCACTACGATCAAATTCAAGATGAGTGGCAGCAGCTTTATCAGCCCTATTTGATCAAAGCGGCACAGGCGCAAAACGAAGAGCAATGGCGTTCATTAGTCGAGGCCATGTTCACCGAGCTGAGCGGATCAAGGCTAACCGCCATACAATCACCGTCGGCAGAGCAATGGAGAGCCAACCCAACAAAGGCCCTCGCAGTTCGCGGCCGTCAAGACAATGGCATTGGCTTGCTTGAGATAGGCGCTCTACATGAGCAAGACGCACTCCATGATATAGGTGAGCTGCATGAGATAGGGGCGCTGCATGATGTTTCACTAGCCGATTTCACAAAGCAGCTCGACGATGCGCTTATGCAGCTTAAGGAGGTTAGCGAGATACGCTTGGAAATAAAAGCGCCAAATGCACTTGGCGAACAGGCACTTTTTACCCTTTTGGAAAAACTCACCACACGCGCGGCTTTGCTGTGCATCAACCCAAACAAGGAGCCATCTTCGTGTGTTTCACTGCCTGCAAATAGTGACCTCGATGGAGTCGTGTTGTTGAACAACCCAACGTGCGAGCAGACCACTTGTAGGATATTGAGTGAGTATCTCAGCTACCTACACAGCGGCGAACAGCACTTCTACTACACGCCATCACCCGTGCTCGACTCACATTGGCGATTGGTTATGGAGCCCGAATCTTAACCCGTTCATCAAAGAAAAAGACGCAATGAAAAAGCGATGCTGTGACAGCATCGCTTTGGTGTTAGTTGAGTTTGTGTCGGCCCAATAACGAATGGGAGAGCGTCGTGCCATCCACCAGCTCAAGCTCCCCACCGACGGGAACACCATGAGCAATTCGACTGGCGTCCACTGTATGCGCTCGACAGAGTTCAGCGATGTAGTGCGCGGTCGCTTCACCTTCCACGGTAGGGTTGGTCGCTAAGATCACTTCTTTGATATCACCGCGACGCAGACGATAATCGAGGACATCAAGGCCAATATCACTAGGTCCAATACCATCAAGCGGTGATAGGTGCCCCATCAACACAAAGTAACGACCAGAAAATTGCCCTGTGGCTTCCACCGCAGCGATATCGGCAGGGCTTTCGACCACACACAATAATCCGTTTTCTTGGCGTTTTGGGTTGTTGCAGATATGACAAACGTCTTCTTCGGTAAAAGTACGGCACTCGTTACAGTGACCAATTTCCGTCATGGCATGACTTAATGCATCCGCAAGCTGCAGGCCGCCTTTTCTATCTCGCTGTAACAAATGAAAGGCCATACGCTGTGCTGACTTGGGGCCAACCCCAGGCAAACAACGTAAGGCCTCCATCAATTGTTCCAGCATATGGCTGGTACGCATAGTTAACCTTTTCGATTAAAACGGCATTTTCATGCCTGGTGGTAGTTGCATACCGCCAGTGATTGCTGCCATTTTCTCTTTTTGAGTTTCTTCAACTCGGCGTGCTGCATCGTTAAATGCTGCTGCGATCAAGTCTTCAAGCATCTCTTTGTCATCTTCCATCAAGCTTTCATCGATGTTGACACGACGTACGCTGTGGCTACCAGTGATGGTGACTTTCACCAAGCCTGCGCCTGATTCGCCGACCACTTCCATATTTGCGATTTCTTCTTGAAGCTTTTGCATGCGTTCTTGCATTTGTTGGGCTTGCTTCATTAGGTTGCCCATACCGCCTTTACCAAACATGTTTTTCTCTCTGGTTGAATGAGGTGTTTCACTATGGATGGGGTCGTTTGTCGAACATTTCAACCCCGCGAATAAATTCAGACAGGGCGAACACTGTCTCTGTCCAGTTCTGCACTGAATCGGCGCAGTATAAACTGAACATGGGTGTCATTTTCCAGGCTAGTGAAAGCCTGCTGTAATTTTTGCTGATAAAGCCTTTCGCGTAACTCTAGAGGAGTCTCACCTTGCTCTCCGACTTCCACAGAGAGATGGCAAGTTTCGCCCAGCGTTTCGTTGAGCGCAGAAAGCAGCTCTTTTTGCGCTTTATCGGTATTTAAATGTTGTTGATGGCTACGCAGCGTCAAAGCGATGGTTGAACCATCTTTGTTAAACGCCGAGTTGAGCGCTAACTGTTCCACCAATTTTGCCGTTTCGAGCTGAGTGATCAGTTTTGCCCACTCACTCTGCTCGAGCGATTCTGCAACGAGTTTTTCCGCCATTTCTGGCGTTTTTTCGTGCTCAAGTGCGCGTTTAATTTCCGTCGGCGTCAGCTCTTTGCTCTTAGATTGCACCACAGGCTGACTCGGACGCCATTGATAGGGTTCATCCTCTTTTACTTCAGGCTCTGACGGCGCAAGGCTTTGACGTGACGACACCTGCGCTGCAGTTGCCTGCTTTTGCGCGACTCGATCGAGGACCGACTCTTTCTCAGCAGATGCCGCTTTAGACTTTTTTGAGCCACCATTTTGTGCCAGCCCTTGACGTTGAGAACGCAATTGATGACGCAAACCAGTCAAGCCACCAGGAGCTGGACTTGCACTTTCAGGCGCCTGCTGCGGCGCAGGTTGAGGCTCAGGCTGCAATGCGGCTGCATCCTCATAGCCATAACCCATTGGCGGCATGTCATCCATAGGTGGATAATCGGCATAATCCATCGGTGGCGCATCATATTGAGGTGGCATCTCTGTCTGAACAGGCTGAGGGGCCACAGAACTTGGGGCATTCATCGATGAAGCGAGACGCGATGGCGCGTGACTGACCGCTTGAGGACGTTCTGCGGGAGCAACCCGTTCAGAGCTTGGCTTTGCGCTCATCGCCGGGGCCGTTTGGGCTGGCGACGTACTCACTTGAGGAGCGGCACTTTGAGCTGCCGGCGCTGATGCTAAATTCGCACCTTGCGCAGAAATGATGTTCGCTTGCGACACATCCGCAGGACGAAATGCCATCATACGCAACACAATCATTTCCATCCCGATACGCCCATTTGGCGCCAAAGAGAGGTCATCACGCCCTTTTAAGGCGATCTGATAAAACAGCTGAACATCTTGTGGTGACAGCGCACGACTAAGCAGTTCAATTTTTTCTGCATCAGGCTGCGCTTTGTCTAGGCTTGAAGGCAACAGCTGGTACATGGCAATGCGATGCAGCTGAGTCGCTAATTGTTGCAACAAACCATCCCACTCCGCACCATTTTGCGCGAGCTGCTGAATCTTATCCATTGCCACTTGTGGCTGCTTGCTGCTAATGGCTTCTAAGAGATGGATCGCTTGGTCGGTATCAATGGTGCCTAACATATGGCTGACCAGATCGGTTTCAATCTGACCATTGCCTAACGCAATTGCTTGATCGGTTAAGCTTAGGGCGTCACGCATACTGCCATCGGCAGCATGCGCGATCATACCGAGCGCACGTGCTTGAGCGGTGACACCTTCTTTCGCCAAAATAAAATCGAGCTGTTGGTGGATAACATCAACCGTGATCGGCTTAAGGTGGAACTGCAAACAACGAGACAAAATCGTCACTGGAAGTTTCTGGGGATCCGTCGTTGCCAATAGGAATTTCACATACTCTGGCGGCTCTTCTAAGGTTTTGAGTAACGCATTAAAAGAGTGACGCGAGAGCATGTGCACTTCGTCGATCAAGTAAACCTTGAAACGACCGCGCGCTGGTTTGTATTGAACGTTGTCTAACAGTTCACGAGTGTCTTCAACTTTAGTACGCGATGCGGCGTCAATCTCCAGTAGATCAACGAAGCGCCCTTCTTCAATCTCTCGGCAGGTATCACACTGTCCACAAGGCGCTGAGGTGATGCCCGTTTCGCAGTTGAGAGCTTTGGCAAACAAGCGACCAATCGAGGTTTTACCCACACCTCGTGTGCCACTGAACAAGTAAGCATGGTGCAGACGATTGTGCTCAAGAGCATTTTCTAGGGCAGTCAGCACATGGCCTTGCCCCACCACTTCTTTAAATTGACGCGGACGCCATTTTCGCGCTAAAGCTAAATAACTCATTGACTTAATTAGTGTCCTTCAAATTCACAGATGCTGTAAACGTTAAGGCCAAGACCTTCCAAACGCTTGTCGCCACCAATTTCAGGTAGGTTGATAACAAACGCGGCATGCTCAACCACACCGCCAAGCTGACGAATCAGTTTGGTTGTCGCTTCAATGGTGCCGCCTGTCGCAAGCAAGTCATCAACCACTAAAACTTTGTCACCTTCAACGATCGCATCCGTATGGATTTCCAGTGTATCAACACCGTACTCAAGTTCGTATGATTGTGCGATGGTGTTGCGAGGCAGTTTACCCGGCTTACGTACAGGCACAAAGCCCACACCTAACTGCAACGCAAGCGGTGCACCAAATAAGAAACCACGCGCTTCAGTACCCACCACTTTGGTGAACCCCATGTCTTTGTACTTATCAACCAACAATTGGATGGTTGCCTGGTACGCCTGAGCGTCTTCTAAAAGGCTGGTCACATCGCGAAACAGGATACCTGGTTTCGGGTAATCTGGGATGCTTTTAATACTGGCTTGGATCTGTGCAATGGTGTTTGTAGTCATAATATCGATTTACTTAGATTGGCTCATCGCCCTCTCTTTTTGTCACGCTATTATGAGGGCTTAGAACAGGTGGTACTCATCGTTACAGAGCTGACGTCGAACATTCTCTGTAACGCTAAAAACAAAATGCCCACTCGAAGAGTGGGCGCACTTTTCTTCCCAATTCTAGTCAGTTTCCCGTCGCGCGGCAACCGAGTCGCTCACAGGGAGGCGGACAAAAATGCCAAGCAAAACGATTAAACCAAACATTAGTGCAATCTTTAGCCACATGAGTGGTGCAATCCAGATAGAAACAGAGAAGCTCAGCAGAATAAACAAGATAGCACGCTGTTTAACGCGACGCGTCACAGCACGATTTTGTTGCCAATTGTCCAGTACCGGACCAAAGGTTTTGTGGCTGTGTAACCAATGATGAAATCGCGGGCTGGAACGTAAAAAACAGGCGCTCGCGAGCAGGATAAAAGGCGTGGTTGGAAGCAGAGGAAGGATAATGCCTGCAATACCAAGGCATAAACTGAGTCCACCAACTATATTGAGAAATAAACGTCGAATACGGATGGTGAACTCCCGATATTAATGCTTAGAAACCCGCGTAACCGTTTAGTACACGAATCCAGGTTAATGTCGCAGGTAAAGTTGGAATTAAAAGAACTGCGATAAAACCAAGAAAATAAAACAGATTATAGGGCTCTTTAAAATCTTTGTCTGCCATGATGCTTCTACTCTTGTGCTGATAACTTTCTTTACGTTTTCTACCCCAAAAGAGTTAACCAATGGTTAAGAAAATGGTTCATTATTGTTTTCGCCGACAATATACCGCAAAGGCACCTCGCTAAACACCAAGCAAAAGTAGGGGTAATTGATAAATTAGCGGATAACACATCGACACCGCTGACTAAACGTTGTTTTTCTATAGATGCATCAATTCATAAAAAAAACACAGCTTTAAGAAACTGTGTTTTTGCTGTTATGTGTTATTAAGCTAACACACCTACTCAAAGTTTGCGCTCACATCGCTAACTCACTTTACTTCCTCGAGTAATAGTTAGGCTGAAGCTCGCTGATCCCAAGCAGCCGATAGAGAGTTGACTTCCCGAACCTATCTGCAAATCTCGAGTGATAAAATTCTTTAAGCTGTGATTACCCAAGCGATTTCCCGCCGAGATATGTTGATTAACCAATCCAGTCGACCATTGGCTGTCTAGACCTGCAGGTAATATTTCCACACTGCCGTCAACCAAGTCAGCAACACCAAATAAAGCATTCACAGGGCAAGCACAGTCCGAATAACGAATACCTCTCTCGAGGATCTCGGCAATATCCTTAAGATCCGCACTGAAACTTTTCAAATTTCTCAAATAATCATCGAACAAAGCTCTTATCAGCAGTGTAGTCGCAACCCCCTGCTTTTCTACCGAAGCGGAATCCACCAAGTAAAAAGCAAACTGCCCGTTCATCAACCAACGGTAATCAAACACCAACGGCATCATATCGATAGATTGCAAAAGCTTGTAACAGACCTTCCAATCACCTTGAGAGGTATCCTTTTCAGGCAACAAGGCGTGAAGCAAGTCACGTGCAGCATTTGGATTGTCTTCCAGATAGTTAAGGTGCCAATGCAGTTCTTGTTCATCAGGCAACTCACCACCACCATCAACTCGGAACCACTGACTAGAAAAGTCTCGCTGATCGGCGATATGATTCATCGAGTCTTCCAAGGTACTCTCAATGGCATCAGCCAAATGCTGATAGTTACCAATGGGTTTGGGAAGAAAATCTTTGATGCCAAATCGCAATGCCTTAGCGACATCTGACATCTCTCCGGTGGCAGAAACAACAATCATCGGCAGAGAGGGATACTCAAGGCTCACCTCTTCCACAAACTCGATACCGCTTAGCACTGGCATCGACAAATCGCATAAAACAATATCAGGGTCGTGTTCACGTAGCTGCTGGAGCCCTTGCAAACCATTTTCTGATTCTACGACTCTGTATCCTTGGTTTTCGAGATAGGCACTGGTAATACGACGAAAGATCGGATCATCATCAACCAATAGTACTAGCTTTGGTTGTACCGCATCCCTTGCCGAGGTCATTGCCGTTTGACTGTGAGTCTTATACATAGCTTCACCTCACACACTCAGTCAAAGTGGTTATCAATGTTATTCTTATTGTTATTTAATGGAAGCAGGGGTCATTACTTCCGTTGTAATACCCATGCAGTCTCTGTCATAAAAAGTAGCTGCAAAAAACCATTTATACAAATATTCCACCCTATATCAGCTTTTGCTACTAGATATTGAGTAAGTACAAATCGCGGTTCCAGTTGACTTCAAGCAAACTTTGATCGCAAAGTTAGCGTTAAATTAGGCCTATTTGGTAAATAGATGTGTCAGAAAATATGAAATTAGACGATCTCAACCTGTTTAGACTCGTTGTTGAAAATGGGAGCTACACCGCAACTTCACGTAAAACGATGATTCCGGTCGCCACCATTACCAGACGCATACAAGCTTTAGAAGAAGCCGTAAACTTACGTCTTCTCAATCGCCATGCACGCAAGTTGTCGCTCACTGAAGCTGGAGAGCGCTTTTTCCGTGAATGTGCGCCTTTATTACAAAGACTAACCAACACCGCAGAGGAAATTACCGACGAATGCCGCGGTGCTTCGGGAAAAATCAAGATTTCAACGCCCTACAATCTCACCAAGCGCATGATGATGCCGATGCTCAACGGTTTTATGAGCAAATATCCCGACATCAATATTGAGCTCACCACTGAAAGTAATGCTGATCGACTTGATCCCACCGAATGGGACGTCATTTTCCGTGTAGGACCACAAAGAGATTCAAGCCTTATCGCGCGTAAAATTGGTTCGGTAAAAGATATTTTGGTGGCTAGCCCTGAGTATGTAAACGCTCACCCTATGCCAACTCATGCTGAAGATCTGCACGACCACTTCCTGCTCAAAGGCCACCCGCTGTTAAAGTGGACATTAATCAACAGCAAAGGCGAAACCGTGGTTAACGTTGATCGTGGTCGCTTTCAAGCCAATGCACTGAATGTGGTACGTAGCGCATGTTCAGAGGGACTAGGCATCACGCTCATGCCAGATGTGATGATAAAAGAGTACATCGCTGATGGCAGCCTAGTGCGTATTCTGCCTGACTGGAGCGCAAACCCGCGCGATATTTATATGCTCTACAATCACAAAGATCACTTACCCGAAAAAGTGCGTTTGTTTATCGACTACGTGATTGCTTATAACATTCACTAGAAAAAAGTGTCTCAAACAAAAAACCAGAACTAACGTTCTGGTTTTTTCATTTTCTTTTTATTTTGCCCAAAGGCAAACTTTACTCAAGCGCTATGCACCTTCGTTATGCAACTCTAGATTCGCTAAATCTAGCTGAATTTCGCGTTGTACTTTTGCATCGTCGTTACGCATCGAATCTAGGAAATCAAGGTACTGCTGATCAATATCACCCGTCACGTACTCGCCATTAAAGACGGAGGTATCGAACTTGATGATATCGGGATTTCCTAAGCCTACCGCATCCACTAAATCTTCCAGTTTTTGGAAAATCAGCGCGTCAGCACCAATCAGCTTACAGATTGTCTCGTTATCTCGTCCATGCGCAATAAGCTCAGTTGCGCTTGGCATATCAATGCCGTAAACGTTCGGGAAACGCACCTCTGGTGCAGCAGAAACAATAAACACTTTCTTCGCGCCTGAGTCTCTCGCCATTTCGATAATTTGCTCAGAAGTGGTGCCACGTACAATTGAGTCGTCGACTAACAGTACATTCTTATCTTTGAATTCAGAGCGAATGGCATTGAGCTTGCGACGTACCGATTTTTTACGCAATTGCTGGCCCGGCATGATAAAGGTACGGCCGACATAGCGGTTTTTAACAAACCCTTGGCGGTACGGCTTATCAATCGCTTGTGCAATTTGCAGTGCGATATCACAAGAGGTCTCTGGAATGGGAATGACAACGTCAATATCAAGATCGGCGTACTCTTCTTTAATACGCTCACCCAACTTTTTACCCATTTCGACTCGCGCACTATAGACAGAAATTTTATCGATAAACGAATCTGGGCGTGCAAAGTAAACGAACTCAAAAATGCACGGGTTGAGTTTTGGATTGTCAGCGCACTGCTTGGTAAAGAGTTCACCGTCAAAAGTCGCGTAAATCGCTTCACCTGGCGCAACGTCACGCACAAAATCAAAGCCAACCGCATCCAGCGCTACTGATTCTGACGCCACCATGTATTCCGTTTGTCCGTTCTCTTCGCGCTTACCTAAGCAAAGTGGACGAATACCATGTGGGTCGCGAAAGGCAATCATACCGTGACCGATGATCATCGCCGTGACCGCGTAAGCACCACGAATGGTACGATGCACATTGGCGATGGCTCGGAAGACATCATCGGCAGTAACGTTGCCTTTGACTGTATCAATTTCATGAGCAAGAACGTTGAGAAGAACTTCGGAGTCTGAGGTGGTATTTACATGGCGGCGATCTTTTTCGAACAATTTCTGACGAACTTCGTGAGCGTTAGTCAGGTTGCCATTGTGCGCTAAGCTAATGCCAAATGGCGAGTTAACGTAGAAAGGCTGTGCTTCTGAAGCACTTGAACTACCGGCCGTTGGATAGCGTACATGACCAATGCCGACGTTGCCTTGAAGACGTTGCATGTGTTTTGCTTCAAACACATCTTTGACCAGACCGTTTGCCTTACGCAGACGAAAACGATTGCTTTCTATGGTACAAATACCAGCGGCATCTTGGCCACGATGCTGTAACACTGTTAACGCGTCATAAATTGACTGGTTTACAGGGGTTGTGCCCACGATTCCAACAATACCACACATGTCCTAATCCTCGATTTGCGACAGTAGCTGGCACCGCTAGAGAGTGCCAGACAAAAAACTCGATGTTGCTTGTAAATGCTCGAAGAATGGGGCAATTATTCGACTGAACTCAGGGACCAGTTGCGAACTCTTCCACCACTCCGAACTTGGGAATGCCGTAAAAGCATCCATAAAAAACAGCACCGCAGAGACAATTAGCACCCCACGTAGACCACCAAACACCACACCCAAAATTCGGTCTGTGCCTGAAAGCCCTGTTTTTTGTACTAGTTGAGCAATGACATAATTGACCACTGCACCAACTACCAAGGTCGCGACAAACAATGCCGCGATTGCGGCTCCGTTTCGAAACATGTCGTCTTCGATATTGGTGAAATACACCGCGAGTTTGGTGTAATAGTTACTGGAGATAAAAAAGGCTCCAAACCAAATCACCAATGACAATGCTTCTTTCGCAAAACCGCGAACTAAACTGATCAGAGCTGAAAATCCGATCACACCTAAAATGACAAAATCTAACCAATTCATGTTTTCTTCATCTTAAGTTGGCGCGCATTTTAACAGAAAAAATGCTGACGCAAACGTTTTCTTATGGGTTTAGTGGTTTAAATTTGAGCAATTGACCTTTGGAACCGGTAATTTTTTCCAATTCCACGACTTGTCTTTCAAGTTTACTTTTTGACACATCAGGACCAATTACAACTCGAGTAAAACCATTTTCTTTGATGGTATGCGCTTGATAACCGCGTTTCTGCAAATCCTTCGCCATGTTCTGCGCATTCTCTTCATTACGCAGTGCCATTAACTGAATGATCCATGCTGAATCTTCGTAGTTATTCTTTTCTGCGACCTCGTTGATTTTGACTTCAACAGATTTCGGTTTTGTTTGGCTTTGTCGCGTTTCACTTGGCGTTGACACAGACTGCCCCACCGTCGCGACCACAGGAGAGTCTGGTAGCTTGATGTCGTCTTCTACGGGCTCAAGAATTTCAAAACTCTCCACTTCATTGCTCAATTCCGGTTTGATCGGAATGGTGGCAAACTCTTCTTTATAGTGAAGCTTCTGGCCATCGAGGACATCAGGAAGCACTATCACGCCGATAGCGACCAAGATAATGGTCCCCACCAGACGGCTTTGGAACTTACTTGCCATTTAATTACCTTTGTTTTGTTGCCAATGCTCCAACACTTCACCCACGGTGTGGAAAGAGCCAACCACTAACACTATCTCATCAGATTGTGCTTGTGACAGTGCTTGGTCAAAAGCGTGTGCTGGATCGGTATAACTTTGTGTGCCTTGCGGCAAATATTGAACCAATTCTTCTGCTGTCGCGGCTCTTGGTCCTGTCAGCGAGGCTGGGTACCAATGGCGTGTCACGGGCGCTAAAACTTCTAGCGTCGATTTGATGTCTTTATCCTTCAACATGCCAATCACCGCATGGATGATTTTGCCTTGGTAGCGAGACTGAAGCTGAGTCACTAAATATTCCGCGGAATGAGGATTATGCGCCACATCCAAAAGAATTAACGGCGCTGTCTGCAACACCTGCATTCGACCCGCTAACTTCGCATTTTTTAGTCCGTTGACTATGTTGATATCGCTCAGTTCAAGATCGGAGGCACCTAGCGCCATTAACGCGGTTGCGGCATTTGGCAAAGGCAACCCTGGGAGAGGCAAATCTTCCAATGCGAAAGCACCATGCTGCCAGCGCCAACCTTCGCCCGAAAGCTGATAGTCAAACTGAATACCGACTTGGTAAAGCTCTGCGCCGATATCGTCTGCATGTGCAGCAACGGTTGACGGAGGCGTTGGCTGGCCACAAATAGCTGGCTTACCACTACGATAAATGCCCGCTTTCTCAAAGCCGATAACGTTAATGTCATCTCCGAGCCAATCTACGTGGTCAAGCGCCAAGCTAGTGATCACTGAGACATCGTGATCCACTACGTTGGTGGCGTCCAATCGCCCGCCCAGCCCAACTTCCAAAAGAACCACATCGACCTTTTCCGTTTGGAACAAGCGTAATGCAGCCAGCGTTCCATACTCAAACAGGCTTAGGCTGATATCACCACGTTGTTGCTCAATGAAATCAAACGCTTCACAGTGCTTTTCGTCCGCAAGATCTTGACCATTAATGCGGACTCGTTCGTTATAACGAATTAAGTGTGGCGAGCTGTATACACCAACGGAATATCCGGCATCGAGTAAGATCGCTTCCATTAACGCACAGGTTGAACCCTTGCCGTTCGTGCCAGCAACGGTGATCACAGTAGGTGCAGGTTTGGTGAGGTTTGCTTTGAGAGCAACAGCTTGAACTCGGTCTAGGCCAAGATCAATGGCAGAAGTGTGTATATTGGCTAAATAATCAAGCCACACCGCCATAGGGGATGTGGCTTGTGGAATAGAGTTTTGTTTCATCTAACGATAACCATCAAAGACTTGGTTGTTTGTTAGAGGCTACTTTACCCTTTTTCGTTCGCTTCTGGTACAGAATATGCCGCTTCATTTGGTGAATCGTTCACAGAAACAACGAGAGGCGACTTGTGATTGGTCAGCTTGGCGATCAAACCACCAACGCGCTGACGCATTTCACGGCGATCAACGATCATATCGATGGCACCGTGCTCAAGTAGGAACTCACTGCGCTGGAAGCCTTCAGGCAGATCTTCACGCACGGTTTGCTCGATAACGCGGCGACCAGCAAAACCGATCAGCGCTTTCGGCTCACCGATATTAATGTCGCCAAGCATCGCTAAACTCGCTGAAACACCACCCATGGTTGGGTCGGTCATCACAGAGATAAACGGCAGACCTTTCGCAGATAGACGCTCTAACGCCGCACTGGTTTTTGCCATTTGCATGAGAGACATCAGAGCCTCTTGCATGCGTGCACCACCACTTGCTGAGAAACATACCAGCGCGCAGTTGTTTTCCATTGCCGCTTCAACCGCACGTACGAAACGCGCACCGACAACAGAGCCCATTGAACCACCCATAAACGAGAATTCAAACGCACAAGCGACAATAGGCATGCCTAGCAATTCACCTTTCATCGCAACAAGGGCGTCTTTCTCACCGCTGCTCTTCTGCGCCGCTGCGATACGCTCTTTATAACGCTTAGAGTCTTTAAACTTCAGTTTATCTTGCGGCTCAAGTTCACCACCTAGCTCCACGCGATTGCCTTCGTCCAAAAACGTTTCTAGACGACGACGCGCTTTCATACGCATGTGGTGATTACACTTAGGACACACCTCAAGGTTACGCTCAAGCTCCGCATGATACAGAACTTGCTCACATGAAGTACATTTCGTCCACACACCCTCAGGGATAGACGCTTTACGTGAGCTTACGATGTTGCTTTTTTCTAAAATCTTTTCAAGCCAACTCATGGAAGACCTTTTCTCTCAACGCTTCCGCTCCATAGCGAAAGACAAAAATTCGAATTTACGCGTGTGGATTAAACCACATATAACGACAACTGTAGATAAAAAACTGGTTGTACCTATTTTTTCAGTCAAAGTCGCACGCTAAGTTACTCATTTTTTTGAATCTGAATCTCTCGATTAGTTCAAATTATCGGGCAAAAACAACGGACCGATCGACTCGCGAGGTAAATCGAACTCTTCAGGGTAGTCCACATCGACGAGATACAAACCTTCGGCTTTGGCCGTCGGGCCGGCGAGCTTACGATCTTTCGCTTCGAGCAACCATTTGATCCACTCTGGATCTTGCTCACCACGACCGACCATAATTAAGCTGCCCGTAATGTTGCGCACCATGTGGTGCACAAAGGCATTGGCTTTAATGTCGATCACCACATAGTGTCCGTGACGCGTCACATTCAAATGGATCATATTGCGAAATGGACTGAGCGATTGACATTGCACCGCACGAAACGAGGTGAAGTCATTTTCGCCCAACAAATATTGTCCCGCCTCATGCATTTTCTTCTCATCAAGATCGCCATGATAATGGCTTACCCCTGAGCCTAAAATGCCAGGACGCAATGCATGGTTGAAAATGATGTAGCGGTAGCGGCGAGCAGTTGCTGAGAAACGCGCATGGAACTCATCTGGTACTTCTTTTGCCCAACGTACTGCGATGTCTTTGGGTAAGTTCGCATTGGCCCCCATGGTCCAAGCAACCATTTTGCGCTCAACATTGGTATCGAAGTGAACCACTTGCCCAGTACCGTGAACCCCAGCATCGGTGCGACCTGCACATTGGACTTCTACTGGATGGTTAGCCACTTTCGACAGCGCCTTCTCCAGCTTTTCTTGAACACTGGCGACTTCGCGTTGACGTTGCCAACCGAAATAGTCAGTGCCATTGTATTCGATGCCTAATGCAATTCTCATGATAACCTTCGATTTGAATTTGGGGCGGGAAGTATAAACGGTTGTGGCTTGAATTTCTAATCCTCAAACTTTGAGCGATAAAACAAGGGGCAGCGAAAGCTACCCCTTGTTACTGAAGAACAAAATTAACGGCCGTTAATCATATCAATAAGATTTTTCGCTTCACGGCGAACATCGTCATCACCATAAACAATCGCTTCTTCGAGCAGTTTGGTCGCCCCTTCCGCATCGTTCATTTCGATGTAAATTTTTGCCAGATCCAGTTTACCTGCCGCTTCTGCGTTTTCATCCACATCGACGTTGCTAATGTCCCCAATCACATCAGGAAATTCATCCAGGCCGACATCCAGTTTGAGATCTTCCTCTTCAAACTCCACTTCATCACCATCCACTTGAGCCATGAGCTCGTCAATCGTCATGTATTGGTTTTTCTTCGGATCAAAGTCGTCTTGCTCAGCCCAGTTTTCTTCATCAATGCTTGGCTGTCTTAATGCTTCTTCTGAACTCCAAATTTCACGCTCATCAACAGGGAGTTCAGATGCTACCGTTTCAGACGGCTCTTCTGGAAGTTTAAAGCCAGCCCAGTCATCTCCGCCAAATTCTAGCATCGCTTCTAGATCAAGGCCGGCACTGGCGACAGCATCCCTGTCAGATACATCTGGGAAAAAGTTATTGTCTAACGCATCTTCCGAGAGCAAATTAGCCATAGCAGCTTCATCAAACTCTTGATGAAGAATTTCTTCTTCCGCCGTTTCGAATCCCACCTCTTGGGCAAATACGTCAAACAATGCATCTTGTTCTTCATAGGAAGAAGGATTGATGTGCGGCTTGTTAACGGTATTTAACTCACCACTCTCTTCAATCGATGGTAATTCCAAAGAGTCAAAATGATAATCTTGCTCTTCTGGCTCGGAGGTAATTGGCGCTTCATCGAGCTCCTCTGCCACCGAAACGATGGCATCTTCTTCGCCAAATTCTGGCAGTTCGATATCATCAATTTCAAAATCGTCTGATTCTGCTTCAGGCTCAGCATCAGGTTCGATGTTTGGCTCACTGGCAACCGCTTCTGCCGCCTCATCTTCGCCAAACTCTGGCAATTCGAGTTCGTCAAAGTCGAACGCATCGTCCGTTGTTTCGGCTTTAGCTTGCTCTTCTGCACTTTCTACGTTGTCAGCTGCGACTTCGCTTGGCTCAAGCACTTCATCTGACGCGGACTCGTCACTTGTGATTTCGGATTCGACTGCTGGCTCTTCCGTTGCAAACGCGTCCTCTTCCACAGCTGGGGCATCGTAAGAAGGCTCATCTGCCATTGCGGCCAGTGCTTCGTCTTCGCCAAACTCTGGCAGCTCTAGCTCGTCAAAGTCGAATACATCGTCCGTTGTTTCGGCTTGAGCTTGCTCTTCTGCACTTTCTACGTTGTCAGCTGCGACTTCGCTTAGCTCAAGAACGTCATTTAACGCAGATTCTTCGCTTGTCACTTCAGATTTAACGGCTCGCTCTTCAGCCGCAAACACTTCCTCTTCCACAAGCGGGGCATCGTAAGAAGGCTCATCTGCCATTGCGGCCAGTGCTTCGTCTTCACCAAACTCTGGCAATTCGAGTTCGTCAAAGTCGAACGCATCGTCCTTTGTTTCGGCTTGAGCTTGCTCTTCTGCACTTTCTACGTTGTCAGCTGCGACTTCGCTTGGCTCAAGCACTTCATCTGATGCGGACTCGTCACTTGTGATTTCGGATTCGACGGCTGGCTCTTCAGCCGCAAACGCTCCCTCTTCCACAAGCGGGGCATCGTAAGAAGGCTCATCTACCATTGCGGCCAGTGCTTCGTCTTCACCAAACTCAGGCAGTTCGAGTTCGTCAAACTCAACCTCATCAGCAAGGTCGATTTCACCCTCTTCAACGGGCTCATCTAATTCAAAATCTGCGAGTGAAGGTTCATCTGCCATTGCAGCCAGTGCGTCTTCCTCACCGAACTCCGGTAGTTCACTCTCATCAAACTCAATGCTGCCGAGATCGGTCACCGCGCTTTCAGCTTGATCTAGTAGCTCAGTTTCGTCGATTGGAGGCGTCACCAACTCCGATTCAGACAATTCGACCTCAGATAGCATCGGCTCCTCTTCAAGAGAGGCTAACGCTTCTTCTTCGCCAAACTCTGGGAAATCCAGTTCGTCAAGATCAATGTCTTCAAGCTCACTCTCAAGCGAAGGTTCTGCAAAACCAGGCTCATCGGCTAGCACAGCCAACTCGTCATCTTCGCCAAATTCGTTAAGCGCTAACTCATCCAAGCCGATCGCATCTTCACCGAGCACCGCATTGGCTTCTTGTGCAGACTCATCAGCTAAGGCTTCCAGTGCATCTTCTTCATCGAATTCCAACAGTTCTAAGTCGTCGAGACTGTCGTCCTGTTCTGCCGTCGATTCAGCCTCTGCTAATCCTGCTAGCGATTCTTCTTGTTGTGCTTGTGGCAGTTCACTGTCGGTTACTAGACCATCAAAAAGAGTCTCTGCTTCTGCCCAATCTTCTTCGACGGGAGTACCAAATTCATTTGGCACTGCGTTTGGTGTCGGCGTTTCATGAACAGGCTCTTCTAACGGCATCTCCGTTGCAGGTGCCTCAAGCTCTTGAGCATCCTCAATGTCCTGCGCCAACAACGCTTCTGCGTCAGTCGAAACAGGCTCTGCGATATCGTCAATAAGATCCACAAGCTCATCGTCTTGAGCTTGTGTGTCATCGAGCTCTGAAAGCATGGCGTCATCAGGATGCCCATCTAACGCTTCTTCAGTAACCTCTGTCGCCAAAGAAGTCGATGCAATGCGCTCATCTGAATCGACCTCATGCAGCTCTGAATCAATCTGTGGTGATTCAACTTCATCAATCGCACTTTGTAGCCAGTCTTCTTCCTGTAGCTCTTGTGATTCCTCAACATCAAGCTCAGGTGCCGTGGTCGCTATCTCATGGTCAGAAAGCAGTTCTTGCTCTGCGGTTTCCGTCTGCGTTGTAGGCTCATACTCATCGATTGACTGACGTGGGCTTTCTACTTCATCAATGGCGGCTTGCAACCAGTCATCATTTTGGTCATCTAGGTCATCTTGAGCATCGATGTCATCGACATCACCAGTTTCTCCCTCTTCCACTGGCAGATCGGCAAGCAGCTCTGTAGGTAAGACAGACTCAGACGGAGCCGCCTCTTCAAGCTGTAATTCTGTTGAATCGTCCAGCGACTCTTGTAGGGTCTGGGGAGCGGTATCCTGTTCTGCTTCAGCGGTGCTGGCTTCTTCAATATCCTCTGGGAATGCATCTAGCAGTGGATCAAGCGTCGGCGCAACGTTAGCCAAATCTTCAGCAAAATGGCTGCTATTGAATTCTGTTGGTTCAAATTCATCGTCAACCATTGGGCTATCGATGGACTCAACAAGTTCTTCGACCTCTGCCGTCGGTTCACCTTGCTCAGGTGACGCTTCCTCAAGAGGGAGAACGCCATCCAATAGCTCATCAATGGCTGTGTTGTCTACCGAGTCAACTTCCGCACTCACCTCTTCAAGCGCAGGTTCAGAGACGGACAGTTCAACAAAATCTTCTGATGAATCTAATGCAGCATCCAGCTCTGCGGCAAAATCGAACGACTCAGCAACATCGTCCTCTTGAGCTTTGTCGCTCTCATCTAAGCCAATCAGTTCGTCAAAGAGATCGCTTTCCTCTGCCGTTGCCAACTCTTCTTCTGGCCACTCAAGCGACTCATCACTCTCTGGTGCACTTTCCAGTAATTCATCGAGCAGATCGGTGCTGTTTTCATCCAGCTCAGGCACAACCTCATCTTGACCAAAGGCCGCGAGTTCCTCTAACTCACTGAGTGGATCAAATTCATCAAGTGATTCTTCTTCGCCCGCTTCGAGTAGCTCATCAAGCAACTCTGTGTCTGCTGGCGATACCTCAATTTCATCGTCACGTAGACCCGCCAGAGCTTCGAGCTCATCAAGAGGATCGAGGCTCACTTCATCATCTGAAGCCTGTTCCAACATCTCATCTAACAATGAGGTGGATAAGTCATCTTGCGTGTCGTCAGCACCAGACTCTAATAGTGACTCTAATTCGTCTAGGCTGCTTTGCGTGTCCAGTTCTGATTCATCGATGACTGGCTCATCAAACTGGGCCAGTAGCTGATCAATATCTTCATCTGATGCCATCGTTCCAGACATTGCATCAGACATCTGTTTGTTTTCAGTTGGTGCAGCCGCGCTATCTTCATCTAAACCTAAATCAAATTCGTCAACTTCATCATCGTCACCCAAGTTGGAGAACAGGTCATCAAGGATTGACTGGTCAAGGGCTGAATCACCTAGGTCTTCCGTCGGTTCATCGGACGCCAGCAATTCCGCTAAGTCATCTTCTGACATGCCGACGTTTTCACCAGAAAGATCAAAGTCACTCTCTTCGTCGTCAGTGATTTCTAGCTCTGGGCTAACTTCATCCAGTGCACGCTCCATCTCTTCAAGACCCAGCGCTTTGTCAGAACCTTTAACACTGATGCCGTTGTTTGATGAGTCAAAGTCATCGAAGTCAGTATCCAAATCGCCGTCATCACCGATGCTAGCAAATGGGTCTTCACCATCTTCGCCTTCAAGATTGAAATCGAGATCACTGTCGTCAAGATCACCAAAGACGTCGTTTTCGTCGTCTCCCATAGTGTCATCAAACAGCAACTCGCTATTGTCATCGCTGTCGCTGAAGAGGTCATCATCGAGGGTGAGATCATCGGTCAGATCGTCCAGATCCGAATCTGACATTGGCGGTGGTGTTAATGGCACTTCAGTTTGTGTTTCACTTGCGCTTGGTTCCGCTTCTTTACGGCGCCCCAGTAGCATCACAATCAAAAGGCCGATCAATGCCCCAGGAATCAGGGCAGCGGCAGCCACCATCCAGCCATTTGATAAGAATTGATCAAACGCCGATGGTTGCATGCGTTGCTGTTCTTCAAGCTTCGCTTTTTCTTCTGCGAGTAACTTCTCGACTTCGGAACGGATACGGTTTTCATCACCCAGCTCGGTTTTCAATCCATCCACTTCGGACTGAACTTCCGCCAACATCAAACGCAAATTGTGGTTCTTTTCTTCCAGCGCGGTTAATTCGCTTTCAGACATCTCGAGCTGTTTCTCAAGTGTTTTCACTTGAGGAACGTCTGGTGTCTTCACTGGCGTGGTGTCGATTTGGGGCTCCACCTTCACCGTTTCGCTCACTGCTTGGGCTGGTGTCGCTGGCGTCACTTTGACTGGGCGAGTAACTGGCGTTGGCGCAATAGGACGAGAAGTCGCGTTGAGCTTATCCTGATGTGCTTTCATCACCGTAACCGCTTGCTCGGTTGAAGCGCTGCGGACTTGAGCGAGCGACGGCACACGCAAGGTACTACCAGGTACTAAACTGTGAATATTTTGGTTCTCAAACGCCTGCGGGTTTAATCGGTAAATGGCTAAGAGAGTTTGTTGTACCGAGACGTTATTTGCGGGGCGTAATTTGCTGGCGATTGACCACAAGGTTTCGTTTGCACTTGTTGGGCCATAGAAACGAGAGGGTTCATCGGAAACAGGCAGTGGCGAGTTGGCACGCTCAACTTGTTCTGAAAAACTTGGCGATGATTGCACTTCACCAGTAGGACCGACTAATCGAATGCCGTCCGCTTGTGAAACTGATGTCGGTAGCGCAGTCATTAGCAATAAAGGGGCTAACAGGCGCTTAAAAATTTGACGCATAGAAGGCTCAGCTCTGTGCTTAGTTATAATTTAAATCATGATCTGTTAAATATATCGGATAACCACGGCAAAACTATAGGAATTAAGCCAAAAAATGTGGGTCTGACATGATATTCGTACTAATCTCACACAATTGCTCTCTAATCGAACAAAAAAGCCTCGCACATGGCGAGGCTTGAGTATTCTTAAGGCTTGAAGCCGAGTGTTTCGAGATCAGTAGTAGTCGCGAATCAACACTTCTGCGATTTGAACAGCATTGGTTGCGGCACCTTTACGCACGTTATCCGCCACGATCCACAAGTTCACGCCACTGTGATGGCTGATGTCGTTACGGATGCGACCAACCATCACATGGTTTTTACCACCAGCATCGCGAACTTGGGTTGGGAAATCTTCACCATGGAATACTTCAACGCCCTCGGTTTCTTCCAATAGACGAACCACTTCTTCTGCATCAATCGGTGAACCCGTTTCGATATGAACCGCTTCAGCGTGACCATAGAAAACCGGGACGCGCACGCACGTTGGGTTAACGGTAATCGACGCATCATTAAAGATTTTCTGCGTTTCCCACACCATTTTCATCTCTTCTTTGGTGTAGCCGTTATCCATGAATTTGTCGATTTGTGGAATACAGTTAAACGCAATTTGCTGAGCAAACTGTTTGTTTTCCGCCGGAATACCGTTTAAGAGTTTCGCGGTTTGTCCCGCTAGCTCATCAATACCTGCCTTGCCCGCACCAGAAACCGACTGATACGTACAAACGTTAATGCGCTCAATACCTACTGCATCGTAGATTGGCTTAAGTGCCACCAGCATCTGGATGGTTGAACAGTTAGGATTGGCAATGATATTGCGGTTACGGAATTCAGCAATGGCTTCTGGGTTAACTTCTGGAACCACCAATGGAATATCGTGCTCATAACGGAAATGTGACGTGTTGTCGATCACAACCACACCAGCCTCTGCTGCGATAGGCGCCCATTTCGCAGAAAGGTCGCCGCCAGCAGAGAACAAACCGATGTGTGCTTGCGACCAGTCAAACTCTTCGACATTTTGCACGTAAATTGTTTTACCGTTGAAACGGTAAGTCTTACCTTCACTGCGCTCACTGGCTAGCAAGTACAACTCACCGACAGGAAATTTGCGCTCTTGAAGCACTTCAAGAATGGTTTCACCGACCGCTCCGGTCGCCCCTAGAATGGCAACATTGTATTGTTGGCTCATTGACTTACCTCAACTTGAAAACCTAGTTTTGCTAGTGGTTTTAGACGACATTGCGCGCTTCCCACTAGCGTGACTGCACTGTATTCACGACGATCCCAATACTCTTTGCGCATTAGGTCAAACGCACCTGGCGCACCGATTTCGCGTCGGAATTGTGCGTCATCTCTACGCACATCGTAGACCAATTGCGTCAGGGTATGGAGCGTTGCTTCATCCCACTTGCGATCCAGTACCACTTTTGGCACAGGCGCAGTTGGCAAGAGGTCGCTGGCATGCGCACGAAGTTCATTACCGATGAACTCACAATAACTATTGAAGATCATTGTAGTTCCGCGAGCTTTCCCCTCAAGACCATAACCAGCCACGTGAGGGGTGGCGAATGCTAACAGAGGCAGTAGCTCCATATCAACCTCTGGCTCAAATTCAAACACGTCAAGTGCCGCCGTAAAGCCATCAGCTTGTTGCAGACGATGCTTAAGCGCTTGATTATCGACCACAGGACCACGGGCAGCGTTAATCAAAATTTGATCCGCACGCAATGAGTTTAGAATTTCTTCGTTGATCAGGTGATGTGTCGGATATTTACCGTCGCGTGTGATTGGCGTGTGTAAGGTGATAACATCCGCTTCTTGCAACAAACGATCCAGCGAGGTGAACTCACGTTCGTCCCCTTCTTCTTGCTTAAAAGGGTCATTAATCAGTACTTTAATACCGATGCCTTCCAAACATTGCTGTAAGTAACTGCCAACTTGTCCAGCACCAATTATGCCAACGGTTTGTTCAAAAACCGAAAAACCTTGCTGCTGTGCCAGTACCATCATGACACTAAAGACATACTCGGCGACACCCACTTTGTTGCAGCCTGGAGCCGCGGTAAAGTAAATGCCCTTTTCTTTCAATAGCGCTTGGTCAACGTGATCCATGCCCGCTGTTGCGGTACCGACAAACTTCAGTTTGTTGGCTTTGCTGATCAATGCAGCGTTCACTTTCGTCACTGAGCGAATCATCAGTGCATCAATATCCACCAAGTCGTCAGCCGTCAAACTGCGGCCCGGCTTCAAAATCACTTCACCAAGCTGGCTAAACAGCGTCTCGGCGTAAGGCATGTTTTCATCAACAAGAATTTTCATTGTGGCAAATCCCAGATCCATATTGGAAAGTTGCAGTGATTGTGCCCTTTTTCATAAAAATCTCAACACATTCACCGACAAACAAAAAGAAAAAACCCGGTACAAGACCGGGTAAAATTCCAGAACAAAAGGATCCTGTCCCGCTCTCCATGGGACAGAGTCTGCGTCTGTTCGATCAGTGGTACTGATCAAGCTCTGGAAACTGGTGACCGTGCTGCGATGCAACACGGCTGAGCTTTGCCATTAACCTTGGTATTTCTTAATCACCAAAGTCGCATTGGTACCACCGAAACCAAAGCTGTTCGACATCACTGTATTCAATTCTGCTTCACGCATTTCCGTCACAATATCAAGACCTTCAGCCGCAGCATCTAGGTTTTCGATATTGATGCTTGGCGCAATAAAGTTGTGGTGTAGCATCAGCGTTGAGTAAATCGCTTCGTGAACACCTGCAGCACCCAATGCGTGACCTGTCATCGCTTTGGTTGCTGAAATAGCAGGGCTGTTACCCGCGAAGACTTCTTGAATCGCACCCAGTTCTTTCACATCGCCTACTGGCGTTGAAGTACCATGCGTGTTGATGTAGTCGATTTTCTCTACATCTTGCATCGCCATCTTCATACAACGCACAGCGCCTTCACCGGATGGTGCCACCATGTCGTAGCCATCCGATGTCGCACCATAGCCGACGATCTCACCGTAAATTTTCGCGCCACGCGCTAAGGCGTGCTCAAGCTCTTCGATCACCAGCATGCCGCCGCCGCCAGAGATAACAAAACCATCACGGTCTGCATCGTAAGTACGAGACGCTTTTTCTGGCGTCTCATTGTATTTGGTTGACAGTGCGCCCATCGCATCGAACATCATAGTCAATGTCCAATCAAGCTCTTCACCACCACCTGCAAACACGATATCTTGTTTGCCAAGTTGAATAAGTTCCGCTGCGTGACCAATACAGTGTGCTGAAGTTGCACACGCTGAACTCATGGTGTAGTTCACACCGCGAATCTTAAATGGTGTTGCCAAACACGCAGAAACGGTTGATGACATGGTACGAGGCACCATGTAAGGACCGATACGTTTCACGCCTTTTTCACGTAGCGTGTCGACTGCCGCCGCTTGGTTTAGTGATGAAGCACCACCAGAACCCGCAACGATACCTGTACGGTCGTTTGAAACTTGATCTTCTGTCAGGCCCGCATCCGCGATTGCCTGTTCCATCGATAGGTATGCATACGCAGCCGCATCGCCCATAAAGCGCATTTGTTTGCGATCGATATGATCGGCAGGAGTAATTTTCAGATCGCCCCACACCTGAGAACGCAGGCCTTTCTCTTTGAATTGCTCAGACGAAGTGATACCTGATTTACCTGCTTTTAGAGAAGCAAGCACTTCTTCGACGTTGTTACCGATACTTGAAACAATACCCATACCGGTGATTACGACTCGTTTCATGTGACATTCCTATAATTCAAAATCCGCTAGATAATAACTAAGAAGCATAACAAAAGTGGTCAGCTTTCCCAGAAATTCGTACAATCGCCCTATTCTAACCGCGCTACATCACAGATTAACATCCTACTATGACATCCATTACCCATGCAGAACTCGGCTGGAATGAAGTCGGCACACCGGTTTCTGACCAATTTGATGACGTTTACTTCTCCAATGTGAACGGCCTAGAAGAAACGCGCTATGTGTTTCTTAAACAAAATCTTATTCCTGAAAGATGGCAAGAATTTGACCGCCGTCGTTTTGTGATTGGCGAAACGGGTTTTGGCACTGGATTGAATTTCCTCGCGGTTTGGCAGGCGTTCAATGACTTTCGCCGTGCAAACCCTGACGCAACACTCAAAGAGTTACATTTTGTCAGCTTTGAAAAGTTTCCCCTTAGCCAACAAGATTTGATCAAAGCGCATCAAGCTTGGCCTGAGTTGGCGGAACTCGCGGAAAAACTTCATCGTCATTATCCACCTGCTGTTCCAGAATGTCATCGCATTGTGCTGGACAATGGCGCCGTCACGCTTGATCTGTGGCTGGGCGATATTAAAGATTGCCTACCCTCGGTGCCTTACGGTGAAGAAGGCATTATCGACACTTGGTTCCTCGATGGGTTTGCTCCAAGTAAAAATCCCGAGATGTGGAATCAGGATCTTTTCAATGGCATGGCGAAACTGGCGAGATCTGAGTGTCGCGTGGCGACGTTTACCTCTGCAGGTTTTGTAAGACGAGGTTTGATTGACGCTGGCTTTGCCATGAAAAAAGTGAAAGGCTTTGGCACCAAGCGAGAAATGATCGCTGGCTGCATGGAAACAAGACAACCACAAAGTCGCCACGCGCCTTACTTCAATCGCACCTCTGCATCTCATCTCGATTCTATTGCCATCATTGGCGGAGGGATTGCCAGCGCAGCCCTCGCAAAAGCCTTGGTTCAACGTGGGCAAAAAGTAACCCTCTATTGTAAACACGCCCAAGCGGCAGAAGGCGCATCGGGTAACCGACAAGGCGCAGTTTACCCTTTACTCAATGGCAGTCATGATGGCGTCTCACGCGTATTTGCCCCCGCGTTTTTGTTTGCTCGCCAGTTTGTAGAGCAAGCCGCACAAGCGCTCACCTTCGATCATGACTGGTGTGGCGTAACACAGTTGATGTGGGATGAAAAATCAACCAACAAGTTGGACAAGATGCTCGCTGGGAACTTTGCGCCCGAGTTGATTCAAAAACTCTCTGTAGAAGAAACCGCAGCAAAAATTGGTTTGCCGATCGACATGGCATCGGTTCATTATTCACTTGGCGGCTGGCTATGCCCGGCAGAGCTAACCCAAGCCCTCTTTGCGCACTTGGACACCCTCGACAACTTCACGACCAAATTTGAACAGTGTGTAGAACAACTCATCTGGGACGAAATGTCACAGCAATGGCAAGTCCATACTCAGGGTCAACACGATACTCATAGTGCTGTGGTTATTGCCAATGGTCATGAGTTCCAAACCTTCAGCCAAACCGCTGACATTCCTTTGGCGAAAGTTAAAGGTCAAGTCAGCCATGCCCCTGCTACTGAGACGCTTTCTAAGCTCAAAAGTGTGCTGTGTTACGACGGCTACATGACTCCTGTCAACCCAAACAATCAGCATCTTTGCATTGGCGCGAGTTACGATCGCCGCCATTTGGATACTGAGTTTGATGCCAATGCGCAACAAGAGAATGCCGAGAAACTGACGCAATGTGTCCCAAACCAAGCGTGGGCAAAAGAAGTGGATACATCTGGCAACTTATCTCGCCAAGGAATCCGCTGTGTGAGCCGAGATCATCTGCCGTTTGTTGGCAATGTCGGCGACTTCTCGGCCATTAAGCGTCAATACGCCGATTTGCCGCACACTCAAGCAGAAGAGATTGAGGTAATTTCTCAGTTTCCGAACTTATTCTGCCTCCTTGGCCTTGGCTCTCGTGGCTTGAGCTCTGCCCCACTGATGGCTGAGTTGCTCGCCTCGCAAATCTGTAACGATCCGCTGCCTTTGCCTGTTGACGTGCTTGAGGAGTTACACCCAAGCCGCATGTGGGTAAGAAAACTGCGCAAAGGCAAACAAGAGCAACGTAGATAGACCATATCTAGAGGAAAGGGTTAGTCGACATCAAGCTAACCCATTTCAAACAGAGAAAGCATTAACAATGCTGGCCACGTTTTAAAGAGAGACTAGATAAGCAAGAACTTTTTTTCTTTCTTCACTGGTCGCTTTATTAAACCAGTAAGATAACATTTGTACTGATTGTGTGGCGTTTTCAGGGACAATGAGTTCAGGGTGGTTCCGCGCTTGAAGAGCCAACTCAGTAAATAATTCTATCTCTTCGGATGTAGCCTGCTTAAGCCAGTATTCCATCATCCCTTCATTAGTGGGTAGGTTTGCATTACCTTCATTTGACACACTAGTGCTCTCTACCGCATGCGAAGCGACAGTAGCCTGTTGGGCTAACACTAACTCTGGATAATATTTTGCGTTGAACTTAGCCAACTCTTTTTCGTAATCCCGAGAAATGCCACCCAAGCTGGGTAACACGGCCACTTGCGTGATAACTGTGTTTCCTTGAGAGTCTTTCACCAAAAAACTTGGCGTTTTATTAAACTGCTCTGCTTGCTCTACTTTGAGGATTTTTGCATTAGGTTCTATGGAAATCTTTTTGTCGCTCTGAGTAAAAGTCAGTACAAACGCGTTTGAATTGAACTTCTCTTTCTCTCCTAATTTTTCAACTAACTTGGAGACTCTTAAGACAACTTGATTAGTACCATTAGGAACTTGATAAGAATCTTTGGAAAAAAACGAATAGCCAACCAGATCTTCCCCTACCAAAATTGGGGAAATATCTCGATGAAAATCAATATCAACGTCTGCTTTTGGAGCAAATGAAGCAAACACGACACCAACAACGAACAATAACTTTTGCATTTTCATTTACAACCCCCTCAAGAGCAAAGAGCATTCTTTACAGAATGCTCTTGTTAGAATCAATAACTGTTAGGAGAACTAAATTAGAAGTAGTATTCCATACCAGCTAGGATACGGTGACCCCAGTCGCCATCGTTCATGCTGTAGTTACGAGAATCTAGATACCAGTAAGAACTTGGTAGCAAGTAACCAAATCGTGCAGTAACCGCAGTGTCACCAGTATCTTTGGTGCCTTTAGCATCATCAGTCATCGCATAACCAGCTTTCAACACGTACTTGCTATCAATAACATATTGAGCAGTCGTAGAGAAAGCGTTTTGGCTCTTCTTACCAACTTCCATTGCTTTGTATGCTGCAGTTAGAGTGACGTCACCTAGAGCAAGCGTACCACCGAAGATTGCATAGTTTTGGCTATCAACTGTTTCTTTTTGGTTCTCACCACCAGCATTTTTCCACGCTGTCCAATCTGGGTTAACTACAACTTCGCCGAGGTCATTGATAGTAAACTTCTCAGGCTCACCAACGCCTTGCTCATAAGAACCTTGCGCGTAGTAACCACCATGAACACTGAAAATACCGTGAGAGAATGAAGCACCAATGCTGCTAACAAGTTGATCAGTATCTTTAGTCATGCCACTTAGAGTTGCTTGGAAGTTGAAACCACCAAAGTTTGCAGAGTCGAAACGCAACACGCTGTCAGCACGGTCTTGGAAAGATGCACCAATATCGTTGTTCCAATCGAACACGTTACCTAGACCAGGGTTAGAGTGTGGCCAGTCTACGTAGTTATAGGCAGCAACTAATTGACGACCGTATTTGAACTGGCCTACACCTTCAAAGTCTAGACCTAAGTAAGTATCACGAGCACCTAGACCGCCAGTTTTGTCACCGTTGTTTGCGTTACCACCTTCCATTTGCCAAATGAACTTAGGTGCAATATCGTCAAACTCTACAACGCCACGAAAGCCAATACGTGATTCAATATCAGCACCAATGCTGGTCGTGTCACCTGCATCAATTAGAGTGATGTTACCCGCTGCTTGACCATAAAACTGAACTGCATCACCAGCAAGTTGGATTGCTGCGTTAGCTGAACCTGCTGCTGCTAGAGATGCTACTGCTGCGCCGAGAAGAGTACGTTTAAACATTTTGTCCATGGAAAAAACTCCTAAAAATGGATATAGCTGTATTTTTTCATTCTCACCTTTAGTTGGCCGCCGAAGGGAGAACTCATTTCCTATTAAAAAACCTAATTAGTCCTAATTTTGGTTTTTTTATTTCCTGCATACACCGTGTGTATCCATGGCTCTTAGACTAACTTCGCGGCGTAAAACATCCAACAGGAACTTATTTTTTTTCTAAAAAAATATGAGCAAGACCAAATTTCATCAAACCAATATGATCTAGATCTAACTTTACACCCAAGCCAACCAGATCAGACAATCACTTAAAAAACAAAGCATTAAATAAATTCATTTGAATTGCATCGCAATAATTACGCAATTAGCAAACGTTTAGTCAACACGCGACTTTGCTCACGGTATATTTTTGTTGCGTCACATTCATCGTATTTAAATGATTTATTTCACATAAAAAAATAACCCTCTAAAAGTTAATTTAGAGGGTTTTAGATTGTTTTATTGCACTTTTAAATCACAAAAGGTCCAACAAATCCTCTTCTGTTTTGATCTCAATACCCAACTCTTGAGCTTTGGCCAACTTTGATCCAGCCGCTTCACCCGCAAACAGAATATCTGTCTTTTTCGAAACACTGCCAGTCACTTTTGCACCTAACTTCTCTAGTGCCGCTTTGGCGTCACTACGACTGAGTTTGGTCAAGGTTCCAGTTAACACAACCACTTTACCCGCCAACGGTTGTGGTACATCACTTGCCCGTTCTTCTATCGCAGGCCAAGTAATCCCTTGCTCTAGAAGTTCCAGCAACACCAATTGATTTTTCTCTTCGGCAAAAAATGCTGTGATGTGCCGAGCAACCACGTCACCGATATCAGGGACTTCAATTAACTGCTCATGCGTTGCGGATTTGATGCTATCTAGCGTTTTAAAGTGACGAGCTAAGTTTGCAGCCGTTGCTTCCCCGACTTCTCGAATCCCCAAAGAGTAAAGAAAACGAGCCAATGTCGTTTGCTTCGCGGCATTAAGTGCATTCACGATATTTTGAGCGGACTTAGGGCCCATTCTCTCTAATACAGTGAGCACACCAGCCGATAGTTTGAAAAGATCGGCTGGTGTTTCAACCATTTCTTTATCAACCAACTGTTCGATCACTTTATCACCAAGCCCATCGACATCTAGTGCTTTGCGAGAAACAAAATGCTTGAGAGCTTCTTTACGTTGAGCCTGACATACTAAGCCTCCAGAGCAGCGTGTTACGGCTTCTCCTTCAATGCGTTCCACGTGAGAATGGCAAACGGGACAGGAAAGAGGAAAGACAATCGCTTTCTCATTGCCTGTGCGACGTTCTATTACGACGGAAACAATTTGTGGTATCACATCCCCCGCGCGGCGAATCACGACGGTATCACCAATCATCACACTAAGGCGTTTGATTTCATCGGCATTATGAAGCGTTGCATTACTTACGGTAACGCCACCGACGAAAACAGGTTCCAGCTTCGCAACTGGGGTAATAGCGCCCGTTCTGCCCACTTGAAACTCTACGTCATTCAACATGGTGAGTTCTTCTTGCGCGGGAAACTTGTATGCAACGGCCCAACGCGGTGCGCGAGCAACAAAGCCAAGTTTCTCTTGCACTTCAATATTATCAACTTTGATCACGACGCCATCAATTTCGTATGGCAAGGAGTCACGTCGATTCAAAATGTTCTCATAGAAGGCTTTGACCCCCTCAAGTCCGGAAACTTGCTTTGTTTCTGGACACATCGGCAGCCCCCAAGCCTTTAACTGCAAAAAGCGTTGATAATGACTCGAAGAAAGCGCAGTACCTTCAACAACGCCCACGCTGTAAGCATAAAAGGCAAGTGGTCTCGACGCGGTAATTCTTGAGTCTAACTGCCTTAAACTGCCTGCGGCTGCATTACGTGGGTTAACAAAGACTTTATCACCTTTCTTGCGCGCTATTTCATTGAGTTTTTCAAAGCCTGCTTTCGGCATAAAGACTTCACCACGAACTTCGATGCGTGATGGCCAACCTTCGCCCTGCAATTTCAGTGGCACAGAAGCAATAGTACGCACATTTTCGGTAATGTTTTCCCCCGTTGCACCATCACCTCGCGTTGCCGCCTGAACCAGCACGCCGTTTTCATAGAGTAAGCTCACGGCGAGTCCATCGAGTTTGGGTTCACAACAGAAAACTTCAATCGTATCTAAAGGGGCTCTATCCTTTGCTCTCTTATGAAATGCTTCGAGTTCTTCGTCACTAAATGCATTATCGAGAGAAAGCATGGGAATTTCGTGGACCACTTGAGTAAATCCATCAAGTGGCTGCCCGCCCACTCTCTGACTTGGTGAATCCAACGAGATCCACTCAGGGTGTTCAGCTTCAATGTCTAATAACTCCCTCATCATGCGGTCATACTCCGCATCAGGAATTTCAGGATTATCTTCAACATAGTAACGAACTGCGTGATAGTGCAGTTGCTGTTTCAATTCTTCTAAATATTTCTGCTTGGATTCAGACATTGTCCAGCCCTTAAATCACGATAAAAAAGGGCTCCTTAGGGAGCCCTGATGGGATAAATGAAGCTTAAGCTTTTGACGCTTTGAACTCAACTATTTGCCTTCTGTAACCCGCCAATCGATCGGGCGTCATAAGATTGCGCTTATCATCAAGCACATTTCCACCGAGATCATCCGCGATTTTCTGCGCGGTTTTAAGCATTAAGTTAAAGTTTTGATCTGCCTCACCATAGCAAGGTAGGGTCATAAAGAATGAGATGCCTTTCGTGGTGAAATCAGCAGGATCATTATGCTTCAGTGTCCCTGGATGCATCATGTTGGCGACACTGAAGAGCACTTTGCCCGTGCCCGACATATCGAGGTGTCTGTGGAAAATATCCATCTCACCATAGACCAGTCCATTTTGTTGCATGCTATCAAACAGTTTCGTGCCCACAAAAGGAGACTCTCCTGCACAATGAACATTCAACACGATCACTTGCAACTCTTCTTCTGTTGTTTCGGTGACGGGTTCTTGCACATCCATGCTCTCTGCCACTTCCGTTGGCATTACGTTATCAGTATCTAGCTCTCTCTGCTGACTGAACGTCGGTGTTTCCAATGGCAAAGCATCTTCAACCTTAGGCTGTACTTTTATAGCATCATCTACGGTGTTTACTTCAGGCTCAAATTTCGGATGAGCAAATTTGTTTTCTTTACTATCCAAAACGGGAAGATCATCAATAAGCGGGTCACTTATCACAGGCTCCGCTGCGAAAGGTCTGTCTTCTTCAAAAGCGGGCTCTTTGCGTTCTTTACGAATAATTTCATAATCGTCCTCAGGCGCAACATAACTTTCTGTAGATTGAGACTCGCTCTCACTTAAATCGAGTTTGCTAAGTGGCTTATCGCCAAACTTTGCTTTTCCTTCTTTTTTGCTTGTCCAAAGTCCATGAAATAGCAGCGCAATGATCGCCAATGCGCCAACAACAATGAGTACGAATCGCAATTCCTGCATTTTTTACTCTCATAATTACAGAGACACACAAAAACCTGTGACTCTCTCAACCGACATAGATTTCGTTACTTTACCAAAGTTATCGAAAGAGTTAGAACAAATTAATGTTAGAAGTTCCACCTTTGGTGTGATTTCTTGCACGCTTTTTTTCTTTTGCTAGTGAGGTACAATGAAGACATCCAATTCTTAACAAGAACAATGAGATGACCACAACGTACAAAAAACGAAGCGGATTTGGCTATTTTTTTTATGGGCTAGAGCTAGCATTATCACCTGGAGTAAAGAGATTTATCATCATGCCGCTCCTTGCCAACATCCTTTTAGTCGGTGGCGCACTCTTCTATCTCTTCTCCAACCTCAGTATTTGGATTGAAGGTTGGATCGGCCAATTGCCCGATTTTCTCTCTTGGCTAAGTTACCTGTTGTGGCCTCTATTGGCGCTGACGCTCATAGCAACCTTTTCTTATTTCTTTAGCACCTTGGCTAATTTCATAGCTGCACCATTTAATGGCCTCCTTGCAGACAAAGTGGAAGAAAAACTTACTGGGCAAAAAAGTAACCACGATGGTTTTTTTGACGTCATTAAAGATGTCCCTCGCGTCTTGGCTCGCGAATGGCGCAAACTGCTTTACGTGCTCCCTAAAGCGATCGGTTTGTTCTTACTGCTACTCATCCCCGCTTTAGGCCAAACCGTCGCGCCCATTCTGTGGTTTGTTTTCACCGCTTGGATACTCGCCATCCAATATTGTGACTATCCATTTGATAATCACAAAGTGCCATTCAATGACATGCGAAATACTTTGAAACAAAACCAATCTAAGGCCTATACATTTGGTGCCATGGTCTCCCTGTGTACTTCTATCCCTATTCTTAATCTGATTATCATGCCCGTCGCGGTATGCGGTGCAACAGCAATGTGGGTACATGAGTTCAAACAAAAATGATTTTGCTAGTGGTCACCCTCACTCGATGTGGTGGCCACACTTTTTCTCCCAGATGCTATCACTCTCATAAGATATAACTATTTAATCCTTTTCCCTTTGAATTATCAGTCATATCCTTCTAACCGTATTCACTAAACGTGTAATGAAGGAACATCACTATGAGCAAAATCTACGAAGACAACTCTCTGACTATTGGCAATACTCCACTGGTTCGTTTGAACAAAGTAAGTAACGGCAAAGTATTGGCTAAAATCGAAGCACGCAACCCTAGCTTCAGTGTTAAGTGCCGTATTGGTGCAAACATGATTTGGGAAGCAGAGAAAGAAGGCAAACTAAAACCAGGAGTTGAATTGGTAGAGCCAACCAGCGGCAATACAGGTGTTGCTCTCGCGTTTGTGGCTGCCGCTCGTGGTTACAAGCTAACGCTAACCATGCCGGAATCAATGAGCTTGGAGCGCCGTAAACTGCTCAAAGCACTAGGTGCAAACTTAGAGCTAACAGAAGCAGCAAAAGGTATGAAGGGTGCCATTGCAAAGGCAGAAGAAATTGTTGCAAGCAATCCTGAAAAATATTTGCTATTGCAGCAGTTTAACAACCCTGCAAACCCACAAATTCACGAAAAGACCACTGGCCCTGAGATCTGGGAAGCGACAGATGGTGCCGTTGACGTGTTGGTAGCTGGCGTTGGTACTGGTGGTACTATTACCGGGACAAGTCGCTACATCAAAGGTGAAAAAGGCAAGCAAATCATCTCTGTCGCTGTTGAGCCAGCAGAGTCTCCAGTGATTACGCAAGCCATCGCAGGTGAAGAGATTAAGCCAGCACCACACAAAATCCAAGGTATCGGCGCAGGTTTCATTCCTGGTAACCTTGATTTGTCACTGATTGACCGTGTTGAGAAAGTGACATCGGAAGAAGCGATTGAAATGGCGCGCCGCCTCATGGAAGAAGAAGGCATTTTGGCGGGAATTTCATCAGGCGCGGCTGTAGTTGCAGCAAACCGCTTGGCAGAACTTCCTGAATTTGAAGGAAAAACCATTGTTACTGTACTTCCAAGCTCTGGTGAACGTTACCTAAGTACCGCACTGTTTGCTGGCATCTTTACTGAGAAAGAGAACCAACAGTAATACGGGTTTAAATCAATTTTTCGTTCAAAAAAGCCCCATACAGGGGCTTTTTTGTTGATCCTTGCCTCACCTTTGGTAATATCAGGGTGTTTTATTTTTAGCTTCAAAATAAAGAAGCGATAAAGAAAGTTTTTTGACATTTGTGCAACAATGCATAAAGCGTATTACATAAACTTTTGACTCGTATCAGCTTCGACACGCTTGCTCCCCCCGAGCTCTGGCGCGGTTCAAGTAAAGCGGTTAAGCTAAAACGAGTCTTGACTAACAAAAATACATTCAATTGGGGTATATCACATGTACGAGAAGAAAGTAGAAATCACAGCAGAAAATGGCCTTCACACTCGCCCAGCTGCTCAATTCGTAAAAGAAGCAAAAGCTTTTGACGCGGATATCACTGTGACTTCTAACGGCAAAAGCGCAAGCGCTAAAAGTCTGTTCAAACTACAAACTTTAGGTCTTGTAAAAGGCACTGTAGTTACAATCTCTGCTGAAGGCCCACAAGCACAGCAAGCAGTTGATCACCTAGTTGCTCTAATGGATCAACTACACTAATCAATGTATTGCTCAAAGCCATTTAGCTCACACTAAATGGCTTTGTTCAAAATACTACCGATTAGTCAGCTACAATTTTTCGTTAGCGATTTAGTCACACATTCCCGTTTACGTTTGACCAACTTAAGGTAAGGCTATGATTTCAGGCATCCTGGCATCTCCTGGTATTGCAATTGGTAAAGCACTACTACTTCAAGAAGATGAAATTGTCCTAAACACTAACACTATCACCGAAGCTCAAGTAGAAGCTGAAGTTCAGCGTTTCTACGATGCGCGCAGCAAATCTTCTGCACAGCTAGAAACAATCAAGCAGAAAGCGCTAGAGACGTTCGGTGAAGAGAAGGAAGCGATCTTCGAAGGTCACATCATGCTTCTTGAAGATGAAGAGCTAGAGGAAGAAATCCTAGCGCTCATCAAAAAAGAGAAGATGAGTGCAGACAATGCGATTTACACCGTTATCGAAGAGCAAGCAACCGCTCTAGAATCTCTTGATGATGAATACCTGAAGGAACGTGCTACTGACATCCGCGATATCGGTTCTCGTTTTGTCAAAAATGCTCTTGGTATCAACATTGTTTCGCTAAGTGATATCAACGAACAAGTTATCTTGGTGGCTTACGACCTCACTCCATCTGAAACAGCACAAATCAACCTAGATTACGTTCTTGGTTTTGCTTGTGACATCGGTGGTCGTACATCACACACTTCAATCATGGCTCGCTCACTTGAGCTTCCTGCGATTGTTGGTACAAACGACATTACAAAGAAAGTTAAGAATGGCGACATGCTGATTCTTGACGCAATGAACAACAAAATTATCGTTAATCCTTCTGAAGCTCAGATTGAAGAAGCGAAAGCTGTAAAAGCCTCGTTCCTAGCTGAAAAAGAAGAGTTAGCAAAACTGAAAGATCTGCATGCAGAAACTCTAGACGGCCACCGTGTAGAAGTATGTGGCAACATCGGTACAGTTAAAGATTGTGACGGCATCATCCGTAACGGTGGTGAAGGTGTTGGTCTCTACCGTACAGAATTCCTCTTCATGGATCGTGATGCGCTACCAACTGAAGAAGAACAGTACGTAGCCTACAAAGAAGTTGCTGAAGCAATGGAAGGTCAAGCTGTCATTATCCGTACAATGGATATCGGTGGTGATAAAGATCTACCATACATGGATCTTCCAAAAGAGATGAACCCATTCCTAGGCTGGCGTGCAGTTCGCATCAGCTTAGATCGTCGTGAAATTCTTCGTGACCAGCTACGTGGTATCCTACGTGCTTCAGCACACGGTAAACTGCGTATCATGTTCCCAATGATCATCTCTGTTGAAGAAATTCGCGCGCTGAAAGAAGCGATCGAAGAGTACAAAGCAGAACTTCGCGCAGAAGGTCTTGCGTTCGACGAAAATATCGAAATCGGTGTTATGGTTGAAACACCAGCTGCTGCAGCAATCGCTCACCATTTAGCGAAGGAAGTGTCTTTCTTCTCTATTGGTACTAACGACTTAACTCAGTACACACTCGCCGTAGACCGTGGTAACGAGATGATTTCTCACCTTTACAACCCACTGTCACCAGCTGTACTAACGGTTATCAAGCAAGTGATTGATGCTTCTCACGCAGAAGGTAAGTGGACCGGTATGTGTGGTGAACTAGCAGGTGATGAGCGTGCAACCCTACTACTATTGGGTATGGGCCTTGATGAGTTCTCTATGAGCGGCATTTCTATTCCTAAAGTGAAGAAAGTGATCCGCAATGCAAACTTCGCTGCAGTAAAAGCAATGGCTGAAGAAGCTCTGTCATTACCAACCGCAGCAGAAATTGAAGCATGTGTAGAAAAATTCATTGCAGAGCACTCTAAGTAATCTGCTGACCAATTTTCGAGTCTAAATAATATGTTAGGCGGCTAAAAAAAGTCGTCTAACTACTCGGATTGGTATACTATAATTCGACAGAATAAAACTAAACCTTAGGAGCATGACACAATGGGTCTGTTTGACAAACTTAAGAAGCTTGTATCTGATGATAGCGCTAGCGCCGGTGCAATCGAAATTATCGCACCTTTGTCTGGTGAGATCGTAAACATCGAAGATGTGCCAGACGTTGTTTTTGCTGAAAAGATCGTTGGTGATGGTATTGCTATCAAACCAACAGGCAACAAAATGGTAGCTCCTGTAAACGGTACTATCGGTAAGATCTTCGAAACAAACCACGCTTTCTCTATCGAGTCTGACGATGGTGTTGAGCTGTTTGTTCACTTTGGTATCGACACCGTTGAACTAAAAGGCGAAGGCTTCACTCGTATCGCAGAAGAAGGTCAAACTGTTAAAGCTGGTGATACTGTCGTTGAGTTCGATCTCGCTCTTCTGGAAGAGAAAGCAAAATCAACGCTAACTCCAGTTGTTATCTCTAACATGGACGAAATCAAAGAGCTGAACAAGCTTTCTGGTTCTGTTGTTGTTGGTGAAACACCAGTTCTACGTGTAACTAAGTAATTACTACTTAGTTAGCAGAAAAACAGTTAACAAAAAAACGCTGCCATTGGCAGCGTTTTTTATTTTTTGCGAGCAATCTATGATAGCAATCCAATTGCACTGCCTGGGGCTTGCTTAGCTTGAGCCAGCAAGGCAGAGGTAGCCTGTTGCAATACCTGAGACTTCACTAAAGCGGTTGATGCTTTCGCGAAATCGGTATCCCATATTCGCCCTTTTGATTCAGTGACATTGCGATTGATACTTTGCAAATTGTCCATCGTCCCCTCAACCCGATTTTGAAAACTGCCAATTTCACTTCGGTGAGAATCCAGATATTGAATTGCGGTATCAACAACGGCTATCGCCAGTTGAGCATTACCCACGCGACTTACATCGAGTGCTTCAAGTGTCACTTCTCCTTGAGGTTCAAAATCGAGTACGCCATCTAAACTTCCACCGATCTTTAAACCTTCCGGTGCATTGCGATTAGCAACATAAAATTGCAATCGTCTATCCTCTGTCACCGAGGATTCCACAACACTTTGCTGTGCATTGATGTAGGTAGCAACCTCTTCGAGGCTATCTCCAAGTTTGAGCGGGATCTTAATAGATTGCTCATCCCCTTCACCGTCTCGAAAAGTAAAGCTAAGTTGCCTTGATTCCTTGTCAACTTGCCAATCATCGTCCACTGATTCTGATGCTAGGTAATGATACCCGCCCATTTCAGGAATGTGAGTCCGCATGTTTTTGAGTTGCAGAGAAATGGAATTAGCATTTGCTCCAAGATGAAAGCTTTTCGAACCATAACTTCCATCAAATAGATTTTTACCGGCAAATGTCGTTGTCCTGGCTATCCTTTCCATTTCATCTTTCAATCCCCCCACTTCAAGCTGCAAACTTTGCCGATCATCATCAGAGTTCGACCCATTTGCGGCTTGAAGAGAAAGAGAGCGCAATCTCTGCAGTATTTCACTGCCCTCTTCCAACGCCCCTTCCGCTGTTTCTGCTACCGCATAAGCACTGTGGGCGTTGGTTAACGCTATATCCAAACCACGAGATTGCACATGAAGCGTGTTCGCGATTTGCATTCCAGCAGCGTCATCACTGGCACTGTTAATTCGGAATCCGGAACTTAGATTTTTTTGGGTTTCAGCCACCTGACTTGCCGCTGTGCTCAGATGCCTCTGAGCGACCATCGCAGACACGTTGGTATTGATTGAAACCATTTAATCGATATCCCTCTCCTGTTTCAATACCGTTCATTCGGCAACGACCTGAAAAGCGTCAAACTATGCCGAGAACATCTTGCGTCGAGGATAGTAAACAAAGAGCCAGGTAAGACTACCTGGCTCCTGCTTACCGAAATTAATCGCTGTTGCTCAGAGATTAGCCTAGTAGACTTAGCGCTGAGTTTGGCGCCTGTTTCGCTTGCGCAAGAATGGAACTTGATGCTTGCGATAGAATTTGTGTCTTGGTCAACTGCGTCGTTTCTTTCGCGAAGTCGGTATCTTTGATTCGGCTCTTCGACGCGTTCACGTTCTCGTTGATGTTGTCCAAGTTGCTGATTGCATGGTTGAAACGGTTCTGGAATGCACCCAGCTCTGCACGGTGGCTGTCTACGTATTTCAGTGCCGCATCCACAATCGCTACTGACTCTTGCGCACCTTGTACGGTTGTCACGTCAATCGTGTCTACCGTGACGTTTTTGCCTTCGCCTAGACCAAGTTCACCTGCAAGGCTACCTGAGAACGAAATTTCACCTTGAACTTTGTTGTTACCAGCAAAGATCTGTAGCTTGCCGCCTTCACCCACTGACGCTTTTACAAGGTCAGTTTGACCGTTGATGTACGTCGCTAGCTCTTCGATGTCATCACCCGCTTTCGCGTTGATTTCAATCTCTTGCTCGTTACCAAAGCTGTCTGTCAGTGCAATTGTCAAGTCGTTGTCGCCTGCGGCCACATTCCAGTTCTTGTCTTTGCCTTCTTCAGCTTGGTAGCTCACGCCGCCCATCATTACGTTGTCAGAGCGCATGTCTTTCAGTGACAGCATGACCGCTTCACCGTTATCCGCACCAATTTGCATCGCTTTCGTGCCGTAAGTACCGTTGAGCAGCTTGTTACCACCAAAAGACGTGGTTTCTGCGATACGGTTTAGCTCGTCGTTCAATGCCATCACTTCTTCTTGAATCGCTACGCGCTCTGATTTTGAGTTTGAGCCGTTCGCGGATTGTAGAGATAGGTCACGCATACGTTGTAGGATGTTGGTGGTCTCGTTCATCGCACCTTCTGCGGTTTGGGCGATTGAGATACCGTCGTTGGCGTTACGTACCGCAACGTCTAGACCGCGACTTTGTACGTTCAAGCGGTTAGAGATTTGCAGACCGGCTGCGTCATCTTTTGCACTGTTGATTTTGAAACCTGAAGACAGACGCTCCATCGAAGTTTGTTGTGCGCTGTTTGCGTTATTCAGGTAACGCTGTGCTGTCATTGCTGCTACGTTTGTATTTACATTCACTGCCATGATGAATTCTCCAATTGATTTTCCGATATTACGGTTTCCGACGTCTCGGAAAACCAAGTAGTTCTCTCAAAGTTACTTCTTTTAACGGCTCGGTTTGGAAATCCTTTAGGAAAAAAATGCGATTTTTTTGAAAAAAGTTTGTTTGAAGGGGTTTTCGTGACTAAAGCGATGAAAGAGAGAAAAAACAAAAAATAACACTAAAGTTTCTCCGCTCTTTGCCATAGCGCAAAAAGGCAGATAACCAACTCATCCAGATCGATGGTAAGAGGCACAGTATTGCCACAAGGTAAGAAGTGGTTGAAGACAAAGCAGTAAAAAGCTAGATAGATTCGTGATAGGACGCGTAGAGGTAAAAATTCGTATGCGCAGAAAAAGAAAAAGCCCCTATTCCTTTGAGAGAACCGGGGCTAGGTTGGTAGCCAGAGCCAATGTGGAGATCAAGAGAAATGAACACATTTCCGGCACCGAGCAACTTTACACAAATAATGTCAGGCAGGTGAGAGATGAGAGAGCCCTTCATTCACGGTAAAGCTGCTTGCCAAGTCATCCTGCGTCTATAAGCTCACGTCTGAACCACAGCAGACACAGGACTCCTATTAGCCCTGCAATAGTGACATTGCAGAGTTTGGCAATTGTTTTGCTTGAGCAAGAATCGAAGTACCTGCCTGTTGCAAAATCTGTGCTTTCGTCATTTGCGTCGTTTCCTTCGCAAAATCGGTATCTTTAATACGGCTATTCGATGCATCAACGTTTTCTTGAACGTTCGCCAAGTTATTAATACTGTGGCTTAGACGGTTCTGTTTTGCACCTAAATCAGCACGTTGTGAATCAACGTATTTCAACGCAGAGTCGATAACACTAATCGCATTTTGTGAACCTTGCACGCTACGCAGATCCAAATCTTGTACTGTTGTTGCAATTGGCTCGTCACTTAAACCCAATTCTGAAGCAAGGCTACCCGAAATCGAGATAGGACCTTTCACGTTTGGTTGAGCAACAAAAATTTGCAGTTTGCCGTCTTCACTAACAGACGCATTAATGTAGTCCGATTGACCATTGATGTACGTCGCCAGTTCTTCAATATCATCACCACTTTTCGCCATGATGTTAATTTCCAAATCGATAACGTTGCCGTCTTCATCTTCACCCATCTCTGGTAATACGATGTTCAGTGCTGCGTTATCTGCGCTCACTTCCCAATCCTTATCCTTGCCGTTCACGGATTGGAAGGTGGTACCACCCATGCGAAAATCATCGGCACGGATGCTGGTTAGGCCCATGATCATTGCTTCACCAGAGTTAGAACCAATCTGGAATGCCGCATCACCAAAGGTGCCATTCAGTAGGCGACGGCCACCAAACGATGTGGTTTCTGCAATACGGTTGATTTCGTCTTGCAGAGCACTCGCTTCTTCGTGGATCGCTTGGCGCTCAGCTGTTGAGTTAGTGCCATTCGCAGATTGAATCGACAAGTCACGCATACGTTGAAGTACTGCCGTTACCTCGTTCATCGCCCCTTCTGCGGTTTGAGCAATAGAGATACCATCGTTGGCATTACGCATTGCCACATCTAAACCACGAGACTGTGCAGTTAAGCGGTTAGAGATTTGCAAACCAGCCGCATCATCTTTGGCGCTGTTAATTTTATGACCAGATGACAAACGTTCCATTGAGGTGTTTAACTCATCTGTCGCTTTGTTTAGATAACGTTGCGCAGTCATCGCGGATACGTTAGTGCTTACTGTTACAGCCATTTTGCTCTCCTTTCGAGTTCGCAAGCTTTTGCGAAGCGGCCAGCTTTACTCTCTTATGGAAAAGCACTGACCGTAATTACTTGCTAAAACCGCCGGTGGCAGTTTTTAGAACCGGTAAATCATTTCTGATTTATTAGATTCAATTTGTGTGCCAACTTTTTTAAATAAGATTCTTACCCGTCTTATTTCCAAGAAAACATACACTTACAAAGTAATGTTTTTCTTCAACTTCTTTAACCCCTTCGTTTTTTCTCTCTATCGACTGGCTTTGCCGCTTTGCCGCCTTGCCGCTTTTAGAGACACCTGCCGGGAGGTGGCAAGGTTTTTCGACTTATCCGCACTTAAGGCATGGCTCATAAGGCATCAACGTTGAAAAACCAACGAGAGGTTTCCTAAAGTCTGTTGTTCACACTCACGATACCGTCATCTCATTCAGAGACGGTTCGTTCTTGCTCACTACAAGTAATTAAATAATGTGAGATCTTTCGTTTTACCAAATGCGAGCTGCGACGCTTGCAACGCGCGCGAGTTCTCATTGAACTCAATAATTGCCTTGGAGTAATCCAAGTCTTCAAAATTACTCTTCGCTTTCGCTAAAGAGAGATTGAAATCTTCATGTTGCTGCTCTTGGATATCCAATGTACTTAGGCGAGCACCAATGTCGGTGCGCGCTTTGTTGAGATGGATAAACGCAGCATGAAACTCTTGTGTTACTTGATGCAACTTCGCCGTGGCATCGGCATCCGACACTGACTCTTCTGAGTATTTCGCGGCATTTTTAAAGCTGTCAAAAATAGAAAATGTTTCTCGTGGCTTTAACTCAATCACATCGCCTTTCTGGATCTGACCTTTAAGTTGAATAGTGAGATCACCATACTTAATGCCCGTAGAGGGATTAAACTCATCGGCGGCAACCACACTGCCATCTTTTTCCAGCTGATAACCCCAGCGGTTATTGCTCATGTCGACCATGGTGACGCGATAGGTTGCTTTATCGAAATAGTCTTCATTCACTGCTTTTTCGAGCAACAACTCGGAGGCATTTTGCAACTGATATTCTGGTTCGTAATCACCAAAGGGATTCGGAATATTCATAAACAGCTTACTGCCAGGATCGTTCATCGCCATTTCTAGATTGGCCGACACCCGCATTTTGCGTTGGTAGTCATCCCCAGCGTAGATTACTGAACCATCATAATCTCTGAAAAATGGCTGAGCTTTGGGCTTTGTTCCGGCAAAGGTATAGTTACCAGATTCATCTTGCGCATTGGCCAAATGAAGGAAATTAGTTGCCAACTCTTCGATTTCTCTACGTTTTGCACGACGATCTTCCGGTGATAGTGCGCCGTTAATCATTTCCATCACGGTGCGTTTCGCCTCGTCTGCGAACTGCTCCTGGTTAGCCACATTCACTTCATGTTGTTCAAGACGGTTACGCACTAAGATGATCGCGTCGAGATACTGTTTTAACTGCTCAGACTGCTGACCTATATTTTGGATGTAGTGTGTTGCTAATGGGTCATCACTTGGCGACAACAGTTTTTTACCAGACGCAAGCTGCGCTTGGTTATGATGAATTTTGTTTTCCATTCGGCGCAAATCGTTTTGCACCGATTGATAGTTGTGGAAACTGGCGATACGGCTAATCATTTACCTGCTCCCTCTATCTCAATTGCAAAATGGTGTTAAAGGTGTCATTGGCCGCCTGCATAATGCGTGATGAGGCCATATAAGCTTGCTGGAACCGCATCATGTTTGCCGCCTCTTCATCGAGGTTTACCCCAGCGATTGAAGCCATTCGTTCTTGTGCTGCTTGGTTTTCATGCTGCGCAATATTGGCTAACCGTGTTGCAGTAGAGTTGCGCAAACCGACGTTCGTATTGAGATTATGGTAGACATCGATGATAGTCGATTGATTACCATCCATCTTTTTATCCAATTGAATTTGCTGCATTTTACGCAAATTTCCGTTATCACCTTCAGACGGAACTAGGTTGGCGGTAAACTTGTCGTTTGCCCACGCTCCCGCGGTCAGTTCAAAAACAGTCTCTTTACCCTCTTTGTAACTGGGATGCGATGATGACAAGGTCACTGAAACCGGCCCTTTGGGTGGATAAGGCTCCGGGCTTCGTACCACGTTGCCTTTAGTGTCAATCACAGCAAACTGGTCGCCTTGAGGTGACACTATCACTTCAAACTCACGCAAGTCACCCGCCGCTAAGATGTTAAATTGAGCGGTTCCTTGGGCAAAACTGGTTGACGCTTCATAACTTTGTGCGGCAATCATACTCGCATCATTTGTTGCCACTTGCATTTGACCTGCCGAGTTGCGCGTTGGGCGCAATAAGATTTTTTCGCCCGCTTTGGGCTCATTTCTTACTTCAACACGCATGCCATCCATGTAAAACGCAGACTTAGCTGAATCTAAAGAGACGGAGACTGTTTCGCCTGATGGTTTGGTCACTGTATAGTTGCTGCCATCGTAACGAAGCGCATATTCACCACCTTTAAGTGACGCCAAATCGTTAATAAAAACGGCCACTTCGGCTTGCGAATCTGGGGCCGCCACCGCTCTTGATTTGGCGATCACCTCGGCATTGACATCGGTAAAAATCAAACCACCAATATTGCCTCGCAAATCCAACCCTTGTTTTTGCAGTTTGTTCACTTCATCAGAAAATCCGGCTGCCATGCGGCCAAGTTCATCCATCACATGGGGAATTTGGTTGTCACGCATGTCAAGCATTGCGCCAAGTTTGCCATCTAGACCAACGCTTTTAATCGGTTTTAATGACTTTCCTTCGTAGATAGCTAAGCGACGTTGATGAACATCTGGGTAGCCATCAATCATCTTAAGTTGGCTTGCTTCTGTACCTGAGACGAGCGTGTGACCATTGCCGATGTGCACGTTAAAACCTTCTGCGTTTTTTCGCGGAGTCACGGTCACTTTCGTGTATTCAGAAAGCTCTTTAACCAACTTTTCGTGTTGGTCCATCAAGTCATTGTGAGGACCAGGGGTGCGCATCATCAATCGATGGATATCACGAATTTCAACCGCAATCTGGTTGATACGCTCAATACCCATATCGAGTTTTTTGTTAGTGACATCGTATTGCTGGCGAATGGTCTCGTGAAATCCATTGATGGTTTCACTGATGATTCGCGCTTTTTCTAACAGTACTTTTCGCGCACCAATATCGTTCGGGCTATCGGCTAATGTTTTTAGTGCATCGAACCATTCATTAAGATTTTCAGGGATTTTTTTCGACGCCACAGAAGAAAGCATGCTTGAAAGCATTTCTAAGTTCGCTTCGACATCCCCTTTGTTGGCAAAGTTGGTGGTGGAAAGATTAAGCTCATTAACGGCAAATTGGTCCCAAGAGCGGCGAACATTTTCCACATGCACGCCCATGCCGTAGGTAGAACCACCAAATTGACGGGGATCATTGGTCGCTTGAATGACCGACTGACGGCTATAACCTTCTGTATTTACATTAGAAATGTTATGACCGGTAGTATTTAATTGTCTCTGAGCTGTCAGTACGCTCTGAGTACCTACATTCAGAAGATCCGACGCCATAATGCCCCCAAAAACTCAATCAAATCAGTGAAAACTGATCACCTGACGGTAAAAATGCAAAAGATATGCCAACAAAAAGACATAACTGATATAGAAAGGATTTGAGGGTCAAGAAAGGGTGAAAAAACGGCCTACTTTTTAGTAGACCGCTGGGAGATTACATGTTGTCAATACGTTGCTGCACTTTGAGCACTTTGTCAGCGTATTCGGGGTCCGTCGCATAACCTGCACGATGAATACCGCGAATAAAGCTTTCAGAATCGCCATTGTGCTGAAGTGCCGTCTGATAACGCGGATTGTTATTTAAAAACGCCACGTAATCATTAAAGCTATCAGCAAACGAATCGTATGAACGAAACGCTGCCGTTTCTTTCACTGGCGTATTATCGTGGAACTCTAAAGTTTGCGTGGTGACTTTGTCACCCGCCCAACTACGATCCGCTTTGATGTTGAAGAGGTTATTGCTGCTGCCGCGAGCATTTTTTACCACTTTCTGCCCCCAGCCGGTTTCCAAGGCCGCTTGTGCGAGCAATAGAGAAGGTTCAACACCTAAGGATTTTGCCGCCCTTTCGGCGTAAGGTTTCATCGAACTGATGAACGACTCTGGTGAATCAAACCTTGCCTTGTCACTGCGAGCGAGCTGGCCAGATTCAATTAGGCGCTGCTCGGTTTCTCGGGCTTTCGAGCGATTGATTGGCATACGTTGTGGCGCTTCTTGTCCCGCTTCACGTATCGCCAACTCATTTTTGTCGATGCCTTTTCCACTGCTTAACTGCGCCACAATCATGTCTGCTAAGCCAAGTGAACCGGAAGAACTGAGCTCACTGGCCATCTGTTCATCCAACATTTGGCGATAGAACAGCTGGTTTTGGCTGTTCATCAAATCCGATTCAAAACCACTATTGGCTTCGCGCATCGATTTAAACAACATGGAAGTAAAAATCGACTCAAACTGTTTTGCCGCCGCCTCTAGCGCTTTTTGTTCACCGCCATCTTTGTCGTTCACGGCTTGCTGACGTAGCTTATCAAGATTGCTAATGTCGTGAATAAAGCCGATGTCGTTTGGATTGTTAATCATATTGCCTCCAAACCGATCAGATGATGATCAGTTGTCCCTCGATGGCACCCGCTTGTTTAAGCGCTTGTAGAATGGCCATCAAGTCTGACGGTGCAGCACCGACTTGGTTAACCGCGCGAACAAGATCGTCCAAGGTTAAACCCGGCTCAAATTTGAACATTTTGCCTTGTTCTTCGGTCACTGAAATATCTGAATTGGGAACAACGACGGTTTCACCACCAGAGAAGCCATTCGGCTGACTCACACTCAAGTTTTCTTTAATCGCAACCGTCATGCCACCATGAGTCACGGCCGCAGGTTTTAATCGAACATGTTTACCGACAACAATGGTGCCCGTACGTGAGTTAACGATGATTTTGGCCGCGCCGTCTGCTGGATCAAACTCGAGGTTTTCAATGGCAGAAAGGAAAGCGACACGTTGACTGATATCGCGGGGCGCTCGTACACGTACCGAAGTCGCGTCGACCGCAGAAGCCATTTGAGGACCAAGGAAATTGTTGACGGCATCGGCCATGCGTTGTGCGGTGGTGAAATCAGATTCAAGTAGGTTGAATGTAATGAAGTCGCCACGGCCAAATGGGGTTGGCACTTCACGCTCAACCATGGCACCGCTAGAGATAATACCGACGGTTGGGTTATTGCCGACGATTTTAGAGCCATCCGCCCCTTCTGCGCTAAAACCGCTCACTACTAAGTTGCCTTGTGCCACGGCATAAACTTGCCCATCCAAACCTTTCAAGAAGGTTTGCAGCAAGGTACCGCCACGTAAGCTCTTGGCACTGCCAATAGAGGAGACCGTCACATCAATCTGTTGACCGGGTTTAGAAAAAGGAGGAAGTTCTGCCGTTACCATTACAGCGGCCACGTTTTTGATTTTTGGCTTGGTTCCCGCAGGCAACTGAATGCCGAAGTTTTGTAGCATTGCGGCAAAACTCTGCTCGGTAAACGGTGTGGATTCACCCGTTCCAGGTAAACCAGAGACAAGGCCGTAACCTACCAATTGGTTGCTTCTTACCCCTGCCACCTGAGCAACATCTTTAATACGCGCCGCATAGGCCGAGGTCATCGGCAATACAAAACATAACAACAGTAGGGTGAACTTTTTCATCTTAACTTACCTTTCTCTAGTGCAGGATCAAGCCGTCAAATTACCATCGGCTTTGCCGCTTATAGAGAGACATTAAAGAATCGTGCCAAGAATCCAGGCTCTTGCATATCTTGTTGTGTTCCGGTACCAGAATATTGAATTCTTGCGTTGGAAACGCGATTTGACGCAATAGTGTTGTCGAAGCTAATGTCGTCTGGACGAATTGTTCCACTGAGGCGAATGTACTCATCACCCGTATTCAGCGTCAGCCACTTCTCACCACGAATCACGAGGTTGCCATTGGCCAATACTTCGATCACTTCTACGGTGATGTAACCGCTGATGCTGTTGCTCTGTTTTGCCGACGCATCGCCAGTGAAACTGTTGGAGTTACTTAGATTGTAAGAGAAGTTGTACTTATCCCCGATTTTCAACTCTTGTCCACCAACCTCCAGTGGATCCATATTTGAATCGTTGCTTTTCGACAGATCCGCATTGGCACTTTTCGAAGCATTGGTCTTTTCATCCAAAGTGACGGTAATGATGTCGCCGACGCCGCGAGGCTTCGAGTCATCATAAAGATTCGACAAATGATTCACGCTAAATAGAGAGCCCGTTTCGGCGGCATAGTGCTCTGAGGTTTGCTTCGGATGAATCGGAGCCCATGCAGGATCGCCCGCCACAGGGTCACTACGTCCACGTAAGGTATCAACAATGCCTGAACTTTCACTTTTCGATTTGTCGCCTTCTACCGCATCAACAACGGTAGTGGCGTTCACCACTTCAGACGTTTCGATCGGCTCAAGCATGGTACAGCCACTCATGATAGTGACTAAAACAATCAGACTTATGCGTTTCATGGCGATCTTCTCTCCTACTCGTTTAGCTAACTAGCGCTTAAAGCTGCTGGTTAACAAAACTCATCATCTTATCGACCGATGAGATGACTTTTGAATTCATTTCGTAAACGCGTTGCGCTTCGATCATGTTGACCAATTCTTCCGTTACGTTCACGTTGGATGTTTCTAGCATGGATTGGCGCACTTCACCCAAGCCATCAAGGCCAGGCACCCCTTCTTGTGGGTCACCACTCGCCCCTGTCGGCAAGTAGAGGTTCTGACCAATGGGCTCTAGGCCACCCGGGTTAACAAAGTCGGTAATGGTGATCTGTCCAACCACTTGGTTATTCTGCTGGCCACGAACACGCACAGAGACTTCACCGTCAGTACCGACAGTAATGGAAATGGCGTCTTCAGGGATCACAATTTCAGGTTCTAACGGATAACCCGAACCGGATGTGACCACGACACCTTCACCGTTCAATGTGAACTGACCATTACGGGTGTAACCAATGTTGCCATCGGGCATGGTGATTTGGAAAAAGCCATCCCCTTCGACCATCAGATCCAACGCATTGGTGGTGGTTTGGGCGTTACCATGTGTATGCACTTTTTGCGTTGCGACCACTTTTGAACCCGCACCTAACATCAAACCACTGGGCAGTTGCGTATTCTGAGAAGATTGACCACCAGGTTGGTTAATATTTTGGTAAAACAGATCTTCAAATACCGCACGACCCTTTTTAAAACCGATGGTTGAGGCGTTCGCTAGGTTGTTTGAAATTGTCGCGATATTGGTTTGCTGAGCGTCTAAGCCCGTTTTACTTACCCATAGTGCCGGATGCATAATCTGTGACCTCTAATTCTGTTAGCTCATACGAAGCAGAGAATCAGACGACTTGTCCATCTCTTCTGCTGTGCTCATCATTTTTACCTGCATCTCAAACTGACGTTGCAGGTCAATCAGAGCCGTCATTTCACCAACAGCATTCACGTTGCTGCCCTCAATGGCACCTGTCATGATTTGCACCGTTGGATCCGCTTCGTACGGCTGATTGGGTTCTTTGTGGCGGAACAGGCCATTGGTGTCTTTAAACAAGGCACTGTCATTGGTCTTGACCAGCTTAATACGATCGATTTCTTCCATCTCTTCCGCTGGCGCTCCTTGAGGTAAGACCGAGATCGTGCCGTCACGGCCGATTTCAATTTTGCTCACAGGAAGAGGAATGGTAATGGGTGCACCACCTTCCCCAAGGACCAAATGTCCACTGGCATTGCTCAGTAGTCCATTTTGATCGACTTTCAGATTACCGTTACGGGTTAACCCTTCTTTGCCTAGTTTATCCATCACCCCAATCCAACCATTTCCCTCAATCGTAATATCGAGGTCACGGCCTGTGGTGATCACACTGCCTTGAGCAAAATTATGTCCAGGACGCTCTGTCATGCTGAAAACTCGAGTAGGTAGCCCGTCACCGTACGCTTGCATTGAACGAGCTTGTGCTAAATCTGCACGAAACCCGGTTGTGCTCACGTTGGCTAGGTTGTTCGCTCGTAGTTGCAGTGCCTGCATATTCTGCTTGGCACCACTCATAGCAAGAAAGAGTGCACGATCCATAATCCGCTCCAAAAATCTTAATCTAAGACCTTAAAAGCAAGCATCATGCCAATTTATTTTATTCAATAAATTCAAATACATAGAAGAATAACTACGAGAGAGGCAATCAGAGAGAGGCAAACCATCGGTAGAAACGATGCCGATCGGCAGTCAAAGAGGCAAAGTATGATAGATGTGAATAATGCTTAGCCTGAATGAGGTTGTTCAGGCTAAGCACCAGATGAATGTCATGTAAAAACGATTAACGAATCTGCAGGATGTTCTGTTGTAGCTGGTTGTGAACTTCTAGCGCACGAGAGTTTGCTTGGAAGTTACGCTGAGCAGAAATCAGATCCACCAGCTCTTGAGTCATATCGATATTCGACTGCTCAAGCGCACCGCTGGAAACCGTACCAAATGAACCTTTGTTTGATTCACCCCAGATTTTATCGCCTGAGTTATTGGTTGAGTTCCACTGCGTACCACCTTTCTTATCCAAACCTTGCTCATTTGGAACACGTACCAAGGCAACACGACCTAGAGTCACGTTTTCACCGTTAGAGTATGTACCGTAAACACTGCCGTTTTCGTCGATATCAACTTTGGTCAAGAAACCCGTGGTTGCACCATCTTCATCGAACTTTGTCAGTTCAAACGGCGCGGCAAACTGGGTTGATGAGTTTAAATCAAACGCGATGGTTTGCGTTGGATCGCCACCATTCATATCAATCGGCACAGCACCAGCACCAAGCGGATCAGAAATGATCGGTTGACCATTGTTGAGGCTCGCCAATGTACCATCATTATTGAACTTAACGGTGTGACCAATATGACCTGTCGCATTGGTTGCATCACCACCAGCAATATTGAGCGGTTTTTCACCTTGGCTATCGGTTACTGTGTAGTACGTCTGCCAAGTATTGGGTTGAGTCTGATCTTTCAAATAGTAAGTGGTTAATTTGTAAGATTGACCCATTGAGTCATAAATCGTCGAAGAAGTAGAACGGTTATAAGTATCTGGATCTTGGAAATCAAATGCCTGTGGATCTTTTAGCGCACCACTGGCAGGTAGGTTAACACCCACCGTAACGTTAGAAGTCTGTTTTGGTTTACCGAATTCCGCTGGGATATTCAGTGGCTGAGGCTCATAAGACGCCACATCACCACTTAATGGATCCACTTGGTAACCCAGTAGGTATTCATCATTCGCCGTCACCATGTAGTTGTCTTTGCTTAAATGAAACGCACCGTTACGAGTTAACTCGTTTTGGTTTGGTACCATACGGTCTTTCGCTACGGCAAAGAAACCTGTACCGCTAATGCGCAAATCCATAGGGTTGTTAGTGTAAATGCTTGAACCTTCGTGGAACTGTTGTGCCACTTGGTTTGCTTGTACACCACCGCCCGGAGTGGTTTTCGCATTGGTGAACAGTGAATTTGAGTAGACATCACCAAACTCCGCACGCGACTCTTTAAAGCCGTAGGTATTGGCGTTGGCAATATTGTTACTCGTGGTGTTCAGATCTAACTGAGCCGCGGATAAACCGCTTAAAGATACATATGACATTCCAAAATCTCCTGAATCTAGCTAGCGTAATTACGCTTTGCCAACTTCTAGTACTTCAGCAAGTCGAACTGGCGATTCAAAGCCAGCCAGATTGAGCAGTACGTTACCATCACCTTTACCTAGCAATACGCTGTTTACGTTGGCGTAAGTGGATACTGGAAAATCAGTAGCCTGACCATCCAACAAACCTGATGCCTTCACTTTGTATTTGCCAGCCGGCAATGGATTACCGTTTTCATCTTTACCGTCCCACTCCACGCGGTTGTCTCCCGCAGGCTTCGCTCCTACCTCAAAAGAACGAATGAGCTGGCCAATCTCATTTTCCACTCGCACAATCACGTTATCCATGGCTTGTGGCAGTTTGACCATTGCAGGCATGCCTGCATTTTCCTGCTTCATCCCAGCCGCTCCGGGAACCAAAACATCACGTCCAACAAGAGATGAAGCTTGTAATGCTTGGTTTGATGTCATCGATGAGTTGAGGCTCTCAAACTGAGAGTTCATCTTGCCGATACCATCAACGGTCGCAAATGACGCCATTTGCGCAATCATCTGGTCGTTACTCACCGGCTTAAAAGGATCCTGTTGAGCAAGTTGCTTGGTCAACAACGATAAAAAGTCTTCTTGTTTAAGCTCTTGTTTACCTGTTGTTTCAGTCGGCTTTTTACTCTCTTGCAAACTTTTAAGCTGGTCGATATAGGACAAGCCGCTTTGACCAACGTTATTAATTCCGGCCATACGCTACCTCCTTATCCTTATTGACCCATCTGCAGCGTACGCAGCAGCATTTGTTTACTAGCATCTGCAACTTGAACGTTTGTTTGGTACGCTCGTGAAGCAGAAATCATGTTGGCCATCTCTTCCATCACATTGACATTAGGCTTGTAGATATAGCCTTCATCGTTTGCGAGTGGGTGCTCTGGGTTGTATTCCGCGCTCAACGGCTTATCGCTTTCCACAATGCCTAGTACTTTCACAGGAACCGTGTCCCCGCGGTTGTACATGGCATTACTTAACTCAGCACCAAACACCGCGTGACGGGCTTTGTATGTGTCTTTAGCAGAGCTGCTGACACTATCCGCGTTGGCTAAGTTGCTCGAAGTGGTATTTAGACGAACAGATTCAGCACTCATTGCAGAACCAGTCACATTGAACACATTAAATAAGCTCATCTAATTAATCCCCTTTGATTGCTTTCGTTAAGTTCTTAAATTTGCTACCTAGAAAATCCAGTGATGCCTGATGACGGATTTGATTTTGCATAAAGAGGTTACGCTCTAAATCTAAATCCACCGTGTTGCCATCGCCGGTATCAGGTTGCGTTGGTAAACGATAAAGCTTCTCACCCATTACCGTTGTAGTGGCAGGAATGTGCCGACCATCCGTGCGGCTAAGACCAATGCTTGCCCCCGAACTTGCCGCCTGCAATTCCTTGGTAAAGTCTAGCCCTCTTGCCTTATAGCCAGGTGTGTTTGCTTGCGCAATGTTAGTAGAGATAACCTCTGCATTGCGTTCACGCACGCCCACCGTGTGTTGGTGGATACCTAGAGCCTTGTCAAAAGAGATAGCCATAACTTGCCTCTACAAAAAGAACTGACCGTTATTGGTTAAACAAAAGCAATTACTGTGCCAAAAGGCAAAAACAATCAAATTTGTTTAAAACCTACACTTCACTTGCAATAACCAAGCCATATCGAGAAGGAAATGTCATAAAGCTTCATCCATATAGCTGGTTTTAAAATTATACACCCAAACAGTCTGAAGACGCCTGTTTCGTGGAAGTGAACCAGAGAGCTCGAAGGAAAATGACAGAAGAGCTAAGAGGCTGAGGGAAACTAGGGACTAGGGACTAGGGACTAGGGACTAGGAAACTAGCAAACTAGCAAACTAGCAAACTAGCAAACTAGCAAACTAGATATAAAAAAACAGCTCGAGAATGTCGAGCTGTTTGAATTTTGTCTGTTGCTTTGCAAGTTACTTCAACTTGTAGATGATACCTGGATTACAACGAACCATTTCGAATCGGTCTGTCAATCCGGTTAGAGACTCTGATGCCCCTAACAGTAAGTAACCACCAGGGTTCAAACTGTTCGCCATCTGGTTCAGCACTTTTGATTTCATATCTGGTGAAAAGTAAATTAATACGTTTCGGCAGAAAATGATGTCAAACTTACCCAGTAACGCATAGCTATCCATCAAGTTTTGTGGCCTAAAATTCACCAAACGCTTTACGTTGTCTTTGACTTTCATGCGGCCATCACCTGCGTCTTCAAAGAAAGTGCGGCGACGCTCTGGTGACAAGCCTCGGCCTAGAGCAAGATTGTCGTACACTCCAGCACGACACATATCCAACATGCTGGCTGAGATATCCGTCGCGGTAATCGATACGCTGGTTAACATGCCGGGCTTGCGTTGTTGAGTCTCTAGCACCGTCATGGCCATCGAATAAGGCTCTTGACCTGACGAACTTGCTGCTGACCAAATTTTAATAGGTCGACGACTCGCCGCTACCTCAGGCAAAAGCTTTTCTGCCAACACGGTGAAAGGATAGGTATCACGAAACCATAAGGTTTCATTCGTTGTCATTGCATCGACTGCTGCCACTCGAAGTTCGCGATTGCGGCCTGTGACCACATCTCTTAACAAATCAGAGAGTGAAGCGAGTTTGAATTTGGTGACCAATGGGCTGAGACGGCTACGAACCAAATACTGCTTACTGTCACCCAACACGATACCGCACTGGGACTCTAGAAAACGGCTAAAGTCTCGATACTCTTGGTCACTGATTGTAATAGCAGTCATTAACGTCTCTTTATTATTAGTTTGTTAGTGCAGTTTTCACTGCATTACCCAATTCGTCTGGATTAAACTTCGCAATAAACGCATTCGCGCCGACTCGTTCCACCATAGCTTGGTTAAAAACACCACTCAAGGATGAATGCAAGATGACATACAAACCTTTCAGTTCGGCATGGCGACGAATTTCCGCGGTTAAAGTATAACCGTCCATTTCAGGCATTTCGATATCCGAAATCACAAGAGAAATTTGATCTTTAATTGGACCCTCCGCGGCCATTTCAAGCAACTTCTCATAAGCTTCTTTGCCATCTTTTACCGCGACGCATTCAAAACCGATATTGGTAATGGCGCGCTCTACCTGTTTACGAGCCACGGTCGAGTCATCGGCGATTAAGATACGACGTACAATCGCTTTTTCAGTTTCTACTTTGGCAATTTCTTCACCAATCGAAGAATCCATCGTTTCATCCACTGGCGCGATTTCAGCCAAAATTTTCTCAACGTCAAGAATTTCGACCAACTCATTGTCGATATTAGTCACAGCCGTTAAGTAGTTGGCCTTGCCTGCACCCTGTGGTGGTGGAAGAATCGCTTCCCAATGCATGTTGATGATGCGTTCAACAGAAGTCACCAAAAACGCTTGAATAGTGCGGTTGAACTCCGCAATAACGACAAAGCACTTGTCGATATCTTGAGTTGGACGTCCACCAATCGCTAGACTGAGATCAATCACTGAAACTGTATGGCCACGAATATGAGCCACACCTTTAACGAGTCGGTGCAGATTGGGCATTGAAGTAAGCTTTGGGCACTGTAATACTTCTTTTACTTTAAATACGTTAATACCATAACGTTGTCGGCCCATTAAACGAAAGGTTAGCAACTCCAGTCTATTTTGACCAACGAGTTGCGTCCGTTGATTCACGGAATCAAGAATCCCCGTCATAAGCTCATCTCCATCTCAAACTTTTTGATTAAAAGTGATAATCTAATTACAGCTGCATAACACCAGAGAAACAGAATGGCGTATTCTAATACTTATTTATCTTCATTTACCATCTATAAGTGTAGAGCTTTCTATAAAAGTTACGCTAAGTCTATCGGCATTTTGCTAACTTTGTTTAGTTTTTTTGCGCATGGCGCGACAGAAAATCAAATAAAACAGATACAGTTAGCGGCAGAAGAACATCTTTTAGCCAATGTAGACACGCCACTAGGCGGCCACCTTAACGTAACGGCCGCTAATATAGATAGTAGAATAAAAGCGACTGATTGCCCGATTCCTTTGATCACAAGTTCAAATTCAACCAATAGCACGCGCAGTAACATAAACGTGTTAGTAGAGTGCCCTCCTGACGAGTGGCAAATTTATGTACCAGTGAGGCTATCTATTGCCGTCCCTTTAGTGACTGCAACACGCTCCTTAACTCGCGGTGAGATCATTGGATTTTCAGACGTCAGCATTAGCCTGATCGAACTCCAGCGATTTCGCAAAGACGGTTACTCTGAGGCAGAGCAAGTTATTGGCGCAAAAGTAAAACGTATTTTACGCCCCGGAGATGTGGTTGAAAGAGGGGATATCTGCGTTGTCTGTCGCAATGAAAAAGTGGTGATAAAAGCAACAAAGGATGGGATGACTATCACAACTCAAGGGACCTCTCTACAAGATGGTGCCGCTGGAGAGCAAGTGCGGGTGAAAAATGACAAGTCTCAGCGTATAATCGAAGGCATCGTGACTGGCATTGCTGAAGTCACGGTTTCGTTTTAACATAACGTTCATACTTTCACAGAGGATCGTCCTCCGTTTCGGCCCGAATCCTGCTAGAAAGAAATTGGAAATTTTTTCTAAAGTATTGTCCATGATGGTCGATACTGAGTGTACAAATCCCATACTGTGTAGGTAAGGTTTAAATATGGCAAGTATCGACAACATACGCTCAGGCCAAATGATGACGACGAATAGTCGTGGTCCTGCGCGTGCTGACTCAAATTCAGTATCAGATACCCGTGAAGCGAAAAAAAGCAACGTGGGTCAAGATGCCGTCTCTTTGAGTCAACAAAGTCGTGATATTGAACAGCTTCACCAAGAGATGGCAGCAAAACCTGCATTTGATGCAGCAAAAGTTGCCGCTATCAAGGAAGCGATCGCAAACGGTTCTTACCGTGTTGATCCTGAGAAGTTGGCAGATAACATGATGAAATTTGAAAATGAATTGGCTGACCGTGTAAAAGCGTAGAGTCGAGGTAGATAGTCATGGCTGCTTTGGTAGACTTAGTGAATTTTCAATTTGAAAACGCTAAAGCTCTTTCGATTGTGTTGGAAAAGGAAAGCAAAGTGATTGCTAGCCGCATTTCGTCAGATATCGAAAAAATTGCCAAAGAAAAAATGACACTCATTGGTCGTTTACAACAAACTGACCAGCGTATTGCCTCTCACCCGCATGTCAATCAACTTACCGAAGACTCTTATCTCAAAGAGACGGTCGCCAATATTCAGTCGATCATTCTCGACTGTCAACAGATCAACCAAATTAACGGTGAAGCGCTTACTCGCGCTCAATCTAGCTTCAACAAACTCAATAATATGCTGCAACACAGCCATGGGAAGATCGGCATGACCTACAATGCTGGTGGTAAAACGCATACCATTTCTACCCTAGGCACTAACATTAAAGCCTAGAGCTGCTTTTTCTTGCCCTTCTTTTTCAACTCATAGACTGACAAATTACTCAGCCTCCAAACTTGCTTTTATCGATAGCTTTCGTTTTGCGTGTCGACTCTACTTAAAAGAAAATCCACTGAAACATCCTATGGAACGCAAAAAGCGGCCAATGGCCGCCTTCTGAGATTATCTGGAATAGCTGGAGCATTAAAAGAGAGTTTGTTGACGTTTCTCTGGAATCTGCTGTACTTCACCATAGTCGCGTAATTTATCCATTTTTCGGATATCCAAACGCAACTCAGTGACATAGCTGTCACCCACTGGGTAACTACGTACCACTTCCGCACCACGAATCACACCATCAACGGCACCTGAGGTATTTTCCACGCCCAAACGCTGATCTTCCAAATGCGCTCTACCACTCACTCGCATACCATACACCTGCTCAGCAAGTTCACGATACGCATCGATTTTAGAGGCTCTCATCGCTCTCACGCGTCTCTCTTCGTCTGTTCGACCAGTTTGCTCACTAATGCTCGCGTAACCAACGGCCACTAACATATCATCTTGACGCATCTGTTGTAGAGGTTGGCATCCAACCATCAATAACATAGTGATGAGTACAATATAGTGCTTCATAACCCCTCCTATGGACGCAATATGACCGTATACGGTTGACGAATAGTTGGATCTGAACGAATAATGACGCCATCTTGAGTTCGAATACTGTTTAATGTGTCCAAGTCGCGACCAATGCGTTCAGCAGGCAAGAAACCTTGAGCAGACGCCACAACCACACGTGTTTGCATCCCCACCACTCGTGCATTCACTAACACACCGCCTTCTTGTCGTAACATAGTGCCCGTTAGAACATATTGAATCTCTTGTTCTTGTGCCAAATCTTTCCAATCTCGGCTCAACGCAAAATCGCCTTGCTGCGTCACTTGAATCGATCCTGTTGTTTTAAAGTCGACGACCTTAAAACCGCGACGTTGAAGCTGATAAATAAAGCCTTCAGACACAGAGTTGCCAAGCCAGTTGGTTGAATCCATATTTTGCAGATCAACAAACGAGGTCACCGCAATTGGCGTTCTTGCTGACACACTGGTATTGGATAGGATCAGATCTTCCGTCAGGCTCTCAACAAAGAAGTCCATCGTATGACGCGGGCTTTCCATTAGCATAAACTGGCTACCCGAGTACGGTTCTTTACCGTTGTATATCGGTGAGTAGGCGCATGAACTCAAAGCCATGACGGACGCTACAACAATCCATTTTTTCATGGGGTTAATCTCCAGATAATCTTAGATGTCCATTAAGACTGTTTTTGTTTTCCGACTGGTTTACAATCTTGGAACAGTCTTTGCTTTTGTATCTCTGCAACAAGTTAAAAGCGACATCTCTAATACAGCTAATAAATGCAAAGCAATATTTATACCCACTTGGGAAACCAACGATGAAAAAATTTACTTTTGGCTTACTTTCAACCACTTGGATGATATTAGCCCCGCTCTATGTTCAAGCCGCTTGGTACGAAGCGACGGGTGTTGCCACCATTGTGTCATCAGAAGAGGTGGCAAGAGTCCACGCATTGGAAGACGCTCTGTATAAAGCGGTAAACTTCTCTGGCGCAGACATCGGCAGCTTAAGCAATCTTCGCCCTTACTTGGAAGAAAGCCGTACGGAGTATCAATTTACCAACCATGAAGTGCGCTATATCTTGGTCGAATCTCAGCGTTCACGTGGCAACAAGGTCGAAGTTCGTGCCAGAATTGACATTTATCCATCGGCAACAGGTTGCCACGTAAGCCAATACAAAAAGACCATTTTGGTTGGCAACATTGATATCGCATCACCTCAACAAGCGGTGATGGGCCAGATATACAAAGTTGGCGACGATTTTAGCCATGTCATCAACCGCCAGTTTGACCAAGAATCTAGAAGCTTTGTCTCACTCGGTACAACCGATTACGAGATCGATAAACGCAGACCAGAGCGGATCAAGATGATTGCACAAGACACAGGTGCACAGTACATCATTGGTGGAGTCATTACTGATCTCACCGCAACAATCGAGTCAAAATTGCTTGCGGATGATGTGATTAACCGCCAGTTTGCTTTAGAAATGCAGGTCTACGATGGCAAAACGGGTAATGAAGTTTACGCACGAAGTTACCGTGAAGTGGCAAAATGGCCATTTGCAAAAACCAGCCAAATTGATACGCGCAGCGCGCGTTTTTGGGCGTCAACATATGGTGAAATGATGCTACGCGTTAGCCGCAACATTATGTTGGATATGGAATCAGAAGTTTCTTGTAAGATTACACTGCCTGAAGTTGTCGCGGTATTTGGTGATACCATTACGATGGATCTCGGTCGTGTTCATGGGGTAAAAGAAGGCGATCAATTACAACTTTGGCACACCGCATCATTTATTGATCAACATGGTTTGCCTCGTAATAAAGTGTCTCGAAGTGAAATCACGCTTACCGTGTCACGTGTCTACGAAAACGAAGCGGAACTCACCGTGAACCAAAACAACTTGGCGTCCAGCATTCAAATTGGCGACGTCATGCAAAAGCTGTAAAAAACTTATCAAACAGCAATACAAAAAAGCCGCTAAACTAAGCGGCTTTTCGTTTGATCAGTTATGCATTCCACTCAAAAACCAAGGCGTATTTTGGTTTTTCCTGTTCAATCCCTGCGGGGGCAATCTCCGTTTGCTCGTTGACAGAAGGCATGACCGGCTCAATCACATTGTCATCGACATTTTGATCTGATGTGACATTAACTGGTGTTGTTTTAACACTCGGTTCGTTTTCATTAAGTGGTGTTGACTCTGGTAACAACAGCGGATCATCAAACTTCGTCACTTTGGCATGTTTTACTACCTCTTGTTCAAACGCTTCTTTGGATGCGAGTAGATGAACACGAAGCAGCAACTCACTGCCTTTTATCTCTAACACATCAATGTTTGCCACCGAGTTTAATGACGTCATTGTTGCTTCCAATGTAAAAAAGTCTATTGCATTGTTCACATTCAGAAATTTGACAACGACCGATTCAGAAGACTCTCCTAACACCAAAACAGCACTTCGTTTGGCATAAAAATCCGCCACTGTATTAATGAGCTGCTCTGCAGCGTCAGCACCATTTTGCGTCCCACCGAGAGGTGCTACATTTGATTTCACCATGTTCGCTGGCGTTTGATCATATAAGTTCCAACGTAAAGTATTACCTTGAGCGCGGATGACAAGCACACCATCAACCGGGTAACGGCCACTCGCTAAGCTAATCGGCGCAACAAAACCACCCCATAAGTCAGACACTTCAATACCAGTAATATCATCAAAATCACCCACTGGAAAAGTCAGCGGTAAACCCCGATCGCGAGCGATAGCGCGTAGCTCATCAACGAGTTCAGTGCTGGAATGCTCCCAGGCAATTTTGCGGTCGTAGTTTTGTTCTTCGACGAGCCAAACTAACAAGTTGCTACGCTCTGCTGGCCAAAATGGCAGTTGCGCTTGAGTTAGCAACGAGCGAATTTGCGCGTCGTTGAACAGGAGTTTCAGAGACATGACGTCATTTTGCTTGCCGTAGCTCAACTGTGAAATATATCGTGAACTCGCCTGAAGCGCTTTGGTGACAACAGGGTTGCTTATCGCATCTTGGTATCCCGAAGCGCGGACTATCACCTGTTGCATCGCCTGCTGGCGGGCTAACTCTTCACCTTTCTCTTTGCTGCTGTCAATCGCCACTTCTGTCCGGTATATATCAACCTGAGTTAATGCATATGCGGGAAGCGATAAACACCCGACCATCAATAAAGCTAAATAGCGCATACATATCCTAACTTACTTATTTCGAAAGCCGATGATAAGCAACTCTCCCATCATGAGCAAGAAAACAGCATGTTTTTACGTGACTTCTAACATAACGGCATAGAAAGCGCTTATTTCGTTCAGCTCATCAATGAACTGACGCAATCCAGCAAAAATTTGATCAAAAATACTTAGCAAACGTTTGCAAGGTGATAGAATCCTGCAAATTTATTCGCATGATTATTAATAGGGAATCTTTTATGAAAAATGCTTTACAGGGCGCGCAGATGTTGTTTGTCGCATTCGGTGCATTGGTACTTGTACCCCTGCTTACCGGATTAGACCCTAACGTTGCTTTATTTGGCGCAGGTGTCGGCACCTTACTGTTTCAGGTGATCACAAAACGAAGCGTTCCTATTTTTCTTGCCTCCTCTTTCGCTTTTATCGCTCCAATCATGTTTGGCATTCAAACTTGGGGGATTGGCGCGACCATGGGCGGTTTAATGGCGGCAGGCTTCGTCTACATTGCCTTAGGTGCACTGATTAAAGTTCGCGGTGTTGAGTTCATCCACAAATTATTGCCACCTGTTGTAGTAGGCCCAGTGATCATTGTTATCGGTTTGGGCCTGGCTCCTGTTGCAGTCAACATGGCTCTAGGTAAAACCGGAGACGGTGCCATCCAGTTGATTGAAGGCAATGCCGCCTTGTGGATCTCCTCCGTTTCACTACTGGTCACCATTGCGATTAGTGTATTTGCTAAAGGTTTCCTAAAGTTACTGCCCATTTGCGGTGGTATTTTCGCTGGTTACGCGATGAGTTTAGCGTTTGGTGTGGTCGACTTTACTCCCGTTGCGCAAGCGGCTTGGCTTGCGTTGCCAAATTTCACCGCACCTGAATTTAATATCAATGCCATTTTATTTATGATCCCTGTGGCAATTGCCCCTGCGGTTGAGCACGTAGGTGATATGTTGGCGATCTCAAACGTAACAGGCAAAAAATACCTGAAGAAACCAGGGCTTCACCGTACGATCACAGGAGATGGGGTCGCAACGATTGCCGCTTCTATGGTCGGCGCGCCACCAAACACGACCTACAGCGAAGTGACTGGCGCGGTGATGCTTACCAAAGCTTATAACCCTGTCATCATGACTTGGGCTGCGGTGACGGCCATCGTATTGGCTTTGGTTGGAAAACTGGGCGCACTATTACAAACGGTACCAGTACCGGTTATGGGCGGAATCATGATTTTGCTTTTTGGCTCTATCGCTACCGTTGGTCTAAACACTCTGATCAAAAATCACGTTGATCTGCATAAATCTCGTAATCTTGTCATCGTAGCGGTCACACTGGTATTTGGTATTGGTGGAATGGCTTTTGGTATTGGTGAGTTCAGCCTACAAGGCGTCAGTCTATGCGGTATCGTCGCGATCGTTTTAAACCTTATCCTTCCACATGAGATGGGCGAAAACCACGTAGTGGATAATGCTCAAATGGAAGAAGAAGTACAAAACTAGATTAGTAAAACGTGTAAACGTTCTTCGTTACATCACAAATTCGTTCGTTCCAAAACAAAAAATCCCAAACTATGTTTGGGATTTTTTATTGTTGTCTCTAATCGTGGTTATAGGCCGGCTTCGGCAAAGACTTGATTGACAATCTCTTGCGCTTCCAACTCAATTTGTTTGAGGTGCTCTGCGCCTTTGAAGCTCTCACAATAGATCTTATAGATATCTTCAGTACCCGATGGACGCGCAGCAAACCAACCATTTGCCGTTGTCACTTTTAGACCACCAATCGCCGCACCATTACCAGGCGCATGGGTCAGTCTCGCGGTAATCTCATCACCTGCCAAGGTTTCCGCCTTCACCATTTCAGCAGAAAGCTTCTTCAGCACCTCTTTTTGAGGACCATTGGCAACGGCTTGGATTCGGCTGTACTGAGACTCACCGTGTTTAGCCGCCAGCTCATCGTAATATTGCTGCGGGTTTTTACCGGTCACTGCGGTGATTTCCGCAGCCAGTAAACAGAGAATGATGCCATCTTTGTCTGTCGACCATGGTGTGCCATCTTGGCGCAAGAATGAGGCTCCCGCACTCTCTTCACCACCAAAGCCAAATTTACCGTTGTACAACCCATCCACAAACCATTTGAAGCCAACCGGTACTTCACATAGCTCACGACCAAGGTCGGCCACCACGCGGTCAATCATAGCGCTGGAAACTAGGGTCTTACCCACTGCCACATCCGCAGCCCAACCTTGACGATGACGGTATAGATAATCAATACAAACGGCTAAGAAGTGGTTCGGATTCATCAAGCCTTTTGTTGGCGTGACAATACCATGGCGATCGTAATCTGGGTCATTACCAAACGCGAGATCATACTGATCTTTTAGCGCCAGCAATCCAGCCATTGCGTAGGGAGAAGAGCAGTCCATACGCACCACACCATCTTTATCCAATGACATAAACTGGAAAGAAGGGTCAATGGCTTCACTCACTAAAGTAAGATCTAAATTGTATGCTTTACCAATCTGACGCCAATAATCAATGCCACTGCCGCCAAGAGGATCGACACCCAATTTCAGGCCTGCTTTTTGGATGGCAGCCATATCGATCACATTCACCAAGTCATCGACATAAGGTTTGACCAGGTCTTGCTCGACAAATAGCGATGACGCTTTTGCTTGCGCCAAAGGCATACGCTTAACACCTTGCAAACCCTCTGCGATGAGTACGTTTGCACGATTCTCAATTCGCTGTGTGAGCTCGCCTTCAGCGGGGCCACCATGAGTCGGATTGTATTTGATACCGCCATCTTGTGGTGGGTTATGAGACGGAGTGATCACAATACCGTCTGCTTTTTCTTTGTGTTGTAAGTTGTATGTCAGGATCGCATGGGAAATACCCGGAGTTGGGGTATAGCCATTTTGTTCTTGTACAATCACAGTCACGCCATTGGCAATCAGCACTTCAACAACGGTAGAAAACGCTGGCTCAGACAACGCATGCGTATCTTTACCCACAAAAAGAGGACCCGTTGTCCCTTGCTCTGCACGTACTTCAGCCACCGCTTGAGCAATCGCTAAAATATGATGTTCGTTAAAAGTGGATTTATCCGCACAACCACGATGCCCTGACGTACCAAACTCGACTTTGTGTGCTGGGTTTGTTGGATCGGGTTGAAGGAGGAAATAATTAGCAACGAGTGCTGGGATATTGTGAAGATCTTCTTGCAGAGCTTTCTGCCCTGCACGAGGGTGCATAGCCATTAATGACATCCTTTCTTAAAATATACTCAAACAAAAAAGCCTCATAATATCGGCATAATCTTGCGCATTATGAGGCTTCTATCAGGTTTCTTAAATTGAACCTGTTACTTTTTCAATTAAATCAGGCTGGAATTCCATATGTACCATCACTTGCTCAACCATTTGCCTCTTACGGCTGGTGTTGTTATTGGTGATGACCCAAAAACCCGTGCCTGGAATGGATTTTGGTTTCGTCGTATTGCCATTTTCTAGCAATGTCGCCTCATTGTCGGCGAAGTAAACACGCTTACGACCTTTCACTTTTGTCGCTTGAGCAAACGACTCAGGGTTGATTCGATGTAGCGTGCTCAGCACAAGCATAAATCGATCGATCGCTTTCTTTAGAGACGCAAACTCATCAGAAATCAGTAGTGAGCGCATTTCTTTGACAGCATCAAACTGAGTTTCTTTGCCTGCATCTCTACTGACAACAATCCCTTTGGGTTCCACCGCAGCTGGAACTGAAGCCTGACAACCATCGGCCTTTAATAAGCGACGCAGAATATCTGACGCACTTTCGCCAATATGTTGGGTTTGACTAGCAATGTAACGGTATAGATCCTCATCAACCTCAATTGTTTTCATTCGCTTTTCACAATCTCAATGTTTAAACTCTGGGGGATTATAACGAGATCCTCACGGATACTCCACGTTAAACCCATCACGAACAAGATAAAATGTCAGCATTGCTCAATTACAAACTCGAAGGTGACGGTCAAGCCATTGTTTTGCTACACGGCTTGTTCGGCAGTTTAAGTAACTTAGGTCTACTCGCGCGAGATCTCTCACAAGATCATCATGTCATCAGCTTAGACCTCCGTAACCATGGCTTGTCTTTTAAGTCTCAACAACACGATTACACGCTCATGGCTCAAGATGTTATCGACACGCTAAGCACATTAGGTATCGATAAAGCGATTATCATCGGTCATTCAATGGGTGGAAAAGTGGCGATGAAAATGGCCAATCTCGCGCCTAATCTCGTCACTCAGTTGATCGTGTTAGACATGGCCCCCGTCGCGTACCAACAAAGGCGTCATGATAATGTTTTTAACGGACTGCACGCGATCATGGAACAGAAGCCAACATCACGCCTTGAGGCATTACAATTACTCGAGCACCACATTGAACTCGATGGCGTTCGACAGTTTCTTGCCAAGTCATTGTACAAAGAAGGCAATCATTTGGCATGGCGATTTAATGTCGACGCCCTGATCACTAACTACGATGCAATATTAGGTTGGACACCGATCGAGCAGACCAACATTCCCACCTTGTTTGTTAAAGGAGGCGATTCTGACTATTTGACGACAGAGCATCAAAGCTTGGTTCAGCAGCAGTTTGGTCGAGCAAAAGCGCACGTTATCGCTGGTACTGGGCATTGGCTGCACGCAGAAAAACCAGCAGAAGTCCTTCGTGCGATCAGAAAATTTATTACCAGTTAACAAATCAGAAAAAACGCTGAGTTTTATTGGGATATCCCCACTTTGTGTGCATTAACTTTATCGTTCAAGAGTGGTATAGTGCGCGCAAGCTAAATTGGCATTAAAGGAACGCTATGCTTTACGACTATATGAACATACTGGAATCAATAGGACTTGATCTTTTATTTGCCTCGATCTTTTTTTTGATTGGCATGGCAATAAAGGACGTTTTGAACCAAGGTAATGTTCCCGTTTTTGGTCGTCGTATTGTGTGGCTGGTACTTTTCCTTGGCTGTGCCGGTTTTATCGCAAAAGGTATTATTCAGCTTAGCTGGGAAGGCACTGGTTTAGGGTGATCCCAAAACGTCAGTGCCAACAACAGACAATATTAAAGGTATAAACTCTATGGCAAGTGTAGGTATCTTCTTCGGCAGCGACACAGGCAACACCGAAGCCGTTGCTAAGATGATTCAAAAGCAACTAGGTAAAAAACTCGTTCACGTACAAGACATCGCAAAAAGTAGTAAAGAAGATATCGACAACTTCGACCTGCTGCTTTTAGGCATCCCAACTTGGTACTACGGTGAAGCTCAGTGTGATTGGGATGACTTTTTCCCAGAGTTAGAGAAAATCGACTTCTCGACGAAACTAGTGGCCATTTTTGGTTGTGGCGACCAAGAGGACTACGCAGAATATTTCTGTGACGCAATGGGCACTGTTCGCGATATCGTAGAAGCAAAAGGCGGCACCATCCTAGGTCACACTTCAACTGAGAGCTACGAGTTCGAAGCGTCAAAAGCCTTAGTTGCTGGTGATGACAGCCTATTCGTCGGTTTATGCATTGATGAAGATCGCCAACCAGAACTGACTGAAGAGCGTGTTAAAAACTGGGTAGAGCAAATCTACGAAGAAATGTGCTTAGCAGAGTTAGATGATTGATAGAAAAACCTCCCACGGGAGGTTTTTTTTCAACATGACGTTGATGCTTCTTCACGATACTGAGGTTTCTTCCTTACATAAAGTTTGCGCTGAACTTCTGAGACAACATTGCCTTGTTCATCTTTCACATGAGTCACAAACTCAGGAAAACACTTTTCCCCCATCCTAGTCACAGTATATATCTCATCCAATACCGCTTGGGTTACCTCAAATCTGGCATAGAGATCCGTTTTCCCCGGTTGAATAAAATTGATACTCGCTTCCTTGTCCCAGACATAGTATTCCTCTCCCAAAATCCCCATCAACATTAATGAGTAAACAGGATCCGTTAAAGAGAAAATGCTACCGCCATACTGGGTACGATTGGCGTTTTTGTTCCACCAGCGCAACTTTAATCGCATTTCCACGGTTCTAAAATCATCACTAATGCTCGAAATTCGTATTCCTGCCCCCCAAAAAGGCGGCCAAATGTTTAAAGCAAATTTTACGATTCCTGGTCTATAGATCCTTGCGAGTTGCTTGTTCATGCGTCCCTTGCTCTCTTTGCACAACTGTTATTAAAATGTAACTGGTCAGATGAGCAATATAAGCGACCTCGCACCAATTTACAAAAAGAATCTAGTAACCCTTTGAAGTTCGTGGTTTATTGTTATCTCTGGTTAACCTATAATGTTCAGAATATTGAATTCTGTTAATTGCGGCAGATCATCAACGGGAAAGTATATGTCAGACAACAACCAAGCGCTAAAGGATGCTGGTCTTAAAGTTACCCTTCCAAGGCTGAAAATTTTAGAAGTACTACAGCAACCGGATTGCCAACACATCAGTGCAGAAGACCTTTATAAGAAGCTGATTGATCTTGGCGAAGAGATTGGTCTTGCGACTGTATATCGCGTGTTAAACCAGTTTGATGATGCCGGTATTGTTACTCGCCACCATTTTGAAGGCGGTAAATCGGTATTCGAACTCTCAACTCAACACCATCATGATCACTTAGTGTGCTTGGATTGTGGTGAAGTAATTGAGTTCTCAGACGACATTATCGAAGAGCGCCAAAAAGAAATCGCCGCCGCTTATAATGTTCAACTGACAAACCACAGCCTCTATCTTTACGGCAAGTGTGGCGATGGCTCATGCAAAGGTAATCCAGACGCGCATAAGCGTAAGAACTAATTTCTAACCAAGACACAAAAGCCAGCTTAACGCTGGCTTTTTGCTGTTTCCAATAAAAAACCCAACTCTAAGAGTTGGGTTTGTATTCAGTTTGTTCGTGTTACTGCGCTTCGATCTTCGCCCAAGTATCTCGTAAACCTACGGTGCGGTTGAAAACCAAATGCTCTTTAGAAGAGTCTTTAGAGTCCGCACAGAAGTACCCCATACGCTCAAACTGGTAGCCTTTCTCAGCTTCCGCTTCTACTAGGCTTGGCTCGACAAAACCCTTCAACACAGTGAGTGACTCTGGGTTAATTGTGGATGCAAAATCATCCGCCGCTGCTGGGTTTGGTACCGTGAATAGACGATCGTACAAACGAATTTCAGCAGGAACGCCTTTATCCGCCGATACCCAGTGAATTACACCACGGACTTTACGACCATCAGCTGGGTTAACGCCCAATGTTTCTGAGTCGTAAGTACAGAAGATGGTTGTGATATTACCTTCGTCGTCTTTCTCAACACGTTCAGCTTTAATCACATACGCGCCACGGAGACGCACTTCACTGCCGAGAACCAAACGTTTGTACTTCTTGTTCGCTTCTTCACGGAAATCTTCACGCTCGATCCAAATTTCACGGCTAAACGGCACTTCACGCGCACCCATTTCTGGTTTATTTGGGTGGTTAGCAACCGTTAGATTTTCTACTTCGCCTGCAGGGAAGTTCTCAATCACTAGCTTAACAGGATCCAACACCGCCATTGCGCGAGGGGCATTTTCATTCAAATCATCACGAATACAAGATTCAAGCGAGCTAAACTCGATCATGTTTTCTTGCTTCGTCACACCGATACGCTTGCAAAACTCGCGAATGGACGCTGGTGTGAAACCGCGACGGCGTAAACCAGAGATAGTTGGCATACGTGGGTCATCCCAACCATTAACCAATTTCTCGGTCACTAGTTGGTTAAGCTTACGCTTAGACATCACTGTGTATTCAAGATTCAGACGGCTGAACTCATACTGATGAGGACGGCAATCAATGGTTATGTTGTCGAGAACCCAGTCGTACAAACGACGGTTGTCCATAAACTCAAGAGTACAAATTGAGTGCGTAATACCTTCTAACGCGTCCGAAATACAGTGCGTGAAGTCGTACATTGGATAAATGCACCATTTGTCACCGGTTTGGTGGTGAGATGCAAAACGCACGCGGTAAAGTACTGGATCACGCATAACAATGAACGATGAAGCCATGTCAATCTTCGCACGAAGGCATGCTTTACCTTCTTCAAAACCGCCGTCGCGCATTTTTTCAAACAGCGCAAGGTTTTCTTCGACAGGACGATCACGGTAAGGGCTAGGCTTACCAGGCTCAGTCAACGTACCACGGTATTCACGGATCTGCTCTGGACTTAGCTCATCAACGTACGCTAAGCCTTTGTTAATCAGTTCCACTGCATACTCGTAAAGCTTGTCGAAATAGTTCGATGAGTAACAGATCTCATCATCCCATTCAAAGCCTAACCAGCTCACATCATTTTTGATCGACTCAACGTATTCGATGTCTTCTTTCTCAGGGTTGGTATCGTCGAAACGAAGATTACACTTACCCTGATAGTCCTGAGCAATACCAAAGTTCAAACAGATCGATTTTGCATGGCCGATGTGTAGGTAGCCGTTTGGCTCCGGTGGGAATCGTGTATGCACACTCGTGTGTTTGCCATCCGCCAGATCTTTATCAATGATCTGACGAATAAAGTTTGATGGACGAGCATCAGCTTCACTCATCTAAAGCACCTCAAGTTTGTTTTAGTATTGTTCAGAGAAAACTTAGCTCCGAAGCTGCATTCAGCCTTCAGAGCACACTGCCGTTAATGATCCACAATTATGCGCCAATAGACAATAAGATCTCGCGTTTAAATGGGATTATTTATCTTAAACAACCACGATAAAGCACTAAAATAGAAAAAGCCTCCCTAGGGAGGCTTTGATCTTGTTTCATGTGATTGCGATTAAGGCAGTTTCACATCAGATAGGTCTTCGTTAGCACCAATTGCTTTCATTTCGCCAGCAACGATTTCTGCTAGAGGACCAAGGATAACTTGTAGGTTGTTTTCGCCAAGCTTAACCACACCTTTCGCACCCAGTTTCTTAAGTACTGCTTCGTCAGCAACAGAGCGGTCTTTAAGCGTTAGACGCAGACGAGTGATACATGCATCGATTGATGTTAGGTTCTCATGACCGCCTAGTGCCTTAAGGTACTGACGAGCTAGGTCACCACTTTTTGCATCACCAGATGACTGAGCAACTTCAGAGTCATCGTCTTCACGACCAGGCGATTTCAGGTTGAACGCGCGGATTGCGAAGGTGAAAGTGAAGAAGTATAGAGCACCAAATGCTAGACCGATTAGTAGTAGTACAAATGGTTTAGTTGCTAGACCCCAGTTCAGTGCGAAGTCAATTAGACCTGCAGAGAAACCGAAACCGTGTAGAGTACCGAACATGTTCGCAACCACTAGAGCTAGACCAGTGAATACTGCGTGCATTGCGTATAGCGCAGGTGCAAGGAACACGAACATGAACTCTAGAGGCTCTGTGATACCCGTTAGGAATGAACAGAATGCTACAGAGAACAGTGCACCACCAACTTGATGACGTTTCTCAGCAGGCGCTGCAAAGTACATCGCTAGAGCCGCACCTGGTAGACCAAACATCATGATTGGGAAGAAACCGTTCATGAATACGCCAGCGCCTTTATCGCCACCGAAGAAGCGGTGTAGGTCACCAGATTTAACAGTTTCAGTTACTTCTTTTACTGTTGCTGTGATTTCTGGAGTTACTGCGTTAGCAAATTCAAATGTGTGAGTTTGGCCAGCAACAAGAGTTTTCGCTAGAGCTGGGTCAACACAAAGCTGTTGTAGCGCTGGTAGTGCTTGACCAGCAGCTTGCGCGCCAGTTACTAGGATCTCTTGACACGTACCCATACCAAACCAGAAGTATGAGTTTAGAACGTGGTGAAGACCAACAGGGATAAGTGCACGGTTAAGAGTACCGTAAACAAATTGACCAACAGCACCTGAAGTCGATACAGCGTGTGCTAGAGCGTCAAGACCCCCCTGGATTGAAGGCCAAACCACACCAGCTACTGCACCAGCAACCAGCGAGAATAGACCTGCCATAATAGGCACTAGACGTTTGCCAGAGAAGAATGCCAACCACTCAGGAAGACGTGTAGCATGGAAAGCGTTGTACGAGTGACCAGCGATGATACCACCAATGATACCGCCGAAGAACGACATGTTGATAGACGCATCGATTGTTGTTGCTGTTGCTGTTAGCACGAAGTATGCAACTGCACCAGCTAGGCCCGCAGCACCTTGACCGTCTTTAGAAAGACCAATCGCGATACCAAGACCGAATAGAAGAGGAAGTTGACCAAAGATAGCACCACCAGCTTGCGCCATGAATGGGATATCCAACAGGTCGCCTTGACCCAAACGTAGTAAGAGCGCCGCAACCGGTAGGGTCGCGATAGGTAGCATAAGTGCTTTACCTAATTTTTGCGCGTATCCAAGAATATTCACCTTAAGTTCCCCCTATAGGATTTTCATTTTTTGGAAGACTTTTTTTAGTCATCCAATTTAGTCTTTTTCAGTTTATGACATTAATTTTGCTCCGCAAATTAAAAGCTCTTTGTTTGTGATCATAATCACCAGATTTTGCCCTTCCAAAAGGTTTTTGCTAGCGAGATCATAAAACTTATTTTATCATTCAAAAAAATGGTGAATTGGCGATAAAATTCTCAGACTTTTAGTGATAAACGAATCCCTTTTTTTACCCTTGCTCAAAACATTAAAATTACAAGTGGGCAATAACAAACACTGAAAGAACCATAAAAACAAATAAAACTCAGCAACTTACGCTATTAAACATTTATCTTGCCAATGTTTGCTGTACCGGTTTTACGGTCTAATTCAGCGACACAAACTAAGTGTCCAATATTTCGGATGAATCGCTGTCTAAGGAACCGTAAATGAAACGAATTTAAATCTCATTTGATAAGGATTAGCTGAACATGTACGCGCTAACGAACTGTAAAATTTATACAGGAAGTGATGTTCTTTCAGGACACGCTCTCATCATCGAAAATGATTTGATCACATCGGTTGTGCCTGCAGCGGATCTACCTTCAGGGATCGAAGTCAAAGACCTTGCAGGTGCTAATGTTAGCCCAGGCTTTATTGACCTACAGTTAAACGGCTGTGGTGGCGTAATGCTGAACGATGAAATCACAGCAGAAACCATGCAAATTATGCATGAAGCCAACTTGAAATCCGGTTGTACAAGCTTTCTGCCTACACTGATCACATCCTCTGATGAAGATATGCGTGCAGCCATCGCTGCAGCACGTGAGTATCACGCCAAGTACGAAAACCAATCGCTTGGTTTGCACCTTGAAGGTCCTTACCTTAACGTGATGAAAAAAGGCATCCACAGCGTTGACTACATCCGCCCGTCAGATAACAGCATGGTTGACTTCATCTGCGCAAACGCAGACGTCGTGACTAAAGTGACTCTCGCACCAGAACTGAACGATCCTGAGCACATTGAAAAACTTCGTGATGCCGGCATCATTGTGTCAATTGGTCACACCAATGCGACCTACGCCGAAGCTCGCAAAGGCTTTGAAGCAGGTATCACTTTTGCCACTCACTTGTTTAACGCAATGACACCAATGGCAGGCCGTGAACCTGGCGTAGTGGGCGCTATTTACGACACACCTGAGGTGTATGCTGGTATCATCGCGGATGGCTTCCATGTCGATTACGCAAACATTAGAATTGCGCACAAAATCAAAGGCGAGAAGCTAGTATTAGTGACCGATGCCACAGCTCCTGCAGGCGCTAACATGGATTACTTTATTTTTGTAGGTAAGAAAGTATATTACCGTGATGGCAAATGTGTTGATGAAAATGGCACATTAGGTGGTTCAGCGTTGACGATGATTGAAGCCGTCGAAAATACAGTTGAACATGTCGGAATCGCTTTAGACGAAGCTCTTCGTATGGCAACACTCTACCCAGCAAAAGCAATTGGCGTAGATGCTTACCTAGGTCGAATTAAGAAAGGTTACGTAGCTAACCTGACGATTTTTGATCGAGACTTCAACGTTAAAGCGACGGTTGTTAACGGACAATACGAGCAAAATTAAGAATGAATGGCGGACAGATAGGTAACGTAGACTTAGTAAAACAACTGAACAGCGCTGCTGTGTACAGGTTGATTGATCAACAAGGACCTATCTCCCGCATTCAAGTGGCAGATGTCAGTCAGCTGGCACCTGCCAGTGTTACAAAAATCACTCGCCAGTTACTTGAACGTGGGCTAATCAAAGAGGTTGCTCAGCAAGCCTCAACGGGTGGACGACGAGCCATTTCACTGACCACCGAAGTAAAGCCATTTCACTCTGTTGCGGTTCGTTTAGGACGAGATTACGTACAATTTTGCCTATACGATCTTGGAGGGACAGCGCTAGCACAAGATCAACACGATTTCCGTTACACCAACCAATCAGACCTCCAGCAGGGACTTACTTCCCTTTTGAAAGATTTTATTGGTCGCTGTCAAGGCAAAATCGACCAACTCATCGCCATTGGTATCACCCTTCCTGGCCTAGTCAACCCGACAACCGGTGTTGTTGAGTACATGCCAAACACAGACATCGATAAACTTGCGCTCGGTGAGATCATTCGTGAAAAATTTGGCATTGAATGTTTCGTTGGCAACGACGTGCGTGGCATGGCGTTAGCTGAACACTATTTTGGAGCCAGTCAGGATTGCCAAGACTCGATTCTCGTCAGCGTTCATCGAGGCACCGGTGCTGGTATTATCGTTAATGGGCAGGTGTTCCTTGGTTTTAACCGCAATGTGGGAGAAATTGGTCATATCCAAATCGATCCTCTCGGTGAACAGTGCCAGTGTGGTAACTTCGGCTGCCTTGAGACAGTTGCAGCAAACCCAGCAATTATTCAGCGCGTGAAAAAACTGATCGCGCAAGGTTATGAGTCATCGCTAGCAAAATTGGATCACATTACCATCCAAGATGTCTGTAACCACGCTCTAGAAGGCGATGAACTGGCGCAACAAAGCTTAGTCCGCGTTGGGAATCAGTTGGGTAAGGCGATCGCAATGACCATCAATTTGTTTAACCCACAAAAAATTGTTATTGCGGGTGACATTACTGCGGCGAAAGACATTGTGTTCCCAGCTATTCAGCGCAACGTCGAAAATCAATCACTAAAGACATTCCATAACCAACTGCCAATTGTCGCGTCACAAATTGACAAGCAACCTACTATGGGCGCATTTGCAATGATTAAACGTGCCATGCTGAATGGCGTTTTGTTACAAAAGTTGTTAGGTGATTAAAGCATCTGTCATTCAATCCGTTACATAAGCTACAATTGGGCTGTGTCATCACAGCCCTTTTTACATTTGAAGGAAATCACGTTAGCCCCATGGAAATCATTCTAATATCTACGGCGTTTATCGCTGGGTTTGCAGCGTTGAAATGCAATCTTCCTCCGTTAGTCGGCTTCTTGCTTGCGGGTTTTGCACTGCACGCTTTTGGTTTTGAAAGTAACCTCACTATCACTACGCTCGCAGATCTCGGTGTAACATTATTGTTGTTCACCATCGGCCTAAAACTTGACATCAAAACTCTGCTCTCAAAAGAAATATGGGCTGGCGCTACTGTTCATAACCTTCTCTCAACGTTACTTTTTACAGCGGCATTCGTTGGCCTCAAGTTTCTCGGAATCTCATCTCTCGCTGAGATGGAGTTGAACCACCTTATTTTGCTCGCATTTGCCCTATCATTCTCCAGTACGGTATTTGCCGTTAAGTCATTACAAGAAAAAGGGGAAATGAACGCTACCTATGGCACACTGGCTATCGGCATTTTAATCATGCAAGATATTTTTGCCGTTGTGTTCCTCACTGCTTCAACAGGAAAACTGCCGCATTGGTATGCAATCATTTTGTTCGCCCTGCCGTTGCTGCGTCCACTGTTCTACAAAATTTTGGACTGGGTGGGTCACGGAGAAATGCTGGTGCTATTCGGCATTTTCTTTGCCCTAGTAGCCGGAGCAGGACTATTCGAACTCGTAGGCATGAAAGCAGACTTAGGTGCGCTGGTGCTGGGCATGTTGCTCGCAGGTCATAGGAAGTCCTCTGAACTTGCCAAATCTCTCTTTAACATGAAGGAGCTCTTCTTGGTCTGCTTCTTCCTCAACATCGGCTTATCAGCGTCTCTCAGTTTAACTGGTGTCTCTTTAGCACTGCTCATACTGCTCCTGCTGCCACTTAAAGGTCTGCTCTACTTCCTGACCATCAATCATTTCAAGTTTCGTGTGCGTACGTCTCTACTCGCTTCGTTAACACTATTTAACTACAGCGAGTTTGGTCTTATCGTGGGTGGTTTAGCCTACAAAATGGGCTGGATGCCAAGTGATATTTTGGTCGCCTTAGCGGTAGCCGTGTCGCTTTCGTTTATTATTGCCGCGCCGTTAAACAAAATGGGGCATCAGATTTATCAACACTCAGGCAAATGGCTTCAGGAAACGGCAGCAGAGAAACTCAATCAACGCGATCAATTGATCAATCCGGGGAATGCTCAAGTTCTCATCCTCGGTATGGGCCGCATCGGGACGGGGGCCTATGATGAACTACGCGCACGTTACGGAAAAATCAGTTTAGGTGTTGAAGTGCGTGAAGAAGCGGCGCAGTACCATCGCGAAGAAGGTCGAAACGTGATTGCTGGAGACGCCACCGACCCAGACTTTTGGGAGCGTATTCTTGATACAGCGAATGTGAAACTGGTTTTGCTGGCCATGCCCCACCACCAAGGTAATCAAACGGCGCTCGAACAGCTCAAACGTCGAAATTATCAAGGACAAATTGCGGCAATTGCCGAGTACTCCGACCAATTAGAGACACTCACCAACAGTGGCGTACACGCAGCCTTTAACATTTACAACGAGGCAGGTAGCGGCTTTGCACGCCATGTGTGTCAACAACTCAAACCAGAGTTCACACCGCCAACGAGTTAATCAACAAAACGAGTCAAAGCAAAAAGGTGGCCCATTGGCCACCCTTTGATATTTTCTCGATAGACAAATGCCATTAGATCTTCGGTGTGTGCGTACTGACACCATGGTTTTGTCCACGATGACGCAGTAAGTGGTCCATCACCACAATCGCTAACATGGCTTCTGCGATCGGCACTGCTCGGATACCAACACAAGGGTCGTGTCGACCTTTGGTAATGAGTTGTGTGGATTCACCATCCACATTGATGGTGTCCCCTGGCACTGTGATGCTTGACGTTGGCTTCAACGCAATATTGGCAACGATGTCTTGCCCAGTTGAGATGCCGCCCAGAATACCACCAGCATGGTTACTGCCAAAACCCTGAGGAGAAAGCGTATCGCGGTGTTGACTGCCTTTTTGACTCACGACATCAAAGCCATCACCAATCTCCACTCCTTTCACCGCATTAATGCTCATCAAAGCATGAGCTATGTCCGCATCAAGTCGGTCAAAGACAGGTTCACCCAAACCGACAGGTACATTGGTGGCAACCACTTGAATTTTCGCGCCGATCGAATCGCCTTCTTTTTTCAAGTCTCGGATCAGTTGATCAAAAGCCTCAACTTTGTCGACGTCGGGACAGAAGAATGGGTTGTTCTCAATTTCGTTCCAATCCACTTTATCAATCGCAACGTCGCCCATTTGTGAAAGGTAAGCACGGATTTCAACGCCAAATTCTTGCTTGAGGTATTTCTTCGCAATCGCGCCTGCTGCCACTCGCATTGCCGTTTCACGTGCCGAAGAACGGCCACCACCGCGGTAATCACGAATTCCGTATTTTTGGTGATAGGTGTAATCGGCATGGCCTGGGCGGAATTTATCTTTGATTTCTGAATAATCTTTTGAACGTTGATCGGTATTCTCAATCAACAAACCAATTGATGTGCCCGTCGTTTTTCCTTCAAACACACCAGAAAGAATTTTCACTTCATCCGGCTCGCGTCGTTGGGTAGTGTAACGCGATGTCCCTGGGCGACGGCGATCCAGATCGGTTTGAAGATCCGCTTCACTAATCTCGAGCCCTGGGGGACACCCGTCCACGATACATCCTAGTGCGATACCGTGACTTTCTCCGAATGTCGTCACTCGAAAATGTTGTCCGATACTGTTTCCTGCCATTACTTCCTCAAATTTGTTAGCGCTGTAAACTGCGCTATACATTCCAATTCTTCGTGAATTCATAGTGGCGCTATTGCGTTTTGATGTAAACCCCTAAAACGATCAATTTTGTCTTTTTCGGTCGCTTCGAAAAAAAACGCCCGCTTAAATCATTAAAGCGGGCGTTTTCTCAAAAAGTGTCAGCAAAAGGGGTTAATGCTTAGTCTTTGTATAGACGGAAATCCTCCGCACACTCCAACAACTGCTCGCGCGTTAGCAAGAAGACGCCATGGCCGCCGTTTTCAAATTCCAGCCAAGTGAATGGAATATGTGGATATTGCTCCATCATGTGCACCATCGAGTTACCCACCTCACAGACTAAAATACCTTTCTCTGTTAGGTAATCTGGCGCATTAGCGAGAATACGGCGAACCAGTTTCAAACCGTCCGTACCCGCTGCTAAGCCTAGTGCTGGCTCGTGGGTAAATTCGATTGGTAAACTGTTCATGTCCTCTTCATCCACATACGGTGGATTGGTCACGATGATGTTGTATTGCTCTTTTGGCAAATCACGGAATAGATCGGAACGAATAGGGAAAACTTGTTGCTCCATACCGTGATCTTGGATGTTCTGCTCAGCAACCGCTAGCGCGTCTGCAGAAATATCAATCGCATCCACTTCAGCTTCAGGGAAAGCATGAGCACATGCAATAGCGATACAGCCACTGCCCGTACACAAATCCATAATGCGCACAGGCTCTTCAATAAGCCAAGGTTCAAACTGTGCTTGGATCAATTCACCAATTGGTGAGCGTGGCACAAGTACACGCTGATCAACAAAAAACTCTAAGCCACAAAACCAAGCTTTATTGGTTAGGTATGCCGTCGGCGTGCGCTCATTGATACGTTTCACCACACGTTCAACAACGCGCAAACGCTCGCTGCTGGTTAGGCGAGAATTCAATACATGTGGAGGCACATCAATCGGCAAATAGAGGGTTGGTAGGATCAACTGAACGGCTTCATCCCATGCATTATCGGTACCATGACCATAAAACAAGTTCGCGGCATTAAAACGGCTCACCGTCCAACGAATCATGTCTTGAAGGGTATGAAGCTCAGAAACGGCCTCTTCTACAAAAATCTTATCCAAAATTGCCTCCGAAAAGCGCTACAATACTGCCAATGATATAAATATTTAGTGTTAAACCCATGAGTAACAAAGACAACGACCTTGACGACGATTTCTCATTATTCCGGGAAGCAGTACAGGGCATAAAAAAGTTGCCTCAGGATACCATAGTCCAGCAACCAAACAGAAATACTAAACAAAAAGAAATCAAGCGTATTAGCCGTGAAGCAAGTGACTCTGAATTCTATTTTTCAGACGAGTTTGTTCCTCTTTTAAGCGAAGAAGGGCCGACCCGTTACGCACGTGACGACGTATCCACCTATGAAGTCAAACGCTTGCGACGCGGGGTATATGTTCCCGATGTGTTTCTTGATATGCATGGGATGACACAACAAGAAGCCAAGCGCGAACTCGGTGCAATGATAGCGTACTGTGTGAAAAATGAAGTGCATTGTGCCTGTGTGCAGCACGGCATCGGGAAGCACATTCTCAAACAAAAAACGCCACTGTGGCTCGCACAACATCCGGATGTGCTGGCTTTCCACCAAGCACCACTTGAATTTGGTGGAGATGGCGCATTGCTTGTTCTGCTCTCAATTCCTGAGAAATAAAACCTCTCATACGTCTGCAGGCGAATCCCTCCTGCAGCGTTATTCCTCCCGTGATTAGCTCTCTCACTACGGTCTTAAACTAAAGCGGAGCTCGCCACGATGCTGGCTAGGTTCAAACTCAATACAAACCATACCAGAGGTCGGAAACATCGGCGCAGACATATCTTTGACAAATTCTGCCGTTAGGTAACCCACAAGCGGAAGATGCGACACAAGAAGAATTTGGTCTGGCTGCTCAACTTCAATCAATGCACACAGGTAATCATACACTTGCTCAGACTGACCATAAGGGGTGATGTCTTCGCACGTTTCAACCACATCGGATTGAAAATAACCACTGATTTCCTGCCAAGTTTGCTGTGCTCTCAGATAAGGGCTCACTAAGACCTTATTAAAATGAGTGATGCCTTGCTCTGCGCACGCTTTTGCAACCACATCTGACTCTAAACGACCTCGTGAGGTCAAAGCACGTTGCGCATCACTCTCAGCGAAATGCTCTGCCTCACCGTGACGCATGATTAGTACTTTCATGTAATATCCTTGGACTTTTATCGATTCGAAAATGCGATGACGGAGGACTCTCGATCTTGCTGCATTTTTCGAGCCGTTTTTGTGTGTCTAACACACTTTGTCGATTGTTAATTTGATTCTCTGCTCGACTTAGCCACGACAATTATATCAATTCGCTTGCTAAAGACTTCGACTTTCTTAACAATCTGTTAAAGAGAGGTACGCAAAGCGTTATCAATCTCAATATTCACTATGGAAATACCACAGAGAATTTGCACCCGCTCTTTTCAGGTTCATAATAACAATATTGACATTTTCGGAGATGCAACGTGCACTTAAGCCCAAACGACAACCATCAATACCGATACCTGACGCTCGACAATGCGTTGCGGGTGTTGTTAATCAGCTCCGAAGACGCCACAAAATCTGCTGCTGCACTTGCGGTCAACGTTGGCCACTTTGATGACCCAGACGAGAGACATGGCTTAGCGCACTATCTTGAGCACATGCTCTTTTTGGGGACGGAAAAATACCCTAAAGTTGGCGATTTTCAAAGCTATATTAGCCAACACGGCGGAAGCAACAATGCTTGGACAGGAACGGAGCACACCTGTTTCTTTTTTGACGTCAGCTCGAATGTCTTCGAAAAAGCCCTCGACCGATTTAGTCAGTTTTTTGTCGCCCCTCTTTTCAATGAAGAAGCGCTGGATAAAGAACGTCAAGCGGTAGAATCGGAATATCGACTTAAACTCAACGATGACTCACGTCGCTTCTATCAGGTGAATAAAGAAGTGGTTAATCCACTTCATCCATTTGCTAAATTTTCTGTTGGCAATCTTGATACTCTTGATGATCGCAATGGCATCTCTATTCGGCAAGAAGTCGTCGATTTCTATCGTTCTCATTATTCTGCCGATTTGATGACGCTCACCGTCTATGGACCACAATCCCTTGATGAACTGCAGCACTGGGTAGAAGAGAAGTTTGGCGAGATTACCAATAACCAACGCCAAGGTAAGACGATTAGTGTGCCCATCATTGGTGATAACAGCACTGGTGTGACGGTGAGTATTGAACCACTCAAAGAGATCCGTAAGTTAGTGCTCACCTTCCCTTTCCCAGGTATGGACCAGCATTACGCCATCAAACCTCTTTCTTATTTTGCCCATCTTTTAGGCTATGAGGGCGAAGGCAGTTTAATGCTGGGGTTGAAGAACAAAAATTGGATCACCTCGCTCTCAGCTGGCGGTGGCGCGGCGGGTAGTAACTATCGCGATTTCACCATCAGCTGCACACTAACCAAACAAGGCCTCGAACACACCGACGAGATTATTCAGGCCGTTTTCCAATACATCCGTTTAATCAAAGCGGAGGGTCTGGAAGAGTGGCGTTACAAAGAGAAGCAAGCGGTACTTGAGTCGGCTTTCCGTTTCCAGGAGCCCTCTCGTCCTCTCGATATGGTGAGCCATTTAGTGGTCAACATGCAACACTATCGACCTGAAGACACCATTTATGGTGACTATATGATGGTGGGTTATGACGAAGCATTGCTGAGCTCGCTGTTTGAGTACTTCACCATTGATAATTTGCGTGTCACGCTAATTGCAAAAGGGATAGAAACCGATCGCGAAGCAGCGTGGTATTTCACACCTTATAAAGTGGTACCACTGAGCCTTGAGCAACGTGAGAGCTATGCGCGGATCAACCCTGGCTGGGGATTCGATTTACCCGCAAAGAACCCCTTTATCTGTTACGAACTAGACCCAACACCACTTGAAAGTGATGAAGAGCTCCCTCAACTGATTGAAGATCTCGAAGGGTTCCGTTTGTGGCACCTGCAAGATACCGAGTTTCGTGTTCCGAAAGGGGTGTTGTATGTTGCTATCGATAGCCCTCATGCCGTAGCATCGGCAAAAAATATTGTTAAAACACGTCTTTGTGTCGAGATGTTTTTGGACTCATTAGCAAAAGAAACCTACCAAGCTGAAATCGCTGGTATGGGATACAACATGTATGCCCATCAAGGTGGCGTCACCCTCACGCTCTCCGGTTTTTCTCAAAAACTGCCTCAACTGCTTGAAATGATTCTAAAGCGGTTTGCGACTCGGGATTTCAACCCAATTCGCTTCGACAACATCAAGAAACAACTGTTACGAAGCTGGCGCAACGCGGCGCAAGATCGTCCTATTTCGCAACTGTTCAATGCAATGACGGGCATTTTACAACCAAACAACCCACCATTTTCGACGCTCATTGAAGCACTACAACAGATCGATGTGGAGGAGTTGGCCGATTTCGTCGATGAAATATTGGCGGAGCTGCACGTGGAAATGTTTGTCTATGGTGATTGGCAACGCCAGCAAGCACATGACATGGCAACAACACTCAAAAATGCGCTACGTGTGAAAGAGCAACGCTATGAAGAAGCCTTACGTCCGCTGATTATGCTTGGCGCTAATGGCAGCTTCCAACGAGAAGTGGAGTGCGGACAACAAGATTCCGCCGTGGTGATTTACCATCAATGTGAAGATACTTCGCCGCACAGCATCGCACTTTACTCTCTTGCCAATCACTTGATGTCAGCCACTTTCTTCCACGAGATTCGCACTAAGCAGCAGCTTGGCTACATGGTCGGCACCGGCAACATGCCACTCAACAAACACCCTGGTATTGTGCTGTATGTACAATCGCCGAATTCTGCGCCGGCAGAACTTGTACGCTCCATCGACGAGTTTCTAAACGCATTTTACATGGTACTGTTAGAGCTAAACGAGTACGAATGGCACAGCAGTAAACGAGGGCTTTGGAATCAAATAGCGGCGCCAGATACAACCTTGCGTAATCGAGCACAACGCCTATGGGTGGCCATTGGCAACAAAGATACCGATTTCAACCAACGCGAAAAGGTCTTAGCCGAACTAAAAGGCTTAACGCGCGCTGACATGATCCGTTTTGTCGTTAACGAACTCAAACCAAGAACTGCGAATCGCTTGGTGATGCACACACAGGGCATCGCCCATGCAGAAGAACCTAAGATTCATCTTGGGCAAGAGATCGGATCGATTGAAGAGTTTCAATTGAGGCCGAAAGATACCGGCCTCGGTTAACTCAAAGTGAACTGAATGCATAGACAAATTGGCTAGACAAACAAAACAGGCTACCTTCGGTAGCCTGTTTTGTTTCAAACGCTTTCTCGACACTTACTCAGGGTAGAACTTACGCCCTTCACCAGCGCGAGTTAACAAACCATCACATGGCGCAAATCGGTCACCATACTTCTCGGCAAGCTGATTCATTTTCTCCACCAACTCTTTCAAACCAAATTGGTCCATATAGCGGAATGGCCCACCCAAGAAAGGAGGGAATCCAATGCCAAAAATAGCGCCGATATCACCATCGCGAGGGGAACGAATAATGCCATCATCCAAGCAACGGACGGCTTCATTCAACATAGGAAGCACACAACGCAAAGCGATGTCTTTATCACTGAGTTTCGATTCTGGCGTTAGCTTGAGCAGCTTATACACCGATTTATCGACCTCTTTTTTCTTCCCTTTGTAGGTGTAGAAACCTTTGCCACTCTTGCGTCCTTTGCGGCCATCGTTGAGCAGTACATCAAACACATCCGGACCCTTAAAACGAGCACCGAGCTCAGCGACAAGGATAGGCATTATCTTCGCGCCGATATCCACCCCAACTTCATCGAGCAGAGTGATTGGCCCGACAGGGAAACCAAAATCCAGTAACGCCGAGTCTATCTTCTCGATAGGTTCGTTTGCCAACAGAATATGGGCAGACTCATTCATGTAAGGCGCTAAGATACGGTTCACAAAGAAACCAGCTTGATCTTTGACCACAATCGGCGTTTTGCCCTGCTTCTTCGCCAATGCCACCACCGTTGCAATGGTTTCTTGCGACGTCGTTTCATGTGGAATGACTTCTACCAACGGCATTTTTTCCACCGGGCTAAAGTAATGCAAGCCAACGACGTTTTCAGGGCGCTGCGCTTTTTCTGCAATTTTATGGATTGGCAGTGAAGAGGTGTTGGTGGCAAAAATGGTTTCTGGTTTAGCATTTGCTTCAATATCCGCCACCATTTGCTGCTTGAGTGTTAAATCTTCAAACACCGCCTCAATCACCACATCGGTGCGATTGAAACTGGTGAAATCTGTTCCACCGCTCAGTTGCATCATTTTGCTTTGCAGTTGAGCCTTGGACAAAATACGACGCTTGTACTGCTTATCAAACAGCTTGTGGTTGTATTTCAACGCATTGAGAACACCATCGTTGCTCACATCTTTAATACGAGCAGGCACTTTGGCTTTGCCCACTGTCACATGGCCAATGCCTGCGCCCATTAACCCGCCACCTAAAACGCCCACCATTGACACTTGGCTTGGTTTGGCATCGCTACCGGTTTCTTTCTTCATTTCAGTCGTGGCAAAGAAAATCGAGCGCAGCGCTTTTGATTCATTGCTCATGACCAGTTCACCAAAGCGCTTCGCTTCCAGCTCAAGACCTTGCTTCATACCCTTTTCAAGGCCATGTTGAATTACGTGTAAAATTGCTACGGTCGCAGGGTAATTACCGCGCGTTTTTTCGTGGGTTTTCTTCGCCGCTTGTTCAAACACAAACTTACGCCCTAGCCCACTGCCAGAAAGCAGTTTCTCTTTGGTAGAGACTTTTTGCTTGGCGCGTTTTTTGCCTTTTTCAACCAACTGTTTTGCGACATCCAACAGAATGGTTTGTGGAACACATTCGTCGACAACGCCCAGTTTCTTCGCTTTTTTGGCTCTCAGTTGCTTACCTGTCAGGATAAGATCTAGCGATGGCAATAAACCAATCAAGCGAGGCAAACGTTGAGTCCCGCCAGACCCTGGCAACAAGCCTAGTTGCACTTCGGGTAAACCTAACCGCGTGATATCGTCGTCACTACATACGCGAAAATCACACGCCAGTGCCAACTCTAAGCCACCACCTAAACAAGGGCCGTGGATCGCCGCAACAACAGGATAGGGTAAGTCAGAGAGTTGCTGAAACAACTCTTGTCCTTGGCGTGCTAGTGCTTCTGCTTCAGGCGCTGTTTTACACGCTTCAAGCATACGCACGTCTGCGCCCGCGACAAAGTTGTCAGGTTTCAATGAGTGAATGATCAGACCTTTCAGACCACTACTGTCTTTTAGCTGAGAAAAAATCGCTTTCATCTCTTCAGCGAACGCAGCTTGAAGTGTGTTCATTTTTTCGTTTGGAACATCAATGCCAAGCCACGCAATGTTCTGTTCATCAATCTTCAGATTAAATGCTTTTTGCTCGCTCATTATTCAACCTCCAGAATCATCGCAGCACCCAAGCCACCTGCCGCACACGCGGTATTCAATGCTAAACCTCCACCACGACGTTTCAACTCACGTAGAGTCTGCGTCATCATCCGCGCACCAGTGGCGGCAAATGGGTGACCATAAGCAATCGAACCACCCAACACATTGAACTTATCCATATCGATTTCACCAATCGCTTTGGAACGGCCAAGGTTCTCTTGGGCGAACTTATCGGAAGCAAACATTTTCACGTTAGCCAAGGCTTGAGCGGCAAAGGCTTCATGCATGTCAATTAAGGTAAGATCTGAGAGTTCCAAACCGGTATTTTTCAACACTTTTGCGGTTGCATAGGAAGGCCCCATCAGCATATCAGTCTCGACACCGATAGCAGAAAACGCATAGCCACGGATGTAACCGAGAATCTCTAGACCAAGCTCTTTTGCTCGCCCTTCGCGCATCAGCATTACTGCCGCCGCACCATCAGTCAGTGGCGTACTATTGGCCGCAGTGACCGTGCCGAATTGACGATCAAACGCAGGGCGAAGTTTGGCATAGCCTTCCAATGTGGAATCATGGCGGATGTTATTGTCTTCTGCGATCCACTTTTTATAAGGTTCGGGAAACGCCGTCATTACCTCTCCGGCAATTTTGCCATCACGCCACGCCTGAGAGGCCAGAGTGTGAGAGCGATGCGCCAAAGCATCTTGTTCTGCACGAGTAATGCCATGAGTTTTCGCCATCTGCTCCGCGGTTTGGCCCATAGACAAACCCGTAGAGTATTCGGCCACTGCTGGGGGAACAGGCATCAGATCTTTTAAACCTAAGCTTGAAAGCACCTTAAGTTTTTGACCTAGTGTTTTGGTTTTACTAAGAGCCAACAAGCTCGCTGCCAATTTTTTGGATACGCCAATCGGCAGAACAGAAGAAGAATCCGCACCGCCAGCGATGCCAATATCGATTGCGCCTGCCATGATGCTCTCTGCTACGTTCACTGCCGATTGAAAGCTCGTTGCACAAGCACGGGTCACGCTGTAAGCATCGGTGTGAATGTTCATGCCTGTCCCTAGCACGATTTCACGCGCTATATTGGGTGCTTCTGGCATCTGCACGACTTGGCCAAACACCACTTGCTCAATCAACTTCGGATCGATGTCGGTACGTGCCAACAGATCACTCACAACCATCTTGCCAAGATCCACAGCGGGTACTTGGCTGAACTCCGTGCTTTGACGAGCAAAGGGGGTTCTCAACCCCGCCACAATAGCTACACGCTCACCATGGCGTGTTTTCACTTCCTGCTTGCCCATTGTTTCTCCTTAATAACAAGAGGTCTGACCTGATGCATTGTAATCATTTTGTTAAATTTATCAAACGTGCGTTTAAATAAACGTGAGGTTAGTAGATCTATTGTTCTAACTCAAACTTAGATTACTTTTACTTCAATAACTTACAAAGGAATATTGCAAAAGGTTTCAATGGCAAGTGGAATGCAGGCAAAAAAAAACCACACAAAACTGTGTGGTCGGAATCGGTATAAAACAATTAACTTACGCCAATTGAAAATAATCAGTTTCCTGATTAGGAGAAAGTAAAGTCAGCCTTCAAAAGGAAGTGTCATCTTGCTCAACACGCTAACCCAAAGGGTTAACTAGATGACAGGGTTTACTATAGCCAGTTTGTCGTTACAGATTTTGAATTAGATCAATTTTATGGTGGTTTTGCGCTAACAGATTGGCAAGTTAGCCGATATTCCCGACTTACTCTGATCTTCATCATCTAAATGGCATTTTTTAGACTTTTCCAAACCAGACCTATCGACAACCTTTTGACTTAAACTGATTGGTATAGAGCGCCCTTGTTCGGCTTGAAGATCGAATCGTCTCTGACGTTAACACGCCGTTAGACCGATGTTTGCCATTATCGGAACGCATGTAGTATTTCCTTTATCAATAATTACGTTAGACTGACCAACAGGTCGTTCGATTGACAAAACCAATAGGAATCATGCCATTATTGTTGGCTTCCTATTTCCACACAGAGCAGGTATGGAGGCTCCTGTGGCAATATTTAAAATATTCGGAAAGAAAACCTCTGACACTCCGGTCAATACGGAAATGGACAGACAAAAAAAATACGAAGCGCTTGTAAGAGCCTATCACCGTGATTTGTATCGCTATGCGTACTGGCTTTGCAAAGATCAATCTGTAGCAGAAGATCTCGTGCAAGAAACCTGCCTCAGAGCGTGGAAATCTCTCGATAGCCTGCAAGACGAAAAGGCCGCAAAATCTTGGCTCATTACCATATTGAGACGAGAGAACGCTCGCCGTTTTGAAAGAAAGCATTTCGATCTCGTGGACATTGAAGACTATGGCAACGAAGCCAAAGTCAGCGATGATGAACACCACCAGCAAGAGTGGTTGCAAGCGCAAATCATGAAATTGGATATCGAATATCGAGAGCCACTGTTTCTTCAAGTTGTCGGAGGATTTAGTGGTGATGAGATAAGCGATATTTTGGATTTAAACAAAAATACGGTGATGACACGTTTGTTTCGCGCCAGAAACCAACTGAAAGAACTGTTAGACTCAGACCAAACTCAAAGGGGGCAAAAAAATGGATGATTTAGAATTTCGTCGCCGTATTTTGTCGGACCCGAAAAGCCGTGACCAAGAGATTTTGCAAGCACTCGATAGCAGTGACTCCAATGCAAAATTTGCTCAAGATGTGCTGGATTTGGATGCGCAAATCAAACAAGCGATGAAAGTGGAAGTGCCGGAAGAGCTTGTTGACAAAATCTTGCTTAAGCAAACCTCTTACGCAAGTGAGGATAAAATTGTCAGACCGAGTTTCGTCCGCAAAGCCATGGCCCTTGCCGCCTCTTTTGCGTTTACCGCTGGTTTACTGGTTGGACAAATTAACTGGGGCAACTTATTGGTTTCACCGGCGCAAGCAAGCCTAGCAGACACCGCAATACAACATGTTGTTGCTGAAAGTGCCTTTGTACGACACATTGATGAGCAAGTCACGTCCATACAGATCAACGCCAAGTTATCACCATTGGAGTATTACTTTAATGATAACTTCCCGTATCACGTGTACTACCTCAATCACTGTGGTTTTGGCCATACCAATGCACTGCACATGATTTTCCAGGGAGAGAAAGGCAAGATCACGCTGTTTATCGCCCCAATCAAAAGTTCATCAGCGGCAGATTTTGCCAAAGACGGGATGAATGGCATTATCGTTCCTATTGGGGATACCAGCTTAATCTTGGTGGGTGAAAACGGCGAAGAGACCAAGAAATTTGCTGACAAACTGGCGCCAATGATTAAACCGCTCGTTTAATCGCTATTTCACCGTCAAAAGCCGCAAGTTACCGCTAACTTGCGGCTTTTTGCTTTATTAATCCGCACAATGCTATTCACCAGAACTATACCTGTAGAGCTAAAACTCTATTTTATGTGCTTTAGCTGCTTATTCCTGCCAGATATCCGCCAGTTTTGCAATTTTCATTCATTTTAACTCAATGGTCGGATTTGTATCTGCTACGCTTACGACTAGGATCAGCCACCAACTGAGCAAATGCTCAAAAACAACGCCCATTTAGAGGCGGTAACAAAAAGGAATAATGAAATGACTCAGAACATGCGTCTGTTTAAAAAGTCTCTTCTCGCAGTGACTGTTGCATTGGCTTCAGGCCAAACAATGGCAGCAGGTTTCCAGCTTAACGCACAATCTGCAACAGGTCTCGGCCGTGCATTCGCCGGTGATGCGGTTATTGCAGATAACGCCTCCGTCATGGCGCGCAACCCTGCTGCTATGGCACTTTTCGATGATATGGAGATGTCGCTAGGCTTTGTTTCCATTACATCAAAAATCAAAGTAAAAGATGCTCAATATGCCCAAAATAACCTATTGTTGGGTCAAGGTGCTCCATTAGGTACTTCATATACAAGTGCCTCAAATTACGGCGATGCTGGTGATACTTCCATTGCGCCTAATATTCACCTGATTGTGCCAGTGAATGAACAGTTCGCTTGGGGTGTTAATGCTTACACCAACTTTGGCACCAAAACAGAGTTTGATGATTCCTTTGTTGGTACAGAATATGGCGGTTTGACAGACGTAAAGAGTATGAACCTTGGTTTAGCCGGTTCTTACCGCGTCAATGAGCAGCTAAGCTTTGGTCTGGGTTTAGATTTGATCTATGGCAAAGGCAAGCTTGAGAGATCGATGCGAGTATACCACCCAGCCAACGGTTCTGTACTACAGACACAAACCGCGTTGGATGCCGATGCTGATGGTTGGGCGCTTGGTTTCAACTTGGGCACCGTCTACGAGCTTGATGAAGATAATCGCTTTGGTTTCTCTTATAGATACAGCCCAGATTTAGAAGCGGATGGCAAAGTCAATTACGTTGGTTCAGGTAAAGGCGAGATTGATGATACTTTGATCATGCCTCTGCCAGATATGGCTGAGTTTTCTGGTTACCATCGCTTGAATGAACAGTTCGCAGTTCACTATAGTGTGCAATGGATCGGCTGGGCGGAGTTCGATAAGCTGGAAGCGAAAAAAAGCGGCGTGCTAAATGAGTACCAATGGCAAGACGGCATGCACTATTCAATCGGTGGTACCTATTTCATGAACCAAGACTGGACATTACGTGCTGGTTACATGTATGACACCAGCGCACAAGACCAGATTACCTCGGTTTCAGTACCAGATTCAGATCGCCAATGGTTGTCTGCAGGTTTCACATATCATATTGACCAAAAATCGAACATTGATTTCGGTTTCACCTATTTGATGGGTGAAGATGTCAAGGTATCGGAAAGCACAGACTTAACCCCTACTGGTCTACCTGCTAACACAATAGGCACGACGTTCACTGGTACAACTCATGCGGACGCTATTCTAGTCGGCTTACAATACAGCCGTTCTTTCTAATAGTTGATTAGAGAAACACCGAATGCTAAAGGGCTGGTCTACCAGCCCTTTTTCTTTATCTGCCTGCCCATAACCCTCTAATTCAGCACACAACTGTTTGCTAGATTGGCCATTTCGTTACACGCGTGTACGCTCAAGTTTCAAAACAAGCCGATAACAAACAGAACGTTTGCTAGATAAACCTCATATTTTTAGACAAATACTCTAAATACACTGTTTTATTGGCATTTGGTTTTTAAAGTATTTACTCAAGATCTACAATCCGTTCCCACATATCCACTTATTCAGCGAACAAACATAATGAAAACCAACAAGACTCTTCTATCAACAGCCGTCGCTTTTAGCCTACTTTCTAGTGCCAATCTTGCCAATGCTGCAGGCTTCCAACTAGCAGAATACTCGGCAACAGGCCTTGGCCGCGCATACGCGGGCGAAGCTGCGATGGCAGACAACGCAAGCGCACAGTGGCGTAACCCAGCGATGCTGACCTACCTAGAGGGTACACAAGTCTCTGTTGGCGCGATTTATGTGAACCCAAACATTGATGTTAAAGGCACCACTACGCTTAAACACCCGCTCACCGGACAAACGGTTGCGGTGACAGATTCTGAATCTGATGACTTCGCGCACGACGCAATTATTCCAAACCTTTACATCTCACACCGTTACAATGATCAACTTGCGATTGGTTTTGCACTAGGCACCAACTACGGTATGGAAACTGACCTAGGCAAAGATTTCACTGCCTCTCATTTCGGCAACGAAGCCAGCGTGATCAGTAAAGAAGCGAATTTAAACCTCGCTTACCAACTGAATAAACAGTTCAGCATTGGTGGTGGTGTTCGTTACATTATTGCTGAAGGTAGCTTTGGTGCTACAGCACCAAAAAAGAATATTTTGGGCGTTCAACAAGGCACTACTCTAAAATATATGGAAGGTGATGACACCGCGTGGGGTTGGCAAATTGGCTCCGCATGGCAGATCAACGAAAATCATCGTGTAGGCTTTACCTACAAATCTGAAGTAGAACTAAAATTGGAAGGCCATGCTGAAGGGTTTGGCTTCAATAAAATCCTTGGAGACACCCGAGATTTCTACGATACAGGCAGTATGACTCTATCACTACCAGCAACAGCCGAACTTGCAAGCTTCCACCAGCTTTCTGAACAGCTAGCGCTACATACCAGTATTAACTGGACAGACTGGAGCAGTTTTAAAGAACTTTATGCCGATTTAGACAACAATCCAGGCTCGACGGTTAAAGAAGAACACTGGAAAGACAACTACCGCTTTGCCGTTGGTGCAACATACCAACTACAGCCTAAACTGGCGCTAAGAACCGGTATTGCTTATGACACCTCAGCCGTGAGCGACAAAAACCGTACCATTACCATTCCAGAAACCGATCGTACTTGGTTGAGCATCGGTGCAACATACGACTGGACGCAAGATTTCACTCTAGACGCGGGCTTTACTTACATCATAGCCAAAGATGCGCCAATTAAGGAATCACGTGGTTACAGTTCAGACGAAGCGGCACAAGCAGTTGGTGGCCAGTTTGTCGGTGAAACCACGGGCAACGTGTGGCTCATTGGTGTTCAAGCGAACTACCGCTTCTAATTTCGTTCATACGCAGATCAAAAAGGGCTTAGTGTTAACTAAGCCCTTTTGTCTTTTAATATTCTTCAAGATACTGATCGAGAAGTGCTTCTTCCTCTTCATCGACGCCATCTTTATTGATTTCTGCTTTAAACGCTTGCCGTTGTAAGTACACACCACGCGTTAACGCGTAAGGGTCTGGCGATGAATTGAGCTGTGCTTCTTGATTAACCAATAACGCCCGTTTTTCCATCCCTTCTAATGCCCACTTACCCAATCCGGCCCAGAAGTTTAGGTAAACCAAAGGCACATACATGCCATCAACCGTATCGGTCACTTCTCTAACCGTATAAGGCCCATAGCCTGGCAGCATCAAAAAGGGACCATTGCCAACGCCATAATGACCAATAGCGTCACTGAACGCTTTATCATCATGCTTAGTAATCCCCGCGGCGGTAGCAATATCAATCAAACCTAACAAGCCAAATGTAGAGTTGATCCAAAAACGGTTAAAGTGTTCCACCGCGCGTTGACCATTGCCCATGATAATGTTGTTCACCATGCTAGAGGGCTCATCAAGGTTTGATAGAAAATTAGCAACCCCAACTCGAACAGGAGATGGCGTGTACTCTACGTAAGCCAGAGAGACTGGACGCACCAAATAAGGGTCGAGATACTCGTAGTTGAGTGTCCACATAGAACGGTTGAACGACTCAAATGGGTCACCGTCATAATGATCGGTTTCAGTCGATGTTCCATCGGCCAGCCCTTCTTGGTCCTTCGGCGCGCTTGCGCAACCAGAGAGACCAAAGATCAGCAACGATAACATCGCGAAGGATTTCCCTTTGCTGTACATTCTGAATTCCATTGTTGATGAAGGACAATATCAAGAGCAAAAAATAAGGCCAGTTTTCACTGACCTTAATGATTCTACTTGATAGCCAGCGAGATTAGTATTGATTATTAATACTCAGCGTCACCGGTGCACCGAGTGCGACAGGCTCACTTTCGCCATACCAGTCACCTTGCTTTGTGGCCACATTGCCATCGCTATCGATGCGCGCGCGCACAATCAGTTCACTCAGATTAGAAAGCTGCTGCCCTTGCATCATGCTGTTTCCATCATCGAGCACGACGGTACGAGGAAAGGTACCGAGCGGATAGCGAGCTGCAGCGATAGGCATTGGCGAACCGTCCGCGTTGTGTACCGAGACGATCAGTACTGAATTCGGATCCGCCTGCACTTGTGGGCTAAGCTCGATAGTCACTGCGACACTCTTACCAGCAGCCCCCTTTTCGCCCATGCGCTGCTTCGCGCTTTCGATGCTGCGAGCGAGCATTTCGTAGCGACTATCTTGTGGCCCAATCATTTGCTGCATAATACTCCAGTATTTAACCGCAGCGGCAAAGTCTTGACGTTCAAACGCATCAAATGCCAACAAAGAGAACACACGAAGATCGACATAATCCTCACGTACCAACTGGCTCAAAATCGAACGAGCCGTATTTTGGTCCATTTCGTCTTGTGACAACATCAAAGCTTGCGCGTAACCCAGCTGAATATCGGCATCTTTTGGCTGCAGATCAAATGCTTTTTGCATCGCATCAATGGCGGTGTTGACGTCGCGATTCGCCAGAGCAATGCGGCCAAGTAACAACCACCCTGTCGCATCATCAGGCTGATAATGTAAACGAGTGCGCAGCGCCAAGGTGAGATCCGTCATCTCATCGTCACTTAGCGGTTCAGCCGTTGAGGACATCAGCTTTTTCGAAAGCTCAGGCAAGTTCGCATTGACTTCTTGCCATTTCACCACATCTTGATAGGCGCCAAATTTGATGTATAACCCATAGCTCAGTGCCACGGTCAACACAATTGAGGGGATCAAAACCGCCATCGGTGAAATTTTGCTTTCACCCTGCTTCTTTGCATCAGGAATATCGTCTAATAACGATTGTTTGAGATCGGCAATCAGGTCCTGCTGATCTTCTACTAACCCTTCAGAGGCTTCTTCTTGAAGCTCAGAAAGGCGATCTTTATAAAATGCTTTGTTGAGCTCATCACGTAACACATCATCAGTATTGGCTTTTTGCTTAAGCATCGGCATAGCAATAAGTGCACACGCAACTAAAATCAGAGCGACAGTGGATAACCAAAAAAGTGTCATTATTGTTTGTCTCCGTTGTTCTCTTCATCTAACAAGGCCTTAAGACGGGCTTCTTTATCATCATCCCAAGATTCGCCACTACCTTCACTTACACTTTTTCGCTTACGACTTCGTAGCACAATCAAGGTAAATCCAATCACGATAACGCCCAATGGGCCCAGCCAAAGTATCGATGTAGCAAGCGTCAATGGCGGGTTGTAAGTCACAAAGTTTCCATAGCGGGCAATCATGTAATCAACGATTTCGTCCTTTGACTTGCCTTCTTTGGTCATCTCATACACCTTTTGACGCAGGTCTTGCGCCAGCTCCGCATTCGAATCGGAAATGGTGTTGTTCTGACATTTTGGACAGCGCAACGTATGACCTAACTCTTTGAACTGCTGTTCTTGCTCTAAGTTATCAAATTCATACACTTCAATGGCAGCGTGCGCAGCAAGTGAAAGAGTAAAAGTCGCCAATACAACTAGAAGGAATTTTTTCATTGTTTCGCCTCCTCAACCAACTGGTTGTAGAGCGGTGCGAGCTTTTCTGCCCAGTTGCGTGGATTCACATCACCAACATGGCGATAGCGAATAATTCCATTCGCATCAATAATGAAGGTTTCAGGGGCACCATAGACACCCAGATCTAAACCAAGCATGCCGTTACCATCGAACAGGCTAATTAGGTATGGGTTACCTAAGTCATTTAACCAACCCACCGCTTTGGTACGATCATCTTTGTAGTTCATACCAATGATTTTTACGCCCTTACCTGCAAGCTCATTAAGGTATTGATGCTCTGCATAACACGTTGGGCACCAAGTCGCCCAAACGTTTAACAGCAGCGGCTCCCCTTTAAAGATCGACTGATCATAAAGCTTGCCCGGCTCTGCCAAATCTTCCAATTTAAACGTTGGCACCGATTTACCCACTAACACCGATTCAAGCTTGGTTGGGTCATCGCCATGTTGGTTTTTAATCAACTGAGTGGCGAAAATCACCGCAAGTGCCATAAAGGCAACCAGCGGAACAAACAAAATTTTCTTGTTCATTTTATGCCTCTTGTTCTTCTAGCTTCGCTTTGGCATCGGCTTTATTGCTCTTGCGGAAACGGTAACGTCTGTCCGACATCGCCAATAGACCACCGAATGACATAATCAAAGAACCTGCCCAGATCCAACGTACAAACGGTTTGTAGTAAATACGTACCGCCCAAGAACGGTTATCTTCCAAGCGCTCACCCATGGCAATGTACAGATCACGAGTAATACCACGATCGATTGCCGCCTCTGTCATCATCGATTTCGCGGTGCGATAGAAGCGCTTCTCGGCATGCAGTGTATTAACGTACTGACCGTTATGAGTGATTTCAAAGTCTGCGATATAACCATCGTAGTTCGGGCCATTCTTGTCGCGAAGACCTGAGAAATAGAAATCGTAACCCTGAATTTGGAAATGCTCGCCAGGCGCTAAACGCACATCGCGTTCAATACTGTAGTTTTGCACCATCGCAATCCCAATCACCGTCACTGCGAGACCAATATGTCCCAACATCATTGCCCAGTGACTACGTTGTAGCTTACGAACGCCAGTCAAGAATGGATGACGATGCGTTGCACGTTCATAAAGCTCGAAGCCGTGCATTGCGATGATCCAAATCGCCATCACCCAGCCGATGTATGCCATCACGTCAAAGAAATCGGCAAACAGGTACACACATAAATAACCGAGCGAAAAGGCAGCAACGCCAGAAACCAGCATAGGTCTGATGAGATGCGAAAGCTGATCACGCTTCCAACGGATCAAAGGTCCAATGCCAAGCAAGAAAGCAAATGGCATCATCAACCACGCAAACAGCATGTCGAAGAATGGTGCACCAATGGAAACAGACCCCAAACCGATCTGCTTGTGAACTAGCGGCAGTAACGTACCGACTAACACCACGACTAACGCGGCGATCAACAAGACATTGTTGCCAAGAAGCATGTTCTCACGTGAAATCAGGTCGAAGTTACCACGCACACGTACTGCTGCGCCTTTTACCGCGAAAAGGAGGAGTGAACCGCCAATAACAAAAACGAGGAAGCCAAGAATGAACATGCCTCGTGATGGGTCAGAAGCAAATGCATGAACAGAAACCAAAATACCCGAACGCACTAGGAAGGTACCTAGTAAGCTCAACGAGAATGCTGAGATGGCCAGTAGTACTGTCCACGCTTTAAAGGTGCCACGTTTTTCTGTCACCGCGAGAGAGTGCATCAGCGCAGTGCCCGCGAGCCAAGGCATAAAGGAAGCGTTTTCTACGGGATCCCAGAACCACCAGCCACCCCAGCCAAGCTCATAGTAAGCCCACCAAGAACCCAATGCGATACCTAGGGTAAGGAATACCCATGCAGCGGTCGTCCATGGACGAGACCAACGTGCCCACGCAGTGTCTAATCGACCTGTCATCAGCGAGGCGATGGCAAAAGAGAATGCCACTGAGAAACCCACGTACCCCATGTAAAGCATTGGTGGGTGAACAATCAAACCTGGGTCTTGCAATAACGGGTTAAGATCTCGACCATCAACCGGGAAGAAAGGTAAGGTGCGTAGGAATGGATTTGACGTCAAGATGATAAACAGTAGGAAACCAACGGAAATCATCCCCATAACTGCGAGCACGCGAGCAACCGATTCTTGAGGCATTCCACGACTAAAGGTCGCGACGGCAACCGTCCATGCTGCTTGTATCAACACCCAAAGCAGTAATGAACCTTCGTGCGCGCCCCATACCGCTGTTAAACGATAGTACCAAGGAAGCTGACTGTTCGAGTTACTGGCAACATATTGCAGCGTAAAATCATTCGCGTAAAAACCGTAACATAGAATGATAAATGAGATGAACAGCATCACAAACATCGCCCAAGATAAAGGGCGAGCGCTGTTCATCAACATGGTATTGTTGTTTGACGCCCCCCAAAGAGGCAATATGCTCAATAGTACCGCCATCGCTAAAGAGACGATGAGGGCAAAGTGACCGATTTCTGCAATCATTGGTCGCTTCCTTGTTTTTGTTCTTCAGAATATTGTAACGGTGCGTGCGTCTTCTTCATTGCTTCAGCAATTTCAGGTGGCATGTATTCTTCATCGTGTTTTGCAAGGACTTCAAATGCTTCAACCGTGGTTGCATCTTTCAAAACGCCTTGAGCGACGATCCCTTGACCTTCACGAAATAAATCAGGAAGAATCCCTTCGTACTCGATAGTCACCTTTGGACCGACATCGGCAAGATCAAAACTGACTTTCAGTGACTGCGGGTCACGACGTACAGAACCTGTGACCACCATACCGCCAATACGCAAACGCTGTCCGACGGTTGGCTTTGTGCCATCCTCTTTACCATTTACCAATTCGGTTGGGGTATAGAAAAGATCCATGTTTTGGTTCAATGCATAAATCATTAAACCAATCGTGGCGCTCACACCAATAAAGATGGCTAAAATAATGCCGAGTCTCTTTTGACGTCTTGGATTCATAGAGTGTTCTCCATATTCTTCGCGGCATCAATTCGAGCCTGACGGTCTATCTTCGCTTTCACTTCATTCAACAGCGCATTGCTGCGGCGTAAGCTGCTAATCAGAAGAATAAGCATCGACAAAAATGTTATGCCGAACGCTCCCCACACGTAGGAGGCATAGCCTCCCATTGCAAAAAATTCGCTCAGAGATTCAAAGTGCATGTTCTAAAACCCTCACTGAGTTTTTTCGAGTGCTAATTCACGCACCCAAGGACGATGACTTTCTTTACTGATGATTTCGTTGCGAAAACGCACCATTGTCACCGCCGCAAAGAAAAAAGCAAAACCCAAAATGTTCAGGAGCAATGGCCAGAGCATGTCTGAAGCAATCGAAGGTTTGGCAAACTTAGTGATCGTTGCACCTTGATGCAAGGTGTTCCACCACTCAACCGAAAAGTGAATAATTGGAAGGTTGATCACGCCAACGATCGCCAGAATCCCTGCTGCTTTCGCCGCCGTTTTTTGGTCATCAAAGGCGTGGTAAAGTGCAATCACACCCAAATAAAGGAAAAGAAGAATCAGTTCAGAAGTCAGGCGAGCATCCCAAACCCACCATGTTCCCCACATTGGTTTCCCCCAGACTGCACCAGTCACTAACGCGATAAAGGTATACACCGCACCAATCGGGGCCATTGCAAGCGCCGCCATCTCAGACAAACGGATTTGCCAAACCAAACCAATGAAGGCCGCGATGGCCATCGACATATACACACCCATCGACCAAATCGCCGAAGGCACATGAATGTAGATGATTCTGAAGCTGTCGCCTTGCTGATAGTCAGCCGGAGCATATGCTAAGCCCCATAGTGTACCGACTACCAAAAAGATCAGGGCTAAAACGGAAAACCAAGGCAACAACTTACCACTTAGCTGGTAGGCTGTTTCTGGCTTTGCATAAGGATGGAGCCATTTCCACATGTTTAGTTCTCACTCTTACTTCACTCAGGCACAAACTTAGCGTGTTACACTAGCAGTGCTGTAATAATAATTCTTTGATCCGATATTGTATTAATGTCGGTAATTTTTTAGTTAACACTGACTCTCAACGCAGCGCTGATAGCAAAAGGGGTGAGTGTCATGCCGCCAACGAGCATAGCACCCAAAATGGCCAACTGGCCGTTATACGCCATTCCCAACGCTGCGGCATCAATTGCAGACGTCGCAAAAATCAAAATTGGGATATAAAGCGGTAAAACCAATAAGCTCAACAATACCCCCCCTTTTTGCAGTCCTACGGTTAGGGCAACACCAATTGCTCCAATAAAACTTAGCGTTGGTGTACCAAGCAATAGGGTTAAGACCACCGATAACCAAGTATTGAAATCTAACGACAACAAAATGGCCAACAACGGGCTAATGAGAATCAGTGGCAAACCTGTCAATAACCAATGTGCTATGACCTTTGAAATCACTACAAGTTGCAAAGGAATTGGCATCAGCATCATTTGCTCAAGTGCACCATCTTGAAAATCATCGCGAAACAGACGCTCTAAAGATAATAGAGCGGATAGCAATGCCGCTACCCAAACAATACCTGCTGCAATACGCGCTAACAAATTCGGCTCGGGGCCGATGCTGAGAGGGAACAGGGTAATAACTATGATAAAAAACCAAAGTGGGTTCAAAATATCGGCTTGGCGTCGAAAAGCAATAAGCAGCTCACGGCGAATAATGGTTGTCATTGCAGAAATCATCTCAATCACCCAACTTAATTTTTCTGAGTTTCGGGCTATCTGCAAACATATCTTGGTGTGTCGTCAAGATTACGATGCCCCCATTATCAACATGGTTGGAAAACAGAGACTCAAGCACTTTCACCCCCTGCTTGTCGATGGCAGTTAACGGCTCATCAAGAATCCAAAGGATCTGATTGCTTAACCAAAGGCGGGCCAACGCCACGCGCCTCTGCTGCCCGGCAGACAACTGTGCGACGGGTACATCTTCACGTCCCGCCAAGCCAACCTGAGTCAGGGCGTGAAAAATCCGTTCTGAAGAAGAGTCTGAATTATGAATCGATTGATAAAAGCGTAAATTTTCAAACGCGGTAAGCTCTCTTTTCACCCCAGTTTGATGGCCTAAGAAAAGCAAATCTTGATGGAACTGGTCGCGGCTTTTTTCAATCGCCTCCCCTTTCCATTTGATGGAGCCTTCGTCTCTGTCGCCAAGCCCTGTCACGATTCGAAGTAGCGTGGTTTTACCAGTACCGTTTCGACCCTCAATCTGCACCAACTCACCGGGTTTGATTTCAAACTGAAGATTTTCAAAAAGCACGCGTTCATCGCGAATTGCGGTTAAATGGGAAACTTCTAGCATAAGGCTTCATAGCGACACAAATTTGAGGGGTATATTAACACAGCTAATTAGTTACAAGACAGGACAACAAACCCTCTATGTTTGTCAGTTGGTGAGAATTTGTTAACCTGTTATCACATTTATTTAAATTTACCTCTATAGAGTGATAAGTATCTCAATTCTTTCACTTTCCCTGAACAAAACTCTCCACTAGCTCGGTCACGACTCACAATTGTGCTTTGCAGCGCAAAATAACAAAAAAGAAGCCGAAGCTTCTTTTTCTTTTTCAACAGACAAACATGCCTAGCGTCTTGGTGTCGTTTTCTTTTGCGACCTTTCATCCAAATCAGAGAGGCGGCTGCTTAACGGTGGCACTTTTTCTTTGCCCGCTATTTTCTTTTGTAGTGACAACATCAATTCCGCTTCAGCTTTCGGTAACTCACACTCTTTGATTAGTTCGTTGACATCTGCGCCGAGCTGAACCATCTTGCTAGCGCGCGTATACAAACGACCATCGGTATCTGCTTGCTCCAACTCGACAACTCGTTCTGTTAGATGCTGAATAATGTCTTGCTGTTCGCTTACTCGTTGTCCCAACCCAATAACAACGGATCTGACCTCAAGTAATTGCTTATTTGCTTTCTGTAACTCTTTGTCACTGCTACGCAACATCTGGCTTTGTTGGTCTAAACGCTTTTGCAGTACTGCTTTGACTCGCAATGGAAGCAAAATAAGTACAATAAAAGAGAAGACCACAAAGCCAGCGAGTATCACAGGGCTATCGGAAAACATCTCAAGCATTATAGATGAGCCATGTCATCCCATTCTTCATCCGTCAACAACTTGTTCAGGTCGACCAAGATCAGCAGCTTACCATCGCGGTTGCTCACACCTTGGATAAACTTGGCACTCTCATCCGTACCAACAGATGGGGTTGAATCGATTTCTGAAGAACGTAGGTAAACCACTTCAGCGACACTGTCTACAAGAATACCAATCACTTGATGCTCAGATTCAATCACGATAATGCGAGTGTTGTCTGTTACTTCGCCTTCCATTAGGCCAAAGCGTGAGCGAGTGTCGATCACCGTAACGACATTACCACGTAGGTTGATAATACCAAGTACATAATCTGGTGCACCTGGGACGGGCGCAATTTCTGTATAACGAAGTACTTCGCGAACTTGCATTACGTTAATGCCGTAAGTTTCTTCTTCCAGCTGGAACGTCACCCACTGAAGTACTTCATCATTTGTGTGATCTTTTTTTACTTCTACTTCGTTAGAATGAGACATGGCTAATCCTCGTTAATGTCGTTCCCGACTTCTCAAAATTCTGAATTTAATGATTTTACATCCAGTCCGGCATTTAGCATGGAAATTAATGCGTCTACATGAATTAAAGCACACATTTTCTCTTTCACCATGCCGGCAAGCCACGGGCGCTTACCCGATTGCTCACGCCAACGCACTTTTTCTGGATAAAGAAGCTCAGTGCCCAGCAATTTATTACTGGCTAAGCCCCACATGCTATTCCCTAGCATGACAATATACTGATAGTTCGATTTGTATTCTTCATCAGCCAGCTTGTCTGGCATAACCCAACGTGCCGTATCAACCACATCCAGTTGCTGATCCCGATTGGTTTGCAAACCAAGATACCAGCCAGGTCTACCGATTAAGTGGTTCAACTGAGTCAGTTGATGGATTCCACCTAGCTCATCGAGAGGGACAGCGAAAGTCACACTGTTGACATCAAAGTAGAGTACTTGGAAAGCATCTGTTCGTTGAGTCGATGACCAAACCTGAGCGCTGTTTGACTCGGTTTGCATTTCCAACTCGACTTGTGTCTCATGAGACACTTGTTCTTCTTCCTGCGAGATCGTTTCTAACTCAGGCTCTACAGGTGCGACGTCAACCGCTGGCTCTTCAATCTCAACCGGCCAATCCTGAATCTCTTCGCTAAACTCGGTCTCTACAGGCCAATCTTGTATTTCTTCTTTAACTTCGACCACCGGCACTTCATCAACAAGTACCTCTCGTTCGACCACCAGTTGCGCCTCTTGTTGCAACTCAGCAATCGTCGCGGTGTTTTGCGCCAAAATATCGTCGATACCAAGCTCGTCTACGACATTGGTAGATTCTAACTGACTGAGAAGACGTTCGACATCTTCCAAATTTGGCGCTTCGAACTCTCTTAAATCCGTTTCCGCATACCGATAGGATTCTGGCTCTGAATACTGAACTCTCAGCTCTGGTTGATAAGAATTCACTAAACGCTCTGCCACTAAATCGTCTTCGTGGAACAGTTCCAGTTCTTGCTCTTCGGCCAGTAAAGCACTGAAGTAATCATCCAGTGCTTTTTCGCTCGATAGTACCGCTTCTTTGCTACTCATCGATAGCTAACCTCTCTAAATAGATTAGCAATTGCTTATAAGCAAAAACACCACGGCTGCCCTCGGCAAAATGAGATGCAGGTAAACGCTTCAAACTCGCGTCTCTAAACTTAGTATCAATCGGAACCGCTGAAGTCCAAACCTGATCTGGATAGTCCTTTTTTAACTGAGTCAGTGTCTGCAAGGATGCTTTCGTGCGCTTATCGTACATGGTTGGAACGATCGTGACTTTAAAAGGGTCGCGCCGCGATTTTTGCATGATCGACAAAGTACGAACCATGCGCTCCAATCCCTTCATTGCCAAAAACTCGGTTTGGACAGGAATTAAAATTCGATCGCTGGCCGCCAAGGCATTGACCATCATCACACCCAAAATGGGTGGGCAGTCAATCAAGACATAATCGTAATCTTTAGACAAAGCGATTAACGCACGTTTTAATATTAAGCCCATGCCGCTTCTGTTGCCCATTACGCGATCAAGTGTCGCTAAAGACATATGAGCGGGAATGATATCGATCCCTTCAACATCGGTTTTCAATAGCAAAGGTTTAACGTTTTCTCGCGTAAACTCTTTCAGTTGAAACAAATCAAATAGACTGCGCGTCACTCCATCGGGGTCAAAGCCCAGATACGTCGTCAAAGAGCCATGTGGGTCAGTATCGACCAGCAAGACGCGATGGCCTTTTTGACTCAACAGTCCGGCGAGAGTGACGGTTGTGGTGGTTTTACCTACGCCACCTTTTTGATTTGCTACACTCCAAACTATCATATCCTTCCTTACGCTAGCCCTACTTCAACTAGCATACGCTCTGCAATACGATCCAAAGGCAGATCTTCTGTCGATAGTCCTGCTTTGGCCACCGCTTGTGGCATGCCATAAACGACACAGCTCTCTTCATCCTGCGCCCAAATCGTCGCTCCAGCAGACTTGAGCATGCGAGCACCTTCGCGACCGTCAGCTCCCATTCCGGTAAGCACCATAGACAGCACTTTATCTGCGTAGATTTTTGCTGCAGAACCAAAGGTGACGTCGACGCAAGGCTTGTAGTTCATGCGCTCTCCACCATCGATAATGCGAAGCCTTGCGGCTCCAGGGCGGCCATCGATCATCATCTGTTTACCACCAGGAGCTAGATATGCCACCCCCGGTTGTAATACATCACCATCTTGCGCTTCTTTTACCTGAATCTTACACAGGGTGTTAAGACGACTGGCAAACGCTGCCGTAAATGTGGCCGGCATGTGCTGAACCAAGACGATGGGGTGAGGATAGTTAGCGGGTAGTTTTGTCAGAATTTTCTGCAAAGCAACTGGTCCACCTGTTGAGGTACCAATGGCAGTAAGCTGATACTTCTTACCCGATGCTCTGAACTTTGTGACAACAGGAGCGCGCGTTGGTGCAACGGGCTGAGCAACTGCCTCACGCCTTAGTCCTGTTGTAGGACGACTTAGTGAGGTTTGTGGTGCTCTGTCTGCAACAGAGGCGACCGCTGGGCGTCTCATGAATGCGCGTTTTGACGCGATTTGAATGACACGTTGCTGTAACAAGGAGACCGCTTCGTCACGGTTTCGTGCGATATCTTCAAATTTCTTCGGTAAGAAATCCAATGCCCCTGCGTCTAACGCATCTAGAGTCGCTTTAGCACCATCATGTGTTAACGACGAAAACATCAAGATTGGCGTCGGTATCGACGCCATAATTTCACGAACGGCCGAAATGCCGTCCATGACCGGCATTTCGATGTCCATTGTGATCACATCTGGCTTTAGGCGCTTTGCTTTTTCAACGGCTTCTTTGCCGTTTACGGCCACATCGATCACTTCTAGGCGCGATTCGGCATTGATGATCTCGCTGACCCGACGTCGGAAAAAACTGGAATCATCAACTACTAATACTTTTATCGCCATTTGAGTCCTTATTGTATTGCTGGTTCTCGCTTAGATACGAGAGGCTGCCGCATACTGTTTAAGCAGATCTGGCACATCCAAAATCAGCGCTATATGGCCATCACTTGTAATGGTTGCACCGGCCATACCTGGAGTACCTTGCAGCAGGTTATCTAGCGGTTTGATAACCACTTCTTCTTGACCGATTAAGGTGTCTACGACAAAGCCGACACGCTGGCTGCCAATCTGAACAATCACGACATGTCCATGACCCTTGCGCAGTTGTGCTTTACCCGATTTAGGCGCAAGCCAGTTTTGTAAGTAGAAAAGCGGGATGGCTTTTTCACGAACAATGATGGTTAACTGACCATCAACCACATTGGTGCGGCTCAAATCTAAATGGAAGATTTCATTGACCGAGGCAAGTGGCAATGCGAATGGGTGACCCGCAACACCGACCATCAATGTCGGTAAGATCGCCAACGTTAACGGTACTTTGATTGTAATCTTGGTGCCTTTGCCCAGTTCTGAGTCGATATCGATTGAGCCGTTTAGCGTATTGATGGCCGTTTTCACTACGTCCATCCCCACACCACGACCTGAGATATCAGAAATTTTCTCTTTACTTGAGAACCCTGGAGCAAAAATTAGGTTGAAACACTCTTTATTGGATAGACGACCTGCCGCATCTTCATCCATCATGCCACGTTTGACCGCGATACCACGAAGTTTGTCAGGGTCCATACCGCCGCCATCATCGATGATGGCGAGCTCAATATGATCGCCCTCTTGAGATGCAGAAAGAATGACTTTACCCGTACGAGACTTACCTGCTTTAGCACGGTCATCAGGCATCTCGATACCGTGGTCGACCGAGTTACGCACCAAGTGAATCAATGGATCTGCTAGTGCTTCAACTAAGTTTTTATCTAGGTCAGTCTCCTCACCGCGCATTTCCAGCACGATGTCTTTTTGTAGGTTACGTGCCAAGTCACGAACAACACGAGGGAAACGACCAAACACTTTCTTGATTGGCTGCATACGCGTCTTCATGACGGCGCCTTGCAGATCCGCGGTCACCACGTCGAGGTTAGCGACTGCTTTCGCCATCTCTTCATCGTTACTATTCAGACCGAGACTCAAAAGACGATTTCGAACCAGTACAAGCTCACCCACCATGTTCATAATGGTATCGAGCGTTGAAGTATCCACTCGCACTGTTGCATCCGCTTGTTGCGGCTTTTTGGCTGCTTGTTGCGTCGCTGGTGCTTTGGCTTCTTGCACTGCGGGGGCTTTCACTTCCGCACGCGCTGGTGCAACTGCTGGTTTTGGTGCGGCTTTTACCGGCTCGGCAGGCTTGGACGTTGGCGCTGGTGGTGGCGTCACGTTGGCTGCGGCTGGTTTGGTTGCAAAATCCAACTCTTCTAAAGTTGGCCCTTTGCCGGAACCATGAAGCTCATCTAGTAGTCTTTCAAACTCTTCATCGGTCATCAGGTCGCTGTCTGCTCCACTCGCTGCAACAGGTTTTGTTGGCGACGGAGGAGGCGGGGTTACTACATTTGAAGAAGTTGGACTATTTCCCGCGCCGTGCAACTCGTCCAGCAACTTTTCAAACTCGTCGTCGGTGATGTCACCGCTATCGGTCGCTACACTAACAGGGGCTCGAGGCGGGGCTGATGGCGCTGCTGCACCGCTCGGTGCACTGCCTTTGCCGTGCAATTCATCAAGAAGTTTTTCAAACTCATCTTGGGTAATTTCATCCACTGACGAGGCAACCGTGCTGTTTGCTACTGACACAACAGGCTCTTCGACGATAGGCTCAGGCGTAATTTCTGGCTCTGGTTCCACCGCCGCAACTTCTTCATGAATTACATCTTCTGATTCAGGACGACAGAGATGATGAAGCTCATCCAACAGAACAGGATCGGCCGCTTCGAGTGGCTCGCGATCTTGGACGGCTTTAAACTGATGGTTTACTGTGTCTAAAGCACGTAGCATGGTGTCCATTAGACTTGGAGAGACAGTACGCTGGCCATTACGCAATACGTCAAACACGTTTTCAGCACCATGACAAGTTTCAACCAGTTCAGTCAGTGATAAGAAACCGGCACCACCCTTAACCGTATGGAATCCACGGAAAATAGCGTTTAGAAGATCCCTGTCTTCTGGGTTATTTTCCAATTCTACCAACTGCTCAGAAAGCAGCTCCAGAATTTCCCCGGCTTCAATTAGAAAGTCCTGTAGGATATCTTCGTCTAAATCGTAGCTCATACGTTACCTTTAAAATCCAAGACTGGATAACAAATCATCGACTTCATCCTGCGATGCAACTGCGTCTTCACGCAACTCGGGGTGCAAAATTGGACCCTCTGGCTCGCTGCCACTTTTTTCTTTTTCGGCAAGATTCTGTGTTTCTTGAGTTTTGTCCTTCGGCGGTTTATTTCCAGCAAACACCGTTAGGATATCTACCAATCGCCCTTCCACTTCGTTTACGAGAGTGATGACACGACGGATAATCTGTCCAGTTAAGTCTTGGAAATCTTGTGCCATCAAAATTTCTGTTAACTGGCCGCGTAATTCTGTGCTATCGCCTTCGACTTGAACTAAAAGATCTTCGATACGATGGCAAAGGGCCTTGAATTCACTCAATTCGATGCGACCGTGCATCAGTTCATTCCACTGAGGACGGACTTGTAGCAAGCATTCGTGAAGATTATCGGCTATTGGGAGACAGAGCTCGACAGCATCCATGGTCTTGTTCGCTGCGAGTTCCGTTTTTTCGATGACATATTGAAGGCGATCCCTTGCATCTGGGATTTCATCGTTTGTAATTTCTGTCATCCGTTGATCTAAGCTGAAATTCTTCAGAGAAGTGTGCAGATCTCGAGTCAGCGTTCCAATCTCTTGTAGCATTGGATTGCCATTGTCCTCATAGATCGAAGCAACCAGCTGGTCTGCTGCTGCTTGCTCTCCCTGTTCCAGTAATTCAACTAGAGACTTTGCTTGCTCTAATGAGATCATTCTGAATAGACCCTTTTCGTTTATGCTTCGGAAGCATGCTGCGTTTATGAGCTGCCAATGTTTTAAGTGGCATCTTTATCGATGCTTATAGCAGCTCTGACGAAGTAATCTTCAAACGAGGTTTATAAACGTTCAAAAATTTTATCGAGTTTTTCTTTTAGGGTTGCTGCGGTAAATGGCTTAACGATGTAACCGTTAACGCCTGCTTGAGCCGCTTCGATGATCTGCTCACGCTTCGCTTCTGCTGTAATCATCAATACAGGCAAGTGCTTAAGCTCAGCGTCCGCGCGAATATTTTTCAGCAGATCAATACCTTGCATCCCCGGCATATTCCAATCCGTAACGACGAAATCGAAATCACCTTTTTTCAGCATAGGTAACGCTGTCAAACCATCATCAGCTTCCTGAGTGTTATTGAAACCCAGATCACGAAGCAGGTTCTTTACAATACGGCGCATTGTTGAGAAATCGTCAACAATAAGGATCTTCATGTTTTTATTCAAAATTGCCTCCACTGAATGTCGAAATCAGTGTTTTAATCATTTTGTGTCCAAGCACTAAGCTTAGTGCGCAAACGTTGCATTGACTGGCTCAATATCTGACTGACGCGAGACTCGCTAACACTCAGAATTTCCCCAATTTCTTTTAAGTTTAGCTCTTCATCATAATAGAGCGAAAGTACCAAAGCTTCACGTTCTGGTAGCTGTTTTATTGATTCAACCAGTGCTTTTCTAAAATATTCATCAGCAACACCTTTAAAAGGGGTGTTGTTGTCTGAATCTTCCACCGAGGTGATCACATCATCCGATACCCCAAGATCTTCAATACCAATCAAGCGAGAACAATTGATATCTGTCAAAGCATTGTGGTATTGCTCTAGTGACATCCCCATATGCTTCGCTACTTCGGCATCACTTGGATCTCGATTGAGTATTCCTTCAAGTTCGGCTATCGCTTGGCTAATCTCTCGATTGCTTTTGTGTACCGAACGAGGCACCCAATCACCACGCCTGATATCATCAAGCATAGCACCACGGATACGAATGCCAGCATAAGTTTCAAAACTCGCGCCTTTTGTAGCGTCATAATTTTGTTGAGCTTCTATCAGGCCAATCATACCCGCTTGGATTAGGTCCTCGACCTGAACGCTAGGAGGCAGCCGTCCTAATAAATGGTGAGCAATGCGTTTGACCAACACCGAATATCTTTCAATGAACAGTTTTTGGCTGTTCACATTCGCATGCTGGTCATAAGTAAGCGCTTTATTCACCAAACGGTTCCTCTATAAATGCATTGCGTGAGAGCAATCTTTCGACAAAGAATTCCAAATGACCACTTGGGCTTTTGGGTATTGGCCAAGTCAGCGCTTTGTTGGCTAACGAACTGATCGCCAACGCTGCAGGGGAACGCGGGAAAGCGTCCACCACGATTTTCTGTCTCTTGACCGCTTGTCGCACTTTATCATCTAACGGAATACATGCTACGAGTTCGAGGCTCACATTCAAGAATCGCTCTGTGACCAACGTCAATTTTGCAAACAATTCTCGACCTTCTCGGTAGCTTCTGACCATATTTGCAACAATCTTGAAGCGTTGAACTTGATGCTCTTTACTCAATAACTTAATTAAAGCATATGCATCGGTAATTGAGGTAGGTTCATCACACACCACAACGATAACATCTTGAGCTGCTCGTGAAAAACTAATCACCATATCAGAAATACCGGCGGCTGTATCAATGAGCAGCACATCCATATCATCTTCAAGGCTACCGAATGCTCGAATCAAACCAACGTGCTGAGCATGTGAAAGCTCTGTCATACTCTGCGTCCCAGACGTTGCCGGTATTATTTTAATACCATATGGTCCTTCAACAATAGCATCTTTTAGCTCACATTCCCCAGCCAATACATGCCCTAAGTTACGTTTTGAACGAATTCCGAGCATAACGTCGACATTAGCAAGACCTAGGTCAGCATCTAGGACCATCACTTTCTTTCCTTGGCGAGCCATTGAAATCGCTAAGCCAAGGGTTACGTTTGATTTACCCACACCACCTTTTCCGCCAGTAACTGCAATCACTTTGGTTAATGATGGTTGTGTTAAGCGACGGAGGCCGCTTGCTTGATCGTGTATCATATTCTCAGTCATAGTAGTCCGCCGCCTAGAATCCTTCGTTGTCACTGTTCCAGTAGTGAGGTTCATTCTCTGTCGACTTCTCAAGCAGTTCATTCGCTTTCGCGATCAAATATTTTGGTTGTGCTATCACGATGTCTTCTGGCACCCGCTGGCCATTTGCGATATAAGCAACGGGCAGCGCATTTTGAATGACAACACTGACAAATTCGCCCAAGCTTAATGACTCATCGAGCTTGGTCAGGATACAACCTGAAAGTGGAATTCTACGAAAATGATCTAAAGTCTCTTGTAGTACTCGTCGTTGAGCTGTAGCGGGAAGCACTAGATAACTATGAATGACTTCACCACTCTCCTGCATCAAGGTATCGAGCTGTTCTGATAATCGGACATCTCGCTGTCCCATACCCGCTGTATCGACCAAGATCAGTTTTCTGTTTCTGAGCTGATAGATTACATCGGCTAACTCTTTAGAATCTTTAGCAACTTTTACGGGACAACCCATAATTCTTCCATAAATGGAGAGTTGCTCATGCGCACCGATTCGATAAGTATCGGTCGTCACTAACGCGACATTGTTCGCGCCATACTCCATGGCTGCTCGTGCTGCAAGTTTGGCTATCGTGGTGGTCTTCCCAACCCCGGTTGGGCCCAACAACGCCACAACACCACCACGTTTCAGAATATCCTGTTTGGTCACGCTAATTTGGTCAGAGACCAAAGCGAGCAACGCCTTCCATGCACGGGCGGGTTTGGTATCTTCTGGAATGTAACACGCCATCTGATCCGCCAGTTCAGGGGAAACTCCCATACGTTCGAGGCGCTTGATAAGCATTGCCCTAAGTGGCTCTCTACGTTCCACTTCTTGCCAAAGTAATCCCGACACCTGATGTTCCAGCAGACGCCGTATTGAGGTCATCTCTTCACGCATGTTTTCTAGTTCGTTACTGCCTTCTTCCTGTTCAGGCTGAGGCTTACGACGATCATAGCGTGTTGGGTCGAGGCGAGGCTCTGGGCGTGGAACACGCCTGTCTTCGGCAATCAGCTTAGCCAACGGTGAATTCTCACGAATTCGGACGTTATTGCCTTGCTCTTCACGATGTTTGTTTTGTCTTTCCAGCAATGAGTTCAGAGAGTCGGCCGATTCATCTCGGTAGCTGCTCTCTTCGCTTGTATTGCTGTACTGCTTAAGCATGTTGGCAAAGCGTTTGGTCATGGATCCGCCATTGGTCTTCTCGCTCTGTAAGCTGACGCGATCGTCTTGAAGATCGCGAGTCGCTTTACGTGCGGGAGGCGCAGTGTATTGCCCTGCTGTCGACGGGGTTGCTGTCGCTTGTCGGCGACTTAAATTAGGCATGCTGCCAAAAGTGGAGGATTGATTGTCACCATCAATCGCAGCGACAATTTCAACGCCACCGGCCACCTTTTTGTTCGACATGATGACAGCATCAACGCCAAGTTCTTCTTTTACTTGGAGTAATGCAGTTCGCATGTCTTTGGCAAAAAATCGTTTTATTTTCAAACCATTCGTCCATTAAACAGGGCTTAACCATCAGTTATTAATTAATAGATCAGTTACCCACAGCCTGTACAATTCGAATTTGTTTTTCGTCAGGAATTTCCTGATACGAAAGCACTCTGAGGTTAGGAATCGTGTTCTTAACAAATTTCGCCAGAGTGGACCGCAGCACGCCGGAGGTGAGTAAGACTGCAGGTTCGCCTTTGAGCTCTTGCTCCTGAGTCGCCATCATCAACGATGATTGCAATCTTTCAGCCAAACCGGGTTCGATGCCCGCAGACTCACCACCTGACGCCTGCATGGTCTGATGCAATATTTGTTCCAGCTCTGGAATTAGGGTAATCACTGGCAACTCGGGTTCTATTCCATTGATTTCCTGAACGATTAGTCGTTTTAATGAAATCCGTACTGCCGCAGTGAGAATGTCGGGTTCTTGACTCTTTGAGGAATATTCAGCCAAGGTCTGAACAATGGTGCGAATATCTCGAATAGGAATCGCTTCATTAAGTAGATTTTGCAGCACTTTCACCACCGTACCTAGCGCCAGTTGGTCAGGAACAAAATTCTCCACCAGTTTCGGCGCACTTCGGCCCAACATTTCCAGCAAGTTTTGCACTTCTTCATGGCCGAGTAACTGCGATGCATTATTGGTGAGTAGCTGACTCATGTGAGTTGCTAGCACGGTTGAAGAATCCACCACAGTATAGCCTAGTGCTTGAGCGTGCTCTCTTTGGTCAGGTCGAATCCAAACCGCTTCCAACCCAAATGCTGGGTCGATAGTCGGTTCACCATCGATCATGCCATACACTTGACCTGGGTTAATGGCCAGTTCTTGATCAGGACGAATTTCAGCTTCACCGACGGCGACACCCATCAAAGTAATTCGATAACTGTTCGGAGTGAGTTCTAAGTTGTCACGAATGTGCACTGGCGGGATCAGGAAGCCAAAATCTTGTGAGAGCTTCTTACGAACCCCTTTCACGCGTTCAAGCAGTTCGCCACCTTGGTCTCTGTCCACCAATGGGATAAGACGATAACCCACTTCCAAGCCAATGATGTCGACCGGCTGTACGTCATCCCAAGAGAGCTCACGTACCGAGGGGGCATTGCTGCTGTCTGCCACCATGGGCACTTTCGGTTCTTTGGCCTTTTGCTTTTGCTTCTTATCAATAAAGTAAGCACCTGCTCCAGCGATCACCGCTAACGTCAGGAAGGCGAAATGAGGCATTCCGGGTACAATCCCCATAATGCCCAGAATCGCCGCGGTGATCGTAAGCGCTTTTGGATTATCAAACATTTGGAAGAGCATCTGCTCGCCCATGTCTTCATCGGTATTCTGACGAGTCACCATCATCGCCGCTGCAATAGAAAGCAACAGGGATGGGATCTGCGCCACCAGACCATCACCAATGGTCAGCAATGTATAGATTTTGATGGCGTCGGAGAAACCAAGATCATACTGCGCCATACCAATGCTCAAACCACCAATGATGTTGATGAATAAGATCAAAATACCGGCGATGGCGTCACCTTTAACGAACTTCGATGCACCATCCATCGAGCCGTAGAAATCGGCTTCTTTGGTCACTTCAAAACGACGTAAACGCGCTTGTTCTTGGTCTATCAAGCCCGCATTCAAGTCGGCATCGATCGCCATCTGTTTACCTGGCAAGGCGTCCAAGGTGAAGCGAGCACTTACCTCGGAAATACGACCCGCACCCTTGGTGACAACCATAAAGTTAATGATCATCAAGATCAGGAACACCACAAGACCAACGGCGTAGTTACCGCCGATCACCACGTTACCAAACGCTTCGATAACGTTACCAGCCGCGTCTCCCCCTTCGTGCCCCTTCAGGAGAACCACACGCGTTGAGGCAACGTTCAAGGCCAATCTAAGCAAGGTCGCAATCAAAAGTACCGTGGGGAACGCTGCAAAATCGAGTGGTCGACGGGTATACACCGTCACCAACAACACCACCATGGCTAAGGCGATGTTAAAGGTAAAAAACATGTCCAATAGGAACGGAGGAATGGGGAGCACAACCATCGCCAAGGTGGCCAACACCATAATCGGTGCGCCAATCGCAGGCATGGAGCGTTGGGGAATTTTCGGCAACTTATCTGCAAACGGCAGAGTAAATTTCATAGCCATTACTTCGTCTCAATGGATAACTTTAACTTATTGATATAGAAAATAACCACTGGGGTTATCCGTACGTATCATTCGGATTAGGCCACTCTCAAGCAATCTCTATACCAGCTCATGCGCCAAAATAATGACAAACGTGACCATACGGCAAAGTACCGCTCAAAAGCGCTCTCATAACAAGCAAATCACTGGCGCAAATCAGGTGGAATAGGCAAATCATAATCTTTCAGTTTCGGACGATGCCCACCTCGTTTTCGATACTGCTTCAGTTGGAACACATACGCCAGAATCTGAGCCACTGCAGTAAACAACCCATCTGGGATCTGCTGTTCCAGCTCCGTTGAATAGTAAAGCGCGCGTGCCAGCGGCGGAGCTGGAACAATGTAAATATCATGCTCTCTAGCAACTTCTCGAATTTTCATCGCCATGTGATCGGTTCCTTTCGCCACCACCACAGGCGCTCTATCGGTACTTTGTTTATAACGCAGCGCAACAGAGAAATGCTCCGGGTTGGTCACGATCACATCCGCGGTCGGAACGTCCGCCATCATACGGCGCTGAGCGGCTTCACGTTGCAGCATACGGATACGGCCTTTGACCTCAGGCTTACCTTCGGTGTCTTTGTATTCGTCTTTCACTTCTTGCTTGGTCATTTTCAGTTGATCAGCGTGTTGCCAAATCTGAAAAGGAATGTCGATCGCCACCACAATCAACAACGAACAACTGATCAGCAAAACGAAATTCAACAATATGTCCAAAGCGTGGAAAATATTCTGTGGATAGACATCCAAACTGAGTTGGATTAAGTCTTCCTGTGAAGCTTGAATCAGATAGATCGCTACGCCCGTGACCAAGGCGACTTTTAAGATGGATTTGATGAGTTCAACCCAGCTTTGCAAGCCAAACATACGTTTGATGCCGCTCAGTGGGTTCATTTTCGATAATTTAGGCATTGCCGCTTCCACTGAAAAACTGATGCCACCGACGCCGGCAGAACCAATCGCAGCGGCGACAAAGAGCGCAAACAAAATAAGCAGCAGAGGAAGCAGCAAAGCGCTTAAGGCACCACTGGCAATATCAAATAGCTTACTGGGGTCAAAAATTTCTTCACGAGAGAGGCTAAACAAACGCCCCATCGCTTTGAACAACGCTCGTGCGAGACTTTCACCGAACCACATCAGGGAAACAGCACCAATCACCAATACTGACACAGAAGCCAGCTCTTTTGAGCGTGCAACTTGGCCTTTTTCCCGCGCTTGTTGTAACCGTCGGGGCGTGGCTTCTTCGGTACGTTCTTGACCGTCTGACTCTGCCAAACCAGCCTCCTAGCAATTCAAGCGAATAAATCGGCAAACCTGCTGTTCGCCTTGCAACCAGTACAGCTCATAGTGGCTGTATAAGCCAGCCAAGATGTACCAACAAATCAATAATCCCACCAGCAAAGCGAAAGCGAAACCAAGGGAGAAAATGTTCAGCTGCGGTGCGGCTCGGGTCATCACCCCAAAAGAGAGGTTGATGGTCAGCAACGCAATAATGCCCGAAAGCGACATGCTCAAGGCGGTTTTGAACATGATGCTCAGCCACAGTGCCAGTTCGCGGAAATCAACCGCATTCAATGAACCACTGCCTATGGGCAAGGTTTTGAAGCTAAACAGCACCAATTGCAGCATTTTCAAGTGGCCATCAGTGGCAAGGAAGAACAAGGTCGACAGGAACATAAATAACTGACCGAGCAGCGGTGTATTCTGTCCATTGGCCGGGTCCACCATGGAGGCGAAACCCAAGCTCGATTGCATACCCAAAATCTGCCCCAGCAAGACAAACGTTTGGATGATAAATTGCGTGACCATCCCCATCGCTACACCAATGACAATTTGCTCAAAGGTGGTCAAAAAACCTTGGAACGAGAGCAGTTGGAGCTCTTGTGGTACTGCCGGAATGGCGGGCATCAAGGCCAAGGTGATGGCAAGGCTGAGATAGAGTCGAATTCGAGGAGAAACAAAGCGCGCTCCCGTCACCGTCATCACCATCAGCATGGATGAGATACGGGTGAAAGGCCAAAAATAGTTGGCTATCCAGTCCAGAATAATGGTGGTTGGATATTCCATCGCTCCTCCCACCTAGTACAGAACTTGCGGAAAACGTTCCACTAGCGCGAAAAAGTATTCCATCAACATCTGTGTCATCCAATGGCCAAAGAGCATTAACGCCAGCAAAGTCACAATCAGACGTGGCAAAAAGCTCAGGGTTTGTTCGTTGATCGAGGTCGCCGCCTGAAAGATAGCCACAATCAAACCCACCAACAAACTGGGAATAATGATGGCACACACCATGATAAGAACCATCCACAGTGCTTCACGAAACAGCTCAACAAAGACTTCAGGTGTCATCGCTTATCCTCCCTGCTACAAGGCAAAACTGCCAGCTAAGGTGGACAAGATCAAATTCCAGCCATCGACTAACACGAACAGCATCAGCTTAAATGGTAACGAAACGATCATTGGAGAAAGCATCATCATACCCATTGCCATCAGCACCGAAGCCACCACAAGGTCAATGATAAGGAACGGCAAAAACAGCATGAATCCGATTTGGAATGCGGTTTTCAGCTCAGAAGTGATGAACGCGGGAATCAACACTGCCATCGACACATCTTCAGGATTAGTGACTTGCTCTCCAGACATGTTGACGAATGTTTCGAGATCTTTCACGCGTGTTTGCTTGAGCATAAACGCTTTCATTGGCCCTTGCGCGGCGTCAAACGCTTCGCGTGCGGTGAGCTGCTCATTCAGGTACGGCTGAACCGCCTGTTCATTCACTTCGTTGATCACCGGCGACATGATAAAAAAGGTTAAGAAAAGTGCGATACCAATAATGACCTGGTTTGACGGCGTTTGTTGCAGACCCATGGCCTGTCGCAAAATCGACATCACCACCACAATGCGAGTGAATGAGGTCATCAAAATTACCATCGCTGGCAAGAAGCCAAGCATGGTCATTAACGCTAAAATCTGCAACGTAACCGAGTAGTCTTCACTGCCGTCAGGGTTAGTGGTCATGGTGAAAGCAGGAATTCCCCCACCTTTGCCAACACTCATAAACTCGCTTTGACTGGTGTCACTCTGCATTTGTGAAACCGTCACACTACCGCCCGGTGCAAGATTGGCTGGCAACGCGGTCTCTTCCGCTTGTGCCCAAGCCGAAAAGGAAAATAGGGATGCCATCAGTAAGCTGAGTGATAGCCAAAACGTGGTCAGAAGTTGCTTATTGTTCATTCTTTTTCAGTAGCTGGCTAAATTGTTGTGCAAATGCCGTTTTAGCCAACTCCTCCTGTTTTAACGGATGCTCTAATTTTGCAATCAGCTGAATAGACTGACTGGTGATGCCCACTAAAAATTGTTCTTCCCCCGCCTGAACAACGGCGATGCGCTCTCGGGTCCCCACCGCCATTTGGCTCACCACTTTTAGACCGTGTTTCTGGCCGAATGCTGGCGTTTGGATGCGCTTCATCAGCCAAGCTAAAAAGAGAATAAAAGCGATAACGAGGAGAAGAGAAGCAAACGTGGTGGCAAGGTCAAGTTCTGGCGTTTGAGGCGCGGCCCAAACACGAGGAGCACTCGTCATGGTGACCAGTGCTCCTGTAAGACCAAATAAGCGATGGCGATAACGGCTTGGTCTCATAAGCATTAACGCAATTTTTTGATACGTTCAGTTTGGCTGATCACGTCAGTGAGACGAATACCAAACTTATCGTTGACCACCACGACCTCGCCATGCGCAATCAATGTTCCATTGACCAACACATCGAGTGATTCACCCGCCAGGCGGTCCAGTTCCACTACCGAACCTTGGTTAAGCTGAAGTAAGTTACGAATGCTAATTTGTGAACGGCCCACTTCCATTGAAATGGTCACTGGAATATCCATAATGGTATCCAGTTTACGACGCTCATCGGCGGTGATTGGCGCAGAGGTGTCTTTTAGTTCTTCCAATGGTGCAGCTAAAACTTCGTCAACATCAATGTCAGGCGCTGAAGGATCTTCACCCAGAGCCGCTGCCCATTCTGCCGCTAGCCTTTCATCTTCACTTGATGCCATGTTACTGTCCTGTTTTTACTTACTGTTTAACTGAATACTAGACAAAGATATTACTCAATACAGAGCGTATTAATCATCGTCGTTACTTTCTAGCTCAGACATAATGTCTTTGCCCAAGAAAGTTAAATCGGTTTTCACCACATGCGGGCGTTCAATTTCTTCGGAAATTTGCACAGCCAGCTTCTCGTTAGATTGCCCCATCTTTACACGATAGGTGGGCAATTCTTCGACAAACATCACCGCATGTTTAGGCATTTCTATAGGAATAACGTCTCCAGGACGAAGTTCCATCAGATCGCGCAAAGAGATTTTTTTCTCTAACAAGTTAACTCGGAAATTCACCGGGCAATCCATGATTTCTTCGCGCAGAGCAGAGCTCCAACGTACGTCCGTTTCCATTTTGTCCGATTGCACACCCGCATCAAGCAATTCGCGGATCGGCTCGACCATGGAATACGGCATGACCACATGGAAATCACCACCGCCGCCGTCCACTTCGATATGGAACGAGCTCACCACAATCACTTCCGTTGGGCTAACAATGTTCGCCATACTCGGGTTCACTTCCGAATCGAGATACTCAAACTCAACCCCCATCACCGGAGACCAAGCTTCTTTGTAATCTTCAAATACGATTTTCAGTAGAAGCTGTATGATGCGTCGCTCAGTTGGGGTAAATTCACGACCTTCAATTTTGGCGTGGAAGCGACCATCGCCACCAAAAAAGTTCTCTACCAGAATAAACACCAAACGCGCTTCCATGGTGATCAACGCGGTGCCTTTTAATGGTCTGAAGCGAACCATGTTCAAACTGGTGGGTACGTACAGCGTGTTTTGGTATTCACCAAATTTCATCATTTGTACACCGTTGATCGAGACTTCGGCAGTCTTTCTCAACATGTTGAACAAACTGATACGCATATGGCGAGCAAAACGTTCGTTGATTAACTCCAAGGTCGGCATGCGACCACGGACAATCCTATCTTGTGAAGAGAAGTCGAAATTGACGGCACTGCCTAGATCATCATCTATCGGCTCATCTATCTCATCGACATCATCCACCCCATGAAGGAGCGCATCAATCTCGTCTTGGCTTAATAGATCGGTCACGCTATACCTACTGGATTACAAAGTCGGTAAACAATACTTTTTCAATCACAGACTGACCTACCGATTTCGTCAGCGCTGCTTTAATGTCATCTGTGGCTTTGTCGCGTAGCTCCGTTCGACCAGTGGGTGAACGCAACTGCTCAACCGTTGCTGAAGCAAAGGTAGACAGTAAGGAACTTTCAATCAGTGGAGAGTGATAACGAGCAAGGTTCTCGTTTTCAGTTCCTCTGACCATCAACTGCACTTTAATCTGTACCATGCGGTTACGATTGTCGCCTGTCACATTGAAAACAAAAGGCTGAGCAATATTAACGTACGCAATCGGGTCTTCAACAGGTTTTGCGTCGACTTGTGCAGTGGCTTCTTCTTCCGCAGGATCAGAGCCCATCAGGAAAAAGGCCGCGCCACCGCCACCAACCAATAAAACAACAACAGCAATGATAATGATGAGGAGTTTACTTTTCCCTTTTGGTGCGTCTTCACCGTTTTGCATTTCTTCTGCCATGAGCTGCTCTACCTATCAAACTTAACAATTTGTATTTTATGCGTAAAAACTGATTCCATCACGCTTTGATGTGACATTTAAGTCAAGTTTAACGTCAGCCTCAAGGTTTTCCTCATTTGAAGAGGCAAATCTGCTGCTTTGTTGTCCATTCCCTTGCCCATCTGCACTGTATTGTCTCTGCTGTTGGCCAGACGCTTGCTGCTGTACCGACGAATCGGCTAGTTGCATTCCTTGTTGGGCGAGCATTTCCCGCAGTCTCGGCAATGTCTGTTCAATGATTTCGCGCGCTTGCGGGTTGGTGACAGTGAAGTGCACATTAGCGATATCATTGTTCATTGCCATGCGAATTTGCATACGGCCAAGCTCCGGAGGATCAAGACGAATATCGAGTTGTTTGAGGTTCTTCGACATCATCATTTGCACTTTTTCTGCCACCTGCTCATTCGCTAACTCTCGCGTTAATGGCATTGGCGGCTGTTGTGCTGCAACATTCTCTGCTCTCGTTTGTCCTGTCACTGTCTGCGCACTGTAGAGAGAGGGCGTTGGTTGAGCCCCCTGGTTCTCTGTGCTTGTTTGCTTCGATGAGCCTTTTACGCTGCTGGCAAGGCCAGCCGCCGCTAATGCAGCCTGCATCGATTGCACTTGAGATTTAGCCACGTCCGGAGACACTGCAGGATTAAATGCGGTTGGTATCGTATTCGCCGTCATGCCTTCAGGCAGAGTGATGGCGGCTTTGTCTGCATTCAATGGGACAGTTGTGGCCGCGTTTGGCTGTGCCAGTGCCGTATGCACCGCTTGCGCTAATGCTGCGCTGCCTGCCGTTTTAGCAGCAGCGCTATCTTGATGCTTTGGCGGAGCAGATTGAGACGATGTCCAATCAATAGCGGCATGTCGTTCACTCACTCCTTCCGAAGGGGTAAGTTGCGCCTGAGTGGTGGCTGCGATAACGGGTAATCTTGTCGTCCATTCTGATGGGGGGAAATCCGCCACCATTTGACCCAACTTCAAACCATCGAGAATTTTTTGCTCAGGCGCGCTCAAAGGTTGCGCCGCCGCTAATTTTTGCTCAATGACCACTAACAACTCAAGTGACACCACTTGCGGTGTTTCACTTGACGACGCTGCACTATTTTTAACCGAATTGACTCCCATGGCGCTGCTGGCAAGCAACGCTTGTGGATCCATATCAGCACTTGGCTGAACATCCTTGCCGAGTGCCGCACTATTAGCAAGGTGACCCGCCTGAGGTTGCGGCATCACCTCGCGCCAATCTTGTGGCAATTCAGTCTTGGCCACTTGCGCATTGATGATTTGAGCTTGATGAGCAGCATCAATAGGTTGTGCTTGACTAACAGCCTGTTGATCAAGATGCGCGGAATAGTGGGAGAAGCTTTGCCCTTGTTGGGCCGCAATCAAGGCTTGATCATCATCGAGTACATCACGTTGTAGCTGCACAGAAGTCGCCGCTGCTGCAATGGCTGCGCTCGATTCAATGTCTGGCGATGCGTTTTGTGGCAACGCTTTGCCACTGGTTTCTTTGAGCGCCGCATTTGACTGTTCTAACTGACCCAGTATTTTGGAGCCTTCCTGCATCACCGCTTGCTTGCTCTTGTCACCTGGAACCACGGTGTCTTTTGCTGCAACAGGAGCGCCTTTCAATACATCACTGTGTGTCGTTAGGCGACTAAGCGATTGATCCGATTTGTCATCTTCACTACCAAGTACTGCTGAAGAGTCTTGGTCTGATTTCGATTCGGTCACGCGCTGAGACGCAGAGAGGTCTGCTGCTGATTCAAGCTCTAGTACCTCATCAACCGAGCTATCTGATGGGCTAACCTTTGCCTCACTGGTTTCGACGGCATCACCAAGAGTACTCGCCTCTTTGGTGTCTCCCGTTTTAGTGCTTTCCAATTTAGTGCCTTGCGAAGCTTTTGCTGATACATTGCCGTCCGCTTCCGTTTTTCCAGAGGAGAAGACTTCAGAAAGGGTCTGCAAAAAACCTTTGGAGTCCGTAGAGTCGGCCTTGGCGGTTGCAGCCAAACTTTCGTCACTTTGACTGGTGGTCTTTGTTGTCGTGGAAACGGGTTGCAGATTCACATTCATAATTCGAGTCTCTTAGCCGCGCTAAAATGGGTTAAAATCCAACGCTTTCCAGCCTTGGTATTGAGCTAAAAAAATAGCCTGCAAAAAGCAAGCCACTTCTCTCATTTAGCGCCGTGAATAGAGCAAGGTTGAAAACTCATCCATCTGTTTCTGCTCTCGCTTTGCTTCTGCTTTGAGTTTCTCTTGCTGTTTTTTCTCAATCATCCACTCGTAGGATTTTCGTTGCTTGCGCACTTCTAGCCAATAATGTTCACAGTTTTCAACTTGTTGTTTAAATTGTGTTTCTGCTTGCTTTTGCTTAGAGAGCGTTTCATCCAGTTTACCGAGGAATCGATGCAAATGAACAAACTGGCTGGCAGTCAGACCATTTTGCCCTCGTTCGACGAGCTGCTGGCAATAGTCAAGGCGATACTTTTCAATTTGAGCCAATTGAGCGTAGTAACTTTCCAACTCCGATTTCGCCTTATTCAGCGCCATCACCGCTTGGTTTTCTTTCTCTTTGGTCTGCTCAAGCAGAAAGTCCATTGCGTTTTCCATCGATTACTGCACTCCAAGCACGTTCTTCAACATGTTGACACACATGGCGTAAGGCACGGTTTCTTTCATCCGTTGTTGCAAGTATTCGTCCAACTTCGGCTTCAATGTGAAAGCACTGTCGATAGCTGAATCGGTACCTGGTTTATAAGCACCAATCGACACCAAATCTTGGTTTTTGCGACAAATCGACAACACTTGGCGCACCGCTTTCGACATTAACACATGCTCTTCGGTGGTGATTTGTGGCATGACTCGACTTACAGACTTCTCAACATCAATCGCTGGATAATGACCCGCATCAGCCATTTCACGCGAGAGGACGATATGACCATCCAAGATGGCTCGCGACGCATCTGCAATCGGGTCTTGAAGGTCATCACCTTCCGTTAAAACAGTAAAGAATGCAGTGATCGAGCCTTGTTGTGGGCCACCATTACCGGCGCGCTCCACCAGCGCAGGCAATTTGGCAAACACCGAAGGTGGATAACCTTTGGTAGCTGGCGGTTCACCGACCGACAGCGCAATTTCACGCTGCGCTTGGGCAAAGCGTGTCAATGAATCCATCAGGAGCAACACATCGAGCCCTTGATCACGGAAATATTCCGCAATGGTGAGGGCCGTCTGACAACCTTTCAAGCGCATAAGCGGCGACGCATCCGCTGGCGCCGCGACGACGACGGAACGCTTGCGTCCATCTTCACCGAGAATTTCTTCGATGAACTCTTTGACTTCTCGTCCACGTTCACCAATCAATCCCACCACAACCACTTGGGCGGTGGTACCACGAGTCATCATACCTAGCGTGACCGATTTACCCACACCAGAACCCGCAAACAGGCCGATACGTTGGCCTTTTCCCACCGTAAGTAAACCGTTAATGGCTTTTAAGCCGACATCGAGCGGCTCGGTAATGGGTTTGCGCGCAAGGGGGTTGATCGGTTCCGCATTAAAAGAAGCGCGATGTTCGGTGTAAATTGGGCCTAAACCATCCAAGGGGTTGCCCACACCGTCAATCACACGACCAAGCAGTTCCATGCCCACGGGCAAACCACTTTCGCTGGTTAACGGCGTCACTTTAGCACCGGGCAGAATGCCGCCGATTTGCTCGCTCGGCATCAGAAATAGATTGTCTCCCGAAAAGCCGACGACTTCGGCTTCCATCTGGCCCGTCATGGTTTCCACCAAACACAAACTGCCGATGGGAGCTCGACAGCCTGTCGCTTCCAGCGTCAAACCGACAACACGCACCAGTTTGCCTGAGGCGACTGGACGGCTGCCCAAGCCTTGTACTCTGTAGCTTTTGAGTCTCTCTGCTAGCGCGATCATCATTCACCTCCGTGGTGACGATTCTTACCACAGAAATTCTGTATCACTTGCTTGATGCGCTCTTCCATACGGTAGCTCACGCTGGACTCACCCGCTTCGATTTGTACATCGCCACGGTTCAGGGCTGGTTCACTGAGTAAGGTCCAGTTGCGGAAGTTGAGATCATCCTCACCATAAGCAGAGCGGATGATGTCGACATCTTCGGGATTGAGGCGCAGCGTAATGGGATGCCCAGCAATAGGCAGACTTTCAACAGAGGCTTTCACGGTGTCTAAGATCACTTGCGGGTTGGTTTGCACCTCGACATGCACCACTTCTTTAACCAAGCACAACACCATATCCACCAGTTGTTTTTCCACTTGGTTGTTCATCAGTTCTAACGGCTGGGCAAACTGGTTAGCGAGATTAATAAAGGTATCGACCTGCTGCTTGATGTGTTCTTCTCCAGCCTCAATGCCTTCATTTTTGCCCTGCTCAAGGCCTTCTTCATGACCGGCTTGAAAACCTTCTTCTTTGCCTTTATCAAAACCTTGTTTAAAGCCCGCTTCTTGACCTTGGAACAAACCTTCCTGATAAGCGCCTTGCTTAATCAGTTCGATTTGCTCTTCGGTTAACTCAAGGACAGCTTCTTCTTCCGGTTGTTCGAAATCCGGCATCCAGCCAGGATCGTAGTTAAAGGCCGTCTCTTTGGCTTTCTTATTCACCTCAGAGCCGTAATCAGGCAATCCCCAACGCTGAGGTTGTGGAACGGCATCGTCTTCACCAGGGCGGATAAAACCACGTTTTCTCTCGTTAGCCATGGATCGGTTACCTCTGAATGGTCACATGTAAAACTCAGTCATTGAGTTTTCATTGTTCTTAAGGAAACAAAGCCCCAACTCGGGGCTTGTCTGTTATTACAAGAATTCGTCTGCGCCACCGGACAGCATGATTTCTCCGCTGTCAGCCAAGCGACGGGCAATGGCCAGAATTTCTTTCTGTGCCGCTTCCACATCGGCAACACGTACTGGTGGCATCGCTTCGATGTCGTCTTTCATCATCTCAGCGGCACGTTTCGACATGTTCTTGAAGATCTTCTCACGAAGACCATCATCGGCGCCTTTAAGGGCTTTCTGCAATACATCTTGTGGAACGTCACGCAGCAATTTCTGGATACCTTGATCGTCCACTTCGATAAGGTTCTCGAATACGAACATGAGATCTTGGATTTGCGTCGCCAAATCTTCGTCTTGGTCGCGAATCTGCTCCATCAACAGACCTTCGACGTTGTTGTCGAGGTAGTTCATGATTTCTGCTGCTGCCTTCAGGCCGCCAATTTTCGCTGCTTGCGCGCCCGCTTGGCCGGCAAACTGTTTCTCCATGATTTCGTTCAACTCAGCCAGTGCTGAAGGTTGAACTTCCTCAAGGTTGGCGATACGCATCATCAAGTCAAGACGTACACGCTCTGGGAATTGCGCGATGATCTCGGCAGACTGATCCGCCTCTAAGTAAGACAATACAATGGTTTGAATTTGTGGGTGTTCGTTAACAATGATGCTCGCCACTTGTCGTGGGTCCATCCATTTCAACGAATCGAGACCTTTCGAACCCGTACCCAATAGGATCTGATCCACCAAGTTATTGGCTTTATCAGCACCCAGTGCCGCGATCAAGGTATTACGCATGAAGTCTTCACTGCCCATACCGATGTTGGTGTACTTCTGAATGTCTTCCAAGAAAGCACGGTGCACTGCCGAGACTTTGTCTTGGCTAAGGTCTTTGGCACGCGCCATCGCACTACCCACGCGCTGAACCTGCTTTGGCTCTAAGTGACGGATAATGCCGGCGGCGTCTTGTTCGTTTAAACTTAGCAGCAAAATTGCTGCTTTTTCTTCACCTGATATCGAGCTGATATCTATTTCTGGTGTATCCATCGAGCCGTCTTCGTTCCCATTTACAATTTCGTTAGCCATTTATCATCCAGTTTTTGACCACTTGTGCTGCCAGTTCAGGTTCATTTGCCACGAGGGCACGAACCGCTTTCAGCACATCTTCGTCCTTGTGAAGGTTAGGGAGATCGATACTAGAGCCAAACTCAAACAGCTCACCTGCATCAATGTCGCTACCGATTAGGCTGGTTTCACCATCGGCACCTATCGGTAAGCCATCTGGCCCGTACATTTCGTCATCGTCGTCACCCGCAGGGTTGAGCAGTTTCTTCATTGCAGGACGGATGAGTACAAGAACCACAACGATGATGACCAATGCACTCGCAAACCAACGAATCCAATCATTGAAATTCGGATGCTCCCAAATCGGCACATCCGCCAACTGCTCTTGCTCTGGCTCAGCAAAGGGCATACTTAATACGTTGAGCAAGTCACCGCGATTTTCACTAAAGCCGACGGTACCGACAAGCACTTGGCGAATCGCGTTAATTTCCGCCTCGCTGCGAGGTGTATACGTCACATCACCTGTATCAGGATTGATGGTGGCGCGATCTTTAATGGCGACCGCGACAGTTTGACGGTTTATCACTCCAGTCTGCTTACGTTCGTGGCTGATGGTGGTATCTAGCTCAAAGTTACGTGTTGACTCTTTGCGCACCGACCCTTGACCGAGCACCGAACCATCTTTCATTTGGGCAACATCTTGTGGAATTGACGCATCGGCGGGTGGTTGATTACTCAGCGCGCCGGGGACCCCTGCCACCATATTGCCATTGTTGTAATCTTCAAGTGCGTATTCGCTTCGGGTCGCTGGAGTGTTAGGGTCAAACTGCTTACGCGTTTGCTCAACCGCACTAAAATCCATCTCGATATCGACTTGGGCAGTATAGTTACCGAAGCCCAAAATCGGGATCAACACAGAGTCGATTTTTTCACGCAGCGCTTGTTCTTGATTGCGCTCCAACTCTTGCTCTTTACGGCGAGCGGCTGAAACGGGGTCCTGAGAGCCAGAATTGAGCAAGCGGCCATGTTGATCAGTGACGGTCACACGCGAGGTCTTCATCCCTGGAACCGCACTGGCCACCATATCGACAATCGAATCCACTTCTTGTTGCTTGAGATTGGCACCTGAAGCCAGCGTTAGGAAAACCGAAGCAGACGCTTCTTGGTTGTGACGTACAAACACACTCTGTTTTGGTAACGCGAGAAGCACTTTGGCTTTGCGCACTTGCTTCATTTCTTCTATCGCTTTGGCCAACTGTCTTTCACGGCTGAGCTTCAAACGTTCTTGTTCTAAGCGCTGAGAAACACCGAACCCCATATCTTGCAGTAAGATATCATCGCCTGCTTGAGTGCTTTGATTCAGGCCAGAGCGTACCATGTCCAACTTGATGGAATTGAACTCGCTGGTTTCGACCAGAATGGTGTTGCCATCTAACTTGTAGTTGATTTTTTGCTGATCGAGATGATCAAGAACTGGAATCAGTTCTTCGGTTTCAAACACGCCGAGAGGACGCATCTCTGGTTCTTTAACCCAGAAAAAGAGCATCACGATCAAGGCGACACAGATCGAAATCGATAGGACAAGCACCACCTGTCGCAATAAGTCTAAATCACCTACCGCCATATCGAATTTAGATGAGCTACGTTCATCCAAATCCGGATTTTGGCCATCCATGTCCATGTCAGAATGCATGGCTAATGCTTTACTTGAGCCATCATCTGTCAGTGCGAGATCGGTTGATTTATTTTGTTCAGCCACAGTTTACTACCTACGTTAGACTGGCATGTTCATAAGGTCTTTGTATGCCTCGACCAGTTTATTCCTAACCTGTACCGTGGCTTCAAATGCAACGCTGGATTTGTTTCTGGCAATCATCACATCTGATAGAGACACGTCCGCATCGCCGCGGTCAAAACGCGTTTGCAAATCGCCAGAGGTCTTTTGCAGTGAGTTAACGTTATTGATGGCTTGATTCAGCAGTGCGCTAAAATCGGCACTGACTTTGGCTCCGGTTGCAGGTGCCGTCGCATTGGTTGCTTCAAGCATCATGGCGCGCATTTCGCCGTTTAATCCATCAATTCTCATCGTTACCTCTAAGCCAAAAGTTTGACTAACTGCCTTGCTGTATAATTGACACAGCAATTAACATGCCATATTGCTAATAATGGCTGGCCAGTTTACCTGACTCCGGCAAACTGACCAAGACCCCAAAGCTTATCCCGGGATCTCGATACCAGCATCGCGCATCTTAGCCAGTTTATAACGCAAGGTTCTTGGACTAATGCCCAGTTTATCCGCCATCTCTTTACGACGACCTTGGCATTCGATCAGCGTTTCCAAAATAATAGCGTACTCTTGATCACGCAGCTCACTGCCTAAGCTATCTCCAGCAGAAAGGCCACGAATCATAGCGTCGGGTTCCGAGCCTACTTCTGCAACCGGCTTGACATCGGGTGCAACATAATCGTGTTGCTGAACCACTGATTGCAAGCTATCCGCATCTTGCCAATCGACACCTTCAAGCAAAATGTGCTCATGGGAGATATGGCTGTTTTCACTTAAAATCAGCGCTCGCTGCACTACGTTGTCTAACTCACGTACGTTGCCAGGCCAAGCGTATTGCAACAATTTTTCCAACGCGCTTGGTGAGAAATGAGGCACTGGAATCCCCTGCTTAATGCAGTGGCGCTCAGCGAGGTGTTTCGCTAGCGGGGTGATATCACCTTTGCGATCACACAGTGATGGCCAAGTAATTGGGAAAACATTCAAACGATAGTACAAGTCTTCACGGAAGTTACCAGCAGCCACATACTGCTTTAAGTCACGGTTACTGGTGGCCAATACGCGAACATCAAGCTTAATGCTTTTACGACTACCCAAGCGCTCTACTTCACGCTCTTGCAAAACACGCAATAGTTTCGCTTGTAGGTTCAAATCCATTTCGCTGATTTCATCAAGCAAAATGGTACCACCTTGCGCTTGTTCAAATTTACCCGGGCAAGCTTGAACTGCCCCGGTAAACGCGCCTTTCTCATAACCAAATAGCGTTGCTTCCAACATATTGTCTGGAATGGCGGCACAGTTAATGGCAATGAAAGGTCCGTCTTTGCGCGGAGAAGCATTGTGAATGTAACGTGATAGCACTTCTTTGCCCGAACCACTCGGGCCAAGCACCATCACATTAGCATCGGTGCGCGCGACTTTATCTGCCAACGCCAATAGCCTTAGGCTTTTTTCATCAGCGACCACCGCATCACCGTTATCGTCTGATTTGACCGGAGCGTAACGGCTGACCATATTGAGCAAGACTTCTGGCGCAAAAGGCTTAGCCATGTAGTCGATGGCTCCTTCTTTCATCGCCGACACGGCGTCTTCGATGTTGGCGTAAGCGGTCATCAACAACACGGGTAAATTGGGCCAGTTTTGTTTGATGCTACGCAGCAGTGCTATGCCCCCCATGCCCGCCATCTGTACGTCAGAAACAACGATATCCACCGGGTTTGCTTTTAACTTCACCAAAGCATCTTCTGCGCAATCCGCTTCTAGCCATTCATAACCTGCTAATGCCAATGTATCGACTAGCGCTTCGCGTAGACCTTCATCGTCTTCTACGATTAACACTTTGCTTTGAGCCATTTCAATTCTCCAGTGTTGTTACGCGCTCATTCTGCCGCAGCAGACTGAGTTCTTTCCAGAGGGATACACATAGTGAAGCAAGCACCGTCTCCCTCTTCCGATAATAATTCTAGTCGCCCTTCATGAGCGCGACAGACCATTTGTACCACAGCCAGACCTAAGCCAGTACCTTGTGAGCGTGTCGTAAAAAAGGGTTCCATGATCTTGTTCTGCAATTCTTTTGGCACCCCAGGACCACTATCTTGCACGGAAATACGCAGTTCACCATTGACTGGGCGAAAGAAAACATCAATTTGCGCTTCTTTTCCGGCAATTTGGATCGCATTCATCACTAAGTTACTCAGGGCAGAGGCGATTGCGTTGGCGTTGCCCAAAATAACGGTCTGTTCTTCTTCTACTTCTTGGCAGTAATCAATCAAATTACTCTTTAAGGCCGTTTCCACCATTGGCTGATATTCACCCACCAATTGCGAAATAGTGAACGGTTTGATCACCTTGTTATCACCACCTTTTGCGAACAGCAGCATGTCATTGACTTGCTTTTCCAAATCCTGCAGGCGGTCCATCAGCTTTGATTGAAAGCGCTCTCGCGTTGTATTAGGCAGGTTAGGAGCAGAAAGGTTTGAGGCGTAAAGCATCGCACTAGAGAGCGGGGTTCGAACTTGATGCGCCAAAGACGCGACCATGCGTCCTAACGAAGATAACCGCTGTAAATCACTCACACGAGATTGCAACAAGCGCGTCTCGGTCAGGTCGGTGATCAAAATGAGTTGACCTGTCGCAGAAGCAGAAATGGCTAAGCGTACTTTTCGACCATTACGCAGAGACACTTCATGACCATCATCTTCACGCGGATCGAACGCAGCTTGGATCACCGAAAACCAGCGCTCGTTCACCAAGGGCACTTCTAGAATTCGATGCGCTTCTGGATTGGCTTCTCGCACCACCCCTTGAGTATCAAGCAAAATCACTCCCGCAGGCATCACATCAAGCACTTGCTTGTAACGTTCTACCTGACTTTCTACCGAGTCTAAGTGGGATTGATTGGTTAAATTATCCATGCGCTGTCGAAATCTCGCCTCAAATACTAGAATAGCCTAACACGCAAAATGCATGCCAGGCTATTTTTGTTTATTATCAATATTTTAGGTAATTGACAATAAGTTGACGCTGAAATTATTTTCTAACGTTGCATATTGTATTTACGCATTTTCTCAACCAATGTGGTGCGGCGCATTCCCAACATATCAGCGGCACGAGCCACCACACCACCTTGTGCTTCCAGCGCTTGGTTAATCATATTAACTTCAAGATCAGCCAACAGCTCTTTGAGGTTTACGCCTTCTGGTGGCAAAGACTGAGGCGCATCAAAATGGTCATCAAAGGGATTTTTTACCGAAAGATCAAAACTCTCTGAAAAAATATCTTCCAGCACATCACGTTCTTGGTCTTCAATCGAGTTAAAAGAAGACGTTTCTGGCTGGAACTCTGGGATATCACTGTAACGATATTTGGTCGGCAAATGATTAACATCCACCAAACTATTTGGATAGAGAATCACCATCCGCTCAACGAGGTTTGCCAACTCACGCACATTACCGGGCCAGTCATGTTCCATTAAAGAGTTTATCGCGCGAGGAGTGAAACAAATCGGTTGTCCACCTTCGGCTTGTAGACGAGTCATTAACTCTTGAAGTAACAGTGGAATGTCCTCTTTGCGCTCTTTCAGCGCTGGCATCTCAATCGGAAAAACATTGAGACGATAAAAAAGGTCTTCGCGGAACTTTTCGTCGTCGATCATGGTTTCCAAATTGCGATGTGTGGCCGCAATAATGCGAACATTGGCTTTAATCGTGGTGTTGCCACCGACACGCTCAAAGCAACGCTCTTGAAGCACGCGAAGTAGCTTGACCTGCATCGCCATTGGCATGTCGCCAATTTCATCCAAGAAAAGGGTGCCACCTTCTGCCAACTCAAAACGGCCTTTACGCGTGGTTAACGCACCGGTAAATGCCCCTTTTTCATGGCCAAACAACTCACTTTCGAGCAGATCTGGCGGAATGGCACCACAGTTGATTGGCACAAAAGGGCCATTGCGACGTGTCGAGTGATAATGAACATTACGCGCAACCACCTCTTTACCCGTACCGGACTCACCTAAAATCAGTACATTGGCTTCCGTGACCGCCACCTGTTCGATCAAATGACGCACTTCTTGAACCCCAAGACTTTGTCCAACCAAACTGCGGAAAAGCGTATTTTTACGAGAAGATGCTAAAACATTGACGCCTTTACGGCCAAGAAACTCTTTACAATGCCTGAGTGCTTCGCTCAACTGAGGATAATTAAGTGGAAACTCGAGTTCTCCTACCAAATTCGGTAAGTGCTCTACTGGACCGACAAAATCGCCCAAAACGAGTAAAGGAATATGATGCGCAGCATTGAGCTTCGCCATCACATGAGCGGCGTTTTGACCGTTGACCAAACCAACAATCACACCAGACCACATTTTAGACCAGTCAACACCGTCTATCTGATCTGATCGAAGAGCTTCACAACTCTCTCCAACGAACTCCAGTATATTGCGTAAGTTCAGACGATTCGCTTCATCGTCTTCTATTACAAGCAGCTTTGCCAAACTTTGCATAAGTACCGATTATTGCCTTTGTTTTATGATGTGTTGCGGCCAAACCTTGATATGCGAAACTAAGGTGCTCTATTGGTGATAGAACACTCAATTAACGATAGACAAAACAGGAAAATCAGCAACAAAAAAGCCATCAGGGCTACTAATGGCTTCTATTTTATTTGAATAAAAAAATAAGGCAACCAAGCAATTAGGAGGTGTGAGCTCGGTTAAAAGATTGGTTATCGAATTACATACCAATATCAGCCGCGGTGAGATTGTGGTACTCGTTGGGGATTTGATCCCATGCCGATTTGATCTCACGGATAATGTCGATCACATCATCAATCATTGTAGGGTCATTTTTGTGGTTCGCCCCAGAGATCTGCGTGATCATGAATTCGTAAAGCTGATCGAGGTTACGTGCAATATCACCACCGTCATCCATCGATAGACAGCTACGCAATGCAATGATGATGTCCAACGCTTTGCCAAGACGTTCACCTTTCACTGGAATGTTACCTGCTTGCATCGCTGCTTTGCCTTGAATCAGACGCTCAATCGCCCCTGCCATCAGCATCTGAATGACTTTATGCGGCGACGCAGCACTGAGTTGGCTATCCACTGACACTTTTTTATAAGCCTGTAATGAACCGCGCATAATAATCCTCTTTTACGTAAACTTTTTGTATTGTTGGAGCGAACGCTGACCATGCCTCAATTTTTGTAGTTGAAGGCTAACTAAACTGGTCTGCGACTGCATTCGCTCAAATAGTGCTTTTGTTCGAGTGAGCATTAATTGCCACTCTTCTTCCTGCTTTAAGTGTGGCTGTTGCGCCAACATCTGCAGAAGGATTTGCAATAACTGTTCCCTGTTATCGACCAAGCGCACCAATTCTTCAGCATTTATTTCGCTTTTTTCTAATTCTTGAGAAATTAACTGATCAAGATCACGTAACTGCTCGAGTGAAGCCATTTGTTATCACCCTAATGCGTTCATTAACGCACCCAACTGCCCCTGCATTTTGCTGGTGGCGTCTTGCATGGCAGTAAACTTCGAGTGAGTGCGCTGCTCTAAGCTGCCCATGCGGCGATCCAATGCCGCCTGCTCATCCACTAGGCGATAAGTTTGCTCTGATAAACTTTTTTCTCGAGTACGTATCGATCCTGTCACCCCGGTGATACCGTGAATGGCATCCTCAACACGCTTCGCGAACCCCGTATTACCACCAAAGAACTCTTCTAAGCGGTTAAAATTGTTATTCAACTGACGATCAAGCATGTCGTAGTTGATTTCCAACGTACCTTGTCGAGTGGTGGTAATACCAAATTCTGTGAGTGATTTTAGGTTTTCTGGCGCTTTCTCTATTCGAGTCGAGAAAACACTCTTTAAACGAGAGTCGGCATTTCTTACTGTACTGTCCCCTGCTAAAGGCCCTTTTTGTCCCGTTGCAGGATCGACACCCGACAACGCTTTCGACGTCTGATAAAACTGATTGTAAGCGGCGACAAACGTTTCAATATCGTCGCGAACTCTTCGTCTATCGTACTCAACACCTATTTCAGCAGGCGCTTTATTCTTGGGCGTGACCCCTTTGAGCGCGAGATCGACCCCTTCGATGGCGTCTTCGATAATGTTGTTGTTACTCGATAGCTGAGCAACACCATCCAACACCACCATCGCATCTTGCCCTTGTTGAACTTCCGTCATGCCGCTATAGGTATCAAAAGACTCTTGTGCTTGCTTGAGTTGTTCATTCGCTTGGTCGATACGCTCTAGGCGCTCACGCTCCTGAGGTTCTAGTTTCGCGCGCTGAATTTGTTTTGCCTGTTCTTCGGTGAGCTCACCTTTGGCCACTTTTTCATCCAACGCCGCTTTTTCTTGTGCTAGCGTTGCCTCAATTTGCGCTTTTTCTTCCGCGAGTTCTTGTTCAATTCGTGCTTGTTCGGCTTCAAATTTCGCTTTGGCCTCTTTCACCGTTTCATAGGAATCGGTTAATGTGCCTGAGGCGGTATTCGTCCAACCAGGAATATCTGGTGCTTTTTCAATCGCAGCTTCATCAAGCTCCAACTCTGGACGATAATATGAATCCAGCAAAGTACCAGAGGCGGTTTCTGACCACCCCGCAATATTATCTTCTGGCATTAAACCAGCAGCTTGGCTCGCTTCATCTAATGCTTGCTGAGCGGCTTGTGCGGCGGCAGTACCAAAACTGTTGTTCGATTCTTCTTCAGCAACAGGAGAACCGTCTTCTGCCAGAGCGCTATCGCTGGTTAGTTGAGAATCACCGCTATCAGATGCAGCGTCAATCGGATTACCTTGTGCATCAACTTGAGCTTCCCCGCCTTCCTCTGACGGGACACCATCCGTCTCTGCCGACTGTTCCGGTTTGCCTTCGTTGATTACTTCTTCTGCGGTAAGGCGAGCTTGCTCGAGTGCTTTGACTCGGTCTTCGAGGGTTTTGTATTCGAGTTTTTTGAGTGGATCACCACGTTCCGCATCCACATGAATTCGGATTTGATTTTCTTTGCCTGACACCGTCGAGGCGACGATAAGGCGGGGGCCTTCGACATCATTGATGATGGAGGCTCGGACTCCAAGGTTTTTACTTGCTCCGTTAATCCCTTTAACGACATCAACCAGCTTAGAGTCTTTGCTGACGTCGACTTCAAACGATTTATCACCAAGTGAAATCTGCAGCTTGCCGGGGCCAAATTGAGCGTCTTCAGCTAAAACATCCGACGCAACCTTGTGGCTCTGTGCAAGCTGCAACACATCGATGGCATATTTACCTGCAATGGCATCGGTAGTTGCAGTGGCTGAGACGACACTCTCGTCAGTCGTATCGACTTTTCGCACCGCGAAAGCCTTCTCCTGACGAAAGATCGCCATCATATTTTTCATCGTATCCAGCGATTCTCTGAGTCGACCATAGGCGCTGATGCTGCTATCAATCCTGGCCCGCTCATTGTCAATGCGTTGCTGCTTTGGTACGCGCTCTGCATCGACAACTTTGCTGACCATGGAGTTGATATCCATGCCACCAGACATCCCCAAGGGGCCTAAACTCATCAAATCACCTCAATCACGACTTACACTTTATCTACCAGCAAACCAGAACTGGTAGCTTGTGCGGCTAAGCGTCTAAATACATCCAGCATATCTTCATCTGGGATCTGACGAATAATGTCACCTGTTTTGGCTTCATAAATCGTCACGACATCTCTCCCAGACTCTTCATCTACTCTAAAAGATAACCCTTTATTGATGGAAGAGATAAATTCATTCATCTTTTCCACCATTCTCAGTTTCTCTTCTCGGTTGAGCTCCTGACGAGCTTGCGCCATTTTGACTGCCGCTTCAACCGTTAGATTCACGTCGTTCTTTTTCACCGTTTCCGATGAAGGGTTGCCTTTTTCGACTGATACACTAGGCACGCCACCGCTTCTTTCGTAAGCAACTTTCGTGCCACTTTGCAAGCCGTAAGGCTGGATGTTCGATGTGTAGGATGGTATTTCCATAACAATCTCCCTTCCACCTCTATGAGCTATGAGTAGTAAACTACCGTACAGCTAAGCTCACGCCGCTGTATTAGCCCAACAAGCTAAGAGCTGCAGATGGTGACTGCTTCGCCTGCGCCAGGATAGAAGTACTCGCCTGCTGCAGAATTTGCGTCTTAGTCATCTGAGTCGTTTCTTTCGCGTAGTCAGTATCTTTGATACGGCTGCTCGAAGCGTTTACGTTTTCATTGATGTTGCTTAAGTTGCTGATTGCATGATTGAAACGGTTTTGGAATGCACCTAGTGAGGCACGCTCACTGTCTACCGATTTCAATGCGCCATCAATGATCGATACGGCTTCTTGAGAGCCCGCTACCGTCGTTACGTCAATGTTGCTCACGTTGGTTTTGGTGCCATCACCGATGTTCAACTCAGACGCTAGACCACCACCGAATTCCACTTCACCTTCTACACGTTGGTTAGAAGCGAATAACTGCAGTTTGCCGCCTTCACCGACCGACGCTTTCACATCATCGTTTTGACCGTTGATGTAAGTCGCCAGTTCTTCAAGATCGTCACCCGCTTTGGCGTTGACTGTGATCTCTTTTTCTTCACCTTGCTTATTCACATAAGACATCGTGAAGTCAGTGTTGTCGCTTACGCGCCAATCTGCGCCTACGCCTTCTTCAGATTTGTAGCTCATGCCACCCATCGCATCAGTATCTGAACGAAGGTTACCCATAGAAAGCATCACAGCTTCACCAGAGTCAGCACCGATTTGGAAAGACTGAGAACCGTACGTACCGTTAAGGAGTTTGTTACCACCAAAAGAGGTTGTCTCTGCGATACGGTTAAGTTCTTGGTTCAACGCTGACACTTCTTCTTGAATCGCCACGCGCTCAGAACGCGAGTTCGAACCGTTAGACGATTGCAAGGCAAGGTCACGCATACGTTGTAGGATGTTGGTAGTCTCTGTCATTGCACCTTCAGCAGTCTGTGCAATAGAGATACCATCGTTGGCATTTTTAACCGCCATGTCTAAACCACGGCTTTGCGAGTTCAAACGGTTAGAAATTTGTAGACCTGCAGCATCATCTTTCGCGCTATTGATTTTATAGCCCGAAGACAAACGCTCCATTGATTTTTGTTGACCTTCAGCGGCCTGGTTTAGGTAACGCTGTGCGGTCATTGCTGACACGTTAGTGTTTACATTGATAGCCATAAATGATCTCCTTAGGCTTTTGCTGATGCACCATCGTGTCTCTCACCTCACTTTGGTACATCTCATTTCTCTCAGTCCTTTAACGGCCACCAAAAGAATACCTTTAGGAGAATTTTTCGTTTTTTTGAATATTTCTTTGGTTGGGTTAAAAAGTGTGACTTCTCCCTAAATAATAGCGCATAAAAAAAGCCTGACCGAAGTCAGGCTTTACTCGCTCATCTCTCACCACGAGCCAATGAGGTTTCTGTCTGGTTAAGGCGATTAGCCTAGTAGACTTAGCGCTGAGTTTGGCGCTTGTTTCGCTTGCGCAAGAATTGAACTTGATGCTTGCGATAGAATTTGTGTCTTGGTCAACTGAGTCGTTTCTTTCGCGAAGTCGGTATCTTTGATTCGGCTCTTCGACGCGTTCACGTTCTCGTTGATGTTGTCCAAGTTGCTGATTGCATGGTTGAAACGGTTCTGGAATGCACCCAGCTCTGCACGGTGGCTGTCTACGTATTTCAGTGCCGCATCCACAATCGCTACCGACTCTTGCGCACCTTGTACGGTTGTTACGTCAATCGTGTCTACCGTGACGTTTTTGCCTTCGCCTAGGCCAAGTTCACCAGCTAGGCTACCTGAGAAAGCAATTTCACCTTGAACTTTGTTGTTACCAGCAAAGATCTGTAGCTTGCCGCCTTCACCCACTGACGCTTTTACAAGGTCAGTTTGACCGTTGATGTACGTCGCTAGCTCTTCGATGTCATCACCCGCTTTCGCGTTGATTTCGATCTCTTGCTCGTTACCAAAGCTGTCTGTCAGTGCAATCGTCAAGTCGTTGTCGCCTGCGGCCACATTCCAGTTCTTGTCTTTGCCTTCTTCAGCTTGGTAGCTCACGCCGCCCATCATCACGTTGTCAGAGCGCATGTCTTTGAGTGACAGCATGACCGCTTCACCGTTATCCGCACCAATTTGCATTGCTTTCGTGCCGTAAGTACCGTTGAGCAGTTTGTTACCACCAAAAGACGTCGTTTCTGCGATACGGTTTAGCTCGTCGTTCAATGCTGTCACTTCTTCTTGAATCGCCACGCGCTCTGATTTTGAGTTTGAGCCGTTCGCTGATTGTAGAGATAGGTCACGCATACGTTGTAGGATGTTGGTGGTCTCGTTCATCGCACCTTCTGCGGTTTGTGCGATTGAGATACCGTCGTTGGCGTTACGTACCGCAACGTCTAGACCGCGACTTTGTACGTTCAAGCGGTTAGAGAT
>NZ_JAKGCY010000061.1:0-1116 GCF_021852965.1 Vibrio floridensis | reverse complement strand
ATGCGATGAATTTTGGTGGTGAAAGTGGTCTGCTGAAGGTTGGTTTAGGCGGCACTCACCCCTTAACGCAGCGTTATGTTGACAAAAGCAAAGGGCTATCTTGAGGAAAAGACTGGGGATGTCTCTCGCTTTTTGCTTTATCGATTTTCAGCAATTTGAGTTCAACTGCCCAAAATTCTTTACCACAGTCAGCACCGCGCAAACTAAGTTCGTGGGTTGCTTCATTACAGAATTGTGGAAATACGAGTTGAAGGTTTCGTTGGCTCAAAGGCGCTGTGATTGGATGGGTTGGGATTAGCAAAATCACGAGCTTTAAGTTGATCGCATTTGTCGGCCAAGTTGGCTTAAAAACTTGGTAATGGTTTTGAGCAATGCCGTAAAATCGGTGGTTCTTTGTCATGTAGGTTTTCTTAAACCGTAATCATAACAAGGCATTAAAGTGGGATTTGGCCCGCGTGGCTTTTTTAGTTTGCGTTAAGTTTCGTGATTAAGGCGTAATGCAGAAACATTGTATTGCGGGCCTGCACCCCTTAACGCAGCGTTAGGTATACATGGATAGAAGTGTGAAAAACGATAATATTGTGCAAGTAGCCACAGATCTTAAAATTCTTATATCGGAAGCAAAATTTGAGTTTCCGGCATCTGCTGAGTCACTCGAACAGATTACTCCTTTCGTAGATAATGCTCTATCTGATTCTCCATTTACCCCACAACGATTACGTTTTGATCATCTGTTTATCGAAAGTGAATTAGCAAATAATAAAGAGCTAGCTGATTTGTATTCCAAATTTGCTAACCTATACGAGGGCTTGGAGGTATAGTGTACCTAACAAGGCGTTTAAGAGGGATTCATGCCGCGTGGCATTTTTGGTATGCGGGGTTTTTTGGTGGTGAAAGTGGTCTGCGGAAAGCTGATTTAGGCGGCATTCACCCCTTAACGCAGCGTTATGCTTAATCACGTAAAATCAGCGGTTTATGGTTTTTCTTTGTTCCCTAGGCTTGTTTGTTTCGAGTTTTTCGGCAAGTCGACTCCAGTGGACGCTGTTTTCCGGACACTTATTCTTTGGCGCTAAAAACTCTGAGAATTGCCTCAATCAATTCTCGGGCAAGCGCGAG